>JAZUFR010000001.1:0-70090 GCA_045640825.1 Bacteroidaceae bacterium
AACGCTGCAATGGTGGAGCGATTTATTTCCATGTCCGGAAAACATGCGGACATGAAATTTAATAACACTGATTTCAAAGAACTTTTGTTCTACGGCGTCAGAGCCGCAGTATGATTTTTATAAAACTAACGAACTATTGATTTTCATACAGTTCAATCTATAAATATCATTAATAATTATCTTGCATTTTGCATCCTATAGCCTGAATATAGCCCTGTCACGCCATTGGAGTAATATGTCTGCAAATATAATGTAACTACAAACGCGAATGAAAAAATAATTTGTTTTTGCAGGAATCTAAACGTAATTTTGTCCCTGCAAACTGTCACATGACAGCCCGGCCCCGTAGCTTAGCTGAATAGAGCGTCAGATTCCGGTTCTGAAGGTCATGGGTTTGAGTCCCATCGGGGTCACATACAGAAAAAGGACAGAAGGATGTATATTGACATCCTTCTGCCTTTTTTATGTAACCCCGATGGGAATATTTATATTCACAACGGGGTGCAGAAAAAAGGTAGGAGTAATGGCACAGCCGTTACTCCTATATCCTTTTGGAGTATGTGCAGACAAGCTCCCCTGCGGGGGAAGGGATGGATGGGATTCAAACCCATCAATCCATCGGGGTCACGTTTGCATTTTACATGTTGCTAATAATCAATAGGTTACAAGATTAAATTTGGGATTTGCACCACATTTGCACCACATAATTTTGGCACCAGTCATACATTTTTCCCTACGAACCATACATTGTTTTCCTAGAAACCATACATTTTCACCCAGAAGCCATACATTTTTTTTGGTTGCAACACACTACCTTTGCGCCCGCATTTTACAAGCATCTATATATGATAGCCGAATCTTTACAAGAATCCACAAAAATCATAGTACTCCTGGTAGCCGGGCTGATTTGCCTGATTATCCTGGCTCTTACTTTGATTATTGAGAATAGAAACAAAAACAAATAAGTATACAACATGAAGAAGAAACAATTTCTCCTCCCGCTACTCGTGGTCCTGGTCATGATGGCGATCAGCCCGCAGAAGGCATGGGCTCTTGGCGGAACCGGAACGTCCAGTGATCCGTTCACTATTGCAAATGAAAACGACCTCTTTGATTTTGCCGATAGGGTAAATAATAGATCGTATGGTGATAAATGTTTTAAGCTTGTTGCAAACATCACCCTCACCAAGGCCTGGACTCCTATTGGTACAAGCAGTAATCCTTATACCGCCACTTTCGATGGTAACAACAAAACTATCTCCGGCTTGAACCTCACAGCCAAAGCAGCCAACGCAGGTTTCTTTGGCTACGTCAATGGCGCTACCATCAAGAACTTCTCGCTTGCAGGAAGCATCTCTTCCGGCTACGACAACACCGGTTCGGTAGTGGGTTCAGCCGATGGTGCAACTAAAATCTATAATGTTTATAGTAGCGTCAATATCACAATGACCGCCGCTGTAAAACATATTGGTGGTATCGCAGGACAGTTACTCCAGGAAAACTCTAAAGTTTCCGAGATAAAGGGTTGCGCCTACAGCGGCACGATGAACCTTGGCAGTTCGACAGATAGTAACGGCGGTATCGTTGGCTATTGTGAAAAGGAAGCCAATGTACAGATTGAATATTGCTTCTTCTCTGGTTCCATCAGTTCGAGTGGTAGCACTCCTCGCATTGGCGGTATCTTGGGTTATGCCGATGATGAAAATAGTCAGAACTTCAACTATATCCGCAATTGCTACTGCGATGGCACATTAAGTCCCAGCAGCGGCACATACGTTGGTGCCATTGCAGGTTATCCTCGTGGAAATGTTGTAGGCGTGATTACCAATAATACGTACAAAAGTGGCATGGCAACCAATGCCCTTGGTAACAGCAAGACTTCTGCTACCTCAACCCCTATCACCATCAGCGTCACCGCTGGCAGCAACGGCACAATCAGCCATAGCTATGTCAACCCAACCACTTCCGCAGCTACGCAGTTGCAGGTAGTGGCTACTCCTAATGAGCATTACCACTTCGGCAGCTGGTCGGACAGCAAAGCACAGACTCACAGCGTAGGTCTGACCGCAAATGTCAGCCTCACAGCCTCTTTCGCTGTTGACCAGCACCAAATCACGGTAAAGACCAACAACAGCGACTACGGCACCGTCACTGGTGGCGGCACATTCGATTGGAACTCAAAGCAGACCATCAAGGCCACAGCGAAGACGCACTATCACTTTGTGAAGTGGAGTGACAACAACACCGATGCTACACACACCATCACCGTGACCGAAGACAAGACCTATACCGCTACCTTTGCTATCGACCAGCACACCATCACCGTGCAGGTTGCTAGCGGACAGGGCAGCATGGGTACTGTCAGCGGTGGCGGCACATTCGATTATAACTCAACAAAGACCATCACAGCCACACCTAAGGAGCATTATCACTTCGTAAAGTGGAACGATGGCAACACCAATGCCTCACGCACTATTACAGTAACCGAAAACAAGACCTATACCGCTACGTTCGCTCCTAATCAGTACACCATCACGGTAGTGGCAAACTATGAAGGCAGGGGTACACTTAGCGGTGGCGGCACATACGACTATGGCACTCAAGTAACCATTTCAGCCACGCCAAAGTCACACACTCACTTTGTTAAGTGGAAAGAAGACAACAACATCGATGCCTCACGCACTATTACGGTTAACGGCGATGCTACATACACCGCACTATTCGATACACACAACTTCGGCGAGTGGACAACCGATGTTGAAGCTACTTGTATAGCAGAAGGCACCAAGCACCGTAATTGTACCTTTGAAGGATGCGACGGCAGGGAAGATGCCACTATCCGTAAGATTGCTCACACCTATGGCGAATGGACAACCGATGTTGAAGCCACCTGTACAACAGACGGCACCAAGCACCGTAATTGTACCTTTGAAGGATGCGACGGCAGGGAAGATGGTACTATCGCAGCCACAGGCCACAGCTGTTCTGATTTCGATGCCAATGGCTTTGGCGAATGTAGCGTATGCCATGCGGAGCAATATGAGAAACCTAAAAGAGATGGCTACATTTGGCAAATCAGGAATGCTGGTCAGCTGTACTACTATGCAGATATTGTCAATAAATACCATCTTGTTCTTGATAGCTCTGCCGAACTTCGCAATGACATCGTAGTCAACGATGGTACCTTCGATGCCGATGGCAACTTCACACCTGCTGGTTCTTCAACTACAAGCATCCCACGCAGCTGGACACCAATAGGCGGCATGGGAAATTTACGTGGTGTCAGATTCGAGGGCTACGGACATACCATCAGCGGGCTGTACTTCAACGATGGAAACACAAGTGTGGTTGGTTTTGTGGGAAATGCAGAAGGATATGTTCATAATCTGGGCATAATAAACTGCTATATTAAAGGAAATCTCACTGTTGGAGGCATTGGTACAGCAACGGGCAGTAGTGTAGGATTGAACATAACCAACTGCTATGTAACAGGTCGAATTAGTGGCAATAAAAATGTAGGAGGTATAAGTGGTGCTGTAGGCAAAAATTCAAAGGTTTCTAAATGTTGGTCAGATTGCATAGTCACAGCTGCAGACTTATGCTGTGGCGGCATTAGTGGAAGTACTATAGAAGGAGGTGAGATAGAAGACTGTTATTCTATGGGTACTGTTATTGGTTCATCTACAACTTCCGTTGGTGGTATAACAGGATGGAACAGGCATGTTAAAGTTAATGGTATAGATTCTTATGGTACCGTCCGTAACTGCTATTCCACAGCAACCGTCAGCGGTGGTACGGCGGGCAGCATCTGCGGACTTAACGATGCAGATTGCACCATCACCAGTTGCTACTCTACCAGCACCCTCCCAGCCATTGCCCAGAACGACGGCACCGCCCTCTACTGCGAAAGCAATGTCTCAGCCGAACGCCTTGCATCGGGCGAGATTGCCTATAAGCTCAACGGCAGCGTGGATGGCGAGGGCAACTGGACAGCAGGCCCTACCAACGGCACACAGACATGGTATCAGCTGCTAGGCACCGACCCTGCTCCAGGGTATGAAGATATTGGAAACAACAAGGTGTTTTATGGCTATGATGATTGCCGCTTGACAAGCCCACGCTACACCAACCTCCGTACCTCTGATTCGCCAGATAAGGCTCACAAGTACACTCTCGAACATCTGATTCCTGCGCAGGATGAGGACGGCCTCTATAAATATACATGTATTTATGGATGTGGCACAATTGTTCCAGACAAGTATATACTTCTGTATGACCAGAATCTCACCGAAACAGAAATGATTGAACTTTCAGTCGATGCTGAAGGCAAGTATTATAGTGATTTTAATATTCATATTTCGGATGGCCATTCATTCCATTCACCGGTAGAGTTCTACTGTCGTGGTCATATATTTATGAGACCCAATGTCCCATATATCGACAATGAAACTCCTACACCAGCTACTACTATGCTGCCGTTCAGTATCGATATTGACAAAATAAATGTAGATCGAAATGTGAGGGAGTCTCTGAAGTTCTATAGCTTCGCCAATCTGGAACAGAATCTCGAAACTGGTAAGTGGGTGGCAAATATGTATCGCGTTTATGATAGACTTGAGGCTTACACCCCATACATGATCCTTATATATCCCGAGACATACTATAATTATCAAGGTGATCAATATAGCCCTGCGATCTTCCCTGTCACCCCTGATCCAGAAACTTTGAAAGTCACCGAGGAAAGTGGCGACTGGAGCTTCGTAGGCACCAACGAGAGAAAGGAATGGACAGCCGCAGACTTCGGCAACGGTCAGGCATACTACGGCTTCGCAGCAGGCAACGCGGAAACACCGACAGGCAAGTTCGTGAAGGTAGGTCAGGGCGCTTGGATTCCTCCTCTGCGTGCGTATATTAAGAAGAATGTGCAGACTCCGGGCGGTGCCAGCTATGCTCCATCACGCACAGCTTCAGAGAGCAATGTTCCAACAACCATCACCGTACGTCTGAATGAAGGTGCAACCACTGGCATCGGCACCCTCAACACTGAGACCGGTGAATTCACTTTTGACGGCTGGTATGACCTCAATGGCCGCCGCATAGAGGAACCTACAGAGAGTGGCATCTATATCAACAAGGGTAAAAAAGTACTTGTAAAATGAAAAAGGAACTGACCGAGAAGAAATCATACATCGCACCCATGCTACAGATAATCACAGTGGATTGTCATGACATCATTGCCACAAGTGGTAATGGTGACGAAGGAGATGGTTTAGGCGATGACTATTGGCACGAAGGTTTAATCTAACAATAAATATAGTAATTATGAAACTCGAAACAACAAACGATAAGAAGCAGTATGTGCAGCCAAAGATCAGGGTCTGCATGATTGAAAGCACCAGCATCATTGCAACAAGTGATCCTGATGAAATCTATCCGATTCTGCGTGACTGATTACACACACTGAATCAAGGGCTGCTCGCGGCAATCAACACCGCCGGCAGCCCTTGCTGTCTTTTGTGGAAAATGTTACCGCAAGCCCTGGCTACCACCCATACTTGATGGCGTTGGCTATGACAATTATGAGCAGGGTCAGGGAAAGGGACAACATGCCCATGAAACTCCAGTAATAGATGTTGTAGGTCCTTCTGTCCATGAATACGCCGGTGAACAGCAGGATGGCAGTCTTGATGCACTTTTCCAGTGCTTCGGCGTCGTCGCTGTAGGACTCCACGGCATCGGCCATGACCTGGTATGTGTGTTCGGGGACATGAGTGCTGATTGCCTGCCCCTGATATTCCCACTGCACGGATGTATGCCTTTCGTGCTTGGCGGCAGGGGGAACCTGCACTGGCGTGCAGTGTCGCTTCCACTTAACCCCATCGAGGTCCAATGGGAATACTTGTATTCACATCGGGGTCCCCACATTATCACTTTATAAGCTTGCGCAGCGCAGCAGCCTGAGAAGACAAATCCGACAGTGATTCAGCATATTCCTTGTAAGACGCACCCTTCTGCATCTGACCTACCAGCTTATGATGAGCCTTTTTCAGGCTGTTCAAGGCCGTTACGCAACGGGACTGAATATTGCGTGCATCGGCAATATCCTGACGCATGGCAAGATACCCTGCATCAAAGTTTGTGTTAATAGGAGTCCCCTGAGAGTGCATAGAGTTAAGATAACTGCGATAATCGGCAGTAATAGCCTGCTCCTCAAGACTTATAAGTTCTGATACCTGTTCTTTCTTAATTATCTCAGACAAACGGTCACAGCAGGTGCTCACCAGAGTATCTCCCTGTTCAAGGAACTTTTTCATAAGTCGGCGCTGAACACGGCGGCCGGTCTCACTTGCCACATAACCGCTGGTTCTTCCTATCTGCTTGGCTACACCAATATTCTCCTTTTCTATAAGTCGGTCCTTATGGTCAAGAGCTGTCTCCAGTGCATTATAGGCAATAAACAGGGAATCAATATTCCTACCCATTCCGCGCAGGCTGGTTCCATATTGTTCATAACGAACAGGAGCGCTCAATGACTTAAGGGCACGTATATAGCTACCCAATATGCTTACGTAGGCATCGGTCTGGTTAATGATTTCCTTGTCAGACTGTATGGATTTGTAAAGGTTGTCCAGTTCCGATATGCGGGTCTCTGTTCCCTCAAGGCTGGCAACATAAATAAGGCCGCGTTCTTTGCGCACATCGGCCAGTTTGGTAAATATAACACTGGGAGCTATAGCTACACTGTCGCTGGAAACAGCCAGGTTATTCACGGTCTTAAGCTGAGCCTTTGTCATAAAGCAGCTGGAGAGCATAAGTACAGCAAACAGCATGCTTACCATAGTTGCTATGATTTTGAGAATCCTTACGCACTCTTTTATTACGTTTTGAGTACCGTCAAGAACTTTGTCAATCTTGTTCAGCCTGGTAACTGTGGCGCGTATTTTTTTGGCCTGAAGGTTTACATCCTGGGCCGTGGTCTTAAACTCTTTTACCAGTTCTTTCTGGGTACTCTTTACAGCCTTACGCTCTGCCTGGCGCAGCGTGATTGCCGCCTCCTCGAGTGCCAGACGTTGCTCCGGATCTGTTGTTTTTGCTCTCTGCGACTCAATGTCGGCCAGTGACTGACGGATTTCTTGCAAACTCAATTCCTGGACTTTTGATGTTTTTTTAGCGCTTTCCATTTGCGTTTTATGTGTTTCCACAAAAATACGCAAAATTTTTTTTGGGGAGCGTTCAATCAGGAATCTCAGGGCAACAGTTACCAGTCAATTGCCGTCTGGCCATGATCTATGAGCCACCGGTTGGACTGTGAAAAGTGGTGATTTCCAAAAAAGCCATTGTAGGCCGACAGGGGGGATGGATGAGCCGACTGTAGTACAAGATGACGGCTGCGGTCTATAAATGCGCCCTTTTTCTGAGCATAAGATCCCCAGAGAATAAATACCAGACCATCACGTTTCTCTGCCAGTTCCTTGATTACTGCGTCTGTAAATGTTTCCCATCCCCGTTTCTGATGAGATCCAGCCTGGTGCGCACGCACAGTAAGTGTAGCATTGAGCAGGAGTACTCCCTGTTGTGCCCATCGGGTTAGATTTCCGCTTGTAGGTACTGGCTTGCCAAGATCAGATTCAATCTCCTTAAAAATATTTCTAAGTGAAGGCGGAAAGTCTATTCCGTCATTTACCGAGAAGCACAGACCATGAGCCTGCCCCGGACCATGGTATGGGTCCTGGCCTATAATAACAACCTTGACCTGGTCAAAAGGACACAGGTCAAAGGCGTTGAATATAAGTTTTGCCGGTGGAAACACCGTGGTCTGTCCGTATTCCTGACGCACAAAATCTGTGAGTTCCCTAAAATAGGGCTTGTTGAACTCCTGCTGGAGATGCTCTTTCCAACTACGGTCAATACGGACATCCATAACAGATCAGATTAGTTGAATACCTGCCTTTACACACTTCTCCTTCATATCCTCGGGCCATATACTGGCCTGGATTTCGCCTATATGCGCTTTCTGAAGGAACAGCATGCACAGACGGGACTGTCCTATTCCACCACCTATGCTGAGAGGCAGTTCTCCAGCCAGCAACTTCTTGTGGAAATACAGTTCCTTCCTCTCCTCCTTGCCCAGGAGTTCAAGCTGATGCAGCATAGCAGTCTTGTCCACACGAATACCCATGGATGACAGCTCCATGGCACGTCCCAGAATTGGATTCCAGACAAGCAGGTCACCATTGAGTCCCAGGAAACCATCCTCGTTTGGAGTGCTCCAGTCATCATAGTCAGGTGCACGCAGGTCATGTTCCTTTCCGTCACCAAGCTTGCCGCCAATGCCCATTATGAACACTGCACCATGTTCACGAACAATTGCATCTTCCCGCTCCTTTGGAGTGAATGTAGGATACATCTGCCTGAGCTGTTCAGAGTGGATAAAGAACACCTCTGGGGCAAGGAACGGCTCCAGCTGCGGATATGTCTCGTTTATAAGATATTCCGTACGTAACATGGCAGAATATATGCTGCGTACTATGCCCTTCAGAAAATCAAGATTACGGTCCTGAACTGTTATGGTGCGTTCCCAGTCCCACTGATCAACATACAGTGAGTGCAGATTGCCAAGACTTTCATCGGCACGGATAGCGTTCATATCCGTATAGATACCATAGCCGGGGTTTATTTCATAGTCAGCCAGTGTGAGTCTTTTCCATTTGGCAAGTGAATGTACAACCTCGGCCTTGGCATCGCCAAGATCAAGTATTGGGAATGTAACGGCACGCTCCACTCCATTAAGGTCGTCGTTTATACCCATGCCCTTGAGTACAAATAGCGGGGCGGTTACACGTCTCAGACGCAAGCCTGTTGACAGGTTCTGCTGGAAAAACTCCTTGATAAGCTTAATGCCCTGTTCGGTCTGTCTTACACTCAGCTTAGGCTGGTAATTTTCTGGAATAATCAGATAGCTCATAGTATTTGTGGTTTAATTGTCGTAGAACTTGACATAATTGTTTGAACTTGAGCGTTTCTTGACCTTTAGCAGGTCCGATAGCATGCTCGAGTTGGCTTTTATGGTAAAGTTATAGGATGTGTATGGTTTAAGTACCACACTGCAGGCCATGTTAAAACAGTGGAGGTCACGGGTTATGCTCATGGTCGTAGTGGTAAAGTCATGATATGTAAAATCCCAGCCCGATGAGAAACTAAGATTCCACTTGTTGGTAAGTTTCATGTTACCGGACATATTCATGTTATGGGCAAGGGCCCATGGGTAGCGCATGCGCTTTACATTAATCTGAGCCTGAGTATTCTCTCTCATGCTTACACCATACGATATTGAGAATGACCACGGAAGGGTGTAATTCAGATATCCATCATCATCAACATTGGGATTTCCTGCATTGCTACCCTTTCCAGGGGCCGATGATACCGTTGTAACGGGTTCATCCATGCCGTTGTCTGCATCTGTTCCGTCCTCATCATCCTTGTTGGGAGAGCCGCTCAGGAGCTTGTCTATCTTGGCACGCCATTCCTTGAGTGTTCCGTTATGGAATGTGTATGACCAGTTCTGGCTCATTCCCTGGAATCGGCCAAAACGACCATAGGAATACTCTGTCCTGTTGCCAACTACTACCCTGCCCTGTTCGTTGAACTCATAGGCATAGGTTGCCCATGTGGCGTTCAGGCTGAATGTATAGCTCTTGGTAAGTTTTAGCCTGAGCCTGGTGTTAAGGTTACTCCAAGGCTTGGTTACCGCCGCAAAGTTATAAGACATGGATGCACCCAGTTCATCAATCAGGGAAACCTTGCGTTCAGCGGTATCCCTTGCACCCATGACTTTCATTTCCACATTGTTTCCAACGCTCATGGACAGGGTACCCGACTTGCCTTTTCCCGGCACACCGTACATGGAACCAGAATACGGAGAATACTCAACTGTACGCACCTCGCCATTAGCATCGGTATAGACATAAGTATCGTAGTAACCGTAACGTGCCGCACTGAAATCCGGGGACAGACTATAGCTTACAGACGGAGAGAACACATGTCTTACCATCTTGAGGTTATCGCCGAATAACCTTATCCACAGTCTGGTTGGCTGGTAGAATCCGTACAGTTTGGTATTGGCATTAACGCTCAGGTTGTAGTTATATACACGGTTAAAGCCATAAACCGTATCCTTTACGGCTTTCATCTGAGCATAATCCCAGGACTGATTTACCTTGTAGGTGTACCACCTTGAGTTGTAGTTGAAAGATGGGGTAATGTTTATGTTCTTGAACAACTGGAATGTAGCACTTACTGGGATAGTGTGTTTCATTCCATTATTCCAGTCGCGTATAATGTTTTTCTCCATGAGTTCGCTCTCCTTGGACGTTATGCTGTTGCTGAGCGAACCGGTGTATGTGAACGAAATCTTCTCATACCATTTCTCTGCGCCTGCCACTTTCTTGCGCTTGAACGGATATACACGTTGCAGGGATAGATTGAGCGACGGCAGACTTATAGCCAGCGTGGAATCCCTCATGTTCTGAGACAGGTTCATGGAGCTGGAGAGCGATAGTCCAATTGACGGAAAACTCCTGGAGTAGCTTACACTGGACGTTCTTGTGCTCTGCGACGTGAGCGATGGATTATACAGGCTGCTCAGGTTTGAGGTTTCATAGCTCTGGGTTGCAAAGTTTACACTGGCAGAGAAATTCTGGTAAGGATTAGCCTTGGAATCCTGTCTGTGCGTCCAGCGTACCTTGAAGTTCTTTGTAACCGAATAGTCAGGCAGGCCCTTGTCTCCCAGCTTGGTGGTAAGAGAGCTTGCATACACATTACCGGAGTACTTGTATCTCTTCTTGTACTTGCTTTCACCCGATACGCCCCAGGAACCTTTGGTAAATATCTCACCCAGCACCTTAAGGTCAAAATAATCGGAAAGTGCAAAATAATAACCGCCATCCTTGAGATAGAAACCACGCTCCATCTCATCTCCGTAGGTAGGAACAATTATGCCCGATGAATACTCTCCGTCCAGGAAAGGAAAGAATCCGAATGGCAGGAACAGGGGCAGCGGAACACCCATGACCTCCAGGTATGCTGGTCCAAACACCACATCACGTCCCGGGCGGACCTTGGCACGGGTTATCCTTAGGTCAAAGTGAGGATCATCGTGCTGGTCACATGTTGTATAAACGCCATCGGCTATGAAATATTCGCCCTCCGGACCTTTCTTGGCCTCGGCGCTGGTCATATAGCCTTCGCCCTGCTGGGTTATAATCTCGTTTATGTAACCTTTCTCTGTCTTGAAGTTGTAGCTTATATGGTTTGAATTGTAAGGAGTACCGCCATCCAGGAACTGAGGAGCTCCGTAAACGTTTCCGGCAGAATCCTTTACACCATCGGCATAAACCAGGCTGCTGTCCATCTGCATCTTTATGACGGCTGCTGTCAGGGTTACATTCTGATAGCGTACCTCTCCCTGTCCAAACAGCGATGCATATCCGCCGTTATCCCATACCATTGAGTCGCTGGACTGGTAATAAACGGGGTTATCAAGGGCATTGTGTCTTTTAGGAGGAATGGAATCCTTTGCAGGTTTTACAGAATCCGGGGCCCAAACGGGAGCAATGGAGTCCAATGCGGCCATGTCATCCTGTAATAGTTGCTGTCTGACCATAGCAGTATCTGACACGGCAATGGAATCAGCAACGGTCCAAACCGTTGCTTTTACAATAGCCGGCAACATGATGCACATTACCAATGCCAGCAGTTTTTCCAACTTTTGCGCCACGTAAATCTGCTTTCTGATTACAACAAAGGGCAAAAATACGGATAAAAGCGCAATAAACAACGCGCACGCGCATTATTTCACGCTTATAAATATAAATCAAGTCTTAACGGAGGATAGATTGCTATAGGAATTCCTGGCACCAGTACTTGAATTTTACAATACCATCCTGTCCAAATTTTTCCAGACTGCGGATAGCCTGTTCCACTGTCTTTTCCTCTGTGGGTCTGGTTTTTGAGAAGAACTTGTCGGCAAAACAGATAACCTGTTCCTCCATGGATACCGGAACCATGTCCATGTGCGGCACCGGAAGATTGCGTTCAACAATCTGGCTCAAGGTCAGCCCTGTACCGGTGTGGCGTTCTGCCACAAGTGCATGGCGATCCAGTCCCTCGCGTCTGAGCAGTTCTGCTCCCAGATAGCCGTGGCAGATGTAATTATATGTTCCAAAGCAATGTATGGGAGCTGCGTTTGTAAGATAAATTCCAATATCATGAAGCATTGCAGCCTCTTCTGTAAAGGTCCTGTCAAGACCCAGCTCCGGATGGGCGCTGGCCACCTTGAGGGCCTTATCGGCTACAAGGCGGCTGTGCACCAGCAGGAGTTCCCGTAAGGGTTGGTTATTGCTGTAGTATTTGTCTATTATCGGTTCCCAGACAGGTGTCATTATCTTACAGGTTTAATTACGTAGGAATAGCTCCAATCGCCAAAATGCAGTTTGTACTCATCCAGAGGCTGTGCACCCCAGCTGTTCACGCAGGCCAGGCCATACTGTGCCTTGTCAATGTGAACCACCGTGAACTTGCGTGGAGTAAGATCTCCCGAATGCAGGTTCTGCTTGTTAGGGCTCTCATCTATATCCTGGGTAAGGTAGTTCAGCGATGACATGCTTAGAGGAGCGTCACTGTAGAACTCCAGTCCCCTGCCCTGTCCGTCCAGAACCTTCCACCAGCGCACATCGGTCTTGTTTCCGGATTCCTGCGGACGGATATACGGAAAATACTGGTCTTCTACTTTCTGACTGAATATTCCTAGCCACTGTGAGCTGTTACGGTCGCTGTAATTCTCTATCGGACCACGGCCGTAGTATTCCAGGTTGCCATAGTCCTGAGCCATTACCATGGTCATGCCAAAACGGAACATATCGGGAACCCGGCTGGCGCCCTCTTTTGGAGTCATGGTCTGTGTTACATGCAGTTCGCCGTCCTGAGTGAGCACGTAGCTTAGGCACAGGGTTGCGCTGACTGCCTCCATATCATACTTTACGTTAACCTGACCAAGTCCGTTTCCGTCTATGCCGCACTCAAACGCAGTTCTTCTCATGGAAACATTCTTCCAGACTGCCATATTGCGCTGCAGGCTGGCACCAAAATCGTTGTCGGTGCATGCACGCCAGAAATCCGGTTTTAGCTGATAGCCGCTCTGAGTGACCTGTTTTCCGTCAATATCTATGTAATCAATCCAGCCGGTGCTCTTGTTGAATGTGTATTTTACACCGTTTGCCTCCAGGCTTACCCATGCCACAGCCTCATCCATTACTACCTTGCCCTCTGTTGTAGCAGGAGTAAGGTCAGGATATGTGTAACCCTGAACTTCAAACTGGTTCCTGGCCACTGCATAATCCTTTTCAAGAAGAGCCGTTGCGTCCTTAAGACGGAATTCAAATCCAGCCAGCAGTTCCTTATCCTTACCAGCCTTGGCTATTGCCTTTGCAAGACCCAATACAGTAATGTTCTTGCGCTGCTGGGCAGCTACTGCTGGAAGCTTTTCTGTACCCTGAGCCACAATCTCGCCATTGGCAGTCAGGCACCAATACAGATAGTACGCAGAAAGATCTGTAAAGAAATTTTCATTGTAAATCTCATACTGGGCCTTGCTTGCGTTAATCTGGGTAAGCCATATATTCTGGTACTGGAACTGGACCTCGTATGCATGCGGATTCCAGCGACGGTCAGGAGCAATCAGACCGTTACAGTTAAAATTCTGGTCCGATGTAGGATAGCGGCCCTCGTCGCCTCCATACTGGAATATTGTCTTGCCATCGGCATTCTTTCCATATACGGCCTGATCTACAAAATCCCAGATAAAACCACCCTGAACGGATGGGTTGGCACGGATAATATCCCAGTACTCCTTAAAGCCACCCTCTGAGTTACCCATGGCGTGGGCATACTCACACTCAATGAACGGGCGCGGATCCTTTCCGTTGCGGCCTCCACGCTCATGACGTTCCATGGCACCGTAATCGGCATACATGGGACAGGCTATATCACAATGGTCCGGAGAGTTTGTTGCACCCTCGTACTGAACGGGACGGGTCTTGTCATACTCCTTTATCCAATTGTAGCAGGTTACAAAATTCTGGCCATCACCATCCTCATTACCCATTGACCATACAATAATGGAAGGATGGTTGCGGTATGTTATTACATTGGACTTGTTACGTTCCAGATGAGCCTGTTCATAATCGGCATTCCTGGCCAACGGACTGCTGCCGTACATCATTCCATGGCCTTCAAGGTTAGCTTCGGCTACCAGGTATATACCGTACTCGTCGCACAGGTCATACCAGCGTGGATCATCGGGATAGTGGCTGGTCCTGACTGCATTGATATTCATCTGTTTCATAATCTGGATATCCTGGACCATACGGCTTACAGGAACCACATATCCGCCCTCGGGATCCATCTCATGACGGTCGGCACCCTTTACAAGTATAGGCTGGCCGTTAACCAGGAGCTGGCGGTTCTTGATCTCTACCTTGCGGAAGCCCACTTTCTGGGGTACGGTTTCTATGAGCTCTCCGTTTGCATCCAGAAGAGTCATGTAGAGAGTATAGAGGTACGGGGTCTCGGCTGTCCATTTGTTAGGTTTTTTTACAGGAACAGAAATCCTGGCACCACCCTCTGCAACCTTTACGGAGCTTGCAAGAACCTGCTTGCCCTGCGCATCAACCATCTTGAATTCCAGCTGTTTGCCATCGGCCCCCAAAAGCTGTGCGTCTACGGTCAGGACCGCATCCTGATACTTGTCATCGAGTTCAGTAAGTACGGTAAAGTCCTCTATGCGGGATTCCTCGCGGGCATACAGGTAGCACTCACGGGCAATTCCGGTAAAACGCCAAAAATCCTGGTCCTCAATATAGCTACCGTCACACCAGCGCATTATCTGCATGGCAAACAGATTGTCCTGGCCGCACTTTACATAGTCCGTTATGTCAAATTCGGCCTCCATCTTGCTATCCTCACTGTATCCCACAAACTTGCCTCCTATCCACACATTGAGGTTGGATGTAGCAGAGCCCACATGCATGTATATCCTCTTGCCGCTCCACTCTGCCGGAATCCTGAAAGACTGACGGTATGAACCCACATAGTTCTCCCGCTCGCCTATGTACGGAGGATTAACGGGGTGTTCATTGTTCCACGGATAAGTCACGTTGGTGTATATGCGGTCGCCATAGCCCAGCATCTCAAAGAGCCCCGGCACTGGAAAATCCACCCATTTGCTGTCATCAAAGTCTAACGCCTCAAATCCCAGGGGTCTGTCGTAGTAGTTCTTTACAAAGTTAAAACGCCAGTTGCCCTCTATGGACATGAATCTGTCTGACTGGGTCTTGTTACCCTTGGAAGCCAGTTCCATATTCTCATAGGCAAAAAAGTCTGCCACATCGGGCTTTTCGTTTATGCTGTTAACCTTGGGGTCAAGCCAGGCTTCCTGACCAGACACAGCAACAAATACAGGCAATAATACTGCCAGGATAAGGATTCTTTTCATATACGGTTCTGTAATTAGCAGTTTTACAAGTGCGAAAATAAGCAATATAATTGAGTTTAGGTTGCACACCACATCATAAACCATTATCTTTGGGGCTTAGCGCACGCTCGCACGCACGTACATGCAATAGAACTATGTTGAAAAAGATAGAAAAAAACACCTTTCAGGCAGTTATGGAACACGCTTCCAGACTGTTGCCATATATTCTGGCCGCATTCCTGTGGATATATGTTTCCAGTGTGGATGGCCAGGTCCTTAAAAAGGCCGAGAACCTCTCACTGTTCCAATTTGACCTGCAATTCATGCGCCAAGGCCTGTCCGTGCCCGGAGGCATGCTGGGATGGGCCGGTGCATTCTTTACCCAGTTCCTGCATTTTCCCTGGATAGGATCATTGCTATGGATCATACTCCTGCTCCTGTCGGCAAGACTCACAGCCAAGTCCCTCCAGCTGCCTGACTGGCTCAGTGCCCTGGCATATATCCCAGCAGTCACCATCATAGTATTCAACCTGTCATTGGGATACGGAATGTTCATCATGAGAGAGCAGGACTATTTCTTCTCCACGGTTCTGGGTTATCTCTTTGCCCTTATCCCATTACTGTACGAAAAACGCCTGTCGGCACCCTGGAAAATACTGCTGTTCAGAACACTATGGATTACTGTTGGTTTTATTCTGACTGGTTCTTACGCCCTGGTAGGCGTACTTGCAGCATTACTGGCCGGAGTGCGCAGGAAAGAGTTTGCAGTATCCGGTATAACAGCCCTGCTGCTCATACTCATACCATTGGCCCTGTACAGCCTGTACACCACATACCGGCTCCCCGGCACCATGCTGGCAGGAATGCCGCAGATATCTGTGGGGCAATGGGAGAATAAGGTAAACATACACATGTACATCCTCCTGGCCTACCTGCCACTGTCGGCGCTTGTTCCTTTTGGAAGGATACACCAGCCTGCACCTACACCAGGACTCCTTGTAAACATAGGGTGCTATATCCTACTTGCCATTGCCGTGGGCATAATGCATTACGGAGAGATTACATTCCGCACAGAACTGGCCATGTCCCAGGCTATAGACAATCTTGAATGGGAAAGGGCTGTGGATATTTTTAACCAGACGGCAAAAAAACATGAAAAGTCCAATGCCAAGGTATATGAATCTCTCCGGCGGGAACTCAAGGAGGCCAGTGCGCAGGACAGGGATGAAATAATCCTCAAATACTCCAAGAAGTATTATGAGCCCACCAGAATCATGGTACTGTACCGTGACCTGGCTTTGATAAAACTAGACAGGGCACTCAACGAAGCATTCACCCTGAAAGACGGCTATCACGAGCCCAAGGCAATCACGCCTATTCCCATTGCCCATCAGGCAGGCAAGCAGCTGTATTTCCATTACGGGGTAGAGAACATCTGCTACAGATGGTGTTTTGAGGACATAGTGGAATGTGGCCTGAGCGTCAATGCCCTCAGGTATATGGCCATGGAGGCTATAGTTACCCACGAGTGGAATCTTGCCGCCAAGTACCTTGACCAGCTAGACAAGACACTTTTCTACCGCAAATGGGCCAAAAGCCAGAAAGAGTTGCTTTACAAGCCTGACATTGTGGATTCCACAGCCCCATACAGCCATATCCGCAAGCTCATGTGCCAGGAAGAACACATGAGTTTTGACAAGGGCCTGGCCGAAGTCTACCTTATGCACCAGTTCATGACAGAAATGCCTCAGGTAACCACACCGGAATATGACAAGGTTGCCCTGTTCTGGACCATGCGTGCCCTGGATATCCCCAGATTCTGGTACCGTTTGGGCAAATACCTGGAAAGCAACCGCGTAAAGTCATTGCCCAAGCATGTGCAGGAAGCTGTTGTGTTGTATAATTCCATGATGGAAAAACCAGTGTCCTACCCAGTCAGCCAGCAGACAGCCGACGAGTTCGTAGCCTTCCAGAAATACGCATCATTCAACCCGGTGCGGTCCATAGAGGAATCCAGATACCCATACGAGCAGAAATATGGACATTCTTTTTATTTCTTCTATTTGTTTATCAGAGACATAGCCGGATATTAACCTATATGAAAGCAAAATATGCAATCCTGTTAGCCATTGCGCTGACCGCCTGTTCGGGTGGAGCACCCGGCTCTTTTAAAAACGGCAGTACCAAGCCCCGGATTTTCCCGGATTATACAGATGTTACCGTACCCATAAACATAGCACCGCTCAATTTCTCCATCCAGGAGGAAGCCCATTCTTACCTGACCGTACTGGAAAGCGGTTCACGCAGCTTAAGCATAAAGGGCAAGCAGGTGCGCATCAGCGAAAGCAAGTGGAACAGCCTTAAGGACAACGGCAGCATAAAGGCCACCGTATATACCAGGAATGGAGACCAATGGACTGCCATGCAGCCTTTCAGCATAACATTTGCCGACAGTATAGACCCATACATATCCTACAGGCAGATCATGCCGTCAGTAGAGTCCTATGAACGTTTATCCCTGAACCAGCGTAACCTGGAGTCTTATAAAACCAGTGTAATCTATGCAAACTCCATGATCCAGACAAACAAGGACGGACAATGCATAAACTGCCACCACTACAGGAACTACAGCACGGACAACATGCAGTTCCACGCCAGACAGTACATGGGCGGAACCATAATGGTCATAGACGGAGAATTGCGCAAGGTAAACCTCAAGACCGATTCCACCATCTCTGCCGGCGTTTATCCCGCATGGCATCCCACACATGATTTTATTGCATACTCCACAAACCTGACCTACCAGTCCATACACTCTGTAGACTCTAACCGTATAGAGGTGGTTGACCTGCAGAGTGACCTCATACTGTATGACATTAGGAACAACAGCGTGAGCACCATACAAGATGACCCTGCGCAGTTTGAGTGTTTCCCGGCATGGTCGCCCGATGGACGTATGCTCTACTACGTCTCGGCCAAATACGATGCACCATTCAATGACCTGGACTCGCGTATGGACCGTGTATTTGAGGACTGCCGCAAGATCAAGTATGACCTTTACTGCAAGCCATTTGACCCCGACACACGCACATGGGGACCATCCAGACTGCTGTTCGATGCCGCAGCCATAGACAAGAGCGTAACCCTGCCAAGGGTTTCTCCCGATGGCAGATGGCTCATGTTCACCATGGCCAGCTACGGAGTATTCCATATATGGCACCGCGATGCAGACCTGTATATGATGGACCTCTCCAACGGTTCAATCCGCAGGCTTGACGAGATAAACAGTTCCGAACTGGAAAGTTACCATTCCTGGTCATCCAACGGCAAATGGGTTATATTCAGCACCAGACGTGAGGATGGACTCTATACACGTCCTTACATAGCTCACCTTAATGCCAACGGACAATTCTCCAAGCCATTTGCCCTGCCACAGAAAGACCCAGACTTTAACAGGAACTTTATGTACTCATTCAATATACCTGAGTTCATGAAAGAACCGGTACATATATCACCACGCAAACTGGCATCGTTCATAGAATCCAACCATGCCAGTCCGGTTGGATACCAGCCCAAGCGTGAAAATGAAACAGAATAACAACGGGCAATCCTAAGCTACATGACAAACCCCATAAGCAACAGACATAGCAGACTGCCAGAACTGGCCATGCGGCTCTTGCCGTTTGTCCTGGCGGTAATACTTTGGGGATTCATATCCTTTCTTGAATCTCCATACCTAAAAAAGATAGCAGACCAGTCACTCTTTCTATTTGACTGGGATTTTATAGCCCAGGGCATTTCCGTACCCGGAGGAATGCTGGGCAGGCTTGGAGCATTCTTTACCCAGATGCTATACATGCCATGGCTGGGTGCCTTGCTCTGGACCGCCCTGCTTGTAACATCTTACGTTCTTACAGTCCGCATCATTGACAGAACCCATACCTGGGCCCATCCGGTGGCCATCCTGCCTTCTGCCGTAATGGTTGTAGCATGTATGTCACTTGGATATGGTATTTACATAACCCGCAATCAGGATTGGTTCTTTGCTCCCTTGATAGGCTACCTTCTATGCATGTTGCCTGCCTTTGCCTTAAAGAAGACTAAAGGCACCGTGGCGGGAGCCGTCATTCTGTGCATCTGGACCCTTGCTGCATATCCGTTAATTGGCACATTTGCTCTGGGAGGTACCGTTACCGGAGTTTGCATTGTCCTTACCAGCACAGGCTATTCGGCCAGGGAGCGCATAATACTGGGGGTTACGGGAATCCTGCTTATTGCAATCGTGCCCCTTGTAATGTACCCATTCTATACCACCCTCCGACTGGCCGACTGCTGGCTGGCAGGACTTCCCGACGTATTAGATACAATGTGGAAAAGCAAGCTTGTTCCATTCCGCATGCTGCCATTGATGCCAGCTGTCTGCATTCTGCTTGCCTGGGCTCTTGCCAGATTCTGCAGCAATACGCCAATAAAGGATTACCTTACCGGCATGGCCGTTTACGTTATCTCCATACTGGTTGTCTGGGGTATGTGGTTCCATGACCGCAATTTCAGTGCGGAACTGGCCATGTCGGATTCTGTGGACAATCTGGACTGGAAACAGACACTCAGGATCTACGAGGATGCAGTATCCGGGCAGGATAATGAGCCAACCCGATCCATGGTCATGTACCGTGACCTTGCCTTACTCAGGCTGGACCGGGCCCTGGAATCGGGCTTTTCCATGAAAGATGGTTCCAGCCAACAGAAATCCCTCACCCAGCTGCCCATGGCTCTCCAGGCCGGCCGACAGCTCTACCTCCACTATGGATTAACAGGCCTATGCTACAGATGGTGCCTGGAGGATGCTGTTGAGCGTGGATGGAGTTTTGCAACTGCAAGATACATGGTCCTGCAGGGAATACTTACAGGTCAGGCCAATATGGCCAGAAGATATCTGGACATGATGGACAAGTCTATCTTTTACCGGAAATGGTCAGAAGAGCAGAGAAAGATCCTGGATGCAGGCAATTATGAATCCGTATTCCCATATAAGGATATCCTGCCGCTCATGTGCTACCAGGACAACATGAACAATGACTTGGGCAAGTGTGAGTCCCTGCTTATACGTCATTTTACCGGGAGCAGGACAGGCAGCACTACTCCAGAGTATGACAAGACTGCACTGTTCTGGGCCATGCGCACCCAGAGCATTCCATTGTTCTGGGAGGCATTCTACCACTATGTACTATCCAGCCAGAGCAACACCATTCCCCGTAATGTCCAGGAAGCAGCCATCCTGTACAACAGTCTTGAGAACCACGGAATAGAATTGCCATACAGTGAGGAACTGCAGAAAAGCTACGCAGCATTCACCCAGTATGCCAACTCCCACCCCGTACGCAGTATTTCTGAGTCACGATATCCCTACTACCAGAAATTTGGAAAAACCTTCTATTATTTCTACTATTTTGTAAGGGACATGCAAACCTATTGAGTTATGAAAAGATACCAGGTATTGATAACCATAATGCTGTTAGCAGCATGCTCTCCCAGGGTTCCTGCAGATTTTACGGAATCCAATTCCACACCGTCTGTCTTTCCTGACTATACGGACATATCCATACCCTCCAACATAGCCCCTATGAATTTTATTATCCAGGAGGAGGCCAGCAAGTATGTTACAGTCCTGGAATCCCCGTCCGCCAGATATGCCGTAGGAGGAAAGAAAGTCTGCCTGTCTGCCTCTAAATGGAAAAGACTCATTCAGGGCAAGGACATATCTGTCAGGATATACTGCAGGAAGGACGGAAAATGGAGTGCCTGCAAACCCTTTGGCATGACCGTAACCCACGACATAGATCCCTACATATCATACCGCCTTATAATGCCATCGGTAGAGTGTTATGAAAGGCTCAGCCTGAACCAGCGTGACCTTACCTCCTTTAAGGAGAAGGTAATATACTCCAACCAGCTGGTACAGGATACAGAAAACGGCCAGTGCATAAACTGTCATCACTACAGCAATTACGGCACAGACAACATGCAGTTCCACGCCAGGCAGTATCTTGGTGGAACAGTAATGTCTATAAACGGAGAGCTGAGAAAGGTAAACCTTAAGACAGACTCCACCATATCGGCAGGCGTATATCCCGCATGGCATCCCACACATGACTTTATAGCATACTCCACGAACAAGACTCATCAGTCCATCCACTCAATAGACCCCAACCGCATTGAGGTGGCCGATGAAGAGAGCGACCTCATACTGTACGACATAAGGAACAACTCTGTAAGCGTAATAGAAAATGATTCGTGTGAGTTTGAGTGTTTCCCGGCATGGGCGCCCAACGGCAGGATGCTGTATTACGTATCGGCACACTATGAGGCTCCTTTTGGCCCCAACCGTGAGAATCAGGTATTCCTGGAAAGCAGGCAGATAAAGTATGATATATACCGCAAGCCGTTTGATCCCGATACCCGCACATGGGGCAAGTCCGAACCGGTATTCAAGGCATCGGACCAGGGCATGAGTGCAACCCTGCCACGCATATCGCCAGACGGCCGTTATCTCATGTTCTCTCTTGCACCTTATGGCGTATTCCATATCTGGCACAGGGAATCTGACCTGTGGATGATGGATCTTACCAGCGGATCTGTTGGCAGGATAGACCAACTGGCAAGTCCCGAGGTAGAGAGCTACCACTCATGGTCATCCAACGGCAAATGGGTAATATTCAGCACCCGCCGCGAGGATGGAATGTTTACCCGTCTCTACCTGACACATTTCAATGACAACGGAGAATTTTCCAAACCATTCTCCATACCCCAGAAAAATCCGGAATCCAACCGCAAGTTCATGTATTCATACAACATACCCGAGTTCATGAAAGAGAGCGTAAAGATAAGCCCCAGGACATTTGCCTCATTTATTGAGAGAGCCCCTGCCCAGAAAGTACAATATGAACCAAAAAAGGAAAAATGACACATAAATCATATCTGCCCAGGATACTTGGTACAATAATTCTTGCCCTGGCGTGCGTAGTGCCGGCACAGGCTGTAGACAAGGACGGAAAGTTCATACTCGTGATAGATGCCGGACATGGCGGAAAGGACCCTGGTGCCGTAAATGGCAAGAAACAGGAAAAAGCCATCAATCTGGACGTAGTGCTTGCCATGGGCAAGCTTATAGAGGACAACTGCAAGAACGTAAAGGTAATCTACACCCGTAAGACCGATGTTTTTGTGGAACTCTATAAACGTGCCGATATTGCCAACAAGGCCGGGGCCGATATGTTTATATCGGTGCACACCAACTCTGCCAAGAGCAAGTCTGCCCACGGTGCCGAAACATACCTGCTTGGTATTGAGGAAAACCGCACCAGCGCCAACCTTAATGCTGCATTGGAGGAGAACAAGGCCATTCTGCTAGAGAATGACTACGAGGCACACTACGAGGGCTATGATCCAAACAGCCCCGAGAGCATGATAATATTTGAGTTCATGCAGAACGAGTTCCAGAAAGAAAGCCTTAAGCTTGCCACTTTTACCCAGAACCAGATGACAGGATTTGCCAAGAGACCAGACCGTGGAGTGCATCAGGCCGGTTATCTTGTGCTATGGAAAAGCACCATGCCCAGCATACTGGTTGAGTTGGGATTTATCTCAAACGATGAAGAATGCAAATATCTAACGTCGCAGAAAGGTGTAGAGCAGATGTCCATGAGTCTGTACAAGGCATTTGCCCAGTACCTGGACTATTATAATAAGGAGACAGGCAAGGCCGTACCTACCGCTCAGGCAATAGGAACCGGCAGCACCAGCGTTGAACAGCCCATGGTCCCGGTTTACAAGGTCCAGTTCATGAGTGTAAAGGAACCGCTTAAAAGCACAGATAAAAGGATTAAGGGATATGAATCCGTAAGCTACACCAAGGAGAACGGTATATACAAATATACTTGCGGAGATACCACAGAGTATAGCGAGATACTCAAGACCAAGACCGAGGTCCAGAAAAAGTATAAGGATGCCTTTGTGGTAGCTTACCTTGGAGACCAGAAAATCAGTGTAACCCAGGCCAGGGAGATGTCATCAGGAAAATAGGCGGTGATTTAAAAAAGGAAGCATCACAGCGAGCATCCTTAATTAGATTTTGTTTAAATAAGGCGCAGAATACGAATAGCCTGTTCCAGATTTCCAATCTTGCCGAAATTGCCGTTTGACGCACTCTTTTCATGATGGGCCAAGGCCCTATAAATAAGTTATCAACAGGTTATTTTGCTGATTGTCAAATTATTAGTAAAATCCAATAGGATGTTTTCAACTCTTTTTTAGGTATTTTGCAAATTGCTGATTCCAAAAGGGTTATGAAACCATAAAAATCACCATGAGCAAAACTATTTGTGCAATTGGAATAAGATTCCCAATTTTGCATTGTGTTAAGAAAGAAACGGCAGGTGCCGTGAAAACTGCTCAATAGAATGAAAGGTACAGAACTCAACAACAAATGGAAATCATGTCTGGATTTTATCCGTGACAATGTGTCAAAGTCCGCCTTTGATACATGGTTTTCTGTTGTATGCCCTGTATCCATGGAAAACGGCGAACTCCTTATTCAGGTTCCAAGTCCATTCGTTTACGAATACCTTGAGCAGAATTTCCTGGGCGTAATGAAATCCGCACTTGTAAAGACTTTCGGAGAGGGCGTAAGACTGGCGTACAGCGTACTCACAGATAAGGAAAATAACATAAGTCAGAACATCAGTTCGGCCGATAACACCTTATCAAATATAAAGGAAACTGCAGACAGTGGCAACAAGGCTCCTTCCACAGCTAACGCTCCCCTGGTTCAGGACCTCAATTCACAGCTTGATCCCAAATACAGTTTTGACAACTTTATAGAAGGTACAAGCAACAAGCTGGCACGTACTGCCGGCGAGACTGTAGCTCTCAATCCTGCCAATACAGCATTCAATCCATTGTTCATCTATGGATCATCGGGTGTAGGTAAGACACACCTTGTAAATGCCATTGGCCTTAAGGTAAAGGAGCTCCACCCCGAGAAAAGGGTTCTGTATGTATCGGCCCACCTGTTCATGGTTCAGTATGTGGATGCTGTAAAAAAGAACACCACAAATGACTTTATCCATTTCTATCAGTCAATTGATGTACTTATAATTGATGACATGCAGGAAATGGCAGGCATGCCCGGAACACAGAACACGTTCTTCCATATTTTCAACTACCTGCAGATGAATCACAAGCAGCTCATCATGACCAGTGACCGTCAGCCCAAGGACATGAAAGACCTGGAAGAGCGCCTTATTACCAGATTCAAGTGGGGACTTGTTGCAGAACTTGAAAGACCGGATCTTAATCTGCGCAAGGGTATTCTCAGGGAAAAGACCAGACGTGACGGACTTGCATTCCCAGAGCCTGTAATAGATTACATTGCAGACAACATCAAGGACAACGTTCGTGACCTGGAGGGTATGATTGTGTCTATTATGGCTTACTCCACCATTTACGGAAAGCAGATAGACCTTAATCTTACAAATGAGGTACTCCACAAGAACCAGAACATAGAAAAGAAGCCTATCACCATAGATTCAATCATTGCCAAGGTCTGTGACTACTACAACATAGAAGAAGATGCTGTACAGTCCAAGTCCAGAAAGCGCGAGATTGTACAGGTTAGACAGATCAGCATGTATCTGGCAAAGAAATACCTTGATTATTCAACCTCCAAGATAGGATCCTATATAGGAAAGAGAGATCACGCTACAGTTCTGCATGCATGCAATATGGTTCGTGACCAGATAGAAGTGGACAAGAACTTCAAGCTTGACATGGAGAATATAGAAAGCAGCCTCCACTGCTAAATCCATACAATTATTATAGTCCTTAAAGCGGTGCACAATGCACCGCTTTTTTTTATGCAGACCATTCCATCCGTATACTTTTTTGAGAATTCATGGATTGCCACCAATTTTCCGTTTTGGAAAACTTTTTGGTTTTCTAAAAATGCTATAGATTTATGTTTCAGCGCTTTAAATATTCAAAACGGAAAACTTTGTAATCTGTTGATAACTTTAAAAATATAATTATTACATCTTTCATGTCCAATTTATACTTTTGCAAATGGAACAGAACATCTCCTCTGGAGCTGTTTTTTATGCCGACCTTCAAACAATACAACATAATGGCTAACAACGAACAGACCTACACCTTTGACCAGGCCTACAAGGCATCGGTCGAGTATTTTGGCGGCGACGAACTGGCAGCCAAGGTATGGGTGAACAAGTATGCCGTAAAAGACTCTTTCGGCAACATCTATGAGAAAACCCCGGATGACATGCACTGGAGAATCGCCAATGAGATTGCCCGTGTAGAAAAGAACTATCCAAATCCCCTGAGTGCACAGCTGCTGCATGACCTGCTTGCAGGATTCAAGCACATTGTACCGCAAGGCAGCCCAATGACCGGTATTGGCAACAACTACCAGATTGCATCTCTTTCCAACTGTTTTGTTATTGGAAACGAAGGTTCTGCCGACTCTTACGGAGCCATTATGAAAATAGACGAGGAGCAGGTTCAGCTCATGAAACGCCGCGGAGGCGTGGGTCACGACCTGTCACACATACGTCCCAAAGGTTCTCCAGTCAAGAATTCAGCCCTTACATCTACCGGACTGGTTCCATTCATGGAGCGCTTTTCAAACTCAACCCGAGAGGTTGCACAGGACGGACGCCGTGGTGCACTCATGCTGAGCGTATCAATAAAGCATCCGGATTCAGAGTCTTTCATAGATGCAAAGATGACCAGCGGAAAGGTTACCGGTGCAAACGTATCAGTAAAGATTGACGATGATTTCATGAAGGCCGCCATTGACGGACAGAAATATCTCCAGACCTACCCTATTGACTCTGCAAATCCTCTTTACACAAAGGAGATAGATGCTCAGCAGCTTTGGAAAAAGATTGTTCACAATGCATGGAAGTCTGCCGAGCCAGGTGTTCTGTTCTGGGATACCATAACACGTGAGTCTGTACCTGACTGCTATGCAGACCTGGGTTTCCGCACCGTAAGCACCAACCCTTGCGGCGAGATTCCTCTCTGCCCTTATGACAGCTGCCGTCTGCTTGCCATCAACCTGTTCTCTTATGTTGTAAACCCATTTACAGACAAGGCATATTTTGACTTTGACCTGTTCAAGCAGCATGTTGCTGTTGCACAGCGCATCATGGATGATATCATTGACCTGGAAATAGAAAAGATACATAAGATCCAGGAAAAGATTGCCAGCGATCCAGAGGACGATGAGACCAAGTACACCGAGAACCGCCTGTGGGAAAAAATAATGCGCAAGAGCACCATGGGACGCCGCACAGGTGTGGGTATAACTGCCGAAGGCGACATGCTTGCAGCCATGGGACTGCACTATGGCACCCCAGAGGCTACAGATTTTGCCGAGAAAGTTCAGCGCACACTTGCACTGGAGGCATACCGCTCATCGGTCAACATGGCCAAGGAGCGTGGCGCTTTTGAGGTATTTGACTGGAAGCGTGAACAGAACAATCCATTCATACAGCGCATCAGGGAGGCCGATGCCCAGCTCTATGAAGACATGAAAAAGTACGGACGCCGTAACATTGCGTGTCTCACCATAGCTCCTACCGGCACTGTAAGCCTTATGACCCAGACCACATCCGGACTTGAGCCGGTATTCATGCCTGTTTACAAACGTCGCCGCAAGGTTAACCGCGATGACGAGAATGCAAAGATCAGTTTTGTTGATGAAACCGGCGATGCATTCGAGGAGTTTGTAGTTTACCACCACAAGTTTGTGGACTGGATGAAAGTTAACGGCATTGACCACACAAAAGACTATACACAGGAGGAGATAGATGAGCTTGTTGCCCGCTCACCATACTACAAGGCAACAGCCCAGGACGTTGACTGGCGCGAGAAAGTAAGGATGCAGGGACGCATGCAGAAATGGGTAGACCATTCAATAAGCGTTACCATAAACCTGCCTAACGATGTTTCCGAGGATCTGGTCAATGACCTATACGTTGAGGCATGGAAGAGCGGTTGCAAGGGTTGCACGGTTTACCGCGATGGTTCACGCGACGGTGTCCTCATTGATGTTAAGGGAGAAAAAGGCAAGGAGAAAAAAGAAGGCAAGGAGCCTACTCTTGCACCATGTGACTGCAAGCCACGTGAAGTTATAGAAACACGCCCACGCATACTCGAGGCCGATGTTGTACGTTTCCAGAACAACAAGGAAAAATGGGTTGCTTTTGTAGGCATCCTGGATGGCCGTCCGTATGAGATATTTACCGGACTTCAGGACGATGAGGAAGGTATTGTACTGCCCAAAACCGTAGAGAAGGGCTGGATAATAAAGAACACAGACGAGGATGGCAACAAGCGTTACGATTTCCAGTTTGTAAACAAGCGCGGTTACAAGGTTACCATAGAGGGCCTGTCCGAGAAGTTTGACAAGGAGTACTGGAACTACGCAAAACTTATATCCGGAGTTCTCAGATACCAGATGCCTATTGACCTCTGCATGAAGCTTATTGGTTCACTCGACCTTGGCTCAGAGAACATTAACAACTGGAAAAACGGTGTGGAGCGTGCACTCAAGAAATATGTTCAGGATGGAACCGTTGTAAAGGGTGAAAAATGCTCAGTTTGCGGTAGTGAATCACTCGTTTACCAGGAGGGCTGCCTAATCTGTCAGAACTGCGGTTCATCACGTTGCGGATAATGGAGTTTTCAAATCAGACAATCACTGTGAACGGCCTGCGCTTCTACGCCTACCATGGCGTGGATCCGCAGGAACGCATAGTGGGATGCTGGTTCAGAGTAGACCTGAACATAGAGCTGGACGCCACCCTGGCAATAAACACAGACCAGCTTGACGGAACGGTCAGCTATGCCACAGCAGCACAGATTGTTGGCAAGGAAATGCAGATTCCTTCCAATCTGATAGAGCATGTAGCCGGACGGATTGCCAAAAGCCTTTTGGAATGCCTGGATGCAATAAACAGGGTTACGGTTTCTGTAAGCAAGGAAAATCCGCCGCTGGGCATACCGTGCAAGTGTTCCACTTTCACGCTCACAGCCACGAGATAGTTTGGTTTTTATATAGTTCCCAGATCCCCGGCCTTTCAGGCTGGGGGTCTATTTTTAATAATAGCATGAAATATAATAAGTTATCAATATTATAACTAACTTTGCCCCAGACAATGCCAACAAACCGGATATGAAAAAATACAGAATACTGATCACGCTTGCAGTTCTCTTTGCTTCTATCAGCATATCGGGCCAGACTTTTGATCCCAATTTCTATATATTCCTGGGTATAGGACAGTCAAACATGCAGGGCAAGGGACAGATTGAAAGCAAGGATACAGGTAACACATACTCTTTCCTGGCCAAGCACTGGGACCGCTACAAGAAAATGATTGTAGTAAACAATGACCCAGCAAAAATCGGAACCTGGACAACTGCCAAGCCCCCTATTGTACGTCCCGACACCGGTCTTGGCGTTACAGACTATTTTGGCCGATACCTGGTAAAACAGCTCGACGAAAAACACACCATAGGTGTACTGGTTGTGGCGGTAGATGGTACAGCCATAACATCATTCAGCAAAGACAAGACTGTAGCACAGAAATACATAAACGATGCTGGTACCGGACAATGGGTAAAGGATGCCGCTGCCCAGTATGGCAACTATCCATACGGCAAACTGGTTGAGATGGCTAAGATTGCCCAGAAATGGGGAGTAATTAAGGGAATAATCTACCATCAGGGAGAGACCGATGCAAGCGCATCATACTGGCATAATTCCCTCTACGAGCTGTACAACAACCTGCTTACAGACCTTAACCTTTCTGTAGATTCTGTCCCACTCATACTTGGAGAACCGGTACAGAAAGACATGGGTGGATCATGCTATGGCCAGATTCCATACATTGACAACGCACCTGCCTATCTTAAAGAACGCTTTGGTTCCACGCATGAGGTTGCCTATGTAGTATCATCAAAGGACTGTCCAGGCAGCGATGACACCTATCATTTTACATCCGATGGCTACAGGACCATGGGCACCCGCTACGGAGAGATAATGCTGCCGTTGCTCATAAGCCAAGGCGCTACCGGAGTAACCTTTATTGAGGATTCCAAGGAGCAGGACGTAATCTATGACCTGCTGGGACGCCGTCTGGACGCACCCAAACCCGGCCTTAACATTATTAACGGCAAAAAGGTATTCATACGGGAATAATCCCGCCGAATACCTTATACCATAAGCCCTGTATTATTTACATTTCTGCAACAACCTTGCAGACAGTGCCTACAGGCTGCATTGGAACCAGGTTGCCCTGAACCTTCTCACCGTTTATGGTCAGTGACCTGATGCCCTTCTGTGCACCATTTGGATTCTTTATCTCAATCTCATATGTGGCGCCGCGGAACTTGCGGGTAACGGTGTAGCCCTTGTTGTCGCTGCTTATACATGGGTCAATCTCAATGCCCTTAAAGCTTGGCTTTATACCCAGTATGAACTGGGTGATTGTGTACCAGTTCCATGCAGCGGTACCGGTAAGCCATGAGTTCTTGCCCTCGCCCGGCTTTGCGGCATCCTTGCCGGCAACCATCTGGCAATATACGTACGGCTCAACCTTGTGAAGATCCTGATCCTTTATCCATGCCGGGCATATCTTGGTGTAGTGCTCCCAGGCATCGTTTCCGCGTCCGGCAACGGTCTCACCTATTATTACCCATGGGTTGTTGTGGCAGAATATGCCTGCGTTCTCCTTGTAGCCTGCAGGGTAAGAACTGATTTCACCCATCTCAACGTGATAGACCGTGTAGGCAGGGTTGTTCAGCACCATTCCGTGCTCACTGTCAAGATACTTCTTGCAGCTGTCAAGGGCCTTGTCAACCATGCCCTCCTCAAGGCCTATTCCAGCCATTGTGCAGAAGCCCTGTGACTCAATGAATATCTTTCCCTCCTCGTTCTCATTTGAGCCTATCTTGTTGCCATAGAAATCATATGCACGCAGGTACCATTCACCGTCCCAGCCATGCTTCTTGACAGCCTGTACCATGTCATCGATGCACTTCTGTGCACGTTCAGCCTCCTTTACGGCATTACCGCCCAGGGCATTGCACAGCTCAACGTACTGCTTGCCGCAGAACACAAACAGGCCGGCAATCATCAGTGACTCGGCCTTGCTGCCCTCGGTCTTGTTCTCTGTGGTCTGGAAGCTCTCGTTAGGATCCCAGCTAAAACAGTTCAGGTTAAGGCAGTCATTCCAGTCGGCACGGCCAATCAGAGGCAGCATGTGCGGACCCAGGTTCTTTACAACGTGATCAAAGCTTATCCTGAGGTGTTCCATCAGGCTAATCTCAGATCCTGGGACATTGTCCCATGGAACCATCTCGTCAAGTATTGAAAAGTCGCCTGATTCGCAGATATATGCCACCGTACCGAATATCAGCCACATTGGGTCATCGTTAAAACCACCGCCAATGTCGTTGTTTCCGCGCGTTGTAAGAGGCTGGTACTGATGGTAGCAGCCGCCGTCAGGGAACTGGGTCGATGCAATGTCAATGATTCTCTGGCGTGCGCGTGAAGGAACCTGATGGACAAATCCCACAAGGTCCTGGTTGCTGTCACGGAATCCCATGCCACGGCCAATGCCGCTCTCAAAGAAGCTGGCACTACGGCTAAAATTGAATGTGATCATGCACTGGTACTGGTTCCAGATATTGACCATGCGGTCCAGGCGTGGGTCGGCAGACTTGACCACGTACTTGTCTAGCAGTTCATCCCACATGGCAGTCAGTTCTGCAAATGCGGAATCTACAGCCTGCACTGTGCTGAACCGCTCAATGGTCTCAAGTGCCTTCTTCTTATTTACAAGAGTGTGGTCCGATGCCTGGCTGGAAATGAGTTCACCGCTCTGCTTGCGGGCAATGTCCTCCTGAGAGAACTTCTCATCCTGCTCATTCTCAACATAGCCCAGCAGGAAAACGTAGTCCTTAGACTCACCGGGCTTGAGTGTTACCTCAATATAGTGGCTGGCAATAGGTGACCATCCGTGTGCAAGGCTCATTGCAGGCTTTCCTGCCATGACGCACTGTGGGTTAGAAAACTCATTGTACAGACCAATGAATGACTCGCGGTCAGTGTCATAGCCCTGCACCGGTACATTCACGGAATAGTATGCGTAGTGGTTGCGGCGCTCCTTGTACTCAGTCTTGTGGTAAATTACGCTGCCGTCAATCTCAACCTCACCGGTTGACCAGTTGCGCTGGAAATTCTCCATGTCGGTCGATGCGTTCCACAAACACCACTCGGCAAATGAGAAGAGCTTGATGCTCTTTTCCTTGTCTGTTGTGTTCCTAAGGGTGACCTTCTGAACCTCGGCCCATGTGTTCAGCGGAACAAAGAAGAGAGTGCTTGCCTCAATTCCGTTCTTTGAACCGGTTATGCGGGTGTAGTTCATGCCGTGACGGCATTCGTAAGAGTCCAGTGGGGTCTTGCATGGTTTCCAACCCGGATTCCATACGGTTTCACCGTCATTTATATAGAAGTATCGGCCACCGTTATCCATTGGGACGCCATTGTAACGGTAGCGGGTAATGCGGCGGTACTTGGTATCCTTGTAGAAGCTGTAGCCGCCGGCAGTGTTGCTTATGAGTGAGAAGAAATCCTCATTTCCCAGATAGTTGATCCATGGAAACGGGGTGGCAGGGTCTGTTATTACATATTCCCTTGCCTTGTCATCGTAATGACCGTATTCTTTAGACATAAACTTATTTCTTGATTGGGAACTTATATGCCAGATAGCCCATTACCAGAGCAATAGCAGCCGGAACGAGCGAGAACAGTGACCAAACCATGTGCTGCACGGCAGGCTCATTGGTAATTGTAACTATGGTCTGGCCTGTAGACGTATCTGTGGTAGAAACAAGACCGGCAAGACCAAGCAGGAAGGCAATCAGAGCGCCCGATACAGCACCACCCAGTTTCTGGGCCATGGTTCCCGATGAGAAAATAAGGCCGGTAGATGATGTACCAAACTTCTCTGTTGCATAGTCAGCTACATCGGCATACATGGACCAGAGCAGTGGTGAATACAGTCCACAGCCTACCGATGTAAGCACAGAAACCACCACCATTACCCATATATAACTGGCATCCATTGGGATAAAGAAAAATGCAACCGATGTTACGCAGCATATTACTGCCGACCATACAAATGCCATTCTCTTGGAACCAATCCACTTGGTAAATGCTGGAGATATACCGCCAAATATCATGCAGGTAACCTCACCGAATGCCATGAATACGGTATAGTTGATGATGAGTGCGCCTACAGTGACGTCACCGCCCAGGCAATAGGTTATCATGTAACCGGCCACAGCATAACGGAATCCGTTAAAGAAATTGGTGCATATTGCCATAAGGGTCATGTAAATCCATGGGCGGTTGCGGAACAGGTTGCCGTACTGACTGAATGAGAACTTCTCGGCGCGGACAGGCTTGAACCTCTCCCTTGTCCAAAGTCCGCATATCAGTGTCATGGCAGCTGCAACAATACCAAACGCAGCGCCAAGCACTGCATACTGATGAGCCTCAGTTCCACCCACCATTTTCTGCAGGTATGGAAAAGAAAGCAAGGTAATGAATCCCATTGCATACGCTCCCACCATGCGGTAAGAGGAGAATTGGTTCTTCTGGTCGTCGTCATCGGTCATTACACCCAACAATGAGCCGTAAGGAACATTGACAGCTGTGTAGATGGCCATCATAAGGAGATACAGGGTGTAAGCCCACACGCGTTTGCCGGCAGGACCCAGATTTGGAGTAAAGAGCAACAGGGCAAAAATAAGTCCGTAAGGTATGGCACCCCAGATAAGCCAAGGGCGGTATGTTCCCCAGCGGGACTGGGTACGGTCTGCCAGGCTGCCCATGATTGGGTCTGTAACAACATCGAACATGCGTGCCAGCAGCATGAGCGCTGCGGCATCGGCAAAAGTCAGTCCAAACACATTGGTAAAGAAGAGCGGGAAAGCAATAGACATGATTTTCCATGTAATGCCACCCGCAGCTGCATCGCCCAGGGCATAGGCAATCTTCTCCTTAATAGAAACTTTGTTATAATTCATCTGGTTATAAGGTTAGTAAGTATTTCATCAATCTTAGCAGTCTCCTGAGAGGAGAAATCAAGGTTTTCCAGTGCGCCTACGTTGGTTTTAAGCTGCTCAGGACTGCTGGCTCCAGCCAGGACCGATGTTACCATCCCATCCCTGAGCAGCCATGCAAGAGACATCTGAGACAGTGTCTGCCCTCTGTCCTTCGCCAAATGGTTCAACTCTTTGAGTGCACATACCATATCATTGGTAAGCACTTCTTTCTTGAGGAAAAAGTTACGGGACATACGCGAGTCACTGGGAATGCCATTAAGATACCGGTCCGTAAGCAGTCCCTGATTGAGTGGTGAGAAGGCCGTAAAACCTACCCCAGCCCTTGCGCACGCATCCAGTATTCCGTTTTCCATGCGGCGGTCCATCATATTGTACCTGCCCTGGTAAATAAGGCAAGGCACATCACGCTCACGCAGATACCTGAACGTAAAGTCCAGGACCTCAAGAGGATAGTTGGATATACCTACATAAAGAGCCTTGCCCATACGTACAATGTCCACCAGTGCCTGGAGTGTTTCCTCCAGTGGTGTATCGGGATCATACCTGTGTGAGTAGAACAGGTCCACATAATCCAGGTTCATCCTTTTAAGGCTCTGGTCAAGGCTGCTCATCAGGTACTTGCGTGAGCCCCACTCACCGTATGGACCTGGCCACATGTCATATCCGGCCTTGGTGGTAATGAACAGCTCATCACGGTAGGGCTTTAGGCTCTGTTCCATAATACGGCCAAAAGTCAGCTCGGCCGTACCATATTCAGGACCATAGTTGTTTGCCAGATCAAAGCATGTTATACCACTGTCAAAAGCACACAGTGCTGTGCTGTGTGCTTTTTCATAGTTGTCCACGCTGCCAAAATTGTGCCACAGGCCCAGTGAGACTGCCGGCAGTCGGACTCCGCTCCTGCCACAACGAATGTAAGGCATGCGTCCGTCATAACGGTTTTCGTAAGGTTTGTAAGTTTTCATGTTGCAGTTGTCAGTCCACTACTATGGGTTTGTACTTTGGTACAAGGGTCTTCATAACGGTCCATCCAACCAGATAAGCCACGGCACAGATACAGAATACAATCATGTAGCCTGCCTCCTTACCCTGGAAACCAAGGAACTGGAAGGACTCTCCAAGGGCTGCGCTCTTGGTAAACAGCATACCGGCGCCCTTGTTGATAAGGAACGATGCCAGTCCACCCATTGTTGTACCCACACCTGTTATGGTACCAATGGTAGATTTGGGGAACATGTCACCTATTGTGGAATACAGGTTAGCCGACCAAGCCTGATGTCCAGCACCGGCCAGACCTATAATGATAGCCGGGAACCATGCGCTGTAACGGCCAAGAGGCTGTGCAAACAGGGCCAGCAGCGGGAAGAATGCAAATATGAGCATGGCTTTCATTCGGCCCGAGTATGGCTCCATTCCTTTTTTCTCAACAAACAGCTTGGGCAGATAACCACCACCTATGCTTACCACAGTTACAATGAGATAGAGCACGAATATAAGCATGATAGCCTCCTTTGAGTCTGAACGGTAGCCGTACTGGTCAGAGAAATACGCCGGAGCCCAGAACAGGAAGAACCACCATACTCCATCGGTAAAGAACTTACCACAGATGAATGCCCAGGTCTGACGGAATGTAAAGCACTTAAAGAAAGGAATGGATTTTTCCTCCTTTTCAGGTGCCTGGGCAGCAGCCTGTACCGGAGCCTCGTCATCCTGATGTATGTACTCAAGCTCTGCACTGTTTACAAATCTTGACTTCTCTGGTTTCTGGTAGAATGCAAACCAGAAAAACATCCAGATAAATCCAAGTGCACCAATAATGATGAATGCCATCTCCCAGCCCCACTTTGCTGCCAGCAGAGGAATGGTAGCCGGAGCTGCCAGGGCGCCTACAGATGCGCCGGCATTGAATATTGATGTTGCAAACGCGCGGTCTTTCTTGGGGAAATACTCGGCTGTAACCTTGATTGCTGCAGGGAAGTTGCCCGATTCACCAAGTGCCAGGACCATGCGGCAGATCATAAACATATAAACCGATACCGTAGATACCATGAGCATTATATCGGCAGAGTTCTTGGCTGCTGCCATAGACTCCACACCGCACCATGCCAGCGATGCCCAACCGCATGCCGCATGCATGCAGGCACCTATTGACCATATAAAAATAGCCCACAGATAACCCTTACGGGTACCCAGCCAGTCAATAAACTTACCAGAAAAAAGGCAGGCAAAAGCATAGAAAATAGAGAACAGACCTGTTATGGATCCGTACTGGCTGTCAGTCCAGGCAAAATCGGCCGAGATAAAATCCTTCCATGTGAGTGAAAGCACCTGACGGTCCAGATAATTCACAGTAGTTGCCACAAAAAGCAACGCGCAGAGTGCCCATCGGAAATTGGTCATGCGGGCACCGTCCTTGGTAGCAGAATTGGTCATATTATTATTATTTAGATTAGTATTTATTATTCAGAGTAATACACCCTTTTTACGCGGGTAGATATTGTGGAAATAATCTCGTATGGAATGGTTCCAAGAATGTCTGACAAGACAGAAACTGGCAGGCCCTGACCAAATATCTCAACGCTGTCTCCCTCCTGGCAGTCAATATCGGTAACATCTATCATACACACGTCCATGCATATATTTCCTACGTAGTAGGCTTTCTGCCCCTTTACCAGACAGTACGCATTCCCGTTTCCAAGGCGACGGTCCAGCCCATCGGCATATCCTATTGGAATGGCTGCAATCCTGGAGCGTTTATCAATCTTTCCCTTGCGGCTGTAGCCCACAGTCTGCCCAGCCTCGAGTTCACGGATCTGGAGAATGGTGGTCTTGAGAGTGCTCACAGGCTCCAGGACGCTGTTGTCTATAGGATTAATTCCGTAGAGTCCCAGTCCAAGTCTGACCATGTCATAGTGGACCTCCGGGAAACGCTCAATACCTGCCGAATTGCAGATATGACGTATAATATGATGTTTGAATGCAGCCTGCAGGGTATCGGCAGCCTGATTAAAACGCTCTATCTGCAATTTTGTAAAATCATCAAAACTGCTGCTGTCACTGCCCACAAAATGGGAGAACACAGAGCATGGTATAACTGCGGTCTGGCGCTGCAGGCGTCTTACCAGTTCGTCCATATCCTGCGGTGCAAATCCCAGGCGGTGCATACCCGTATCTATCTTAATATGGATAGGGAAATTGGTTACTCCATTATGCTCTGCAGCCCTTATTATCATATCGAGCAGATGAAAACTGTACACCTCGGGCTCCAGTTTCTGGTCAAACAGTGTATTGAACGATGTCTTTTCTGGGTTCATGACCATGATATTGGCGGTAATACCGGCCTTGCGCAGTTCCCATCCCTCGTCGGCCACAGCTACTGCCAGGTAGTCCACCTTGCGGTCCTGAAGTGTTTTTGCCACCTCTACGGAGCCTGAGCCATAGGCCGATGCCTTTATCATGCATACTATCTTGGTGTCGGGTCTGAGCATGCCGCGATAATGGTTCAGATTATCGGCCAGGGCCTGCAGGTTAACCTCCAGGATGGTCTCATGAACCTTGAGCTCCAGACGTTCTGCAATTCTGTCAAAACTGTATATGCGGGCACCTTTTATAAGCACCAGCTCATTATGGATAGACTTTATTACATTAGACTTAAGGAAATCATCCACTGTATTGAAGAAATACTTCTCCGGCAGGTCAAAACGCTTGGATTCGGACGATATGTCGGCACCTATACCTATGAGTTTTGTAACTCCGCGGCTCTCCACCAGTTGTGCCACTCTCTTGTACAGTTCCCGTACAGACCATCCAGACTGGAGTATATCCGACAGTATAAGGGTGCGGCTGCGCAGCTTGTCATCCTGACGGCGGGCCATGAAATCCAGCGCAATGCCGAGCGATGATATGTCTGAGTTATAGCTGTCATTGATTATTATACAGCCCTGTTTGCCATCCTTTACCTCCAGACGCATGGCCAACGGTTCCAGGCGGGCCATACGCTCAGTTATTTTCTCTGGCGGAACCATAAGGTACACACATACTGCCAGACAGTGCAGGACATCCTCTATGGACGCATCGTCTGTAAACGGGATGGTAAACTTGTTCTCCAGACTCAGATACCTGTAGGTTATTTCTGTTGAGTTTACGCCCTTGACCACATTCGATATGTACAACGGCTTATCCTGGTTCTTGCGGGACCATGCAATCTCACGTGCAGTGATTATGGACTTGTCCACGCAGCCCTGAATAAGTTCATTGTCACAGTTGTATATGACCACATCACAGTCCTGGAACAGCTTGAGCTTTTCTATGCACTTGTCCTGGAGAGACTGGAAGTTCTCCTGATGTGCCAGACCTATATTGGACAGTATTCCTACTGTAGGCTTGATTATTTTCCAAAGGCTGCGCATCTCATCCTTCTTGGAGATTCCAGCCTCAAAGATTCCCAGCTCCGACTGGTTGTTGAGCAGCCATACAGAAAGGGGCACGCCTATCTGTGAATTGTAGCTTTTTGGAGAACGGGTAACAGCATAGTCGCTCTCAAGCAGCTGATACAGCCATTCCTTTATCATGGTCTTGCCATTGCTTCCGGTAATGCCTACCACCGGAATATCAAAGGCCTTCCTGTGAGCAGCTGCAAGGGTCTGCAATGCAGAGAGAGTATCCCGTACCAGCAGGAAATTACACTCCTCATAATCCGACATGTAGTCTGGAAGGTAGCTGACCACAAAATTCCTGACTCCACGGCTGTAAAGTTCCTTAATGTAATTGTGTCCATCGTTCCTTGCTGTTACAAGTGCAAAGAACAGGGTCTCATCGGGAAAACAGAGTGAACGGCTGTCGGTTAACAGCCATGATATTACGGCCGGGCAGAAACCATGTCTTTCGGCTCCGGTCATCTTTACTATATCATCTATAGAGTATCTCATTGTCCTGTATTGATGCGATTGCAAATGCAATTAGCAAAGATAACCAATTATCCAATAAAAACTCCCTGTGTATGCACTAACTGCCACACCATAAATAAAAAAGTCATCAAATGCCGGAATCACTGAATTATTCAGCAAGAAATGGTACATTTGCAGTTTGAAACATTTGTCAGATAATGGCTACAACTCAAGAGGAAAGTTCTAAAAAGAATCTGCTCAAAACAATAGACAGTCCTGCCGACCTGCGCAAGCTCCATTTGAACCAGCTTCCACAGGTCTGCAATGAACTCCGGCAGATGATAATAGACGAGCTGTCACAGAACCCGGGTCATTTTGGATCCAGTCTGGGCACCGTTGAGTTGTCAGTTGCACTGCATTATGTGTTCAACACTCCCAACGACCGCATTGTGTGGGATGTAGGACACCAGGCCTACGGGCACAAGATCCTTACCGGAAGACGGGACAGATTCTCCACCAACCGCAAGTTTGGCGGAATCAAGCCATTCCCATCGCCCGATGAAAGTGAGTATGACTCATTTACAGCAGGCCATGCATCGAACTCCATCTCTGCAGCCCTTGGCATGGCTGTTGCCGACAAGCGCAACGGAAACTCCAGCCGGCGTGTGGTAGCCGTGATTGGAGACGGAGCCATGAGCGGAGGTCTGGCATTTGAGGGACTCAACAATGCCTCCACAACAAACAATGACCTGCTTATAATCCTGAACGATAACAATATGAGCATCTCCCAGAGCGTGGGAGGCATGCGCAGTTACCTTACACACCTGCAGACATCGCGCCCATACAACAGGTTCCGCTACATAGTATCGGATATCCTGGACAGCCTGGGTCTCCTGAATGACCAGAAACGCCGCAACATTATTCGCCGCAACAACCGCATAAAGATCAGGGCTACACAGCAGAACAATGTGTTTGAAGGTATGGACATCCGCTATTTTGGCCCGGTAGATGGGCACAATGTCCAGAACCTGGTCAGGATATTGTCCAACATAAAGGGCATGCACGGCCCCAAACTGCTCCACATCATTACCGTAAAGGGCAAGGGATATGAACCCGCAGAGAAAGATTCGGCCATCTGGCATGCACCCGGACTGTTTGACAAGCTCACCGGCGAGCGTATAGTACGTAATGGAGACAGCCAGCCGCCCCTCTTTCAGGACGTGTTCGGAGAGACTCTGCTGGAACTCATGCGAGAAAACCCCAGGATTATTGGAATAACTCCGGCCATGCCCATAGGCTGCAGCATGGATATTCCCATGAAAGAGTTCCCGGACCGATGCTTTGACGTAGGCATAGCCGAAGGCCACGCCGTTACATTTTCCGGCGGACTCTCCACCGAAGGCATGGTTCCATTCTGTAACATATACTCGTCATTCATGCAGCGGGCCTATGACAACCTTATCCATGACGTTGCCATCCAGCGCCTTAACATGGTGCTTTGCCTGGACCGCGCAGGAATAGTTGGCGAGGACGGTCCTACCCACCACGGTGCGTTTGACCTGGCATACCTGCGTCCCATCCCCAATCTGACCATAGCATCGCCTTACGATGAGGTGGAACTGCGCAACCTTATGTATACCGCACAGTTGCCGGACCAGGGCCCCTTTGTAATACGCTATCCCCGCGGACGCGGAATACTGACAGACTGGCGCAAGCCACTTGAGCCCATTGTAGTAGGAACCGGACGCAGGATGAAAGACGGAGACCACGTGGCAGTCCTTACAATAGGCCCGATAGGCAATATTGCCATGCAGGCAATCAGCAACTGGGAGCAGAGTTCAGGACTCACGGCAGCGCTTTACGATATGCGTTTCCTCAAGCCACTGGACAATGGAATCCTGGAGGAGGTAGGACAGAAGTTCAGCAACATAGTCACTGTTGAGAATGGTTGCGTAACCGGTGGACTGGGAACAGCCGTTGTTGAATACATGATGGAGCACGGATATACGCCCCGTATAAAGAGGCTGGGTATTCCCGACAGATTCATAGAGCATGGAGCAACTCCACAGCTTCTAAAAGTTTGCAATCTCGATGAGGATGCAGTCATCAATGCACTGAATGCACTCACATCAGAAAAATAAAACCAGAAAATGAGAATCGTAATTGCAGGAGCAGGAAATGTAGGTACCCATCTGGCAAAACTGCTTGCCGGAGAGAATCAGGACATTACTCTCATAGACGAGTCCGAGGAAAGGCTGAGCAGCATGGATTCAAGCTTTGACCTGCTCACCATACAGGGTTCGCCAGTTTCGCTCAAGACACTCCGCGAAGCCGGCGCAGGCAATGCAGACCTGTTTGTAGCGGTTACCCCCGAGGAAAGCCGCAACCTCATTTCTTGTCAGCTGGCACACTACCTTGGTGCCCGCAAGACAGTAGCAAGAATAGATAACTATGAGTATCTTGAGCCCAAAAACCGCGAGTATTTCTCAAGCATAGGCGTGGATTCACTTATCTACCCGGAAATGCTTGCAGCCAAGGATATTGTTGACGGCATGAAACTCAGCTGGATACGCCAGTGGTGGGAGTTTGCCGGTGGAGCCCTGGTCATGATGGGAATCAAGTTGCGTAACAATGCCCAGATTCTCAACAAGCCTCTTGCGGAACTCGGCAATGAACTGCCATACCATATCGTTGCCATTCTGCGTGAGGGTGAAACCATTATCCCAAGCGGCCATGACACAATGCGTCCGGGAGACCTGGTCTACTTTATGACCATGAAGAAGCATATTCCACATATCCGCAAGATTGCCGGAAAGGAGGAGCTTCCCGATGTGCGTGACGTAATAATCATGGGAGGGAGCAGGATTGCCGTACGCACAGCCCAGCTTATGCCGGACTACATGAATCTCAAGATTATTGAGAGCGATCTGGCCCGATGCAACCGCCTTACAGAACTTGTAGATGACAAGGTCATGATCATAAACGGTGACGGACGTGACCCAAGCCTGTTGCGCAGCGAGGGCATACTGCATACTGAGGCGTTCGTGGCACTTACAGACAACTCAGAGACCAATATCCTGGCCTGTCTTGCAGCCAAGCGTTTTGGAGTGACCAAGACCATTGCCGAGGTAGAGAACATAGACTACATAAACATGGCCGACAAGCTGGATATAGGAACAGTAATCAACAAGAAAAAGATTGCTGCAAGCCACATATATCAGATGATGCTCGATGCCGATGTTACCAATGTAAAATGCCTTACATTTGCCAATGCCGACGTAGCAGAGTTCAATGTAGTGCAGGGTTCCAGGATAACCAAGAACCTTGTCAAGGACATATCCCTGCCACGAGGCGTAACCATAGGCGGTCTTATCAGAGACAGAGAAGCCATCCTGGTTACCGGCAGCACCCAGATTCTGCCTGGAGACCACGTAGTGGTATTCTGTCTGGAAGGTATGATAAAAACCATAGAAAAGTTCTTTAAGTGATACATTTCAGAATCATACAACGTATTCTTGGAATCCTGCTTCTCATAGAATCCGGAATACTGCTGCTGTGTTCCCTGCTGTCGCTTTACTACGGCGAGAATGATCTGTTTGGCTTTGTAATGGGTGCACTCATTACCTCGTGTTTTGGCCTGTTGCTTATGATCATTGGCCGTGGAGCACGCCACAAGGAGAATTCCATGACAAGAAGGGATGGTTATATTGTGGTAGCCCTAAGCTGGACAATGTTCTCCATATTTGGCTCCCTGCCATACCTTATTAGCGGTCACATAACCACCTTTACAGATGCTTATTTTGAAACCATCTCAGGATTCTCAACTACCGGCGCAACCATTCTGGACAATATAGAGGCACTGCCACACGGATTGCTGTTCTGGCGCAGCCTTACCCAATGGATAGGTGGTCTGGGAATAGTGTTCTTTACTGTAGCCGTATTGCCTATCTTTGGAGTTGGTGAGGTGCAGCTCTTTGCAGCCGAAGCCATTGGTCCTACCCGGGGCAAGCTTCATCCAAGAATAAGTACGAGTGGCCGATGGATAATTACCGTTTACATACTCATTACCTTACTTTGCTCAATAGCATTGAGATTATGTGGAATGGGTGTGTTTGACAGCATAAACCACGCCCTGTGCACGGCTGCCACCGGAGGATTCTCCACCAAGAACGCAAGTATAGCCTTTTACGATTCACGTACTATAGAGTATGTCATAATTGTATTCATGTTCCTGTCGGGAATCAATTACGGGCTGCTCTATTTCCTTGCATTCAAGGGCAAGCTCAGTAAACTGCTAGAAGACACAGAGCTAAAATGGTACGTTGCCCTGATTCTGATATTCACGGCAATCATTGCTACCGGGCTCTATTTTTCCACTCCGTATAACGGTGAGGCATCGGTCCGCAATGCCCTGTTCCACGTTATCGCCATGATAACCACAACGGGATACACCACGACAGACTATACCCTATGGCCTCCGTTTATATGGATGTTGCTGGGACTCTGTATGTATCTGGGTGCCTGTGCTGGATCCACATCGGGAGGTATGAAATGTATACGTCTGGTCATACTGTTCAAGACCATGCGCAACGAGTTCAACCGCATACTGCACCCCAATGCCATCCTGCCGGTACGCGTTAACCACAAGGTGGTCCCCCCTGCCACAAGACAGAGCGTACTCACATTCTACATATTCTTTTTTGCGCTGGTATTTCTGGGATGGTTCTTCTACATGGCCATAGGATTGGATATTACCGATGCCTACGGAACATCTCTTTCATGTCTTAGCAATATTGGACTCACTATAGGAGACCATGGCTGCAATATATCCTGGAGTGACATGCCCCTTATAGGCAAGTGGTTCTCAACAGTCCTCATGCTGGTAGGACGTCTGGAGGTATTCAGTGTGCTTTTACTGTTCACTCCCTCTTTCTGGAAGCGAGCCTAACATGGCACGCACATCATCACGCATGCGCTCATACAGACTGCAATCGCGGTAGTGGGTGTTCTTTCTGATAGCCTCCTCAATGCTCATCTGACTGTGGCGATAAGCACTTATCTCATTGTTATACTGCTGTTCATGAACCGCCAGACTGCGTATTTCATTTTCACGTTCCTGTTTTAGGATTGCACAGACCGGTACCAGCAGTTTCATAATCACGTTCTCCACCAGATGATGTCCCTGGAGAAACAGGTATGCATTGTCATCACGCACTCCCATAGACTCCATTTCTACCCTCAGCGCATCAATCTGTGGAACAACATCCTGATACTGAGATTTGAACCAGTTAACCTTATGGTTTACCCTCTCAGCCAGTGCCATCACAGAATGGGCCGGATTACGAACGTCAAACTGCCTTAGACGTATATCCATATTAAAGTCCTGCATGCTGTAAGCATTGTGCATCTTGTTCCTGTAAAACCAAATATTCCACACAAACAGTGGATACACGGCCTTTGAATACAACTCCATGAACGCATTGTAGTCAAGCAGGCGGTGATCATTCAGGGTACACTGTACACATATCTGATGCAGGCTACCGGCCCAGCACTGATAGTTCTCTATGGCATAGGTATACGTCTGTATAACATAGGGATTGGATATAATCTCCCTGGATGTAAATGTTGCGCCCTGAAGCAACCAGTCATAGTCACTGTCCACACACGCAATCAGATGTTTTCCCAACGCATGGTTATCCAAACAGGAGTGAAGCGCCGATTTCTTACCCTTGGTCAAGCCTCCACCCCCTGGAAGCATTATCTGGAAATAATGTTGTCCGTCCTCGAACTCATCGAGCAGCAACCGCCAGAACGCAACATCATCATAGCTCTCAACGAATGCCACAATACGGCCGCGATGCTTGCCTGGAAGCAGCCTGTCGGCCGCTTCTATGTAAGCCGATGTAACATTGTCTAAAAGCCGTTTCATTTTACAGTAATGTCATCTACATCGAACACATTATCCATCCATCCGTCCATGATCAGTGCAGGCGAATGGGTTGTCATGATTATCTGCACATTAGGATTCAGAGAGCGCACCCTTTTTATGAGTTGCTGTTGCCATTCAATATGAAGTGAGATTTCTGGTTCATCCATTAAGAGTACACTCGGTTCCGAATCCTGCACCAGGGTAGTGAGCATGATTACAAGAAGCTGTTTTTCGCCCGATGACAGGCTGTACGGGAGCAGTGTTACTCCAAACTGATCAAACAGTATTTCATTACTGGTACGGACTATTTTCTTTCCAGTGTCACAGAAAAGTTCATCCATATAGTCCATAAAACGTATCTTGGGGGCCGACAGTTCCTGGGCTTGGGTCATCCTGGAAGGATCGCCGCTGGTAAGAAGCTGAATTGTTTTATTGCCAATATTCACCTGATAGTCCAGATAACGGCGCTGCAGTTTATACAGCTGCCAATCCAGTTCCGATACCACACTCTTGTCTGACATCTTTTCAAGGAGATTGCTGTGCATGAGCGGACGGTCAATGCTCCGTATCACGTCATAGCGCACTTTCTGTGCTCCATCTGGGTAGTACTCAATAGACACCTCCGGAGTTTCCTCGGAGCTATTGCCCGATATCCAGTCAAGGCAGGCCACGGTCTTGTTCAGGATAGTACTCTTGCCCGTTCCGTTCACTCCACTCAGGATATTTACATCTGGATGAAGGTTCCACACAATGTGTTTCCTGCCCCAGAGCGAATTTATTTCTATGCGGCTTATACCGCTGGCAAAACTGTTATCCATAAAACCTTGATTTATTATGATGGGTAAAAGTACAAAAAAAAGAAGAGTTGCCGGACTGGCATCCCTTCTCTTTTTTTGGTGGCGCATGATTCACATCGTACGATACCCAATGATATTTATAAAAAGGACTATACAATCATATACATTTACAACGGCAAAAGCCGTTTTTGTAATTGCAGTGCAAAGATATTCTATATTCTTAATTTTGCATATTTTTGGCTTATGTTTAAGCAATTTTTACATATCAAAATATCCTATAACAACCCACGCAGGGATTAAAGATATATTTTGTATAATTATTCAGAGAGGGTCAATCCATCAAGCAGTTCAATATACAATGGAACCGCTTTTTCAAGTTCATCCAGTTTTATGTATTCATTGGCAGTGTGGGAACGCGACGACTCGCCCGGACCAAGTTTAAACGAAGGACAGTCCAGTATGGCCTGATCCGACAGGGTTGGCGAACCGTATGGAACAAGTCCAAGTCCTACAGCCTTTCTTATTATGGGATGCTGGGCGTCTATTCTAGAAGAATTCAGGTTGAAAGACCTGGCCTTAACATGGCACCATTCAGGCAGCATGGCAGTGACCATGTCAAATATCCTATGATTAGAATAGAATTCATTACTCCTTATATCGGCAGTAAAAGTACAAACATCGGGAATCACATTATGCTGGGTTCCGGCATTGACCATGGTAACGGTCATTTTAACCGGTCCAAGCAGTTGGGACTGCTCCTCAAAGTTATAATTCCTGAGCATGTCAATAATATCTACAGCCCTGTAGAGTGCGTTAATACCCTCATTGCGTGCAGCATGACCAGATTTACCATACACAGTAAAGTCCAGAACCATAAGTCCTTTCTCCGCTATGGCAGGTTGCATTCCGGTGGGTTCGCCTATTATGGCCACGGCAATCCTGGGTAATTCATTTACCACAAGTTTCATACCGCCGGTACCATTTACCTCCTCCTCCACAGTAGCAAGGAATACGGGATTGTAACTCTGAGGCCTTGAGTCCAGCTCATAAAAAGCATAGAGCAAGGAAACCAATCCTCCACCATCGTCATTACTTCCCAGTCCATACAGCCTGCCATCCTCAATTACAGGTTCAAAAGGATCCTTAGTCCAACCGGAAACCGGCTTTACAGTGTCCATGTGGCTGTTCATAAGGATTATAGGCTTGGAAGGATCAAAAGAATGTCCGTAGCACAGAATATTAAGGCCTATGGATTTTGGCGTGTATCCATGACGTTCCATATCTGCCTTTAACAAATCAGATACCTGTTGCTCTGCACGCGTTACAGAAGGCGTACGTATAATGCTCTTGAGCAGCTCCAGCATGTCTGTGTATGACTGTTCCATGCAGCAAAATTAAGTTTATTCCTTGAAAATGCCCTTATCACGTGCGGAAAGTTCCCGTAGAATACTTATACAGAACGGAAGTGCAAGCATGAATGTAAGCACGTCCGACACAGCAAGGCTGGCCTGTAGTCCACCTAGACCCCATATTGAAGGAACCAAGAGTATAGCAGGATAGAACATAATACAATGGCGGCACATAGCCAACAGTGTAGCCCTACCTGTACGGCGGATATTCTGCAACAGCATATTGGTAGGGGTAGTAACTGCCACAAGCGGGAATGCAGCGCACTGCCATCTGAGTACCTTGGTGCCTATACTTATAAGTTCGGGATCCTCATCACGAAAAAAACTGATAATCTGCGGAGCATACAACAGGCCACATACAGACATGGCAATCAGTAGCAACAGGCTTAAACTGATTGTAAACAGATAAGACTGGCGTACCCTTCCATACAGTCTGGCTCCCCAGTTAAATCCACACACCGGTTGAAAGCCCTGTCCTACTCCAAGAATCACAGCCATGGCACACTGCATAACTCTGGCTACAACAGAGAATGCGGCAATGGTAGATGCCTCCTGGCCATCCAAGGCATAATAAGCTGCGGCCCAATTCAAGCTGATTGTAGCTATGCTGGACAGCGACTGACGCATAAGCGAAGGCAATCCTCCCGCCCCTATTTCCTTTAAAATACTCAGTGACAGCGAATAATTACGCAGGCTAATATGGACATTACCATCTATGAATGTTGCCCCAAGCAAAAGCATCCAGGATATGGTCTGACTAACAAAAGTGGCAAGCGATGCACCACCAACCCCCATATCCATCCTTATAATGAACAGCCAGTCAAACAGCACATTGAGAACGGCACCGGTAGTAAGGCCTATCATAGCCACCATGGCATTGCCCTGAAGACGGAGCTGATTATTCAGTGTCATTTGTGAAATCAAGAAAGGCGTGGCAATGAGCAGCCATCTCAGGTATGCATTCGAGTAAGGCACAACCTCATTAGTGGCACCCAGTATTCTGGACAGGGGAGTAATGAACGTAAGTCCCAGCACAAGCAGTATCACTCCTATCAGGAACGATGTAAAAAAGCCGTTGGCAGCCATACGTCCAGCACCTTCTGAGTCACGGGCACCCAAGGCTCGTGAAATATAATTACCAGATCCGGCGCCAAAAAAGAAACCTATGGCCTGAATAAGGGTTTGATATGCAAAAGCCACACCAACACCTGCCGTAGCAGCAGTGCTGATGTGACCAATAAACCATGAATCCGCAATATTATAAAGGGCCGATACCGACATACTTATTATAGTGGGTACAGCCAGACTGAGCACCAAACGCGGGATAGGAGCCTCTGTCAGGAGCCTGAATCGGGCCTCACTCTTTAATATGTCTTTACCTGTTTCCTGCAACTTGCAGCCTTTATTATTATAACCGCGAAAATACTACTAATTAACATGAAAACAAAACCCAATCACACTCTTTAGATTAAGAAAAGTGCCCCGGGGATATTTCCCGAGGCACCTTCTTCCATGTATGGAAAGGGGTTCGTTATCTGTAATAACCTGCGCTTTCTGGAGTCCATGACATCACTACACTGTAATGACCATCAATCTGTGAACGTGAGTGATCCATAAATACGGCAAGATGCTTTTCAAACATACCTGGAGTTTCCAGAGAATCACGCAGCAGCAGGGTGCACATTACACAGTAAGCTGCACTCTCCATAAGGCGACGTCCGCAGAAATCATTGAATGAGTTATCCTTGTACTCTGTTACATGGGCAGTCATGGCCTCTAGCTTTCCAGTGAGTTCCTCTATGGAAGCCTTCTGATCAGAATCAGGCATTGCAGAAAGCATTTCCCTAACAAACTGAGCATATACTCCCGATGTTACGTAACGCAGGGCTGCTACCACTTGCAACTGGGTTGTACCCTCGTAGATTGAGGTAATACGGGCATCGCGGTAAAGGCGCTCGCATGCATAGTCACGCATAAAGCCTGAACCTCCGTGAATCTGGATGCTGTCATAGCTGTTCTGGTTGGCAAACTCACTGGTCATACCCTTGGCAATTGGAGTAAGGGCATCGGCCAGACGGCTGTAGCGTTTGCTCTCGGCACGCTCTTCAGGAGTGAGTGTACGTAGTTTGGCAATGGCATCGAGAGACTTGTATATATCTACATATCGTGATGTCTCATAAAGAAGTGAGCGCGATGCCTCAACCTTGGCCTTCATGAGGGCCATCATCTGGTACACAGCCGGGAAACGGTCAATAGTACCGCCAAACTGGCAACGCTCTGCTGCATAGGCCACAGCCTCGCGCCATGCTGCATCCTGAATACCCACACTCTGGGTGGCAATACCTAGACGCGCACCATTCATGAGTGCCATAACGTACTTGATAAGACCAAGACGGCGGCTTCCACAAAGTTCAGCCTTGGCATTGTTGAATACGAGCTCACAGGTTGGAGAACCATGAATACCCATCTTATCCTCTATACGGCGTACATTGACTCCTCCGTCACGCTTGTCATAGATAAAGAGAGAAAGTCCACGGCCGTCTGTTGTACCTTCCTCACTGCGCGCAAGTACCAGGTGTATATCACTGTCACCGTTGGTTATAAAACGCTTTACACCGTTCAGTCGCCAGCAACCGTTCTCTACATCCTCTGTTGCACTGAGCATAACGCTCTGCAGGTCACTACCGGCATCGGGTTCGGTCAGGTCCATGGACATGGTAGCACCCTGGCTGGCAAGATTAAGATATTTCTCTTTCTGCTCCTCGCTGCCAAACTCACAGATTGTATCGGCGCATGACTGCAAGCCCCATACATTCTGGAATGAGGCATCGGCCCTGGAAATCATATCGCATACTGCACTGAACACGGTTACTGGCATGTTAAGGCCGCCGTACTGGCGTGGGAGTCCAAATCCGGACAGTCCGGCCTGATGCATAACCTTAAGGTTCTGGGCTGTACCCTGTGAGTACTGTACACGTCCACCACTGCAGTGTGATCCTTCACGGTCCACAGATTCGGCATTGGGTGCAATCACTTCATCGCACACGCTGCCGGCAAGTTCCAGCACGCGGCTGTAATTGTCCATTGCATCGTCAAAATTGACCGGAGCACACTCATCGGTGCCTGCAGCAGCATAAAAATTCTCCTTAAGCTCCACAATGCGCTCCATGAGCGGAGATTGCATGCGGGCCTTGAGTTCTGGGGTATCCTGATAACTGTTCATTTTGAAATTTCCTTGTAGTGACGGATAAGTTTTGGTATCACATCCTCAACACGGCCGGTTATAACATAATCGGCTATTGAGTTGATTGGTGCGTCGGGGTCCTGGTTGATGGACATAATGAGACTACTCTCCTTCATGCCGGCAATATGCTGGATCTGGCCCGATATTCCACATGCAATATAGAGTTTTGGTCTGACTGTAAGTCCGGTCTGTCCAATCTGGCGGTCATGGTCCACAAAACCGGCATCAACAGCAGCACGACTGGCGCCTACCTCGGCATGAAGACACTCTGCAAGCTTGAACAGCATGTCAAAATTCTCGCGGCTGCCCATGCCATATCCTCCTGCCACAACTATGCTTGCGCTGTCCAGATTGTGTGATGGCTTTTCCATGTGATGGTCCAGCACACTCACCGCAAGGTCTGTCTGACTTACGTAGTCGGCCACCTTATGGTTTACCACTGTTCCCTTGACCGGACCCTGAGCAGGCTCGTTTTTCATAACGCCCTGACGTACGGTTGCCATCTGTGGACGGTGGTCGGGATTCACGATTGTGGCTATGATATTACCTCCAAAAGCCGGACGGATCTGATATAGAAGGTTCTCATACATCTTACCGGTTTTCTTGTCCTCATACTCTCCTATCTCCAGGTTGGTGCAATCGGCGGTAAGTCCGCTTCCAAGGGCCGAAGAAACCCTTGGTCCCAGATCACGCCCAATTACAGTAGCTCCCATCAGAGCTATCTGTGGTTTCTCCTCCTGGAAAAGACGCACAAGAATAGCTGAATGAGGTGCTGTTGTATATGGAGACAGACCCTTGGCATCGAACACATGCAGTACGTCCACTCCGTAAGGAAGTATCTGTTCCTCTATACCATTTAGACCTGTACCAATTGCAATGGCCTCAAGCTTAACTCCAAGCTGGGCGGCAAGTGAACGTCCCTTGGTGAGCAGTTCCTGGCTGACCGGGGCAACTGTAGTGCCCTCCAGTTCACAATATACGAATACGCTGTCCATGATTTTATCCTATTATGTGGTTCACGGCCAGTTCGTCTATCAGAGCAGCTATATCTGCATCGGTTGAGCCATAACGCTTGCTCTCCTTGGCCTGGAATACTATGTTCTCAATTTTCTTTACTTTGGTTGGTGAACCTGAAAGACCGCACTTGGCTGGATCAGCGTTCACATCGGCCACAGTCCATGTAGCCACCTCATAGTGCTTGCGTGATATAAGCAGTCTGGCATTACGCGGACGGCACGGAGCAGCGCTTCCATTGACTGTGAGCACACATGGCAGAGGAGCCTTAACGGTCTCTACGCCACCGGTAATAACACGCTTCACGGTAACTGAGTTGGAATCCATGTCCAAAAGTTCCTCAACGTATGTTACCTGATTGAGTCCAAGTTTCTCTGCTACCTGAGGACCCACCTGAGCTGTATCTCCGTCTATTGCCTGACGGCCGCCAATAATCAGATCAGCCTTGCCTATCTTTTTGATAGCAGTAGACAGGGCGTAAGATGTTGCAAGTGTATCAGCACCTGCAAACAGACGGTCAGAAAGCAGATAACCACCATCTGCACCACGATAAACACCCTCCATAACTATCTCCTTGGCTCTTTCGGGACCCATTGTTAGCATGGTAACTACACTACCCGGAAAACGGTCCTTGATCTCAAGCGCCAGTTCCAGGGCATTAAGGTCTTCCGGGTTAAATACAGCCGGAAGTGCGGCACGGTTTATAGTGCCATCGGCATTCATGGCATCCTTACCCACCTTACGGGTATCAGGAACCTGTTTTGCCAAAACAATTATATTGAATTTCTCCATAGGTCTTTGTTATCTGAGCATGGATTTCTGATTCCTGTGCTCCAGGGCATGGAAATCAGAATCTGTCTTGATTTTTGCAATAGTTGCCATTACGGCCTGGTAGAGTTCGCCGCCCTCTGTATAGTCACCAGGGCAAGCAAAATTAACGCGTCCCCTCTGTACCAGGTTCTCTGTTTGGCTGCGGCTGCTGTCATTTCCAGGTTTGTATATGGCTATAGAATGGCCACCCTCGCTCTTTACAATTCGCATACTGGGAATGTCTGTTTCGCCGTCGCCTATATAAATCATGTTCTGGAATGGGACCGGACGTCCTTCATCTGGCATTGAGTCATTTATCCTGGCATTATTCCAGATTTCATGGATGCCCTTGTTGATCATGAATATGAACTGCGTCTTAGAGGTAAAATCCACTGCAACGGCAGGCCATACGGCCGCATCATTCTCATACATGAACGAGCAAGCGTAGATCTGTTTAAAATGGTGTGCAATGGATGTGCCCTCAATCAGTTCCTTAAGTCCGGATGAGATAATGTAGTGTTCCACATTCACGCCCATCTCTTCTCCCTTGCGGTTAATCAGGTCAAACCATTTTTCAACACCCTCAAAAAAAGTAATTCCACGGCCAAAATCCACAAACTGCTGCCTGCGTATGCTCAGGCCGTTCTCCTGGGCCCTGTCTATCATGAGTTTCATGTATGCCAGGATGGTACTCGACTGCTGCCGTTCTGCCAACCCATGTGAATCACGCCAGAACAGATCCTTGTCCACCATTCCTATGGCATCCATAAAATCATATTCCTGCATGTAATGGGGAGACAGCGTACCGTCAAAATCATACATCAGTGCTACAGTAGGTTTCTCCATGTCTTTTTTGAGAATTATGACACAAAGATACTCACTTTGAATACGGCACACCTTTCCTAATTATAGTCAAAAGGGATAAATTGCACACCCGGCAATATTTTGTAAACCAGCAGCCCCCCAATGGGATGTTAAACCGTCTTTACAGAACCAATGGTTCAGGGAATGAGTAATGATGAATCTCCGTAGCTCAGGAACCGGAATCCGTTATCAAGGGCATAACTGTATATTTTCTTCCAATCACCGTTAACGAAAGCCGATACCAGAAGCAGCAGTGTACTCTGGGGTTGATGGAAGTTTGTGACCATCATCCGTACAATATGGTATGTGTAGCCGGGAGCAATGATTATCTGGGTGCTGGTTTTGAGCACATCCAGTCCATGACGGTCCAGATAGGCAAGTATATGCCCAAGAGAATCCACAGAGTCCATTTGAGGCGCTGTTTGGTAAGGAGTCCACTGGAGCACATGCATATCCTCCTCGGTAGCATCAGGATGCGTACTCAGATATACACCTATATAATACAGGCTCTCAAGTGTGCGGACCGATGTGGTACCAACAGCAATGGCACTGCCACCATGGGCTATCAGTTTCTCTATGGTACTGCGCCTTACGGCTATGTACTCCGTATGCATGTCATGTCCGCTTATTTCCTCCGATTTGACAGGGCGGAAAGTTCCAGCACCTACATGGAGGGTAAGCTCCTCACGGTCTATCCCATGTGCATCCAGATCTGCGAGCACACGGTCAGTAAAGTGTAATCCAGCAGTAGGAGCCGCTACGCTACCCTTTATCTTTGAATATACGGTCTGATATGTGGTCTTGTCGCTCTCCTGGGAGTCGCGGTTAAGATACGGAGGTATGGGGATCTGGCCGGCCAGTTCCAGTATCCTGGCAAAATTAACGCCGCCATTCCAGCTAAAGTCTATCCTGCGACTTGTTCCATGAGTACCATTCCTGCGAGCGGTCAGTGTAATAATCTGGCCATCAACCTCAATTTTGGCATGCAGTTCAGTAGTATCATCTTTCCAGCGTTTGAGGTTACCCACCAGACAATACCAGCTGCATTTTTCCTCCTGAGTAAACATAAGCTGATAATCGGCTGGGCTGGCAGGCTCAAGTAAGAAAATCTCTATCAGTGCCCCCTGGGATTTGGGACCTCCGGTAGGTTCTTTATGGAAATGCAGACGTGCCTGGATAACCTTGGTGTTATTGAATATCATGAGAGCACCCTTGGGCAGGTATTCGGGCAGTTTTGTAAACACGTCCTGGCTCACCTGGCCATGGTTATACACCAACAGCTTGGAACTGTCCCTCTCTGGCAGGGGGAATTTGGCTATCCTCTCATCGGGCAGAGGATAATTGTACTCGCTGATCCTGATATGTCCTACACTCTCATCCATAACTCACGGCAAAGTTAAGCATTGGGTTAAAGACTGGCAAGCGCAAGTGTAAAAACACTTACTTCTATTTCCGGAACAGCCTGTTCAATTGCATCAATCAGGGCGTTCAGCGTAGCGCCAGTGGTTACAACATCATCAACTATCAGGATTTTCTTGCCCTGCAGCTGCTCTGGTTGGCTTACGCTGAACAGTCCCTGGGCATTGCTCCAACGCTGGTACTGCCCAAGTCCCGCCTGATGGGTTCTTACCGTTCCGTACTCAAGGGCATGGGTCAATATGGGCAGTCCCGTAACCTGACTCACTCCACTGGCTATGTATTCACACTGATTATACCCTCTCCTACGGCGCTTTTTGCGGCTGAGCGGCACTGGAACTATACAGTCTATCCCCTCAAAGAATCCCAGGCCGTCCAGATAGCGTGCGCCAATCTTAGCAAGCCATATTCCAACATCCGGATGATCCCAGTATTTAAGGTGAAACAGGATCATTCTATAGTTACTCTCCTTGTCATACTGCAGGACCGATGCCGCCCTGCCCAGCGATTTCCTTGCAATGAGCATGCGCTCTGCCAGATTAATCCCATCCATGCAATACTCCAATCTGGGCATGGCGGCAAAACATGCCATACACAGGTGCTCCTCATGCGGTTCAAGTCTTCTGCCACATACCTTGCAGTATCGTGGCATAAAGAACTCAAGCAGCGCAGACAGCCACCCGCTCCTAAAAAAACTGTTCATAGGATTCAGAGATTCAATCCTCACGCATATCCAGTACAGTGCGTACCAGATTGGGCTCATAGCCACGTGAACATACGGATTTCATGGTCTTGATTTTTCTTTCATACTCGGTAGCACCCTTTGTAACACGGTACCTGGATTTTACAATCTCCTTGAGTGCATCCATATACTCGTCCATGTCTATTCCCTGCAGGGCAGCATGCGATATATCCTCGGGGATGCGCTTCTGCCACAGTGCCTGGGCAATCTTTTGGCGTCCCCAACGGGCAAACCTCACCTTGTCATGGACCAGAGCCCTTGCGTAGCGGGTCTCGTCAATATACTTCTCCTTTAGGAGATAACGTATCACGCTCTCCGTGACATCTGTTTGGGCACCATGCCTGTCCAGCATGGCCCTTACCTCCGAGCAACAGTGCTCGGCTCCGGAACAGTAACGTTCGGCTATGTTCCTTGCCTGATCTTCATTCATGGTCTGATAGCTTTTATCATGCGCTCCTTTCCAAATATGTCAGTGCGCAGTACAACATCATGATATCCTTTATCCTCCAGCATTTCCCTCATGGCACGGGATTCCATTGGATTTATCTCAAAATACAGTGAGCCGCCAGGCTTAAGGGCTTTTATCCCCAGCATGGCTATTGCCTTGTAGAACAGCAGCGGATCCGCGTCCGGTACAAAAAGTGCCAGATGGGGTTCATAGTCAAGAACTGTGGGTTCCATACAGGACCTCTCAGAATCCATAACATAAGGTGGATTGCTCACAATAACGTTGAACATGGAATTGCAGGGTTCACATGAAAGCACGTCCTTCCTTGCAAAACTCACACTGGTTCCGTTTATGCTGTTATTCTTACGGGCCACATCAAGCGCATCCTCGCTTATATCCCAGGCCTGGACGCTGCAGTCCGGCATAAGATGGGAAAGAGTAACTGCAATACAGCCGCTTCCGGTTCCTATATCCAGTATTGATTCTCCCCCCAGACAGTCCTGTGCTACCCAATCCACAAGTTCGGCAGTCTCGGGGCGTGGAATAAGCACATTACGGTTCACATTGAACCTGAGTCCGCAAAAAGGTGCGTAGCCAAGCACGTATTGTAAAGGCTCCCCGTTTGCAAGCCGTCCCAGTGCATGTTTGAGCAGACGGTCCCTTTCTGTATTGGGGGGCAGGGTGTCTCTTGTATAATAAGACAGGGCACTTATGCCCAGATATTCCAGACACAGTGCCTTGCGTATACTGTCTAGTTCTGCTGCATCAATCTTGCCGGTCAATGCCTCATCTATCTGCTGCAGAACACTTTTCATAACTTATGCAATCTCCAGGGCTACCTCCATCATATTGGTAAAGCTGGAGCGGCGCTGCTCAGCTGTAGCATACTCTCCACGTACCAGCTGGTCGGAGATAGTGCAGATTGTAAGGGCCTTCTTGCCCAGGGCTGCCGCATTTACATACAGGCCCGATGATTCCATCTCCACAGCCTTTACTCCAAACTTACCCCAGTCCATCTGGGTATTGGATTCGTCATAGAACACATCGGCCGAATAGATATTGCCTACTTGAAAGGGGAAATTATGCTCACGGGCCACACGGACAGCATTCTCCAGCAGACCAAAATCCGCTATCGGAGCAAACTGTGCCGGAAAACCATACTGATGACCGTAGTTGGAGTCTGTGCATGCACCCTGTGCAAAAAGCATGTCACCAAGATTCATGTCGGGGGTAAGCGCACCTGCAGTACCTATTCTTATTATGCGCTCCACATCGTAGAACTTGAACAGTTCGTAGGAGTAGATGCCTATGCTTGGTATTCCCATTCCATGTCCCTGTACTGAGATGCGTTTTCCTTTATACGTTCCCGTATATCCATACATTCCGCGTATCTCATTGTACAATACCGCATTCTCCAGGAAATTCTGGGCTATGAACTTGGCACGGAGAGGATCTCCGCACATGAGAACGGTCTTTGCTATAGCGTCATATTCTGCCGCAATATGCGGTGATGGGGTCTGTTCCTTACTCATAATGATTTATCTTATTGCCGTAAAGTTAGTAAAAACAAAAAAAAACCGGCCCTACAGGACCGGTTTTTGATAATATGGATTACAATATTACATCATGCCATCCATGCCGCCCATGCCTGGAGCAGGCATTACAGGCTTGTCTTCCTTCTTCTCTACGATCACGCACTCTGTTGTCAGGAACATACCTGCAATGGAGGCTGCGTTCTCAAGAGCAACACGTGTAACCTTGGCTGGATCTACTACGCCGGCCTTCTTGAGGTCCTCGTAACGGTCCATTCTTGCATTGTAGCCAAAATCGCCCTTACCCTCGGCAACCTTCTGTACTACTACAGCACCTTCCTTGCCAGCGTTATATACAATCTGACGCAGAGGCTCCTCTATTGCACGGCGGATAATCTGGATACCGGTCTGCTCATCGGCTGTCTCACCCTTAAGGTTCTCAAGAGATGGGATAGCACGGATGTAGGCTACGCCACCGCCAGGAACAATACCTTCCTCAATGGCAGCACGTGTTGCGCACAGTGCATCATCTACACGGTCCTTCTTTTCCTTCATCTCAACCTCCGATGGAGCACCAACCTTGATTACTGCTACGCCACCGGCAAGCTTGGCCAGACGCTCCTGCAGCTTTTCCTTGTCATACTCTGATGTAGTAGTCTTGATCTGGGCCTTGATCTGGGCAACGCGGGAATCAATATTCTCCTTGGCACCCTTACCATTTACTATAGTAGTGTTGTCCTTAGAAATGGTAATCTTCTCAGCCTGGCCAAGCATCTCCATGGTAGCCTGCTCAAGCTTTACGCCACGCTCCTCGCTGATTACAAAACCACCGGTGAGTACTGCTATATCCTCAAGCATCTCCTTACGACGGTCACCAAAACCAGGAGCCTTTACGGCACAGATCTTAAGACCTGAACGCAGACGGTTTACTACGAGTGTGGTCAGAGCCTCTGAGTCAACATCCTCGGCAATGATAAGCAGAGGACGTCCGCTCTGTACAGCCGGCTCCAGGATTGGGAGCAGGTCCTTCAGGTTGGAGATCTTCTTGTCATGGATAAGGATAAGAGGATTCTCCATTACGCAGTTCATCTTCTCGGTGTCAGTCACGAAGTATGATGACAGGTAACCGCGGTCAAACTGCATACCTTCTACAACGTCAATGTATGTCTCACGGCCCTTGGCCTCCTCTATTGTAATAACGCCATCCTTAGAAACCTTCTTCATGGCCTCTGCAATGTGCTTACCAATCTCAGAATCGTTGTTTGCAGAGATGGTAGCAACCTGCTCAATCTTGTCAAAGTCATTACCTACAGCCTCGGCCTGTGACTTGAGGTTCTCAACAACGGCTGCAACAGCCTTGTCTATACCACGCTTAAGGTCCATTGGATTGGCACCGGCAGTTACGTTCTTAAGACCTACGCTTACAATGCTCTGTGCCAGTACGGTTGCGGTAGTTGTACCGTCACCTGCATCCTCACCGGTCTTGGAAGCAACAGACTTTACCATCTGTGCACCAGTGTTTGCAAAAGCATTTGCAAGCTCAATTTCCTTAGCTACGCTCACACCATCCTTGGTAATGTGAGGTGCGCCAAACTTCTTCTCTATGATAACATTGCGTCCCTTAGGACCAAGAGTTACCTTGACTGCGTTTGCAAGTTCGTCAACGCCCTGCTTCAGGAGGTCGCGGGCTTCTGTATTGAAAAGTATTTCCTTAGCCATGATTGTTTTACTTTAATTATTCAACAACGGCCAGAACGTCGCTCTGGCGCATAATCAGATATTTCTTTCCCTCAATCTCCAGTTCTGTGCCTGAGTACTTGCCATAAAGTACGCAATCACCCTCCTTAAGGATCATTTCCTCGTCCTTTGTACCATTTCCGGCTGCTACAACCTGGCCCTTGAGGGGCTTTTCCTTTGCTGTGTCAGGAATAATGATTCCACCAATTGTCTTTTCTTCGGCCTCTGCGGGAAGAACCAGTACCCTGTCTGCTAACGGTTTGATGTTCATAGTGAATTGTATTTAGTAGTTATATTTATTTCGTTTGGTCTGGTATAAACCAAAAACATGCCAAACCGCCAGACAGGGCAAGAGTGTCACCCGTACTGACAGTTTGGCATTATAAAAGGTAGTTCTTATCTGACATTTTCTGCCAGATAGGTTGCAAGTGTCCTTGAGTCCAGATTACGTTGGAACGATCTCTTGTGGAAGGCCGATATGGTTCCTGTTTCTTCCGATACTACTACGGCCACGGCATTTGTCTGTTCTGCAATTCCCATGGCAGAACGGTGACGCAGTCCAAAACTCTTGGGGAGTTCCTCCGACTGTGACAGTGGCAGGATGCAGGCGGCAGCCTCTATGCGGTCTCCCACTATAATCATGGCCCCGTCATGCAGCGGACTGTTCTTAAAGAATATGTTTTCCACAAGGAGCTGGTTAAGATTGGCGTTCACGGTTTCGCCAGTCTCTATGATGTCATGCAGTTCCTCATTCTGTCCTATTACAATCAGTGCTCCCTGCTTATGATTGCTCATACTGAGACATGCACGGATAAGTGCATCCCACTTGGTAGTTTCGTTATCGGCCTGGTGTCTGCGTGTAAGCCAGTGCACAAACTTACGGGTGCGTGTAGATGTTCCAATATCACGGAAAAAGCGGCGTATGTCATCGGCAAACAGCACTATCAGGGCTATCACACCCACATCGACCAGTTTGTCCATGACAGCACCCAGGAGCTGCATCTTGAGCACCTGCGATACAATCATCCACAGGAAAATGAAAACAAGAATACCAATGAACATGTTCAGGGATCCAGTCCTCTTCATGAGCCTGTACATATAGAAGAGTATGAGCGAAACGCTCAACACGTCTATGACATCCTTTACTCCAAAGCTTAAAAACAAATCATTCATATTACCTACATGTTTTCATTCAAGGCTCCAACCAGGCGGGATACCTGCTGAGCCTCAAGCACATCGTGCACCCTGAGCCAATCGGCCCCGTGCAGCAGGGAGATTGTGTTCATGGCCACGGTAGCTGGCAGAGCCTGGGCTGGGGTAATTCCCAGCAGTTTCCATGCCATGGACTTGCGCGACAGTCCCGCCAGGATGGGCAGGCCCATAACACGTGTCTCCTCCATGTGGCCAAGCAGTGTCCAGTTCTGTTCAAGTGTCTTGCCAAATCCAAAACCCGGGTCCAGTATTACACTGTCCTTTACATTCACTCCGGCATCCTGGAGCTCAGATACACGGCTCTCAAAAAAGTTTTTGGTATGGGCAGTCACATTCCCCACCACTTTATCTGCGCAGGTAAGCACATAACCGGCACCGGTCTGAGCCACCAGATCATACATATCACGGTTTCCGCCATACACATCATTTATTATATCCACGTGCCATTCCCTTACACAACGTTCAGCAACGCGCACCCTATATGTATCCACAGAAACCGTAATATTGGGAAACTCCTCCCTGAGGGCATCCAGCCCCCACTCCAGGCGTTCCATCTCCTGCTCCTCCGTTGCCTGCTCGCAGTCAGGACGGGTAGAACAGCCGCCTATGTCTATTGCATCGGCCCCCTGGGATAGCATGTTACGGACACGCTGCCTGAGCGCCGCTGCATCTTGAGTGCGCGAGCCGCTCCAGAACGAGTCTGGGGTAACATTGACTATTCCCAGTATTCTGGTCATTACTTCTTCTCTGCTGCAAGGAAGGCGTTAATCTGAGCAGCAATCTTGGTCATGCCATCGGCTGTTGGGTGATTGATTCTCTTTTCAATACCATCAACAGCAATTACAGGCACATTGTAGTGCTTGCAGATTTCTCTCATAGACTCACCAAGATTCTCTGACATGCCATCATTCAGGATGGAGTAGATTTTCATCTTTGGATAGAGTTTCTGCAGGTTATGGAGCAGATAAGCCATGGCAGGACGGTATGCGTACAGGTCCTCCTTGGTCCAATCTGAATACTTGTAGTCACCAAAAGGCTCATGTGTCCAGTCATCGTTGGTACCACCAAATATGAACAGGATGTCTGGATTGCCAATGCAGTTAAGACGTGTTACGAATGCACGGTCAGAATAGTCATCGTGGTTGTAACCGCGGCAGCATACAGTACTGCCGGAATAAGAATCATTCTTTTCCAGTACCCAGCCGTTGGCATCTATAACCTGCTGCCACCACTGCTGGCTCTGTTCGTTTACACCGCACATCTGGTTTGGATAGAATGTGTCATAATACCTGGGCATAGTACCTCTGAAAGTAGAATACGAGTCACCCATGATTGATACTTTCAACTGTGCAGACATGGCACCGCATACGAGAACGAATGCTAAAAGAGCTGTAATTTTTTTCATAATTTATAAGTTAGTTAATGTTTTGGTCAATCCTATGCTGTTGGATCCCTTAATAAGTATAGTCCTACCGCTTACAATGTTAAGCGCAAGTTCGTCATTAACCTGATCCACATTCTCAAACAGACGGTAAGCCGTGCCCCCTGCTGCCTTTGCAAACTCCGGGCCTACAAGCCACACGTCCTCAAACCCAAACTGGAGCAATGCCTCCACTATTTTACGGTGTTCCGTATCCGATGCCTCACCGAGTTCCCTCATGTCGCCCAGGATGAGCATTTTCTGGGCGGCTTTCATCATGCTGAAATTTTCCAGGGCAGCCATCATGCTGGTAGGATTGGCATTATATGCATCCACAACCAGACTGTTGCGTCCTGTCTGGGTAAGCTGTGAACGGTTGTTCTGTGGTTTGTAACCGGCAATGGCAGCCGATGCGTCATAGGGCGAAACACCAAAATGCAGGCCCACGCTTATGGCCGCAAGGGCATTGTCTATATTATATGCACCAATCAGGTTGGTCTGTACCGTTTGCCATTCTCCCCGGCCACTGCGCCAGCGGAACTTTAAGTATGGGTTACATTCCATGACCTCGCCCTCAACAGGCATGCTATCCTGTCCCGGCTTGCCGTATTCAAGCACCGGCAGTCCGTTAGACATTTCTACAAGATATGGGTTGTCATGGTTCAGGAATGCAAAACCGCCGTGTCCGCGCAGCCAGTCATACAGTTCACCCTTGGTCTTCATGACTCCCTCAAACGAGCCAAATCCAAGCAGATGCGCCTTGCCCACATTTGTTATCAGGCCACAGTCGGGCTGGCACACACGTACAAGTTCGTCAATATCACCCGGATGGCTTGCACCCATCTCCACTATGGCATAGTCATGTTCCGGTTTAAAGCCCAGAACCGTAAGTGGCACACCTATGGAATTGTTAAGGTTACCCTGGGTATAGAGAACATTGAAAGTAGTGGACATGACCGCAGCAGTAAGCTCCTTGGTGGTAGTCTTACCGTTTGTACCGGTAATACCTATTACAGGAGTACCCAGTTTATTGCGGTGCCAGGCGGCAAGCTGCTGCATGGCATTGAGTACATTATCTACCAGGACCATGCGCGGGTCATTGCTGTTATACAGGGATGCATTATCCATTACAGCATAACTGCAACCCTGCTCCAGAGCTGTCTTTACAAATTCGTTACCATCAAAACGCTCCCCCTTAAGGGCAAAGAACATGAGTCCCGGACCGCACTTGCGGCTATCGGTCGTAAACCCGTCACATTCAAGGAAGAGTTTGTATAACTGTTCTGTACTCATAATGCGCAAATGTAAGAAAACAATAGGAAAAAACCCCTAATACTTTAGGAACATTCCCCGTAACGGAGAGTTTTATGCATCTATCTTTGCAGACAGAAAGCAAAACATAAAACATATTATTATGAAAACCCGTATTGTTCTGGCAGCACTGCTGCTTACATCCATTGGAATGATTTCATGCGCAGACGATGCCGACACCCTGCGTTCCGATGTTTCGGAAGAGACCAGGTGGTACAGCGGAGAGTTTACCGTATCCAGCAGGGAATGGATCAAGATGGCCGATCGGAACGGACTCAACAGCTATTACAAGGCCGATAAGCGCATATCTGAGCTCACATACGATGCACTCCGTGGTGGTCAGGTAAACTGCTACCTGTACGTAGCCGACAACACTCAGGCTCCACTGCCAAACGTACGCCATTACGAGAACAGCAACGGCCAGTTGTGGACACGCACTGTAGATTATGAATTCTACGCCGGTGGAGTTACAATCTATGTTACAGACAGTGATTTTGCGGGCAACACCCCCGAATCAATGAGATTCAGGATCAGTATCTCCAGGTAAGGGTTTACTGAGCTACAAACTGGAAATCATAAAGGTCACAGATGGATACTTCCTTTGTGGCCGATGAAAAACTCATGTAGAGTCCCTGTTTTCCCTTTATTCCCTTTAGACTGTTTACAGGAACAGTATAATAGCCGTCCTTTATATCATTGGAATTCCATGATATGACGGCTATTTCCTTTCCACCCTGCCCAACAGACGGAGCCCCGGCCAGAACAGATATTGTACCTGCGGCCTGCACATTACCTATATGGAACTTTATGCCGGCTTTCTTTACCTTTTTAAGCTTATCAAAATTAAGGTATTTCCAGCCTACAGTACTGCCATCGGTATTATTGGTAAGAGGGCACATGTTATCGTTCAGGCTATAGGAACCCCTGGTAGAGCCATCGGCCAGACGGGTAGCCTTAACATAAGATCCGCTGTATATAAAGTTAGGATAGTCCTCTTGGGCAGTCTGGGGATTGCTGAACCAGCAGGCCCAACCTGCAGCAATGCGGTTGAGTGGATTGAGTCCCTTGGTCTGGAATCCCTCCGATGTTACCTCTGCACGGGATATCTGTACCTTGTCCTTGGTAACCTTTACGGTGATTGGAGCCACCATGGCCTGACGTGAGAACTGGTCTGTTCCTGTCTGGCGGTGATAGAACACATACCACTGGCCGTTTATCTCCAGTATGCTTCCATGGGTATTGCCGTAGCGGTTTGCAGTAGCAATGGCATTACCCAGGGCATCAACACCCGGCTCACGGGCATCAACTATTGTTCCTCCGTATGTGAATGGGCCAAGAGGGTTATCACTGTAAGCGTATGCCAGGGTATTGTTTGAACGGGGCAGTCCATCCTCACCGTCGGCAGTATAGCGTGAATACACAAATACGTACTTGCCGTTTATCTTGCGCATGGAAGAAGCCTCAAAGAAACGGAATACACCATCGTGCTTGTAATCGCTGATCATGTTCCTTACTATCTGCGTGCCCTCCTTTACACTGGCCATGTTTACCGGATCCAGTTCGGCACCATTGCTCTCCTCAAAGCCCCAGTAGCCATACACACGGCCATCATCGTCAATGAATACCGCAGGGTCAAATCCCAGGATTCCATCGGTCTGGCGCGGATTTGAGGTACTCCAGTTAAACACCTCAAACGGACCGTCGGGACGGTCACTTACACACATCATGCTCTGACGTCCACCCGACTGGTTGTTGGGATACAGGTAGTACTTGCCGTCACGGTATGTTACATCGGGGGCATAGAGAATATCCGCACGCATGAGCGAACTGCCCTTTGCATTTACGTCAGACTTGAATATTACTCCGTCATAACGCCAGTTGGTAAGGTCCTCCACGGGTGCAGACCATACAACCTGGTCACGTCCGCAGTATGCCGATACTTCTATGTCATGGCTGCCATACACATATACACGGTACTTGCCGGGACAGTCCGGGTCTTCAAATACATACGGTTCGCCGTCGGGAATATACTCCCACAGGGGCATATATGGATTCTGAGCAGAAAGGGTTGTCCATGCCAGTACTGCAGCCAGGCATAAAAGAGTCTTTTTCATTTAGTCAATAATTATGGTTTGTGGCAAATATACCTATTATTTATCATAACGTGAGCAACAGATATGGAATATCAAATCCAGCATCAATCTGCGTGGCTATACCTCCGGTAAAACGGGGGTTGCATTCCAGGAAATACGCCCTGCCATCGGCCCCAATCCTGAAATCCATACCGCATACCCCATTGTAGTCTATATGGTCCAGGAGTTTCCTTGCAATAGCACAGAGCTCCCTATTCTGTACAACCTCACGCATGTTGGACGGCCCCTGCCCCTGCGATGACAAGGATTTGTAACAGGATGCCATAAAGGAATTCCCTTTCCTTACCGCATCTACACTGTAATCTGTACCTTCTATGAGTTCCTCTATAAGGTAAGGCATGCCCGGCTCCTTGGCAATAAGCCTTTCCAGTGCCTCGCGGCTTCTTGGCCGTAGCACGCCCGATCCTCCAAAAGAACGGTCACGCTTAAATATGACAGGAAAATGAGGCACGCTGGCTGCATGGTCATACATCATGGGCTGGAGTATTCCCAGTTCCCGGGCCAGTCTGCTGCATGCAACCTTGCTGTCCAGCATCTCAACCTTTGCTGCACTCTCCACCGGAACGTATATTCCATCGGGCAGCGAATCCTTGAGGCGGGCCATGGCTGTCTGATTGCCAATGGGCACAATCATGCCAGGCTGGAATTGCCTTACGGCTTTTAGCAGTTCCCTTTTATACCCAGGTTCATCCCTAAGGGTGTTCTGTGCAAACTCAACAAGCTGAACGCTGTACCCATGCCGCATGAGAGAACTCCTTACTGTGGGACCTATGTCTCCCATGGTCCCAAACAGCAGGATATTGGTTTCCATACGGCAGGATGAATTGCGTTCTTGCAGGGATTACTGACGGCGTGGGGCACCCATTCCCATACCTCCGCGGCGTGGCATCTCACCTGCCTCAGACGGGCGCTTTACAGGGCTTTCGTTACCAAACAGGTACGATGGCTCATAACCGCCGCAGTCCACTATGATTTTCTCAAATACCGTTCCAGGTTCTATAGGACGTATGGTCAGGGTATGTTCGCCCTTGGACTCTGCCATATCAAACTTTACAACGCTCTGGGCAACACGGCCGGCTACAGTAGGATAATAAACCGAGTACTGGTTGGCAGGCTCCTCGTTAAGGCGTTCATTAAAGTTGACCTCCTGCTCCTGACCACCGTCTATGCTGACCATGAAACGGTGACCTTCCAGACGTGCAAAAGCCAGGGTTGACTTGAGTGCAAAACGCACGTCAACGCTCTTTACATTGCTGGTCAGAGTAAACTTGTAGGTCAACTTTGCACCTTCTGTTGACTTGTTGTATGGCTGGAGCGATACACCGCTAAGGGTACGGCCCATGTATGGAATGACAGTCCATTCTGCATCGGCTGCATCGACAGCCTCAAAGAAATGCTCTGCCTCCATGGTAACAGTTCCGTCCTTCTCTGTGAATTCATACAGGCCTCTCTTTATCTCACCCTCAAAACGATAGACAGTAGGCTGTGTATCGGCACGGAAATTATCATTCCATGATGTATATCCAATATGTTTCTGGGTCATCATTCCATCCCATTTGCCACCAGCCATGGTCTTGTTGTAAGCAAGACAGAGTTCTGCATCACGCTGGAAATCGGCCTCGCAGCGTGCAGCCCACTCATTGGCAGCAGGATTACCCTCCAGGAACAGTTTGTTGTTCATAGCCTGAGAATAGTACATATCGTAAACATTGGCAAGTGCCTGGGTTGGGAACAGGATAAGCTGCTGATATACATCGCGGTACTCAGGTTTGAGTGTAAGGTACTGACGCAGGGCCTCGGCCTCAAGGCGTGCCCATTCATCGGCCACCATTTTCCATTCACCGCTCTCCAGGTTGTATGTGTTCCTGTCCAGCATCTCGGCTGTAATGCGGCCACTGTACTTGCAGAGCAGGTTCAGGATGCGGCATGCCTCTGCTGCCTGATCCTTGCCAAAGGACTGCTCACAGAATTCCAGTGTGTGGTCAAGCAGGGTAGATGCAGTGTATTCCATTGGGTTCCAGGCCATGTCCAGGAAGAGTTGGATAGGATATTCCATAGGCTTGAGGTCACCCACATTGAGTACCCAGATCTTATCTACGCCATATTCATAGGTAAGCTGCATCTGTTCCCAGAGGTTCTGGATAGGAGTTACGTTCAGCCACTTTGAGTTTCGGGGTGCACCTACATAATCCACATGGTAGTACATACCCCAGCCGCCCTTATGCTTGCGCTCCTCGGCATTTGGAAGTTTGCGTACATCGCCCCAGTTATCGTCACTTATAAGGATTATTACATCGTCGGGAACACGCAGACCCTGATTGTAATAGAGCTGAACCTCCTTATACAGGGCCCAAACCTGCTGGCGCATCTCTGGCTTCTTGCCTGTAACCTCCTTAATTATCTGACGCTGGTCTGCAAACAGGCCCTCCATCATCTTTATATTGTCGGCATCGGAACCTGCCAGTGCGGCATCGCCGTCACCACGCATACCAATGGTTATCAGGTCCTCATTGTTCTTGGAACGCTCCACACCCTCGCGGAAGAAACGCTGGAGTTCCTCCTTGTTCTTGGTGTAGTCCCATACGCCACCGTATGCACCCGGATTACGGGCCCACTCCTGATGGTTGCGGGCCATGGGCTCGTGATGGCTGGTACCCATTATCACACCCATATCATCGGCTGTCTTGGAGTTCAGTTCGTCATCGGCATAGAAAGCCCAGCCCCACATGGCTGGCCACATAAAATTACCGCGAAGTCGCAGGATAAGTTCAAAACAGTCGGCATAGAACTCATGACCACCCTGTTCCGTACCGTAATGGTTCAGCACCCAGGTAGTAAGGCACGGAGCCTCATCGTTCAGGAATATACCACGGTAGCGTACTGCAGGCTCACCGGCGGTGTATGTGCCGCGGGCAATAGAGAGGTTCTCCTCATGCTGTACGGGAACATCGGCCCAGAAATACCATGGAGAAACACCCAGCTGCTCACTGAGCTCATAAATGCCGTACACGGTACCACGGCGGTCACTGCCGGCAATCACAAGAGCCTCATCCACACCCTTTATAGGATTCTGTATGGTAGTCATTATATACTTCTCTGTCTTACCCTTGAGGTCCTTCTCATTTATCTTTTTGGACTTGATGATCTGCTTTATATACTTGCTGTCCAGGGTTCCCACAATAATAAGGCGGTTAGCCTGCGGAGCATCGCCAAGCAGTTCTGCTTTCTGACCGCTCACGCGCTCAAAATCCTTCTGCAGCGAGTTAAGGGCAATCTGAACGGCAATATTATCGGCCGGATCAGCCAGAATGGCTGTTGGCTTACCATTCTCAAGAAGTGTAAAACCGGCCTGGGCATCTGTACTTACAATATTGTGATTGTCCTTGGCCTGGAGAGTCATGGCTAACATAAGCGCCACAACCGCAAATAATGACTTTCTCATAAGTATTTTGTTTTTGGTTTATTCTGAACCACAAATATAGACAATTTTTCTATCTTTGTATTGGAAAGGGCACTTAAGGAAATGGTAAGGAAGCATTGGCTTATAATAGCAAATGGGTTGCTGTGGATGGCAGCCGGGTTCAATATTGCCAGGATTGGCATAAAGTGTGCGCTGTCTGTCAATGGGTACGCCTACCTATGGGCCATTCCCGTTTTTGCAGCATTCTTTACCATGTTCAGCCGCGTTATTGGCAAGAACACCAAGCGCATAAGATCCATGGAGGAACCCAAGGCCCCCCTTTATAAATTCCTTACCCTTAAAGGATATCTCATCATTGCATTCATGATGACCCTTGGTATTGTACTGAGAAGCCTTGGAACAATCCCCGATACATTCTTTGCATTCTTCTACACAGGCCTGGGCTCTGCCCTCACCCTGGCCGGCCTGCTGTCCATACTAAAAATGGCGCTCCACCGCCAGCCCTAACCCCACCACACAGGGGTGCGTTCTCCGCAGGTGCGTTCTCCGCAGGTGCGTTACATTTTTTCTGAATACCATTTTCCGCCAATTCCGGTATGCACAAATCCAAGAGTATGGAAATGCTGGAGCCAAACCCGCCCTACAAGCCTCCTGGAGGGGGGTTGTCAGGTTTACGCAGGTACTTTACATTTTTCTGAATACCGTTTTGGGCTGATTCCGGTATGCAGAAATCTATGCACCAGGGAGCAGAGGAGCAAAAACCCCGCCACGAGCCTCCTGGAAGGGGTATAGAATGTAACGCACCTGCGTAAGAATTTTTTGAATACCATTTTGAGCCAAATCCGGTATGCAGAAATCCAAGAGTATGGAGATGTTGGAGCCAAACCCGCCCTACAAGCCTTCTGGAGGGGGTTGCCAGGCTTACGCAGGTACAAGCGTATTTTCTGAATACCGTTTTGGGCCAATTTTGGTATGCAGAATTTTGCGAGTACAGTGCCACTGGAACAAAACCCGCCCTGTGAGCCTCCTGGAGGGGGGTACCCATATCACGCAGGTGCAAGCGTATTCTCTGAATACCATATTCCGCCAATTCCGGTATGCACAAGTTCAAGAGCGCAGAGACGTTGGAGCCAAACCCGCTCCACGAGCCTCCTGGAGGGGGTTACCAGGCTTACGCAGGTACAAGCGTATTTTCTGAATACCGTTTTGGACCAAATCCGGTATGCACAAATCCCAGCACCGCAGAAATGCCGGAGCAAAACCCGCCCTACAAGCCTCCTGGAGATGGTTGCCCATATCACGCAGGTGCAAGCGTATTCTCTGAATACCATTTTACCCCAAAAACGGTATGCAGAATCTTGCGAGTGCAGCGGCGTTGGAGCCAAACCCGCCCTGTGAGCCTCCTGGAGGGGGTTACCCATATCACGCAGGTGAGTTACATTTTTCTGAATACCATTTTACGCTGATTTTGGTATGCAGAATCTTGCGAGTGCAGTGGCGCTGAAGCAAAACCCGCTCCACGAGCCTCCTGGAGAGGGTTGCCAGGTTTACGCAGGTACAAGCGTATTTTCTGAATACCATTTTACCCCAAAAACGGTATGCAGAGATTTGCGAGTGCAGTGGCGCTGGAGCCAAACCCTCCCTGTGAGCCTCCTGGAGGGGGTTGCCCATATCACGCAGGTGCAAGCGTATTCTCTGAATACCATTTTACGCTGAATTTGGTATGCAGAATCTTGCGAGTGCAGTGGCGCTGGAGCCAAACCCGCCCTGTGAGCCTCCTGGAGATGGTTGTCAGGCTTACGCAGGTACAAGCGTATTCTCTGAATAACAATGCCCAATAACGTGATAGAGTTGCCAAATGCACAAAGGTTTTGGGGTGTGTGGCTTCCAGAACCATCGCCGCCCGTGGCGTTGTGAACGGGAGGGGCCCGGGAATCTGTTCGAGTGATGGAAAAAGCTTGCTTTTGGAATCAGTTGAACAGATTACTGGGAGGGATAGCGCT
>JAZUFR010000002.1:0-7761 GCA_045640825.1 Bacteroidaceae bacterium
AAAATAATCCTACCTTTGCAAGTGTTGTAGCGTTGTTACCAAATATGCTGCATCGTTGTTACCAAAAACGATGTACTATTGTTACCTAAAACGCTGCACTCAATCTTACCGAAAATGCTGCACTCGTAGTTACCGTTAACAATATATAGTATAGACCATGCTTTTACTCAATGGAGAACACGCACATGGGCAAAACATTTGACTTATGAGGAGTTCCGAGACTGGCTACTTCCTTATAAAGTAGTGGATTTACAGTCATTTGATTCCTGGCGCGATACACTGACATCACATTTCAGTGACAGCATCAGCAGACTTCCAGAGGATGATGACCGTTGCCATACCATTTACGGTGTACTTGACATTGTACGTAATGAAATGGTATGGAAACTGAATCCATATATTGCCTGGACTACACGCAGTGGCTATCCTTTGCTGAGTGCACAGACACTTGCCTCAATGACATACGGAACCTGTCAGGATTATGTAAATCTGGGAGTGATGACATTTCGTAGCGTAGGACTTCCTGCCGTGGTTGACTATGTGCCTTTATGGGGACGTAACCATGAAGGCCATTCTTGGTACACATTCCTAACAGATAATGGCATTCAGGCACATGCACAGCATGACATAACCATATCCGCAGGGATGGGGTTCTTCCCATATCAGAGATTCCCCAAGATATACCGCTACACATACACCATTAACCGTGATCGTGTAAAATACCGCAACAATGCCAAGTACGTGCATCCGTTCAATGTATGTGAGCAGGATGTAACAGACCTATATTACAGGACATCAGACGTGTGTGTACCTGTAAAAAGGGATGTAAAGCTGAAGGACAAATATGTCTATATAGCTACTTTAACAAATTCCGATGGCCCACAATGGTTTATACTGGATTATGGAGAGGTAAAAAGAGGCAAGGCCATTTTTCATAAGATGGGCCGTGAACTGATGTATATTTCAATTGGCTATGACGGAAATGGACTTGTGCCAATAACAGCCCCATTCATAATAAACAAGGACGGCACCTTGAGATATGTGCCGTTTGACGGTTCTGAAACAAGAACAATTGAGGTCAAGCGCAAATACTATGAGTCATATAATGTAGTCGAGCAACGTCGCAAAATACTTGGTGCCAGAGTTCAGTATGCTGATTATGCAGACTTTAGAGACAGTGTTACGCTCTATACAATTCATACAACAAATATTCCAGATAAGATACAACTGAGCAATACCGCCCCACACCGGTATTGGCGTTATTTGTCTGCTGATGGCACATACGGAAGTATTGCAGAATTGGCGTTCTTTGATGAACAAGGAAATATGATCATTGGCCGCCCAATCGCATGCCTGAACGCCGGTGTAGATGCCATAGCCAGAGCATATGATAATGACTGGCTCAGCAACTTTGAGACTGACAATACAGACGGCAACTGGGTGGGCGTGGATTTTGGACGGCCTATTTCTGTGTCATCAGTGCGTGTCGTTCCCCGTAGTGATGACAATGATGTGTGTCCAGGTAATGAGTATGAGTTACTTTATTGGAATGGTCTGCAATGGGAATCTCTGGGGCAACAGACGGCACAGGACAATAGATTGTTTTTTGATAATGCACCAAAGAAATCCTTGTTGTGGTTAAAGAACTGCACTCGAGGATGGGCAGAACGTCCATTCCTGATAGATGACTATGGAAACGTTGAGTGGTGGTAATATAAAAATGAATATTGTTGTATTTTAAATAAGATAAAAATTATGAGAACATTCAGTAAAGTTTTATTGCCGATTATGGCAACATTGGCAGTGTGTCTTGCATCATGCTCAAATGATTATGAGATATGGAATGATACAAATGAGACAGATACATGGGAACTTGAATTACGAAACATCGTTTCTGATTTGGATTTCCTCCTTGATAACAGTTTCGTAAAATTTCAACAGGCAGAAGAATTGAATCATAGTGTGGATAGCCTAGATTTCTTTAGTGATGATACTTACTATCCTGTATGCATCAAGAAACTCTATAACTTCTTTATGCTTAAAAAACTGGACTTTATAGAAAATGATACGAACACCATACATATGCCATCATTTGCAATCAACGGGATAGTTTCTAATGTTGTAAAGAATCAAGATAAATACAACATAGTTAGACTGACTTGGTCTTATGGTGATGAACAATTCACAACATTAGCTGCATTTGATAAAACAAATGGACAACTTGTATATGATAATATTTTAACAAACATACCTTTGTCACAAACAGAGATTCCTTCAAAAAAATCAAAATTAACACGTGCGGAATCAGGCTCTGGAAATGCTAATACTGAGACAAAAATATTTTATAAAGGTACTCTGCAGCTTAATCATGGCTTTGATCATTATTTGTTAAAGATTAAATGTTTATGTCAGATTCGTTATAAAGGGCCTATAGGGTGTTCTGATTTTGTTGTGACATATAAATCTATACACAAGGAACTTGAAAAGCCCAATAATCCATATTATGACGTTTCTGTTAGATATGATGCATGTGTAACCCAAGGTCAGATTATCGGTTATATCTGGTTGGGAACAATTACATTTCCTTATAGGGGTTCAAAAGAGACGATTTGTGAGGCCATTCTTGCTGATTGTATAAGGCAATATTCTGTTGAAGGAGAATGGTATTGCGCTGCCAGTGAATATTTGAATTTAAAATTGTATAGCGGACCTTATGAAAATAATCCAACGACAGGAGATTGGGCTTTTGATTAATAATCTGTATTTTTGATACGGCGTAATATTTTATCTGTAAATTCTTTATGAATATGAAACTGAACAAAGGGTTACAAGGCTTTTGCCTATTACTATCATTCATGTGTTTTACATCCGGCTATTCACAGTCTATGGTTATTATACACCCTCAGACAAATGGGCATGAATATGTAGATCTAGGCTTGTCAGTGTTATGGGCAACATGTAATATTGGGGCAGATACACCTGACGGTTTTGGTGACTATTTTGCCTGGGGTGAAACTTATCCTAAAAAAGAGTTTACCGCTCATACATACAAATGGAATAAGGATGGATTCAAGACATTTACAAAATACTGTTATGATAGTGAATGGGGAGCAGACGGATATACAGACAATCTAATAAAACTAGACCCAGATGACGATGCTGCCCATGTGCTATGGGGCGGCCAATGGTGTATGCCGTCTCAAATGGAATTTGAAGAGCTTAAACTAAATTGCACTGTGCAATTGGCTACAGTGAACGGCTTTAACGGATGCCGTTTTACAAGTAATGTAGAAGGGTTTAAAGGAAACTCTATTTTCATTCCCTGTCCAGGCCTGAAATTAAACGGACAACATTTTTACTATGGTGAATTTGGATGGTATTGGACGAATGATTACTATAACTATGGCGTAGCCATTGGCCATAACAATCTGAATCCCCAACCAACAACTTTAAACGCTAATGAGGCTGCTATTTTCCGTATCAGCAAACAGGCACTAGAACAGGCATCAACATCTAGAGAAACAGGACTCCCTATACGTCCCGTCATCAGAGTTAAGGTAAGGGATATTGTAGTTCCAGAGAATATTAAATCAAAATCTCAGATGGGTGGCACGTTAGATCAGCCTATGGGTGGAGGTATGAGAAGTACTGTTGAACCGTGATCAATTGGTGGTTCTTCAAGGTAGCTACAAAAGTTGAATTGAATGATAATACATGAAATGTATGAGTAATATATTAAAAATATTCCTATGGGTGTCCCTGTTCTTGCTGTCATGCTCAACAGATGATGGTAAATCTGCTCAGGGACAGGATATGATAGAGACAGGTATAACCTCGGTATCATCTTTCACAGTGAATATATCTGGAACCTACATTGGAATATCCAAAATTGATATCGCATTAGGAAAACATGGTGTTATGTTCTGTGAGAAAAGAGATGATGCCGAATCCATTTTTAAGTCCTGGAAAGATGGCAATGATAGCCCTGAATGTAGTATTGTAACTAAGGGAAATTTCAATGGCAATTCATTTTCTTGTACAATAGAAGGCCTTGATCCAGATATAGAATACAATTATTGTCTTTTTTCGCAAGACAAGGGTAATAGTATACGAGAAATAAGTGCCGTATCATCGTTCCGGACTAAATCCTTCAATCCTGAGTTCAAGAATATTAAGATTGAAAATGTCCATTTTTTAGATGCAACAGCCCTCTTAAGTATCTTGACAGATAAAAAGGATGCTTCAAGCTGTACATTTGGAATACTTATATCAGAAATGCCTCTTGACAGGGTTGAACCCAAAGGCAGACTTATTAATTACAAAGGTGATTATGAAGATAATATTAGAATTCTGATATCAGGCTTGCAACCAGACAAAAACTATTATTCCCTACCATTTGCGAGCTATAAGAATAGTGACAATGAAGTAATTTATGTATATGGTCAGGAATTGGATTTCTGTACTAAGTTGTCCGAACAGATGTATGTAGACCTAGACTTGCCCAGTGGAATAAAATGGGCAAATTGTGATTTATGTGATAATGGTTTTGTGGTATATCCTGAATCATCGTTCTACCAGTGGGGGTGTACTGTACCATTGGAAATTCCGTCAAATGCAGCATTTGGTTGGGCAAAATCACAATATAAGTATTGGGATACCAATAGCGATAGTTATATAAACATTGGCGCTAATATAAGTGGTACAGAATATGATGCCGCAAAGATATTGTTAGGCGGAAAATGGAGAATGCCTACAAAGGAGGATGTTGAAGAACTTATAAGTTCTTGTGACATTTCTAATTTTGAGTATGTCCCATATAGTTACATGATTGGTTCATCTTATTTCTCGGAAACGTGTGCCGTAGGAAGTATAACAGGCCGCAATGGAAATACAATCAAAATCTGTGTCCGTGGCAATAGCCGTTATTGGTGCGGTACTGCAAGCGATACAGACTCTGCCTACATTTTCCGTTATGCGATGGATTATAACTCTTATGACGTTGCAATACCTGGTACAGGTAGGATAGAACTATATTCATCCATTAGGCATGCGGCAAATCATATCCGTCCGGTCTGGGATCCCAGTTTGGCAGACTAATAAGACTCCTCAATTTGAGAGATGCATAAAAAAACAGGTGCACATATTGTAACGGCAGAGAGTGTCCAGATATTGGCACTCTCTGTTGTTGCAGTGTTATGTGTATGCCCATTTTATAGTATAATCAATGATGGTCAAATAACAGTTAAATGGATATTGGCTGGCACAGCTTTCTTAATTACAGTCATAACATTAATCATAATAGATTTCATTCCACATACAGAAAGGCATTGGGAGTGCACATTGACGATAGCAATTCCGTTCCTGATAGCCAGTTGGTAGAACACAATTGAATATATTATAGAAGAAAAAAGTAGATAGTTCATATACTGCAAACCAGTACGAGTCTAGTTTTTTGCAGTTTGAGTTGATAATCTGAATGTTTTTCTCTGTAATGGCCTGCGATAGTTATGCCGGTATCCTTTCCTATAGAGAAGAAGTGAAAAAGGGTGCAATAGTTGGTGAGGAAAAATTTTAGATTTATTTCCACATCCTTCTTAAATTATATCCCATCGGATGTAATTACCGCTTATTCTGAATTTTTACATCCGATATGATGTAATTTTGTTTTTATTGCATATATTTGCATCCGATCGGATGTAATTATGGATAATATGGTCATTTCATCAACATTGAAATCCCTGCGTAAAGAGCACAGAATGACGCAGGTTGATTTGGCAATGAAATCTGGTGTGGGCCTCAACTTTGTACGCCAGTTGGAGCAGGGCAAAACCACAGTCCGGATGGATAAAGTTGTGCAGGTATTTGATTTGTTCGGTTATGAACTGGTTCCTCAAAAGAAACTTAAATGAAAACTGCATTAATTCAATATAAAGGTAAGGATGCCGGAATCCTTAAAGAGACCGATGAGGGCTATGAGTTCCAGTATAATGAGGGGTATCTCTCTGATACAGCATCCAAGCCCGTAAGTCTTACGCTTCCGTTAACGGATAAGCCATTCAAGTTAAGTGTCCTTTTCCCGTTCTTTGACGGGCTTATTCCTGAGGGCTGGCTTTTGGATGTTGCCCTGCGTAATACTGATATCAGTGAACTGGACAGATTCTCTCTGCTTTTACTCTGTTGTAAGGACTGTATAGGTGCAGTCAGTGTTATTCCATTAAAAGAGGATAGTAATGAGTAAGTGTTTATACTGTTATAAGGAACTCCAGCCCGGTGAGGTTGATTTCCATAAATCCTGCTGCCGTAAGTTCTTTGGAACAGGAACAGCCCCATTGTTGGATTACACTCGTGGTGAGATGGATAAATTGGCTGCACAGGTTATACAATCACAGACTACTTTGACAGGTGTCCAGCCTAAGTTATCCTTGAATCTGGATAAGCATAAGGATTCCCAAAAGCTTACCATCGTAGGCTTATGGGGTGGCTACATCTTCAAACCTCAATCGGAACGCTTTGCCATGTTGCCTGAGAATGAAGATCTGACTATGCATCTGGCAGAGATAGCAAAAATAAAAGTTGTACCACATACCCTCATCCGGATGAAAGACGGCAGTATGGGCTACCTAACCAAACGTATAGACCGCACCGATAATGGTGAGAAGATAGCTATGGAGGATATGTGTCAGCTTACGGAACGTCAGACTGAACACAAATACCGCAGTTCATATGAGCAGATAGGAAAGGCTATCCGTAAATACTCAACCAGTGCCCAACTGGATATGGTAGATTATCTGGAGTTGTTGTATTTCTCATGGCTTACCGGGAATAACGATATGCATCTTAAAAACTTCTCTCTGTATTCACCTGATGGAGAACCTGTACTCACTCCGGCTTATGACCTGTTGAATGTTGTCATAAGCAATCCTGCCGACGATGAAGAGTTGGCTCTTAATCTGAACGGGAAAAAGAAGAGAATAAAGGATGCAGATTTTAAGGCTGCATTCAAGACCTGTGGCGTTCCTGAAATAGTATTTGACAAGATTAAGAAAAAGTATTCAGATCTTCTACCTAAGTTTGAAGAAGCAATCCGGAATTCATTCCTCTCTCAGGAACTCAAGACCTCTTATATAGACTTACTACAAAGAAGGGGCAGTGTCCTGTTACACTATACGACAGCGCATTAGCCCAACCTGGTTCACTAACTAAAGAACCACCAGAAGAATACTGAGCTACATCCCTGACGTACTGGTCAATGAACTTGGACAGCGTTTTCTTCTTCCTGAGCATATCCGCCGCCTCCTTAGTGAATTCTGCATACCATTTTCAGCGGAAAACGGTATACAGAGATTAGGAGCAGCAGAGCGCCCATAGCCCAACCCGCCCTGTGAGCCTCCTGGCGGGGGTGAGCTAACTCACGCAGGGACTGGCGTATTTTCTGAATACCAAAATACGCTGAAAATGGTATGCAGAGACTATGAACCGCTGAATGCCCATAACCAAACCTGCCCTGTGAGCCTCCTGGCGGGGGTATGCTAACTCACGCAGGGACTGGCGTATTTTCTGAATACCAAAATACGCTGAAAACGGTATGCAGAGACCATGAACCGCTGAGCGCCCATAGCCAAACCCGCCCTGTGAGCCTCCTGTGCAGTTTGGGACCGGCATACAGATATCTCAGACGCACGTCATCACGGAAACGGCTCTCGCAAGAGCGTCCGCACCTAGCCATCTGGGTGAAGTTGAGCCGTCCTGTATGAGTGAGAA
>JAZUFR010000003.1:0-28073 GCA_045640825.1 Bacteroidaceae bacterium
AACAGAAAACAGAAGAAAAATCCGACCAAGACGGCCGGAATGAGATATAAAAAACGTAATTTTGATGAGACGGATGCAGAAAACGGATGGGACCAGTCGCTGCTTCGCTCAAATTGAAAACATTAAACGACAATCCCTAATTTAGGGAAACAGTTAGCAAAAACATAAGAATCTGAGAAACATGATAGTATGCATTGCAGAGAAACCAAGCGTGGCAAAGGAGATTGCCGACGTTCTTGGCGCACATACAAAACACGACGGTTACATTGAGGGTAATGGATACCAAGTTACCTGGACATTTGGACATTTGTGCACACTTAAGGAGCCACATGACTACACAGAAAACTGGAAGAGTTGGAGTCTTGGCTGCCTGCCTATGATTCCACCTCGTTTTGGCATAAAGCTAATACAGGACAAAGGAATAGAAAAGCAGTTCAAAATCATTGAGGGACTCATGCAGAATGCAAGCGGCATAGTGAACTGTGGCGATGCCGGCCAGGAGGGTGAACTCATACAACGCTGGGTTATGCAGAAAGCTGGAGCAAAGTGTCCGGTTAAGAGACTATGGGTTTCTTCCCTTACCGAAGAAGCTATACGCGACGGATTTGCTCACCTTCAGGATCAGGATGCTTACAAGTCTCTTTATGAGGCTGGTTTGTGCCGTGCTATTGGAGACTGGCTGCTTGGAATGAACGCCACGCGCCTCTACACACTAAAATACCGCAATGGCAGGGACCGTCAGGTTCTCTCCATAGGTCGTGTTCAGACTCCAACCCTTGCCCTGGTTGTGAACCGCCAGAAAGAAATTGACAATTTTAAGCCCCAGCAATACTGGGAGCTCAAAACCGTATATCGCGACACCACGTTTGCCTGCACCAAGGGTAAGCTATCCAGTCAGGCAGAAGGCCAGAAAATAATGGAGAGTATCTCAGAACTGCCATTTTGCGTAAAAGATGTTACACGCAAGGAAGGAAAGGACTTTGCACCAAGACTATTTGATCTTACCTCACTGCAGGTTGAGTGCAACCGCAAGTACGGGATGTCTGCCGATGACACACTCAAGACCATTCAATCTCTCTACGAGAAGAAAATTACAACATATCCAAGAGTAGATACAACATTCCTAAGTGACGATATCTACCCCAAGTGTCCAGACATACTTAGGGGGCTAAAGGATTACTCTCAGTTTACCGCCCCTCTTGAAGACAAGAAACTGTCCAAGTCCAAGAAGGTCTTTGATAACAGCAAGGTAACAGACCACCATGCCATAATACCAACAGGCGTATACCCCAACAACATTTCATCACAGGAACGCCAGGTTTTTGACCTGGTGGCCCGACGTTTTATTGCAGTATTCTACCCTGACTGCCAGTATGCATCAACAACAGTCCTGGGCGTAGTAGATGAGCATGAGTTCAAGGCCACCGGACGTGAAATACTTAAACCGGGGTGGCGCGTTCTTTTTGATAAAGAAAAATCAGAGGAAAAGCCCGATGATGACGAACGCGTGCTTCCCACATTCAACATAGGAGAGTCTGGACCTCATAAACCCGAACTCCAGGAAAAATGGACACAGCCACCCAAGCCTTATACTGAGGCAACCCTACTGCGTGCCATGGAAACTGCCGGAAAGATGGTAAGTGACGAGGAACTGCGTGATGCCCTTAAGGAAAACGGAATAGGCCGTCCATCCACAAGAGCTGCAATAATAGAAACTCTTTACAAACGCGGATATATGCGTAAGGAAAAGAAGAATTTATTCCCTACCCAAATGGGAATGAGTCTTATAGACCTTATTCACGAAGATTTGCTAAAGAGTGCAGAACTTACCGGTATCTGGGAAAAGAGACTTAGGGAGATAGAAAGAAACAAGTACAAGCCATCACAGTTCATGGACGAGCTCAAAGAGATGGTTAGCAGCCTTGTACATGATGTACTGGCCGACAATTCGTCACGGCTCTGATTATTTCCTTCTATATGTTATGAACGAGTATGGGTACGGATTCTTTTCATCGGGCTCATAGTCTTCTCGTGCCACCTCTGTCCACTTGCCGCTTGAAAGAAAGTCCGGAAAGAATGTATCGGCCTGTGCGGGAGTATCATGTACAAGAGTTATTTCCAGTTCCTGGGCAATGTCCAGGGTCTGGGTATATATTTGAGCACCACCCATAACATAGACTTTCTCGCTTGAACTGCAGTGTTCCAGAGCTTCATTTACAGAGCTATATACTTCTGTACCTGGAAATGCCGCCCCTTCCTGACGTGTTAGTACAATGTTGCGGCGGTTGGGCAGTGCACCCTTGGGAAGCGAATCATAAGTCTTGCGTCCCATGAGCACGGTATGGCCTGTAGTTAGAGCCTTGAAACGCCTTAGATCTGCCGACAGGTGATATACCAGATCACCCTTGTAACCAATGGCACCGTTCTCTGCTATTGCAACAATAATTGATATCATACTGAAACGTCGGCCTTGATGTGTGGATGTGGATCATAGCCTTCAAGCTGGAAATCCTCATACTTGAAATCAAATATGCTCTTTACATCCGGATTAATATTCATTACCGGCAGTTTTCTGGGCTCTCTTGTAAGCTGGAGTCTGGCCTGCTCAATATGATTCAGGTACAGATGTGTATCTCCTGTTGTATGGATAAATTCTCCGGGCTTAAGGCCAGTAACCTGTGCTACCATCATGGTGAGCAGTGCGTATGATGCTATATTGAACGGAACGCCCAGGAAAGTATCGGCACTGCGCTGATAGAGTTGGAGAGACAGTTTGCCGTTGGCAACATAGAACTGGAACATGGTGTGACATGGAGGCAGAGCCATATAGTCAGTCTGTCCGGGATGCCATGCACAAACCAGCATACGACGGCTGTCGGGATTGTTCTTAAGCTGGTTGATTACGTCTTGTATCTGGTCCACAACCACACGGTTTCCGTCCTTGTCCAGAGTCTCAAAGGCGCGCCACTGCTTGCCATAGACTGGACCAAGCTCGCCGTTCTCATCGGCCCACTCGTTCCATATCCTTACGCCATTGTCCTGAAGATACTTTACATTGGTATCGCCGTTCAGGAACCAGAGCAGTTCATATATGATGGACTTGAGGTGCAGTTTCTTGGTAGTCAGCAGCGGGAATCCATCTTCCAGGTTGAATCTCATCTGATGTCCAAACACACTCATGGTACCGGTACCGGTGCGGTCACCCTTCTGAACACCTTCATTGAGTATTCTTTCAAGCAGGTCTAAATACTGTTTCATAGTTCCTTATTTGTTGCTGACTGCGAATATACTGATTTTTTGACTTACCTTAGCGGTCACAATCAACCAAGCTATGGCATTTGCTCAGGAATTTATCAACATGCTGTCACAGATTCTGCCCGATAATGAGACGGCAGGGTTGATAGCGGCCCTACAGACAGAGTCGCAGGTAAGCATACGCACCAACCCAATAATGCCAGGTGCCAGCAACATGGCGCTTGAATCACTTGGATGTAATAAAGACGGGCAGGTATTATGGGCACAGAATGCCGTTTATCTTGACCACCGGCCCCAATTTACCATGGACCCGTTGCTCCACTGCGGTTCATACTATGTTCAGGAGGCATCGTCCATGTTCTTGGAGCAAGCCGTAAGAACCTGTGTACATAGCCCTGTCAAGGCTCTTGATTTATGTGCTGCACCTGGTGGCAAATCTACCCTACTGGCCTCTCTTTTACCCGAGGGTAGCCTTCTTGTATGCAATGAGATACAACGTTCAAGGGCACAGATCCTGGCCGAGAACATGACAAAATGGGGACGTTCCGGCGTAATGGTTACATGTAACACACCACAGCAGATTGGCCAGTCCGGCCTTATGTTTGACCTGGTTGCAGTAGATGCCCCATGCTCTGGCGAGGGTATGTTCCGTAAGGATGACGGGGCTGTGGCCGACTGGTCTGTAAGCAACGTTGAGATGTGTGCTGCTAGACAGCGTGAAATAATTCAAAGTATATGGCCTGCGCTCAAACCAGGAGGTTTCCTTATATACAGCACCTGTACGTTTAACCGCTATGAAGACGAGGATAATGTACAATGGATAATGGAGCAGTTCGGGGCTGTTCCCGTAGGAATTGCCACAGAGCCGGAATGGAATATTCTGGGCTCGCTGACCGGGGCCCATATCCCCGTATATCATTTCATGCAGCACCGCACACGTGGTGAGGGATTCTTTCTTGCGCTTTTACAAAAACCAGAGGGAACATACCGCGAGCCGGCGCTCAAGCCATTCAGGCAAGCAGCAGGCATCCCAGTGCAATGCAGTGAATGGCTAAAAGGGAATCATGAATTCTTTATAAGGGACAACAGGTTATATGCCATGCCATCATATCTGGCACCAGACATGTGGCATGTACTACAGGAGTTGTATGCTCTAGTGCCGGGAATAGAGACAGCTCAGCTCAAAGGACGCGACTGGGTTCCCGCACACGGATTAGCCATGTCGGAAAGCCTAAACAAGGACGCCTTTACCCAGATTGAGATATCACGTATTCAGGCCCTGCAGTATCTGCACTGCGATGCAATCCAACTAGCCGATGCACCACGCGGCATTATACTACTTACTTATAGAGGTGTTCCATTGGGATTTGCCAAGAATCTTGGGAACCGGGCCAATAATATGTATCCTCAGGAATGGAGGATACGCAGTTCCATCAGTTAACGCTCCGAGAACAGTCCGTAGGTAGTGCGTATAACACGGAACTCTATCCGTCTATTAAGTTGGTTACAGATTTCCTCCTGTTCTGGACTCAAACCTTTTACAAACTGTTCGGTCAGGACAGTGTCCTCGTTAAGAAAGTCATATTGCTCTGCCACCTTTCTGTTAATGGTCTTTGGAACAGATTCCCCATATCCGCGTGCAGAAAGACGTTTTGTGTCTATTCCATGGGCTATCAGGTATGTTACAACACTTTCTGCCCTTTGCTGCGACAGGCGCAGGTTATAAGCATCATCACCCTTATAGTCGCAATGTGCCCCAATTTCTATAGTTACGCCCGCATTATCCTTTAGCAACTGCACAAGCTCTCCCAGAGACTGAGCCGACTCATCCCGCAGGGTTGAGCTGTTAAAGTCAAAGAATATATTGTCTATCAGCACTGGTTTAGAAACCGATGAGAGAGGAAACTGAAGCACGTACTCACGGTCCTGGTCTGTGCTGTCGGCCGTAATCTCCTGCTTGTAATTCATAAATCCCTTGGCAGTACCCAACAGCAGATAGCTGGTTCCAGGATTTACACGCTGCGTGAATGAGCCATCCTCCTTGACATTGAGTTTGGTGTTTGTACCATCATTACCCACCAGATACACCAGAGCATTGGGTAGCTCATAGCCATCTTTCTCATATACCCAACCGGTAAGCATGTGAACGGTTTCTGGCAGTTCAAATGTCCAAATGTGGTCACGTCCGCGTCCATCATTTCTGTTGCTGCTAAAATAGCCACGGGTAAGGTCCCCCTCAAAGGTCATTCCAAAATCATCGGATGCCGAGTTTACTGGACTCCTCAGATTCTCCACAGTCCATGTGGAGTCTGTTGTAGCAATTGCACGGAATATATCCAGTCCTCCCATTCCAGGATGTCCGTTGCTCGAGAAATACAGTTCACCGTTCTTGCGGAAAGTAGGAAACATTTCATTGCCTGGGGTATTGATGTCTGGTCCAAGATTCTCTGCACCTATCAGTCGGCCTCCCATCGGAACGCGCCATATATCAAATCCTCCATATCCTCCATCCATATCCGACACAAAATACAACCACTTGCCATCGGGCGATACAGCCGGATGCGCGTAGTTATAAACGGAGTCCGATGCAGAGCTGTATGGTTTTCCCTCACTCCATGATGCATTTGATCTGGTGGATACATAGATGGTTGCAGGACGCGGGAGTTGCGGGTCCTGTGGACAATATGTATAGTACATAGTCTGGAAATCAGGGCTAAAACAGCAGGTTCCATCCTCAAAAACGGTATTGGGACCACCATCAATCCTTACCGGTTTTTTCCATTTACCCTTGTCATCTTTTTCGGACATAAAGAGGTCACAGCTCTTCATGCCTGTAATAGCGTTTATATCGTCGCCCGCACATTCATTTCTTGACGATGTAAAGATAACCCTATCATACTCCAGGCTTGCATACGCAGGAGACCAATCACTGTACCTGCCGTTCATAAGGACATCCTTCTTTACCACGTAGCGGGTAGGATTGTCTTTCCAGTCCTGGATCATTTGGCATGATTCAAGTCCGTTTACTGCAAGTATATTGGAAGGATCATGTTCTAGCGCTATCCGATAGTTTTTCTCGGCGTCCTTGAGCTTGCCGCTATACCTCTGCATGTCGGCCAGATACAGATAGACTATACTGTCCTGATACTTGTAACGTACAGCATTCTGGTAAGCAGCAAGGGCACGAGGAACATAATTGGTCCTTCTATAGCTTTCTCCAAGTTTGAAAGCTGTACTTGCCCGCAGTTCCTTTTCTGCCGATGAGATTCCTGCATAAGCTTTCTTATAGTTTGCAGCTGCATCCTGGTACTCCCCAAGGGCATAGCTCTGGTCACCCTTGCGCAGATGCACCTCTGCCCCGCAACTGCACAGCAGCAACAGGGTTACAAGACATGTATATACAGCCTTGATTCTCATGTATATAAAAACGATAAAGCTGAATATATATTGTTTGCTCACAAAAAACAATAAGGCTCCAGTTTAAGCTGGAGCCTTACTCTATATTAAGCTGTGAACTTAAAGCTTATCCTTCTTTCCTGCAGAATAAACTATATTCAAGGCCTTAGCCTTTCTAAGTTCCTGCTTTACATCGGTTACAATACCCATCTGGGTATCCTTGTCTATCTTGAGTGACATTTTCATAAGAGGCTTATCCTTCTCATACATGCTCTCACGCTCTGACACTACGAATTCACGTATTGCAGAAGGCTCAGCAAAATTCTCATTCAGCTGAATACGGGGAGCTGCACCAAGAGCGGCACGCCACTGCTTGGCAGGTGGGCCTATATAAATATGTGATACCAAAGACTTGCGCTCAAGTTTCTCAATCTCACTGGTTCCATCAGGAGTCTTGACCTGAACCTTTACCTCAACCTCACGCATGGATGTTACCATCATGAAGAAGAACAGTACGGTAAAGATAAGGTCTGGAAGTGACGAAGTATTCAACTCCGGCATTTCTCTCTTTCCATTGCTTCTGAATTTACTCATTGTGCGTTACCGTATTGTTTAGGTTCAGCCTCCGAAATCTTTGAGGCATACATGGCTCTTGCAAAAGGCTGCTCTGACTTTTCATCGCAGTCAACATACTTTTTGCCAAAAGTCTTTCTGGTCCACTCATCTCTCAATTCGCTATAAGCTCTGGAGAGCTCATGCTGGACTTTAAAATAAATCTCGTAGTTTGTAGTACGGTCTGTCTGAAGAGAGATGACATGCTTAACGGTAGTAATAACCACACCGTATTCAGGAATGTCATACTCTTCTTTGATGGGAAGGCTTGCGTTGTCATCGGGGTTTGCAATAAACTCCTTGGCAATATCCTTCAGTTCCGTAATATCAATTACTCGATTCATTATACCATTCTTGATATGGATCTCATTATTCTTGTTGACCTGGACCGTCATTACATTACGCTCCTTGATCTTGAGTTCCTGTTCAACTGCATCCGGATCCCACTCTGGCAGACGACGGCTAAGACCTGAGTCTGTATCCATAGAAGTGGTCACAAGGAAGAATATGAGCAGGATAAATGAGATATCCGCTGTCGAAGACTGGTTAAGTCCGGGAACTTTTCTCTTACCTTTTCCCATAACTCAGTTTTTCCAGATTATCTCTTTGATTTGAAAATACCAAGCATGGAGAATACTGAACACAGCAGAGATACGCCCATAAGACCATAGATGGTATAAAGACATACGTCTGAGAGTTTAAGTACCCATTCTGTTCTCTCAAGAGTCTTACCGTCACCAAGCAGCACCGGAGCGGTACTTGCCAGGAAATAAGATGCTACAATAAGAGCAAAGGTAAAGAGGAACACCCAACCGGCATAACCGGTTTTCTTGTCGTTCTTAGATCTGTATCTCAGATTTCTGATTGCACCCACCAGACCGAATATGAGCATCGATGCTACGCATATTGCTACAAGAGCATAAAGCCATATAAGCAAAAGCCCTGTGTAGTGGGGAGCAGTCAGGTTCTTAGAGTTGCTGTAGATAGTCTCACCGTATCCAACGCCAAAGAACAAACCAAGTACTACGGCCGATACTACGAAGAGAATACCTAAAGCCCACTTAGAAGCCTTAATTTGTTTATTCTCGTTTTTCATAAGACTGATCTCTTACTTTTTGAACTTAAGGTTATACTTCATGATAACGTCGAGCAGAGATACAGAAGAATCCTCCATATCAGTGTTAAGAGCCTCAACCTTACTCAGAATGTAGTTATAGAATACCTGGAGCACAAGAGCAACGATAATACCAAAGATGGTTGTGATAAGAGCAACCTTCATACCGCCGGCAACAACGTTAGGAGAAATATCACCAGCCTTCTGGATATCATCAAATGCCTGCACCATACCGATAACGGTACCAAGGAATCCGAGAGAAGGAGACATGGCAATGAACAGTGTGATCCATGAAAGGTTCTTTTCAAGGTTAGAAGCCTGAACGCTACCGTAAGATACAACAGAACGCTCTACAACATCAAGACCCTCATCTATTCTGAGCATACCCTGATAGCAGATAGAAGCAACTGGACCGCGAGTGTCACGGCAGATGCTCTTGGCACCCTCTACATCACCGTTCTCAAGAGCAGCCTGGATTTCCTCAAGGAGCTTCTTGCTGTTGATTTCTGAAAGGCTCAGGAAAATGATACGCTCAATGCAGAGAGCAAGACCTAATACCATAGCTACTGCTACGAGTGCCATAAAGCCGGCGCTACCCTCGATGAACTTGGTCTTGAGAACCTTGTGAAGTCCCTTTCCTTCCTCTACCTCTACAAATTCTTCCTCTGCCTCGGCAGCCTCTGCAGGCTGGTCAGCAGCGATAGAATCTACTGCAGCAGAATCGTTCTGAGCAACCTCCTCTACGGGAGCCTCTGTCTCTTGAGCATTGATTGTCTGGCTTACTCCAAAAGTAAGGAGTCCCAGCATTGCAACGAATGCAAATACCTTTTTCATTTGAGATAATTTTTAGTTATTGGTTATTATAATTATTAATTCAAAAATCCTTTTAAATATAGACTAAGCATTAATCTTGCGGAAAGACGGGGATTCGAACCCCGGATACGCTTTTGGCGTATACACGCTTTCCAGGCGTGCCTCTTAAACCACTCGAGCATCTTTCCATTAGGCACTATTTTTCCATAGCGTCTAAAAACGGCTGCAAATTACAACCTTTTTTCGAAAATTAGCAACCAAAGGTTATTAAAACATGTAAATTTGCAATGAAAATGAATTTCCCCTTCAGAATATATGACATTCTACGTCCGTTAGGATGGATATACGGCATGGTTACATCTTTCAGGAACATGCTGTATAATCACGGAATACTTGCCAGCAAGTCATACCCTTTTCCTGTTATTTGTATTGGAAATATATCAGTAGGTGGAACCGGCAAGACTCCACATACCGAGTATATGGTTTCCTTGCTCATGGAAAAATACAGGACGGCCGTCCTAAGCCGTGGATATGGTCGCAGCACAAAAGGTTTTATATTGGCGCAGGGGCAGTCGGACAGTACACAGATAGGAGACGAGCCATATCAGATAAGCCAAAAATTCCCAGACATTACAGTTGCCGTATCGGAGGACAGGGCACGTGGAATTACCAGGCTGCAGCAGTCTTGTGCCCCACAGGTTATAATACTGGATGATGCTTTCCAGCACAGACAGGTCAAGCCATCTCTGAATATACTCCTGATAGACTACAACCGGAACATACTTAAGGACGCAATGTTGCCTGCCGGCAGATTGCGCGAGAGCGCCCGCGAGCGCAGGCGTGCAGACCTGATTGTATTTACAAAATGTCCAGACAGCCTTTCCACCATGGAGATGAACGGGCTTGAGTCCGGTATAAGAACCAGCCATGACCAGAAAGTATTTTTCAGTTACATGAGTTATGGTGCTGTTTACAAGTTGGGAGCAAGTGCCGTTCCTGTACCCCTGCCCCATGCTCCAATACTTGCAGTAACAGGCATAGCCATGCCGGATGCCATGGTTGCAGAACTCAGGAAAAGGAACGGGAATGTCTCCATGCTCAGTTTTCCGGATCACCACCGTTTTTCTGACAGTGACATTTGCCGCATTACAGACCAACTGAATGCCGCGGGTCCTGACGCCATTATTGTTACAACAGAGAAAGATGCATCACGCCTGTCTGGAATGGCTTTGGAAAAGTCTTTACGGGACAGGATCTACGTGCTCCCCATAAAAGTAGCTTTTATGTGCTACGGAGAGTCTTTTGACCAGGCGGTAATAAACCATATAGAATCATTTCCAAAATAAATAACATCATGTCAGAGAACAGACGAACAGAGATTGCCCAATTAGGAGAATTTGGGCTGATAGGACATCTCACAGAAGGACTCAAGCCTACAAACAGTTCCACGCTCTACGGAGTGGGCGATGACTGTGCCGTACTGGACTATTCCGGACAGGACAAGGAAGTACTTGTTACAACCGATATGCTCATGGAAGGCGTACATTTTGACCTGACATACGTACCCATGAAGCACCTTGGCTACAAGTCGGCCATGGTCAATATTTCCGATATCTACGCCATGAACGGTACGCCCAGGCAGATGACCGTGTCTATTGCACTCAGCAAGCGCTTTTCCGTGGAGGACATGGAAGATTTCTACGCAGGCATGCTGCTTGCTTGCCAGCGTCACGGAGTGGATCTGGTAGGCGGCGACACAACATCGTCACTGACCGGTCTGGCCATAAGCATAACCTGCATAGGAGAAGTACAGAAAGGAAAGGCCGTTTACCGTAATGGTGCCGGACAGACAGACCTGATATGCGTAAGTGGAAACCTGGGCGCTGCATACATGGGGCTCCAGCTTCTGGAACGTGAGAAAGCAGTATTCAACAGTACCCCGCATGATCCCAACGAACCGTTTGCTCCCGATTTTGCAGGCAAGGAATACCTGTTGGAGCGCCAGCTCAAGCCGGAGGCACGCGGTGATATTATAAGGGAACTGCGCGAGGCAGGAATACAGCCCACATCCATGATGGATGTTTCGGATGGTCTGTCATCGGAACTCATACATCTGTGCAAACAGAGCGGGACAGGCTGCAGCGTATATCAGGAGCGCATACCAATTGATTACCAGACCGCCGTTATGGCCGAGGAAATGAATATGGATGTGTACACCTGCGCCCTGAACGGCGGAGAGGACTACGAGCTCCTGTTCACAGTACCGCTCACCGACCATGACAAGGTCATACAGCTCAAGGACGTTAAACTGATTGGTCACATGACCCGTCCGGAGCTTGGCCGCCATCTTGTTACCAAATCAGGTCAGGAAGTTGAACTCAAGGCACAAGGTTGGACAAGCAATCTCTAATTCTGACTGAATATAAAAGGAAAGAGGCACCCGCAGGCGCCTCTTTCTTTTTGTCAGATGCTTTTCTCTATGTTCCAGACAAATGCCCTGAGTCCAAGTTTCTCTGTTTCCAGATCCATCTTGTGGAGAGCATCCAGGACATAATCCACCTTGTCATCATCGACCATGGTTATGATACCGGAGCACATGGACGGCCAGGCATGGCTGCCATAGTGAGGTTCGCCGGTCTTTGAGCCACGTCCCTGCAACTGCTCCATCATGGAAAAACCGCGGCAGTTCAGCCTGGACAGTGTATCTATAATTCTTTCTGTATATACCTGATCAAATGCTATGAATATTGATTTCATACGTTTCTGTTTTTGGGGTCAATATCAGATTTTAGCAGTCTTGTCATGAATAAAACTGTTCTTGTTTTCACTCCAGTACTTACTGAGTTCAAGCTGCTTGCGGAACTTCTTGCGTCCACGCTTTATCTCCATGCTCTGGAATGCACAATAGAGAACAGGAACAAGCAGCAGGGTAAGAATGGTGGATATGGCAAGACCACCTATTACTGATACACCCAGAGGACGCCACATGGCAGAACCCTGACCCTGACTGACAGCCATAGGAATCATACCAAGTATTGTTGTCATGGTTGTCATGAGCACCGGACGCAGACGGCTACGTGCAGCCTTAACGGTTGACTGGATGGCAGAGAGTCCGCGTTCACGGCACAGGCCGGTAAAGTCAATCAGTACAATACCATTCTTTACAACAATACCTATAAGCATTATACCACCCAGGATACTCATCATGTTGAGTGTAGTACCAGTTACCTTGAGTGCTATAAGCACACCACTGAATGCAAACGGTATGGAGAACATGATGATGAACGGCAGTTTCATGGACTCAAACTGTGCAGCCATCACAATGAATACCAGCAGGAGTATTATAAGGCCCAGGGTCATCATGTCACCAAATGATTCCTGCTGTTCCTCATAGTCACCCGATATCTGTACCATAACACCCTCTGGCATATCCATCTCTGAGATAACTTTCTGGCCAGCTGTTACCACATCACTCAGGGCTGCACCACCTGCTACTACACAGGTCACGGTATTTACACGCTGGCGGTCCTTTCTCTCAATGGTTGGTGGGGTAAACTTTTCTACAACCTGACCAACATCCTTTACGCGGACGCCTGTACCGGTGTTTCCGTACAGCAGTATATTCTCAATGTCCGAAATATCTGAGCGGAACTCTGGAGCATATCTTACCTTTATGTAGTACTCATTACCATCCTCACGGAAATAAGATGCCGTGGCACCAGAGATCCTGTTTCTGAGATATGTAGCGGCTGTAGTATGATTCAGACCATGCTGGGCCAGTTTTGTGCGGTCAAATACAACCTGATATTCCGGAACGTACTCATCACGGCTTATAATGGCCTCACCTACACCTTCAACCTGTTTCATGCGGGCCATGAACTCTGCTGCAACCTTATCGGTTGCCTCAAAGTCATATCCATATACCTCAAAGGCTGCAGTGGAGGCACCACCCATGCTCATGCCACCGCCCTCACGGACTGTAAAACGGTCAATCTCCGGACGGGCTGCAAGGTCCGCACGTACCTGAGCGGTAACATCGGCCGACCTAATGGTACGCTCTTCCAGGTCAACAAGGGAGAGCGTGAAAGAGATCACGTTGGTACCGTTGGACTGCATTGATGCAAGAGTATTGTTCTCATCGGCAGAACCTACACGGAAATTGCACATGTGAAGGTCATCTCCGTAACGTTCCATCCACATCTTGGAGAGTTCATGTGCCAGTTCCCTTGAACGGTCGGTGCTGCTGTTTACGGGCAGATAGATGGTAGCGGTAATACGGCTGTTCTCATCGGCCGGGAAAAACTCTGTCTTAAGTCCTCCAACCAATGACAGGGAAGCAACGAACAAGGCCAGACAGGCCAGCAGGATGGTCTTCCTGTGACGTACAGACCAGTTTATACGCTTGGCATACCATACATCAAGGGCATCAAGGGCCTTCTGAATTGGCGAATACAGTATCTTATGCAGCCTGCTCTGCTTTTTCTGGAGCTTGAGAACCTGAGAACAGAGCATTGGGGTCAGGGACAGGGCCGTTACGGTAGAAACGATCATGATGATACACATCATGTAGCCCAGCTGCTTGAACATTACACCGGTCATACCCGATATCATGGTAAGCGGGAAGAACACGGCAAGTATTGTAAGGGTTGATGCTATTACCGATACAGCAACCTCATTTGTAGCATGGATAGCGGCCTGTTTTGGATCCGATCCGCGTTCAATATGCGTAGTTACGTTCTCAAGTACCACAATGGCATCGTCCACAACCATACCTATGGCAATTGTAAGACAGCTCAGAGAGATGATATTGAGTGAGCCGTCCGATATAGCCAGGTATATGAATGACGCAATGAGTGACAGAGGGATGGTTATAGATACAACCAGGGTTGCCCTCCATCGGCCAGTGAACAGGAACACAACCAGCACCACAAACAGGAGCGCATATATGATTGTCTCAGCCAGTGAGTTCACGGTCATCATGATATCCTCCGAGCCGTCGTGTATAAGACCTATATGCACATCATTAGGAAGGTTCTTCTGCAGTTCAGGCAGGGCGGCCAGAATCTTGCGGCAAATCTCCACGGTATTACCGCCGGTCTGTTTCTGCACAACCATCATGGCACCTCGTACGCCGTTGTTGTATGATTCCTGGGCATGCTCCTGGGTTGTATCCTCTACACGGGCCACGTCACTGAGACGAATGTCACGGCCACCTACAGAAGCAACAATGATATCCTTCATATCCATTGGGTCACGGAACTCACCCTCCACACGGAGAGAATAGGTTTCGTTACCTATGTCAATGCTTCCGCCAGGCATGTTGCGGTTCTCGGCCATGATTACCTGACTCAGGCTCTCAACCGTCATATTGTATGCCTCAAGCTTGGCAGGATCACAGTACACATATATCTCACGGGTAGGGGCACCAGTCACAGAAACGGTACCTACACCAGGGATACGTGCCAGAGGATTGACCACATTCTCATCGAGCAGCTTGTACAGGGCATTCTGGCTTTCCTCGGCCTGTACAGAGAGCATCATGATAGGCATCATGTCCGTGCTGAACTTGAACAGGGTTGGTGTACTTGCTCCATCTGGCAGTGCATTCTTGACCATATCCAGTTTGTCACGGACATCATTGGTCAGGTCATCTATGTTATGTCCGTACTCAAAGGTCAGGGTAATCAGAGATGTGTTTTCCGATGACCTTGAAGTGATATGCTTGATATAACTGGTACTGTTCAGGGTACTTTCAAGCGGACGTGTTACGTTATTCTCTATATCAGAAGCACTGGCACCGGAGTAGTATGTGTACACCATGATGGTGTTTGTCTCGATGTTTGGCAACTGATCAATCGGAAGTTTTGAGAACGAAAACAATCCGAATATCACGATAGCCACAAAACACAGGGCTGTCATGATAGGTCTTTTGACCGCTCCTTCGTAAAGACTCATATTCTAGTCCTTTAATTACTTTTCTACTTCAACCTCTATCTCATCACTCAGGCGCTTCTGGCCAGCCACAACCACCTGGGCATTGTTCTCAACGCCAGAAATCAGCTCATAACGGTCGCCCAGACGCTGGCCCAGTTCAACCTTGCGCAGGTAAACCTTTCCTCCGGAATATACATATACAAAACGCTCACCGGAACCCTGACGCTTTTCTACTGCGATATCTGGAACAACCACATGGTTGCGTGCACCCAGGTTAAGGGTTACCCTGGCAAACATACCGGGACGTACCTTCCTTTCTGGATTAGAAACCATGATTTCTACTGGGAATGTATGTGTTGTTGCATCTATGGTAGGATAAACCAGGCTTACCTTACCCTTGAACTCTGTTCCGGGATAAGCCTCAAGCTCTATAGTTGCCACATCGCCTTTTTTTACATTTGTAAAATAGCGCTCCGAAACATTGACCATAACCTTTACCTGAGAAATGCTCTGGACAACCAGTACAGGCGATGCTCCGTTGTAATTGTCACCATTGTCATAATTACGGGCAGTTACCACGCCATCGGTAGGAGCAGTGAGCTTTATATTGCTGAGCATGTAGTCATACTGACTCCTGTTTACCTCAAGCTGCAACTTCATGTTGTCATAGTCGGCCTGTGAGCAAGCACCAATCTGGTAGAGCTGTTCAATCCTGTTGAACTCTATCTCCATGTTCTTGTTCTGAAGCTCAAGCTGTTTGAGGTTTGTCTGGTCCATGAGAACAAGTTCCTGACCCTTGCGTACAATATCGCCAACCTCTACCAGGATCTTGTCTATCCTGAGCGGTGTAGCAGGTGCTATATTATTCTTTATGTCACTCTGAACTGTGGCAGAGTAAACCTGAAGCTGATCCACGGCTTCCTGCTTGACGGTAGCCAGACGTACAATAGGTTTTGCAGCAACGACAGGCTGTGCAACCTGTGCTGCAGGTTCTGCAGCTTTTTTCTGTCCGCAGCCAACAATTACGGCTGCAACACTCATTAATACCAGAGAGTTGATTGTTTTCATATTATATCTAACTTTTTTATTCTTCGTTTGTTCCAAGTGTCATCTCCAGGTCTGCCTTGGCAGCAAGATAGTTGTATATTGACTGACTGTATGTAAGTTGTGCCTGGGTCAGGGCAACCTCCGATCCGTTCAGTTCAAGGATAGTACCATTGCCTATCTCATATCTCTTGGAAGCTATCTCCCTACCCTTCTCGGCCTGCTCAATGGAAATTCTGTTTCCTGCCACCTGCTCGGCATAGGATTTCATATTGTCTGTATAACTCTTGATCTGCATGTTGAGCTGTTTCTCGGTGTACTGCCTGTTCTCTGCCAGCTGGCTTATCTGCAGTTTGGTGCTTCTGAGTTTAGTAAAGTTACCCATCCTGAAAATAGGGACCGACATGGACAATACCAGCGATGAACTGTTTGCCCAGGTATATTTACCTACCTTAAAGTTATCGTTATAGAGAGACTGCATGGAATAACTGCCCGAGAGAGCAAGCGTGGGCAGGAAATTCATTTTCTGAATTCTGAGAGTGTGGTTAAGGAGTTCCTCGTTCAGACCCAGCTGACGCAGGTTACTGTTTCCGCTCAGGTCATAGGACTCATTGTCGGCAAGGGACTCAATATACATACTATTCTCATAGTCCGACAGACTTCCTTCCACAACAATGTCTACATCGGATTCAATTCCCATGAGTACCTTGAGCTGGAGTTTTGCCATCTTGATGGCATTCTCGGCCGATACAAGATTTGGTTTTAGGCTACGCATCTGAACCTCGGCGCTGATCTTGTCATACTCGCTGGATTTACCAACCCCGTATTTTGAATTGATCACATTGAAATTCTGTTCTGCGTTGTCATAACCTTTTTTAAGGACCTCATAGCTGTCCTGCGCAAGTATGAGCTGATAATATGCCTTCTTGACCTGATTTATAAGCGAGAGACGCGAACTGCGGCTCTGCTCAACAGCCTGCTGCAGGTCGGTTTCTGTCATGTTCATAGTGGCATACACTGTTGGGGCAAACAACGGCAGGCTTACCTGAAACTGTCCGTTCCATGTATTGGTATTGTCCTGACCCATCTTGAATTCCATACCGTTCAGTTTCATGGTTGCAGCCAGTACGGTATACTGGATTGTACCGCTAAAATCAGCGCTTGGCAACAGGTTCTGCCATGCTTCATTCTTGCTGATTTTCTTAAGTTCAATCTGCTGCTCTGCCACCTTGATGGTGGGATTTTCGCTCAAGGCTATTTCCAAAGCCTGGTCGAGCGTAAGATTCAGAACAGTTTCATCGTTCTGGGCATTGGCTCCAACAGCCACCAGAAACGCAACAAGGACCATTGCCGTCCTTCTGAAAAGACATCTCTTCATTATCTGTTATGTTTATATCTATACTTATCCATTTTCTGCATGCCAAGAGGAGTTACAATTCCCCGCAGCAGCAACACTATCGATGAGTTTATAAGTTGTTCATACTGACAGTTTTCACTCTGACTCTCAATATTGACCATGTGGCCCATCGCGGCAAATGCCTTCATTACTACATCCATATTCAGGTCATCCCTGAAAACACCCTGCTCAACTCCCAGTTCCATATACTCCCTTATGCGTAGTGAGACGGCACGCATGTGTTCGTCAAAACGGGCCCTGAACAATGGATACTTGTCCTGATTGTCAAATATCATGCGGTTTGCATTTCCAGACTCGGCAATGATGAGTTCCAAGTATTTAAGTATAACTGACAGGACATCGCCCAGTTCCTTTATCTCCTTGTCTATCCTGTCATTCATACATCTGGCATGCTGCTGCATGCATTCCACCAGGAGTTGCTCCTTATTGCCAAAAATCTCGTAAAGGGTACGTTTGGATACCTGGAGTTTCTGCGCAATGTCATCCATGCGCACCGCAATATATCCCTCCTTAAGAAACATGGAAAGCGCCTCACAGATTACCTGCTGGCGGATTTCATCTCTATTTGAGGGGACAAAGTTCATTGGTGTACTTTTAAAACAGTGCACAAAATTACATGAAAACTTTACAGCTACAATAAAGTTTTCCGGTCAGAATGCTGTAATTTTGGTTTTTTAGCAATTCCCACCATAGTTGCAAAGTATTCAAAAAAACAAGCAGGAACCTGTGTTCCTGCTTATTCTTAGTCTGAAAGCAAATCCTTAAGGAATGTATTCAGCTCCTCGTCCAGCCCTTGCATGAGCCCCTGACTCAGGAGCGTATTCTCCTCATCAAACAACATGAGTTCCGAAACCGTCTCATGATCATCATCCACAAGGACAAACGAGTAAGGTTTCCAGATTGACAGGTTGTCCAGAGGCAGTTCCTGATCTACATTCTGGAGAACTCTCCGGAGTTCCTTTTCCATAGTATCATAGAATTTCTCCTCCGATATTTCCTGCAGGTCAGACAGGATTACACTGCCCAGTTCGCGGTCATCATCCCAAACGGCAACCTGCCCAGTTTCACGTATGGGCTGAATGTGTATGTCTGTAACAACAGACTGTTCATCGGACTTACAGAACGCCATAAGGCTGTTCTTTAAAAGTCTCTTTAATTCCTGGAACGATGATTCGCTTAGTTTCATGACTGTATTGTTTAGGGAATTACATCATCTTGCCGTGGCAGTTCTTGTACTTGAGTCCGCTTCCGCATGGACATGGGTCATTACGGCCTGGAGCCTTATCTACCTTGATTGGCTCACGGACCTGCTGACGCGTATCCCTGCCTGCAGCAGCACGCTGATTCTGGTCGTTAAGATCTACCTTGCTCTCATTATACTGACGTCTTGGCTGACGGCTCTCGGCAGGAGCTTCACGTACGCGCTCTGGATCCGGCTCAGGAATCTGTCCGCGCATGAGTATTGATACGGTCTGGTCATTCATCTTGTTGACCATATTGTCAAACAGGGTTACAGACTCCAGCTTGAAAATAAGCAGAGGATCTTTCTGCTCATAGCTGGCATTCTGTACAGAGTGCTTGAGTTCATCCAGTTCACGCAGGTTCTCTTTCCAGCACTCGTCTATGGTGTGGAGCATGATAGCTTTCTGGAATGCGGTAACAACACTCTTTCCCTCCGAATCATAAGCCTCCTTAAGGTTGCATGGAATCTGGTAGAGTCTGCGTCCGTCTGTAATTGGAATAAGGATGTTCTCGTAACGGTCACCCTGCTCCTCAAACACTTTCTTTATAACGGGCCATACAATCTGAGCCAGGCGTTCGCACTTGCGCTTAAAATTATCCATGGCAGCAGAGAATATCTTCTCAGACACCTCATCGGTCTTGAGCTTGCTGAACTCCTGCTCGGTAAACGGAAGCTCAACGGCAAGTACACGGAACACTTCCATCTGCAGGCTCTCGTAGTCAGCGCAGTTCTCGGCTGCACCGGCAGAGCGGTCCCATATCATGTTGGCAATATCCATGCCTATGCGTTCGCCAATAAGTGCATGACGGCGCTTCTCATAGATTACAGTACGCTGTTTGTTCATTACGTCATCGTACTCAAGCAGGCGCTTACGGGTACCAAAATGGTTCTCCTCAACCTTTTTCTGTGCCTGCTCTATACGCTTGGTAATAAAGCTGTTCTCAATCATCTCATCCTCCTGGAGACCCAGCTTGTCCATAAGCGGAGCAATACGCTCAGAACCAAACAGACGCATCAGGTTATCCTCAAGCGATATAAAGAAGACCGATGAACCCGGATCACCCTGACGGCCGGCACGGCCACGCAGCTGGCGGTCAACACGGCGGCTCTCATGGCGCTCAGTACCTACGATTGCCAGACCACCGGCGGCCTTGACCTCCGGAGAAAGCTTGATATCGGTACCACGGCCTGCCATATTGGTAGCAATGGTAACAATACTCTTCTGACCAGCCTTGGCCACAATATCGGCCTCTTTCTGATGCAGCTTGGCGTTCAGCACGTTGTGCTCAATCTTGCGCATGGTAAGCATGCGGCTCAGCTGCTCACTTATCTCTACCGATGTGGTACCTACAAGTACAGGACGGCCAGCCTTTACTAGGCTCTCAACCTCCTCTATCACAGCCTTGTATTTTTCACGCTTGGTCTTGTATATGCGGTCATTCTGGTCAATACGTGCTATTGGCCTGTTGGTAGGAATTACAACTACGTCCAGTTTGTATATATCCCAGAACTCACCGGCCTCTGTCTCTGCTGTACCGGTCATACCGGCAAGCTTATGATACATGCGGAAATAGTTCTGCAGGGTGATAGTGGCAAATGTCTGGGTGGCAGCCTCAATGTTTACGCGCTCTTTTGCCTCAACGGCCTGATGCAGGCCATCGGACCAGCGGCGTCCCTCCATGATACGGCCAGTCTGCTCGTCCACAATCTTAACCTTGCCATCCTCTGTCACAATATAATCAACATCCTTCTCAAACATGCAGTATGCCTTGAGTAGCTGGTTTATTGTGTGGATACGTTCACTCTTGACTGCATAGTTGGTCATGAGCTCATCCTTCCTGGCAAGACGCTCCTCATTGGAAATGTCTGTCTGGTTCTCCAGTTCTGACAGTTGTGTGGCAATATCAGGGAGCACAAAGAACTCCGGATCCTGATTGGTTCCGCTTATGAGTTCCACACCCTTGTCTGTAAGATCTACGCTGTTAAGTTTTTCATCGATCACAAAATACAGGGGTTCCACAGCTTCGGGCATACGCTTGTTCTGCTGCTCCATGTAGATTTCCTCTGTCTTTTGCATACCTACTTTAATACCCGGCTCACTCAGGAACTTAATAAGGGCCTTGTTGCGTGGAAGTGCCTTGAAACTGCGGAACAGAGACAGGAATCCCTCTGCAACCTCATCCTGATTGTCCGACACAACCTTTTTACGGGCATCGGCCAGATACTGGGTAGCCAGACGCTTCTGTGCATCAAACAGCTTTTCTACCTGGGGACGCAGCTGCTCAAACTGCTGGTCATCGCCCTTGGGTACCGGACCGGATATAATAAGAGGAGTACGTGCATCGTCTATGAGCACTGAGTCCACCTCGTCCACTATAGCATAATTGTGACCGCGCTGTACAAGCTCATTTGGATGGCTTGCCATATTGTCACGCAGATAGTCAAAACCAAATTCGTTGTTGGTACCAAAAGTAATATCGGCGCGGTAAGCATTGCGGCGGGCCTCTGAGTTGGGCTGATGCTTGTCTATGCAGTCAACAGAAAGTCCGTGGAACATATAGAGAGGTCCCATCCACTCCGAGTCACGCTTGGCCAGATAGTCGTTTACAGTAACCACGTGCACGCCGTTTCCGGTAAGTGCATTCAGGAACACCGGAAGAGTTGCCACAAGTGTCTTACCCTCACCGGTAGCCATCTCGGCAATCTTTCCCTTGTGCAGGACTACGCCACCAAACAGCTGGACATCATAATGGATCATGTTCCATACAGTGTCATTGCCGCCTGCCTCCCAATGGTTCTGCCAGAGAGCCTTGTCACCGTCTATAACCACAAAATCATGTCTGGCAGCCAGGTTACGGTCAAAATCATTGGCGGTAACGGCAACCTGTCCATTCTCGGCAAAACGGCGGGCAGTCTCCTTGATTATGGCAAACACATCCGGAAGTACCTCGTCCAGAACCACCTCATAGCGGTCCATCACCTCCTTTTCCTGCTTGTCTATCTGATTAAACAGCGGCTCGCGGTCCTCAAGCTCAGTCTGTTCCACCTTGGACTTGAGTTCATCAATACGCTGTTTTTCAGGAATTACAAAATCCCTGACCTTCTGTCTGATAGCCTGAACGGCATCACGCAACTCATCGTTTGACAGCTTTTCATACTTGGGATAAGCGGCCTTAACCTTTTCTACCCATGGCTGGATTTCCCTTATGTCACGGGTCTGCTTATTTCCAAAAAGCTTGCCTATAAATTCATTAAAACCCATTATTCGGTATTTGTTATTGTTTCTACTTACTTAACAGCACGCAAATCCCGTGCCAAAATGCAAAGATACTCATTTTTCAGTGTTTTTTACATATTTCAAAAAAAGCTTTGCCCTTTTGTCATATATACAGATATTTTGCATAAAATTGTTTGTCCAATGAATAAAATAGAATACCTTTGCGTTCAATTTATAAAAACACGCATGTATAAGAAGTCAGTTGTCGTCCTTATTTCTCTAGACGTGGTGGTCTGCAGATCGGCGCGTTAAGGGAAGGGTTTACCTGACATTCAATATTTTACAGGCCCTTCTCCAAAAAGAGAGGGGCTTTTGATTGAATATATATGCAAAAATCATGAATTATGAAAATACCTTTGAGAAGTGATCAGTGTACAGTAGGCAGACGCATGGCCGGAGCCCGTGCACTCTGGGTAGCCAACGGAATGAAGAGAGAGCAGTTTGGCAAGCCTATTATTGCCATTGTAAACTCATTCACCCAGTTTGTACCGGGTCATACCCACCTTCATGAAATAGGCCAGATTGTAAAGGCCGAGATAGAATCCCTGGGTTGCTATGCAGCAGAGTTCAACACCATTGCTGTTGACGATGGTATTGCCATGGGTCATGATGGCATGCTGTACTCGCTTCCATCACGTGACATTATTGCCGATTCCGTAGAGTACATGGTAAATGCCCATAAGGCCGATGCCATGATCTGCATATCAAACTGCGACAAGGTTACTCCGGGCATGCTCATGGCAGCCATGCGCCTTAATATCCCTGCAGTATTTGTAAGTGGCGGTCCCATGGAGGCCGGAAAGGTAAACGGTGAGAATGCCGACCTTATTACCGCCATGGTCAAGGGTGGCGATCCTACCGTATCCGATGAGGAACTGAACGAGATTGAGCACAAAGCCTGCCCTGGATGCGGTGCCTGCTCAGGTATGTTCACTGCAAACTCCATGAACTCACTTACAGAGGCCCTGGGTCTTTCTCTCCCCGGCAACGGTTCCATCCTGGCAACCCACGTTAACCGCATCCAGCTCTTTAAGGATGCAGCCAAGCTGATTGTAAAGAATGCAATGGCATATTACGGAGAGGGCGACGAGTCTGTACTTCCACGTTCAATAGCAACACGCGCTGCATTCCTTAACTCCATGACACTCGATATTGCCATGGGAGCATCGACCAATACCGTTCTTCACCTGCTGGCTGTTGCCCAGGAGGCCGGAGTTGATTTCAAGATGCAGGATATAGATTCACTCTCACGCAAGGTTCCGTTCCTGTGCAAGCTGGCTCCAAACTGGCAGAAATACTCAATCCAGGAGGAGAACCGCGCAGGAGGTATCCTGGGAATCATGGGAGAGCTTGCTAAAGGCAATCTCCTTGATCTGAGCTGCAAGCGTGTAAACGGTGCAACCCTTGGAGAAGACATAAAGAAATACTCTATTACCGGCAGCACCATAGACCCCGAAGCCGACAGGATCTACCACTCTGCACCTGCAGGAAAGTTCTCAACCAGGATGGGCTCACAGGACGCACGTTGGGAATCTCTCGATACTGACCGCGAGAACGGTTGCATACGCGATATTGAGCACGCATACACCAAGGACGGCGGCATGGCAGTCCTGTTTGGCAACATAGCCCAGGACGGATGCGTTGTAAAGACCGCAGGTGTAGCACCTGAGCTGTGGCACTTTGAAGGTCCCGCAGTGGTGTTTGACTCACAGGAGGATGCATGCGAGGGCATCCTGGGAGGAAAGGTAAAGAAGGGTGACTGCGTAGTTATCACGCACGAGGGTCCTAAGGGCGGTCCCGGCATGCAGGAAATGCTCTACCCAACCTCATACATCAAGTCCATGCACATGGGCAAGGAGTGCGCGCTCATTACCGACGGCCGATTCTCAGGTGGAACATCGGGCCTATCAATCGGCCATATCAGCCCTGAGGCAGCCAGCGGTGGCAACATTGGCAAGATAAAGGATGGAGACATTATTATTATTGATATACCAAGCCGCAGCATCAATGTAAAGCTTACCGATGAGGAGCTGGCAGCACGTCCACAGCAGCCTCTCAAGCGCAACCGTGTTGTTTCCAAGGCATTGCGCGCTTATGCAAATTCAGTATCATCGGCCGACAAGGGCGGCGTTAGAATAATCGACTAAATGGCAGAGAAAATTTCTGGAGCAGAAGCGCTGATGCGCTCTTTGGAGCACCAAGGCGTAGATGTATTGTTTGGCTATCCAGGTGGCTCAATCATGCCTACCTACGATGCCTTGTACGACCACAAGAATACTCTTAACCACATACTGGTACGCCATGAACAGGCTGCTGTCCATGCAGCTCAGGGCTATGCACGTGTAAGTGGCCGCGTAGGCTGTGTAATAGTAACATCGGGACCCGGTGCCATGAACACTATAACCGGTGTGGCCGATGCCATGATTGATTCAACTCCACTGGTAGTAATATGCGGACAGGTAGGAGCAGCCATGCTGGGTACCGATGCATTCCAGGAAGTAGATGTTGTAGGTGTAACCCAGCCAATCACCAAGTGGAACTATCAGATCCGCCGTGCCGAGGATATAGCATGGGCAGTAGCACGTGCATTCTATATAGCCAAGAGTGGCCGTCCCGGTCCTGTTGTACTGGACTTTACCAAGAACGCCCAGACAGCCATGATAGAATATGAGCCGCAGACAGTGGACTTTATACGTTCATACAAGCCGGTTCCACAGTGCGACCAGGATGTTATTGACCAGGCTGCACAGATGATCAATGAATCCAAAAAGCCATTCATGCTGGTTGGACAGGGTGTAGAGCTGGCCGGTGCACGCCAGGAGCTCCTTACCCTTTGTGAAAAGGCACAGATTCCATTTGGAACCACATTCCTGGGTCTTTCGGCCGCTCCAAGTGACCATGCACTCAACATGGGCCGTCTTGGCATGCACGGTAACCTGGGACCAAACGTAATGACAAACCAGTGTGATCTTTTGATTGCTGTGGGCATGCGTTTTGATGACCGCGTTACCGGAAACCTTAACACTTATGCCAAGCAGGCAAAAATCATCCACCTGGAGATAGACCCATCAGAGATTAACAAGAACGTAAAGGTTAATCTGGCCGTACTTGGCAATTGCAAGGACACCATGGCAGCAATCTGCGCCAAGGTCAACCCTGCAGAGCATAAAGAATGGATTGATGGATTCAAACCATATAACGAGAAGGAGTTCAAGATGGTCATAAACCCTGCGTTGAATCCAACCCAAGGCCCAATCCTTATGGGCGAGGTTGTACGCAAGGTATCCCAGGCCACAGGCAATGAAGGCATCATGGTAACCGATGTAGGTCAGAACCAGATGTTTGCATGCCGGTATTTCCAGTTTACCAAGCCACGTTCTGTTGTAACATCAGGTGGATGCGGCACCATGGGATTTGGTATTCCGGCAGCTATGGGTGCATGTTTTGGTGCTCCTGATCGCACAGTCTGCATGTTTGCAGGCGACGGTGGACTTCAGATGACCATCCAGGAATTTGGAACCATAATGGAGCATCAGATTCCCGTTAAGATGATTCTGCTCAACAACAACTATCTGGGCAATGTGCGTCAGTGGCAGTACATGTTCTTTAACAAGCGCTACTCGTTCACTCCAATGACAAATCCGGATTTTGAGCTGATATCAAAGGGATATAACATTCCATGCCGCACAGTAGTAGACCGCAAGGATCTTGATGAGGCAATCCGTGAAATGATCAACACCAAGGGTCCTTACTTCCTGCAGGTAGCTGTAAAGGAGGAAGACAATGTATTACCAATGACACCTCCAGGTGCAAACATCGACGAGATGTTGTTAGAAGTAAAGTAAAGCAATGGAAGATAACAGACAATATGGCGCCTGCGAGTGCGGCGACTGCAATACCTGTAACAAGAATTGCAACGAGCAACAAACTCAGGAAGCACTCCTTGCTGCAGTTCAGGCTGCAGCATCGGTTGAGCGCAACTCATACGAGAAGAACCTCCAGCGTGAGCGTTTGGCTACACTTGAGCAGGATACCAAGCCCGGCAGTATGGTTGAGACATTCAGCAAGTATGCTGTAGTACGTCCGGCAGCTCCAGGTCACGAGGGTGCACTGCTCAGCTCTGCCCACGATGGTCTTACCCTTTACACCTTAATTATATACTCTGAGAACTTTGCCGGCATCCTGAATCAGATTACTGCCGTATTCACCCGCCGTCAGGTCAATATAGAGAGTCTGAACGTATGTGCATCCAGTACTCCGGGTGTTCACAAGTACACCATTACCTGCTACTGCAAGCAGGAGATGGCAGAGATGCTTGTAAAACAGATAGAGAAAAAGATAGATGTACTCCAGGCCAACTGCTTTATTGATGATGAGATTTTTATTCTGGAAACATCATTGCTCAAGCTCTCTACCCCACAGGTCCTGGCCAATCCCAACATCTCGCGCATAGTACGCCGCTTTGACGCAAGGATTGTTGAGGTTAACCCAACCTATACCACAGTAGAGAAAACAGGTGTTACTACAGACGTTATTGAACACTTTAAATCTCTTAACGAACTTGGCTGCGTGCTGCAGTTTGTACGCTCAGGACGCATTGCAATAACCAAGTCAAATATTGAACGCCTTGACCAGTACATAGCCCAGCGTGAAGGCGAGCGCGATAACAACTAAAACAGATATTTTCACTAAATACATTTATACACTATGGCAAAAATGAATTTTGGCGGTGTCATTGAAGAAGTAATGACCCGTGAGGAGTTTCCTCTTGAGAAGGCACGCGAAGTGCTGAAAAACGAAACCATCGCAGTCATTGGTTACGGTGTTCAGGGCCCAGGCCAGGCATGTAACGCGGGGGAGAATGGTTTTAATGTAATTGTTGGTCAGCGTCAGGGTAAGACCTACGACAAGGCTGTTGCCGACGGTTGGGTTCCAGGCAAGACACTGTTCTCTATAGAAGAGGCAGCCGACAAGGCAAGCATCGTTATGTGCCTGCTCTCTGATGCAGCTGTAATGAGCGTATGGCCAACCCTGCAGAAGTATCTTACCCCAGGTAAGACTCTCTACTTCTCACATGGTTTTGCTATCACTTGGAATGACCGCACCGGTTGTGTTCCTGCAAAGGATATAGACGTTACCATGGTAGCTCCTAAGGGTTCTGGTACATCACTCCGTACCATGTTCCTTGAGGGTCGTGGTCTGAACTCATCATACGCAGTATATCAGGATGCAACAGGTAAGGCTCTTGAGCGCACTCTTGCACTTGGTATTGGTATTGGTTCAGGTTACATGTTTGAGACCACATTCATCCGCGAGGCTACATCAGACCTTACCGGTGAGCGCGGTTCACTCATGGGCGCTATCCAGGGTCTGCTGCTGGCTCAGTATGAGGTTCTCCGTGAGAACGGCCACACTCCATCTGAGGCATTCAACGAGACAGTCGAGGAGCTCACACAGTCACTTATGCCTCTGTTTGCACAGAAGGGTATGGACTGGATGTATGCTAACTGCTCAACCACAGCTCAGCGTGGTGCTCTTGACTGGATGGGTCCTTTCCACGATGCAATCAAGCCAGTTGTTGAGAAGCTCTATGCTTCTGTAAAGTGCGGTAACGAGGCTCAGATTTCTATAGACAGCAACTCTAAGCCAGACTATCGTGATGGCCTTGAGAAGGAACTCAAGGCTCTGCGCGAGAGCGAGATGTGGCAGACTGGTGCTGTTGTACGTAAGCTCCGTCCAGAGAACAACTGATTTCATCAATCAATCAGATAAAAAAGGCTGTTGGTTTTCCAACAGTCTTTTTTTATTCAATCCAACACAAAAAAATAAGAGGGTGACTAAAAAGTAGTCATCCTCTTTTGTTTGACCAAAGACATCTTCGTTTTGTGGTTGGAATATAAAAAATAATGGCTATTCTTTTGAATATCAAAGGAATAGCCATTGTTGTTTGGCTAATTATTTGTATATT
>JAZUFR010000004.1:0-48751 GCA_045640825.1 Bacteroidaceae bacterium
TTTTGCTCAGGTCCGTCTATCTTCTGGATCTTGAAATTTGACGGTTCGTATTACCCTTGGACAACCCACATCTTGTGAAAGACGCGGTCGCCCGTCGTACTACTTGTCTGTATGAAATCTGTTCAAAGAACGTCTTGTTTAGTTGCCTACCGGAGTGTTCCTCTCGGAAAGCGGGTGCAAAGATAGAGCTATTAGAATTCCCCACCAAACAATTCAGCCACTTTTTTTAAGAAAAATATGTTAATAAATATAACTCGTTGAAATACAAACCCGCAGGCCAGACAGCCTGCGGGAAGTATTTTTGCACAAAAACAGAGGATGCCTAAAGACACCTCTATTATATAAAGAATTACTCTGATTCGGGAGCAATGAGTTTGTAACCCTTGCCATGAATGTTTATAATCTCTACAGCATCATCGTCCTTAAGATGTTTGCGGAGCTTGGTAATGTATACATCCATGCTGCGTGCATTAAAATAGTTGTCATCAATCCAGATGGACTTGAGGGCAAAATCACGCTGGAGGATTTCATTCTTGTGAGCACACAGCAGGCTGAGCAGCTCTGACTCCTTGGTGGTAAGCTTGGTTGACTTGTCATCTATAGACAGGATCTGTTTCTTGGAATCAAATGAGAAACGGCCTATCTGGTACAGGGTAACCTCGCGGTTCTTCTTGCCACGGACGCGGCGAAGGATAGCCTCCAGACGCAGGGTGAGTTCTTCCATGCTGAATGGCTTGGTTACATAGTCATCGGCACCAATCTTGAATCCCTCAAAAATATCATCCTTGAGATTCTTGGCAGTAAGGAACATGATTGGAACCTCGGAGTTAACGGCACGAACCTCCTTTGCAAGAGTAAAGCCATCCTTCTTAGGCATCATTACATCAAAGATGCAGATATCATATTTGTTCTTGATGAAGGACTTGTATCCAGCATCACCATCGGGGCAGAGATCTGCATTATAGCCCTTGGCCTGAAGATACTCACGAAGGAGCATTCCCAGATTCTCGTCGTCCTCACAGAGGAGAATGTTCAGTTTTTCTTCCATAATTAGCAGTTTTATTATTATTCATCATTACTTTGCTGAGGCAGTGATATTATAAACCTGGTGCCCTGGCCAAAGTCACTTTCGGCCTTGATGTTGCCCTTATGGTTTACAATAACCTTCTTAACGTATGCAAGACCCAGTCCAAATCCCTTTACATCGTGACGGTTTCCGGTATGCACACGATAGAACTTATCAAATATTTTCTTTAGGTCCTCCTTGCGGATACCTATACCATTATCGGAAACAGATATCATGAGTTTACCCGGTTCATTCCAGGTCCTGATTGAGAGTTCAAACGGAACATCCTCACGCTTGTACTTGATTGCGTTGTCCATGAGGTTAAAGATTACGTTTGTAAAGTGCATCTCATCAGCCATGGCAAACGGATCCTCTGTCTCAAACTGCGCATTGAGCGTACCGCCTATGTTGTCTACCCTGAGCTTGAATGTATTGACCACACCGTTTATAAGTTCGTCAATATCGAGTTCCTTGAGTTTCATTGTATTGCTCTGACGCTCAAACATGGACATCTGAAGCACTTTCTCAACCTGGAAACGCAGACGTTTGGTCTCATCGTTTATTACGCCCGATATATGCTTGAACATCTGAGGTGACTTGGTTATAGCCGGATCATTAAGCATCTGGGCAGCCAGCGATATGGTAGAAATTGGGGTCTTGAACTCATGGGTCATATTGTTCACAAAGTCATTCCTCATCTCTGTGACCTTACGCTGGCGCATTATGATAAAGAGCGTAAAGGCAAAGACAAGCATCAGTATGACCATAAAAATGAGAGACGGGAGCATGAATGCCACGGACTTGCTGATATAATCATCGAGCGTTGGGAAATATACCCTGATTACACCCATGCGGTTTGGTTGGTCGTTATGGAACACAACCTGAGAATAGGTATTGGAAACCACATTGGGATCGGCATCCTTACAGCATGTATATATTACCCTGCCGGTATTTGTGGTAAGTATATAATGGAAGGGCAGATCTATTCCGTTGTTGGTGAGCTGGTCGGCAAGTTCAGTTGCAAGGAACGAATTGTCTATACGCTGCGCCAGGCTTCTTGAACCTGATGAACTCAACATATTGAAGATTACCTCATCCACAAGAGACTTGTTGGCAAGATAGTGTTCAAGCTGCCTCTGCTGCATAGCCCTGGAACGGGCCGATACCCCATTTCCGTTATCTATCTGGGGTTGGGTACGCGGAACCTGAAGCGACGGCATGCTGGGCGATGTTGGAACAGACTGAGACTGTGCTCCGGGAGTCTGGACCGACGGCTCTATGGTTGTCTGGGTCAGGGTAAACTGACCATTCTGAAAAACAAAGGTCTGAGACTGGCTGAACAGTCCGTCTATCTGGAAATTTCCAAAATTGGAATTACGCTCCATCTCACGGATATCCTCTTCCAGATACCTTCTGGCCTCGGCTAGTTCAAGTTCATGAGCTACCTGAGACAAGCTGCGCTTAACATTCTCGTCAAACTGCTGATGGCGCATTGCAGTCATCTCCTTGATATACCTGAGCTGAAGCGACATCAGGAGTATAAAGGATACGCTCATTACTGCGCTCAGCACCCAAACAACTGTCTTTTTCATACGGACAAATATACAGATGTTTTTAAAATTCCATACTGTTAACTTAATTTTTTGAGCAAAGTTTAGAAAAAAAAGGCGAAATCGAGGTGATTCCGCCTTTTGTAGTTAACAAAATAACAACTATCGTTATTCTTCTTCCTTCTGCTTGGATTCGAACTCCTTGATAAGCTCGTTCTGAACATCGGTTGGTACAAGTTCGTAACTGCTGAAACTCATTACAAACGAACCGCTACCACCGGTAATGGAGCTCAAAGAAGTTGAATAGGTTGACATTTCCTTGAGAGGAACCTTAGCACGGAGAACCTGATAGTTACCCTCGCTCTCCATACCCATAATCATACCGCGACGGCCCTGGAGATCACTCATGACATCACCCATGTAATCGGCAGGTACAAGAACCTCAACATCATATACAGGCTCCAGAATCTTAGGACCTGCATCCTTGAATGCCAGTGAGAAGGCATTACGTCCGGCCAGGATGAATGAGATTTCGTTTGAGTCTACCGGATGCATCTTACCATCGTATACAATAACGCGTACGTCACGTGCATAGGAACCTGTAAGAGGGCCCTGATCCATACGCTGCATGATACCCTTAAGGATAGCAGGCATAAAACGGGCATCGATAGATCCACCAACAATGCTGTTTACGAATATCAGCTTGCCGCCCCAATCCAGAGGATACTCCTGAGTGTCCTTTACACTCATCTTGAACTCCTGGTTTCCAAACTTGAATGACTCTGGCAGTGGCTTTCCTTCCTCGTATGGCTCCAGGATAAGGTGAACCTCGCCAAACTGACCGGCACCACCAGACTGTTTCTTATGGCGATAATCTGCACGGGCAGGCTTGGTGATTGTCTCACGATATGGAATCTTTGGCTCGTCAAATACTATCTGCATCTTGTCATTGTTCTCTATGCACCACTTGAATGTGCGCAGATGGAACTCACCCTGTCCATACAGGATTACCTGACGGAGTTCCTTGGACTGCTCAATTACGAGAGTTGGATCCTCCTCACGCATACGGTTAACAATGGTCATCATTTTCTCCATATCGGACTCGTTGACAGGCTTGAGAGCTCTTGAATACTTGGAGTTGGGGAACTTGATGAAATTGAATGCACGCTCAGCGCCCTCGTTCAGAGTATTGCCGGTACGTACATCCTTTAGCTTAACGGTGCAGCCTATATCGCCAGGGAGCAACTCTGATACCTGAACACGGTTATTGCCCTGACTTACAAAAATCTGGGCAACGCGCTCCTTTGAGCCACGGTCTGCATTGAGCATATCCAGACCCTCGTGTGCCTTACCGCACATAACCTTGAAATATGACACAGCACCAATATGGGGCTCAATAGATGTCTTAAAGAAGAAAAGGGATGTTCCTGATGCATCCAGCTTAACGACCTCTCCCTTTGAATCCTTAACCTCAGCACCATGAATTGGTGAAGGAGCTACGTTTCCAAAGAACTCAATCATACGGTTAATACCTATATTGTTTATAGCCGATATGCATACGATTGGGAACAGGTTGCAGGACTCTATACCCTTGCGGAATCCCATACGGATTTCATCGATGGTGAGTTCGCCCTGGTCAAAGAACTTCTCCATGAGAACCTCATCGTTCTCGGCAGCAGCCTCTGTAACAGCCTCACGCATGATCTGGGCCCTGTCGGCAACAGAATCAGGGATATCCTCTGCCTTATAGGCACTGCCATCGGCAAAAGTGAGTTTCTGGTTAAGGAGAACGTCTATGATAGTATTGAAAGAAGAACCGGTCTGCTCAGGGAACTGAATTGGAACCGATGACTTTCCGAATGTGGAACGTATCTGCTCTACAATATTGTCATACTCACACTTGTCACTGTCCACATTGTTAATTACAAACAGGGCAGGCTTGCCGAGTTTCTTGACAAGACGGTAGCTATTGATCAAACCTACATCTACGCCGCGTGAACCGTTTACAAGAAGTATGGCTGCATCGCAGATATTGAGTGCAGTCACTGACTGACCAGAGAAATCATCTGTTCCAGGACAGTCAAAGAAGTTGAACTTCTTGTCATTCATCTCTACTGCAAATACTGTTGAGTATACGGAATAACCGTATTCAAGCTCAACGGCAGCAGTATCGCTGACTGTATTCTTGGAGTTTACGGAACCGCGGCGTTTTACGACACCGCCTTCAAAGAGGATACTCTCAGAGAGAGTTGTTTTTCCGGATCCAGCACCACCCATGATGGCGATATTACGGATCTCTTCTGACTTATAATTCTTCATCGCATTAATTAGGTATAAATAATCAGGTTAGTCTTTAAGTTCAGACTTAAGACACGCAAATATATTTAAATAAGAATATAAAACAAAAAAACTCTACAGAAAATAGAGTCAGTCTGCAAACAGTTCTGAGATTATTCCGTCACTCACAAACATGTACTCCTGAGGTATCCTGATATAACCGTTTGATAGTTCCAAACGACCTGTTTCCACAAAGCGGGCCGATGTTTCAAGGAGTGACGTACGCTGAGTCTGAGAGAGTTTGGAAAGGTTTATTCCCGTTGCAGTACGGAGCCCCAGCATGACAATCTCATTATACCTGTCTTCCTGGGCCAGGTCCTCCTGCTCAAATCCCAACTCCCCACTCTGTACGGTTTTCATGTACAGGTCCAGGTCTGACGGAGCCCACATGCGTGAATTGCCATTGAATGAATGGGCTCCTGCACCCAGGCCCAGATATGGTGTGCCATCCCAATAGCTGCTATTATGTTTGGACTGATAGCCGGGACGTGCAAAATTAGAGATTTCATAGTGTTCAAAACCTGCCTGCTGCATGCTTGTGCACATGGCCGAATACATGGCTGCACAGGTATCCTCTGGTAAGGGTTCCACCTGGCCCTTTTGGCGCATACTCTCCAACGGGGAGTCTGGTTCAAATGACAGGCAGTAGGATGATATATGCTGTACATCGAGTCCCACTGCTGTGTCCAGGTCCTGTTTTTGCATTTCCATGGTCTGACCCGGCAGTCCGTACATAAGATCTATACTTACATTGTGGATACCGGCCTTGTGACAGGTCTCTACAGCCTGGATGGCCTGGGCTGCATTATGGCGGCGTGCAAGGAAACGCAGCATTCCGTCATGAAAGGACTGGACTCCCATACTTATACGGTTAACGCCCAGACGGCGCAGTGCCGTTACATACTCCAGGCTGATATCATCGGGATTACACTCAACCGTAAATTCACGGAGCTGTTCCAGTCCAAGTATTTTGGAGAGGCATGAGACTACAGTCTCTATCTGGGCTGGAGTAAGACGGGACGGCGTACCACCTCCAAAATACAAAGTATGGACAGGTTCTCCTGCAAGGTAATCCCGGCGTGCCTGGATCTCCATGCAAAGAGCCTGGACATAACGTGCGGCTTCATCGCCACGCAAAGTGGAGAAGAAGCCGCAGTATATACAGCGTCTGGCGCAGAAAGGAATATGTACGTATATCCCGGCCAATCAGATCATGGAATTGATAACCTTCATTACGTCCTCACCTATGGCATTGGCCTGTTCCATGCTCGATGCCTCGGAATATACACGGATGATAGGCTCGGTATTGCTCTTGCGCAGATGTACCCACTTGTCGGGGAAATCTATCTTTACACCGTCAATGTCATTGATCTCCTCCTTGGCGTAGATACCCTTTACTTTCTGGAGGATAGCGTCTATATCGGTTCCAGGTTTAAGGTCTATGCGGTTCTTTGCAATAAAATACTCTGGATAGGTCTTGCGGAGTTCACTCACTTTCTTGCCCTCATGTGCCAGATGGCTCAGGAACAGGGCTATTCCAACCAGGGCATCACGGCCGTAATGTGATGCAGGATATATTACTCCTCCATTGCCCTCACCGCCTATGACAGCTCCAGTCTCTTTCATCTTAGTGGTAACATTTACCTCTCCAACAGCTGCAGCATTGTACTCACAGCCATACTGGCGGGTAACATCACGCAAGGCACGGGTGGAACTCAGGTTGGATACGGTATTTCCGGGAGTGTGCTTTAAAACATAGTCTGCAACGGTTACCAGAGTGTACTCCTCGCCGTACATATTACCATTCTCATCTATGAATGCAAGACGGTCCACATCTGGATCCACAACGAATGCCACATCCTGGCCTCCTTTTTTCATGAGTCCCATAATATCACCCAGATTCTTTTCCAGAGGTTCGGGGTTATGCTGGAAATCGCCGGTTGGATCACAGTAGAGTTTTTCCACGCTCTTTACTCCGAGTGCAGCAAGCAGGTCTGGAAGTATTACTCCACCAACAGAGTTTACACAGTCAATGGCAACCTTGAATCCAGCCTTTCTGATAGCCTCTACATCTACAAGATCAAGGGCCAGGACAGATTCAATGTGACGGCGGTTCATGCTGTCATCGGTTGAATAATGGCCTAGCTTGTCAACGCAGGCATAGGTAAACTCCTCACGGTCAGCCAGTTCCAGAACGCGGTTACCATCGGCAGCGCTCAGAAACTCTCCCTGGCTGTTAAGCAGCTTGAGGGCATTCCAGTGACGCGGGTTATGGCTGGCGGTCAGGATTATACCGCCATCGGCCTTGAGCCAGGTAACAGCCAGTTCTGTTGTTGGAGTGGTAGCCAGGCCTATGTCTGTAACGTCAAATCCCATGCCGAGCAGGGTTCCGCACACTACCTCACGCACCATCTCACCGGAAAGGCGTGCATCACGGCCAACTACTATACGGCTTGCAGAGGGATTTCCCTGGCGTACCCATGTGGCGTAGGCCGATACAAACTTTACTATATCAAGAGGGGTAAGGCCACTGCCTGCAGGGCCTCCGATTTCTCCGCGGATACCGGAGATAGATTTTACCATTGTCATTTTCTTATAGATATTTGCAGTTCATAAACTGCGGGATAAACGTCTGTACCTGCACTCTGGGTACCCTGGGTATGTGGAACAATAAGGCGGACCTTGGCAGCATTGCTGTTGAGTACGCCCGGTTTGATATAAGGCATGCACATGAGCCATCCGTTGGGTACGGTATTTCCATATCTTTTTGACATGATACCACTCAGGAACGATGCAGTATATTGGGCACCGGAACGGCTTAGATAGATTTCATCGGGAACCTGCTGATAGAGATTCATGGACATGGTATCGCCCGTTGCAGGATATATCTCAACAAAACGGGCATTCAGATATGACTTACCCTCGGGTACTGCTTCTCCTTTTCCGCGCTTGATGATCTGCATATAGACGCCATAGTCTGAGAACACCACGTATTCGTTCCGGCTTGAATCCGGACCGGTTATAGGGTTTGATGTTATTGTATCCTTGAGAAACTCAGACATGGAAATAACATCGATGTCATTGTTTGCCAACCAGTTCTTGATGTACTTGGCCTCACGCTCTTTCTGCTCTGCGTATGTTTCATCGTCATTGCACGAAACAACAGCCGAACCAAAGGCCAGCAATCCTAAAACAGCAAATATATAACCTTTCATATTATTTGTTTACAAACAGTTGTCTAATACATTCCTCACTGGAGTGGGACCACTCTTCCAGTCCTTCCATAAAACGTGCCACAGCCTCATTGATTGTGCCACGGAACTCACCGCCTGCAGCATTCATGTGACCGCCTCCATTAAAGAATTCGCTCGAAAAACGGTTGCACGGTACACTGCCTACTGAACGGAACGAGAGTTTAACAAGTCCCAATTCCACATCCTCTCTGAAGAATGCGCTCATGAGTATACCGTTAATCTGGAGCGGCATGTTTACAAAACCCTCAGTATCGCCTTTCTTATAGTCAAATCCCTTGAGTTCTGCATCGGTCAGGGTAATCAGTGCAGTAGACTTGTCGGGGAGTACTTTCATCTTTTCGTTAAGCACGAATCCCTGCAGTCGCAGGCGGGACTCAGAATAGTTATGGAAAACACGGCGGTATATATCGTCCTTGTCTACGCCCTTCTCCAGGAGATGTGCCACAATCATGAACAGCGTGCTGTTGTTGCTGTTGTATGAAAGCGCTCCGGTATCGGTCATGATGCCGGTGTAGATACACTGGGCCATATCCAGATTCATGATCTGGTAATCCCCAAGCGCACATATCAGCTGGAATACCAGTTCCGATGTAGACGAGGCCTCGGGATGAGACAGGGTTACATCAAAGTTGGCACCGGGATATGGATGATGGTCAAGCAGGAACTTGTGTGCCTTGGTGTAGAGAAAACTGGCAGCCACCTTGGAGATGCGGCCAACCACATTGAAGTCCAGGCAACAAACAACATCGGCCTTGTAGATAAGTTCCTCACATGCATCGGGGTTCTCATTGAAGACCATTACATCCTCTGAGCCCGGCAGCCATTTAAGGAAATCCGGAAACTGATCCGGAACAATTATTACCGGCTGTTTTCCCTTTATCCTGAGATAGTGATACAGGGCAAGGGATGAGCCCATTGCATCGCCATCGGGGCCCATGTGGGTTAGAATAACGTAACGGTCGGCCCACTCCAACCAGATGCGGAACTCCGATACGTCTACGCCAGAAAACACGTTCTCTATCATAACACTGCAAAAATACTTATTATGATTTAAACCACAAAGTTTTGGATTATTCCCATGATACCTGCCACCGCTATGCAGGCCAATGCCTGTACCAGACGGTGAGTACGTTCCTCTATGAACCACAGGTAAACAAACATCAGGACTGCATAGACAGCCCACACCTGCCAGGTATGACTGAGCGTCAGATCCAGATGAGAGTACGGTAACTGGGATATGAGCCCAAGCAGCCAGGTCAGGCCGTCTATAAGCCAGGTCAGGGCTACAACGGTAAGTTTGCCCAGGATGGGGATCCAACCAGTAATGCTCAGCGATACCGCCAGCACTACAACGACGAACATGAGCGGGACCACTATCAGGTTGGCAAGCAGGAAATATGTGGAGAAGCCCGAGAAATGGTACATGATTATGGGCGCCGTACCTGCCTGGGCCGATAATGAGAGAGCGGTTATGTTCCATAGATAATTACCCACTCTGGTACGTGTGCGCAACAGTGCCCAGATTGGGTCTGTAAGCAGAAGTATGGCAAGCACTGCGCTGAACGACAGCTGGAAACTCAGGTCAAATACAGCCTGGGGATTCACAGCAAGGATAAGCATGGCTGTTACACCCAGGGAATTAAGTGATGAGTTCTCACGCTTAAGGCCACGGCATATTCCTATCATGGAGAACATGATCAGTGAGCGGGTTATAGACATGGGTAGTCCTATCATGAAAGCATATATCCACAGGGTTGCAAGCACCAACAGTTCCCGCAACCACTCTGCCCTGCGGAACAGGAATGCAGGAAATATCAGGTAGAGGAACCAGCAGAGTATTCCTACATGAAGTCCCGATACCGCCAGGACATGACTCACACCCGATGATGAATAGACCTCTCTGAGCCCCTCGTCAATCTGGCCTTTATCGCCCATGGCAACGGCTACTGCAACAGCCAGGGCATTAGACTCCAGTCCCCAGTTGCGATATTGGTTTATCATGAAACGCTTGAGTTTCATGGAACGGGTTCGCAAGGTCTGCACCGGTGGCGTATCCATTATCCTCCAATCTGTTGCCGGCACCCATAAGGTTCCCGATATCCCATGATGGTACAGATATAGGGCATAATCAAAAGTAGCACCCTGCTGATTGGACGGGTAGCCCACCTTACCGTAAAACTGCACAGACTGTCCGGGCTCCAAAGACTGAGCCATGCTGTCCTTGGGTACATAGAGGTATATGTTGCTACCCTGCCAGGATCCATCGGTCAGAGTAAGATCCAGGCGCCAGCTACGCTCACGTTCCAGCGGATAAGACTTGAGGACTGCCGTATATGTGCACTTGCTCTGGGACCATTCCACATGGGCTCTGTCCCACTCCATGGTCTGCAACGCAGCACCGGCTATGGCAAAAGAAAGCGGCAGACAGAACCCGCATAAACGGGGCCGTCTGCCAGCATATATGATTGCTAAGACTGCTGTTATTACCGATATAGCCAAAAGGACACGCCAATCCGGCACCTGTGCCCGGGTGTTTAAAATGGTATCCGATAATAATATCCCTGCGATAAGGGGAACGACCAGCCTTAAGGAGGGCCAGTCCGCGAGTCTCAAAATCTGTTACAGTTTTTTTAGTTCCAAGATAGCCTGCTCGGGATCTGGCGCAGAGAATATGGTATTGCCCGATACGAGCACATCCACTCCAGCTTCCACAAGCCGCGGTGCAGTCTGGAAAGTAACACCGCCATCTACTTCTATAAGTGCCTTGGAGCCGGTCTCATTTATCATACGGCGCAGTTCCTTGACCTTGTCTATTGAATGCTCAATGAATTTCTGTCCTCCAAATCCCGGGTTAACGGTCATGAGAAGCACCATGTCCACATCGCGGATTACATCGGCAAGCATGCATACCGGTGTAGATGGGTTCAAGGTTACAGCAGCTTTCATGCCGCGGTTCTTGATTTCCGTGATTGTACGGTTAAGATGGGTGCAGGCCTCGTAGTGAACATTGAAATTGGTAATACCCAGTTCCTGGAAACGGTCCAGGAATTTCTCGGGTTCCACTATCATGAGATGAAGGTCCAGCGGTTTAGTGCAGTACTTGGCTACATACTTAAGTACAGGAAAACCAAAAGAAATGTTCGGCACAAAAACGCCGTCCATAATATCAAGATGAAGCCAGTCTGCCTGACTTCTGTTGATCATTTCCAAATCCCTGCGCAAGTCACCAAAATCGGCCGACAAGAGCGAGGGTGCTACCATTGTGCTCATTTGCTTGAATCAATTTACGGGTGCGAATATAGCACAAATAATCTATAGAAAGCTATCAGTTCAGCGAGAATACGCCAGCATTGCCCGGCAACTCGTTTATGATACGTACGCCAGCGGCAAAATTGCGCAGGAAATCAAGGGTTTTCTCCTTGGGGCTGCCATAAGAAACACTTTTAAGGGCAGTACTGATGAGGTTATCCGATAAGTCTAAAATAGAAGTAGAATTCTGATCCATAGGCATCCTGTTTTATAATCACAAATAAAACGCAGATGACCGGGAAATAGTATATGGAAAGGCGGAGATTTTTAGAACTTTCCGGAATTTATTCTGCAATGGTAAGAGCTATACCCTTTTCCTGAGACATACGGCGGATATTGATGAGCGCATAACGCATACGTCCCAGCGCAGTATTGATGGATACGCCTGTAATATCGGCTATCTCCTTAAAGCTCAGGTCCTGATAGTAACGCATGAACACCACCTCACGCTGATTGTCTGGGAGGGCATCTATAAGACGGCGAACGTCTGCAAGAGTCTGTTCATTGATTATGCTGTCCTCAATATTGATTTCTGCCAGACTGGCATCGTTCAGGATATCATACTCCTGAGCATCATTGCTTATGGTATTGTTGTTTGAGTTCTGGCGGAAGTGGTCAATGATGAGGTTATGTGCAATGCGGTTAAGCCATGCACCGAACTTACCAGTACTGGTGTAGCATCCTTTCTGCAATGTAACAATGGCCTTTACAAATGTATCCTGGAATATGTCATCGGCCAATTCACGGTTACGTACAATAAAGTTAATGTACGAGTATAACTTGTCCTGATAACGTGTAAGAAGGATGTTAAACGCCTTGTTGTTTCCGTTTGAATAGAGTGAGACCAACATATCATCGGTCATCTGATTCAAATTTTCCATTACTTCTAGTTTTGTTGGTTTATGAAGTAACTTTTTCTTCTATAGGCGTTCGTTTTTAAGAGTTAGTGCGACAAAGTTAATGTGATTATTTGTTAAAACGCAAACAAATTCTACATTTTAACATATTCAGACCGCATTCTATTCCATAAAGCAGTTGTCCGACAAGGTATTTCCGCACAGGAAATCACACACCGGCATACGTTTTTTTCCGGCAATCTGAACCTCCTCAAGACGTATATAGGAGTCCGATGCAGCCACATAAAGAGCCTTTCTGCCCTCGCAATGTATGCTACCTGAACGGTCCAGCGGCTTGCCCTCTACAACCGATGCAGCAAATATCTTAAAATCCTGTTCCTTGCCATCTGCGGTCTTGAGCACAGTCCATGCTGCAGGATACGGTGAGAGGCCCCGGATAAAATCAATGACCTGTCCTGCAGGACGGTTCCAATCTATACGGCATGTATCCTTGAATATCTTGGGGGCCGGACGCAAGCCCTCTGGTGGGATTTGCTGGCTTACAGGATTCACATTATCCTGAAGTATGTCCAGAAGGGTCTGGACGGTCAGGTTGGCACCCAGTTCCATGAGTTTGTCATGAAGTGTGCCAACATTGTCTGTAGGCAGGATTGGGATACGTTCCTGACGGATTATGTCGCCGGTATCTATTTCATGCTTAAGGAAAAAGGTTGTTACGCCAGTCTCCTTATCGCCATTTATGATGGCCCAGTTGATTGGAGCTGCACCACGGTACTGCGGAAGCAGTGACGCATGCAGGTTGAATGTTCCCAGACGGGGCATGTTCCATACAATCTCCGGCAGCATGCGGAAAGCCACCACAATCTGCAGGTCTGCCTTGAGAGCCCTGAGCTGCTCTATGAATTCCGGATCCTTGAGCTTGTCCGGCTGAAGAACCGGTATGCCCTGCTCCACCGCATATTTCTTTACGGGACTACTCTGCAGAACGCTTCCATGACGGCCAATAGGCTTGTCCGGCATGGTAACCACTCCTACTATATTGAACTCTTGCTCAACAAGACGGCGCAGGGAATACTCCGCAAACTCGGGAGTACCCATATATACTATTCTCAGGTCTTTCTTATCCATAATAAATAACTATTCCTCCGACAGTTCCAGGAGAACATTCCTGTATGAGTTGAATATCTTGGACTTGGACACGAATCCCACATAGCGGCCATCCTCATCCTCTACAGGAAGATTCCAAGCACCGGTTTCATCGAACTTTTTCATAACGGTATCCATTGGATCCTTTACGGAGAGTCTTGCCGGTGGAAGTTCCATAAGTTTCTGTACGTTGAATCTATGATACAGTTCCTGACGGAACATGATATTACGTATGCTCTCCAGACTGACAATACCTACCAGATGGTCTTCCTGGTCAGTGACCGGAAACAGATTACGCTTGGAACGTGCAATAATGTTGATGAGTTGTCCAAGTTCCATCTCAGGTTTTACCTTAAGGAATTCCTTCTCTATAATGTTGTCCATGCTCATGAGCAGCAGGACTGACTGATCCTTATGGTGGGTCATAAGTTCGCCTTTCTGCGCCAGACGCATGGAGTAGATTGAGAAAGGCTGGAACAGCTTGATGGTAAGATAAGACAGGATAGACACCATCATGAGTGGCAGGAACATGGAATATCCTCCCGTAAGCTCAGCTATAAGGAACACGCCGGTAAGAGGAGCGTACATTACGCCAGACATGAGACCGGCCATGCCCAACAAGGCAAAATTCTGTACCGATATGTCAGAGCCGGGAGACAACCTGTTCATGAGGCTTGCAAATATAAAGCCCGTAAGACAGCCCAGGAACAGGCTTGGTGCAAATATACCGCCACATCCACCACCTGCATTCGTTGCAGTTGACGCAAATACCTTGAACAAGAGTACAAGAGCAAGATAGAGCAGTATGTTTCCGCCGTAGAACAGGGAGCCTTCCATTACATTCTCTGTATTCTCATTGGCATCGAGCAACATCTCAATGGTATCATAGCCCTCGCCGAACAGGGATGGGAACAGGAAGATAAGCACGCTCAGTATGATTGCACCTATTATATACTTTACCCAAGGGTTGGCAAATCTCTTGAACCAGGTCTCAAACCAGTGCATGGTCTGAGAGAAATAAAGAGACACCAGTCCGCAGGCTACACCAAGCAGCAGGGCATACGGAATCCTGGCAAGGTCAAACCCATGATCCGATACAAAATGGAACATGGAATCTGTTCCCGTAAACAGGTAGGAAATGGTTGCCGCTGTAACCGATGATACCAGCAAGGGCAGCAATGAACCCATGCTCAGGTCTATCATGAGAACCTCCAGCACGAATACAAGTCCGGTAATAGGCGCCTTAAAGATACCGGCTACAGCACCTGCGGAGCCACAGCCCACAAGCAGCATGAGGGTACGGTGTTCCATCTTGAACAGACGTCCTATGTTGGAGCCTATGGCAGAACCAGTAAGCACGATAGGACTCTCTGCACCTACGGATCCACCAAATCCAATGGTTATGGCACTGGCAATCACCGATGAATACATATTGTGAGGCTTGATCCTGCCGTTCTTCTTAGACAGAGCATACAGGATCTTGGTAACGCCATGACCTATATCGTCCCTTACAATGTACCGGATAAACAAACCAGACAGAAGAATACCCACAACCGGATAGATAAGCAGGCTATAGTTCTCCTGGCTCACTGCAAGGCTGTCTGATATAAGCCCATGTATGAGTGATATAAGATACTTAAGGAGCAGCGCTGCAAATGCTGTGAATACTCCTACAACAAGACTGAGCAACAGTATGAACTGTTTCTCGCTTATATGGTTACGTCGCCACAGGTTGAACCTGTTGAGCGCCGACTCACGCAGTTTTTCCTTAGTCTGAGACATTTCTTATTCCCTTATTACTTTAACCAATCCGCCCGAGCCGAGCTTGATGATACTGGATGCAGCGGACTGTTTATTATCGGACTGACGGTACCCGACCACGTAATCTACACCTTTTATAATATAGTCACTGATCTGACCAAAATTCAAGGGTGCAGGTTCACCGCTTATATTGGCCGATGTAGACACGACTGCGCCACCCATGCGCGCGCACAGGTCGCGCGAAAAATCCTCCTTGGTAACACGCAGGCCAGCACTGCCGTCTGGAGCTATGAGCTCGGGAGCCAGATGGCGTACATTATCATATATAATGGTAAGCGGTTTCTCCGACAGGTCCATAAGGTCATACGCCACATCGGGGATATCGGGCACATAGTAGCCAAGTTTGGCATCGGAATCTATCAGTGAAAGCATAGACTTGCTGTCACTGCGTTTCTTGAGTTCAAAAATCCGGCGTACGGCAGCAGAATTGGCAGCATCGCAACCTATACCCCAGATAGTATCTGTGGGATACAGGATTATTCCACCATCCCGCATTACCTGAACAGCCTTCTTTATATCCTCAATGTATTCCTTCATCAGAATTCACTTGTAAAATGGAACTTGATGTGCTTAAAATCTATCTGGGCCATCTGGAGCACATAGCCGCTGTCTGCCAGGAACACGTCGCGGCCATCCATATCGGTTGCCATGAACTGATACTTGCGTTTTTTGAATGCCTCCAGTTCCTGAGCATCATCGCTCTCAATCCAGCAGGCCTTGTACAGGCTGGCAGGTTCCCAACGGCAGCTTGCATTATACTCGTGCTCCAGTCTGTACTGGATAACCTCAAACTGCAACTGTCCAACGGTTCCAATGAGTTTGCGGCCATTGAACTGGTTTATGAACATCTGGGCTACGCCCTCACCCATAAGCTGTTCCAGGCCCTTTGCAAGCTGTTTGGCACGCATGGGGTCTGCATTCTCAATGTACTTGAACATTTCCGGAGAAAAACTTGGAAGCCCCTTGAAGTGGAGTTTCTCACCCTGGGTAAGGGTATCACCAATCTTAAAGTTTCCGGTATCGGGCAGACCAATGATATCGCCCGGCCATGCCTCCTCTATGGTACTCTTGCGCTGTGCCATGAACTGTGTGGGCGACGAGAATCTGAAAGTCTTGTCCAGTCTAACATGATAATACGGCTCGTTGCGCTGGAACTTACCTGAACAGATCTTGCAGAATGCAACCGATGAGCGGTGATTGGGATCAATATTTGCCGTTATCTTGAACACAAATCCGGTAAAGCGGTTATCCTCCGGTTCAACCATGCGTTCCAGAGCCTGTGTAGGACGGGGACTTGGCGCAATGCGTACAAAACAGTTAAGCAACTCCTGTACACCAAAGTTGTTCAGGGCAGAACCAAAGAATACGGGAGCAAGGTCTCCGCTCAGGTACTGCTCACGGTCAAAAGGTTCATATACGCCCTCAATGAGCTCCAGGTCGGAACGCAGCTTGTCTGCCTCGCGCTCACCAACCTGTGCCTCTAGTTCGGAACTGTTTATATCTACCTGAACCTTCTCTGTTACCTTTTGCTTGTCGGGAGTAAACAGGTCCAGTTTTTCCTCATAGATGTTATACACACCCTTAAAGCGGGCACCCTTCTCTATAGGCCAGCTGAGCGGACGTACGTGTATCTGTAATTCTTCCTCCAGTTCATCGAGCAGGTCAAACGGATCGTTACCCTCACGGTCCATCTTGTTTACAAATACAATAACGGGAGTCTTGCGCATGCGGCACACCTCCATGAGGCGGCGGGTCTGCATCTCAACACCCTTGGCACTGTCTATCACAATGATTACACTGTCTACAGCTGTCAATGTACGGAACGTATCCTCGGCAAAATCCTGATGACCCGGGGTATCAAGAATGTTTATCTTGTAACCTTCATAGTCAAACTCCATCACGGATGTGGTGACCGATATACCACGCTGTTTTTCAATATCCATCCAGTCCGATGTAGCTGTCTTGCGTATTTTATTTGACTTGACAGCTCCGGCAACCTGTATCTGGCCACCAAACAGCAAGAATTTCTCGGTAAGGGTTGTCTTACCGGCATCAGGATGCGATACAATCGCAAATGTTCGTCTTCTATCTATCTCTTCCATAATTCAATCGTCCAAATTAAGCGTGCCCTGCCTGTCCTGATTATAGAGGACAGCCAGATAACCAAGCATGGTACCTACAGCCTTTATTGCCTGAGCGGTTGCATCGGACACAGGCTTACCCTGTACCTTGAGCATCCATACGCCATAGAGCATGTTAAAACAGTCTCTGAGTTCACTGTTCTCTGTATTCTTGTTCTTGGCACGGAATTCCACAATAAACGGCAATGCCTTGTAGTACAGGTCACGGTACTCCTCTTTCTTGTGAGAATCCATAACCCTGCCATGCAGATCCTCCAGCATGAGCAAGGTATTCTCGTTAACCTGCAAATGTCCCTCCTGGGTCTTACCCTCGGCACGCATCATCTCAATAAGGTCATCATACCAGTTTTTCCATTCCCTACACTCAGACTCGCTACGACCGCTCTTTTGGATTACAGATTCATACAAGCGGTCACTGTCCAGGGCAAAAGCACGTATAATATCCTCTACCTGCCACATATAAAGCAGGCATTCAGCTATATTCTTTTCTCTCAGTTCCTTTTGAACAAACATATCACATATTTACAAGAATCATGACGAGCCAGCCTATAGCGGCTACAATCAATATTGTTCCAAGAACCCTGTTGATGAGCCATAGTCCACGCAGGTCAAAACGGTTTCTGAGTTTGTTAATCAGATAAGACAACGTGAACCACCAGCACACATCTCCCATGAGGACAAAAAGGTAAGTCTCCAGCTTGAGTACAGAACTCAGGTCATCTACAGGAACTCCAAAGAAGGCAAACAGTCCCATATAGAAGAACACCACCAGGGGATTCACAATTGCCACAAGAAAACCTGTAAGCATTATCTGCCCAAGGGAATCTTTGCTGACTGTAATATTCTTAGACTGTGCAAGCGGGTTATTCCTTACAGTCGTAAAGCCGAATATGAGCAACAGCAGGCATCCGGCAAGTTTTACTATGAGAGCCACCGTTGGGTTCTCCAGGTAGCCAAGGACAAGGCTCAGGCACATCATTGTTACTATGATGTAAACTGAGTCACTCACCGTCACTCCAAGACCGGTAAGGAATCCCTTTCCGCGCCCCTTGTTGAGTGTCCTCTGAATGACAAGCACCCCCGACGGTCCCGTCGGGGCTGCTGCCAGAAATCCTATAGCCATGCCCTTGAGCAACAGCTCAAGAACCTTGATTCCAACCATTAATTACGTCTGTCTCCTACTACAATATTGAGACCCAGATTTATATTCACACCAAAATCCTCCAGAGGTATCATCTGACGGTTGAGTTTTGCCTTAAGATGATCTACAGCTATGAAAAAGTTCATTCCATTGGGATGTAAGTTCAGGATACAGCCCATTGAATTACCCATGGAGGTAAACGCTACGTTTCCAGAAAGATCAAACCATTTGCATGGAGACAAGGACATGGATGTACGCGACTCTGAATATGAGTAAATGCCTGTGCGGTATGTCACGAGTTCTCCAAATGACAGCCACTGGGCAAATGGGAGCTGGTACTCAGCACCGGCCCTTAAGGTAGCATTGAGCATAAGGTTCTCCTTTTCACCGCTTGTCTTTGCGTAAAGTACAACCATATTCTTGAAATCATCGCTCATCTTGTCCATAGTGGCATCGGTTCCACCATTTGAAATAACATCGTAGTTGCTGAATCCTGAGAATGTTACATACTCCGAGTTGTCTGTAGCATAGGTGTAGACATTACTCCAGTTGATAAAGCCCAGATCCGTAACCGATGATGAAAGCTTAAGTCCATCTACAAGACCCTTGAAATCATACTCAAAGCCAAGATCTGCAGAAAAGCCCAGGTTTATGGGAGCCATGAAGGAAAAACCGTCAAATTTATCAAACTGTTCCTTGCTTGTGCCCTCTACAGCCTTGTTCTTGAACTTGGCACCGGGAATAGAGGCTCTCATAGTTCCGTTAGTCCTTACTTTCCACTCTTCATCACTTATCTGAGCATTGATCTCATCTACATTCAGGTCTGCGTATGCCAATCCTTCGAGCAGTTTAAGAGCCACGCCAATGGTAAGATTGTCATTTATTCTCTGAGAGCGGGTAATGGAGAATTCTGCATAAGTGGTAGAATTCACATTGATATTCTCTATCAGGTAATTACCCTTGGACATACTGGCTTTCATAAACCCAAACAGATTCTTTGGGATTGATACAGCATCAGAGTTCCTGAGCTTAAGATTGACTGTGGTAAAGCCGTTTGTGCCTCCAAATCCTAAAGAGAGCAGATCCATGTTGATTCCCAGATTGACCTGTGCAGCATTTGGCAGGGCATTGAGGAAACTCTTGGAATCAATATCGGGGCTCATGAAAGTGGTGAGCATTCCCGGATGTGATGTAGAGTTGAACATGAAATGAGACAGTCCCACTGAACTCTTGGCATCTACCTGAATGTTAGCCAATACAGGAAAGGCTATGTATGCTGAACGCTCCGGTGCAAATGCAGGATTCTGCTGATAGCGCTGGCTGTATCCCTCAAGGAAATAAGCGGAACCTGAACTCTGTGAATAAGAGCATACAGACATGAGCAGCAAGGCAGCTGCGGTCATTGACTTCTTGAATATATTCTTTTTCATTGTGGTGTTTCTTTTCAGGTTTTTCATTTAGCGTTCTTCATCTCATCTGTTAAATCCACCTTAAGACCCTCAGGCAGATGGAACTTAAGGCCACCTACAAGGAGCCACTGTCCTTTCTGTATGCTTGATACGCCCTCTGCAGACTCACATGCAGCGGTAAATATTATAGACTCAAGCTTTTCCAAAGAACCCTTTTCTACGTTGATGGAAAGAGTATCCGATACCGGAGCGTGGTTCTGAGAACCTGCAGGAAGTCTGACTGGACTGATCTTTATTCCAGGGATTTCCTTCCAGTTGCTGTCATAAGCCTTCAGGTCAAGGCTTACACCAAGTGGGATGGTGCTTTCTGTTACCATGATGAGATCCATGCTGGTAGCATCTATCATATCGGCTACATCCTGAAGATCGGCACTGAGATCCTTGATTGTATCTGAGTATTCAAAATACAGGTTATCGAATTCCAGAGGAACGGTCACCTTGTATTCTCCGGATACTGCAAGTTCACGTGAAAGATCTACATAATGGTTTACAGACTGATCCACACCTGCAGTCAGGTCAAACAGGATCTTATCGGGCATGCTTGCCATGAGTTCAGACAGACGGCTCAGACGCACATATACTGTATCGTCCGATGAACTTACCTGCCTTTCATTCTTGTAGATTACAAGAGTTGTCTTGCGGTAATCGGCAAGGGAATCACATTTCCTGATATGGATGGTTCCCATATCTGGTGCAACATTCTGAGCAATATAACTGCCCTTTGAATCCAGTGATGAAATGCTCAGGTCAATATCTATAGGAACGGTAATGCTGCTGGTAAGGTCTATTACAATCTCAGGATCACTCAATGAAAGAGTGTTCTTTCCATCCTGGAACAGATCTATATCTCCCATGTCAAGGCTAATCTCCTCATGAACGGGATCAATCTTAGGATCAACCTTACCGTAGATAGACTTGACGCAGATTGGATCAAAAGATACTGTAGGATAAACCTCTATATCACCCAGTCCGCTCAGACCCAGGTTCTCCTCGCCCATGGTAGCAGAACCCGAAATGCCTACAGTCTGGTTTTCCAGTACCAGACGTCCTTCGTTCAGCACGATCGGCTTCTTGAACTCAAGGCCCTCTATCTTAAGATCTGCAACCGTGAATCCTTGACTGTCATCAGCAAGTTCTTGCTGAGTAAGGTACTTGTTTATTACAAGAGACTTACCGTCCTCTGTAAGATAGATGGTAGAATCCTTGGTTGTTCCCAGATAGTTAATGCTCAGGAACTCAGGGAATGTAATGGTAAAATTAGAAAGGGTAAGGGTGTCTATTCCGCTTGGAACGCCCTTGAACCTGAGGTTCATGGATACGCCGGCAGGCTGGGCCAGGTCAATGCGGCTCAACTCCCTTAGAACAGGATCAACCATCTCGTCTATGGAGATTGTTGTGGTCTTGCTTATCTCAGTCTTGATCTCTGAATTCACAAAGTCTGCATCTTCTATTACAAGAGCTCCCGATACCTCAAACTCAACTGGGATATCCTTAAGGGCCTCCAGGTCTGTTGCACGCAGATTGTCTTTTGCGTCTATTGTTATTGAGGCGTTGTATGAAACATCATTCTTTAAAGTAATTGATGCATTCAGTTTATCTACGTCCTGATTTATTGCCAGGGATTTTACCATAAGGTCTATCTCCTGTCCCTTAGCCAATGACGGATCTATATCCAGTACATTGTTGTCCAGGCCTACAGTTGTCCAGTTACCACCCTTGGCTGCAAGGCTTACGCTCTTGTCAAACTCAAAATCATTGGAGAACACGAGTCTGATCCTGCTGTCACTTCCAAAATTGAAAGGAGCAATATCAAAATCCGAAACCTTGAGCCTGATATAGCTTTCACTCTGGTCAAACTTTATATTGTTGATTCTCTTCATGCCGTCCAGACCCATGACCTTGCAGTCCGATGTAATGGTATCTGAATCCAGTTTTACCTCTTTGGAAATTGTATTGACTGAGAAATCTGCCATCTGGAGCTTGTCGCTCATATCAACCTTGACATAAAGATCTCCACCGCCCTTGGAACTGCCGGAGATACCAAGTACGAGTGAGTAGCTGATGGTTCCGGAATATGAGATGATATGACCTTCGGAACTGAAATCTGCCTCCTTAAGATAGAAAGAGATAGGCAGGATCTTGCTACTGCCCGTGAGTGCTGCAACAGACTCATCGGAGTTCATTGTAATGCTGAACACATTGTCATTCACGCTTATCTCACCCTGTGGGATGTAATCGGCAAGGGCATTGTCTGGTCCAAGGACAAAATTATCGGGGAATGTAATGTTCAGGTTCTTTATGCTTACCTTGGGATCACTGAGAACCGAATACACACCACCAAGATCCACATTAAGGCTGATAAGCTGTCCCTGGGATGAGCCAGGCTCGCCAAAATAGATCTTGTTCAGGGTAGACACATCCTTTGGCAATGTGTAGTTGAATGTGATTTCCTGGGTTATTTCACCTCCTTCTACAGGAATACTCATGTCATGCTGGAATGGAGTTCCTACAGGGAAAGCCAAGGCGGGAATGTTAACCGAAGGAGTTGTTACACCTGTAGTAAAGTTTGGAAGACGGTCATTTATCTCTGACAACATGATGGAAGAGACTGCCAGTACCGCGCTGTTTGACCTTTTGGGGATACTCAGAGAAAGGTCCTCCTTGGTTGGAGTATCAAAATGGGTGCTGATTTTCTCAATATCCGGAGACGGGATGTCTATCTCCAGAGTTTCTATGTTTACAGAAACCTTCTGTATGGAATCACTCATGGAAATTCCATAAACTCCGCCAGGCAGGGTATCCAGTACAGAATCATCGTTGATTTTTAAAAGAGAGTCCAGATAAAGAGTGTCCAGGCTGCCCAGAGGTATATATAGACCACCCGGGGCGATCTGCATATCCAGACTGATTTCCTTGTTCATGTCAAGTTCATCCGAGAATGAAATACATGAACCAAGACCCAATGCAGCCAGCATGGTGCATAGAGTCAGTTTCCGATAGTTAATTTTCATATAGTCAAATAGGAATGTTAACAATTTCACTTTTGGCGCAAGCACACCAAACAACTTTGCAAAGATACATAAAACTATATTATGTACGCGCGCAAAGAACTCTAAATATAAAAATATATAAGGCAGGAATCAGGACTCCCTGTGACGGTTCACAGTTACACGTATGCCCGAGAGACGGCGCTCTTTCTTTTCCATGACCTTGAGCTTAAGGTCCAGACAAACAAGTTCCTCATCTTTTTTGGGGAAATCGCCCTTGAGTTCAAGCAACAGACCAGCAAGGGTATCGGCCTCTCCCACATACTGGGCATAGTCATCCTCCTCCAGGTCCAATATCTTGAAAAAGTCTGACAAAAGGGTTTTGCCGTCAAACACATACGTATCGGGACCGGTCTTGCGGTAACGGGCTGAGTCATCATCATATTCATCGTTAATCTCGCCCAGGATCTCCTCTATTACATCCTCCATGGTTACCAGGCCCGATGTACCTCCAAACTCATCGACCACAATGGCCATGTGGATGCGTCCAGTCTGGAAATCATGCAGCAGGTCATCGAGTTTCCTGGTTTCCGGTACAAAGAATGCAGGTCTTATGAGAGACTGCCACCTAAAGCCGTTCCCTTTCTCAAGATACGGCAGCAAATCCTTGATATAGAGTATTCCGCGTATATTGTCCGATGTCTCCGAGTACACAGGTACACGGGAGTAGAAGTTCTCTTTTATACATTGCATTACCTCCCCGTAATTCTGGCGGACATCGAGCATGACCATGTCTAGCCGGGAGGTCATTATATCCACCACCGTTTCGTCACCGAACCGGATTACGCCCTCCAGCATTTCCTGTTCTTCCTGAATATCATTGGCATCTGTGAGCTCAAGAGCATGTTCAAGCTGGTCAACCGATATGCTCACGCTTTTCTTAGACTGTACATGGTCCGATATTACCCTGGATCGCATAAGGACCGATGACACCGGATACAGGACTACGCTCAGGAATGACAGCAGAGGTGCTGCACGGAGGCAGAACGAAAGAGAATTATGGGCAGAATACAGTTTGGGGATAATCTCCCCGAACAGCAGTAAAATAAAAGTAAGTATGACTGTCAGCACCAGGAATTTGACCCACTCTGCCCCAAATGAGAGCATCTGCGAGAAAGCCACATCCAACAGAAGGATCAGTGCAACATTTACCAGATTGTTCGTGGTAAGGATAGTTGCCAGAAGGCGTTCAGAGTCCTGCAACAGGGCATTTGCCTTGCGGCCCCTGGCAGTATCGCTATCGGAAACAGCCTTGAGTTCATTCGGTGTTAGCGAGTAGAAGGCCGTTTCGGATGCAGACACAAAGCCCGACAGAATCAAAAGAAGCAGGGCCGTCACCAGAGCGATGACAGACCCCACTGTAGGAGCATTGAAGCTTATAGCCCCAGGGGCCCAAGCCAATGCGATAGCTGAAAGATACGTTTCTATAACTCCTTGAATTTAAGTTAGAAAGGGATATCGGTGTTTCCGGTTCCCGGCTGTTGCACTGGAGCTGCGGCAGGAGCCTGCTGAGGCTGCTGTTCAGTTCTCTGCTGTCTTGGTGACAGCATGTCCATGCTATCCACAAAAATCTCGGTAACGTAACGCTTTACACCGTTCTGGTCATCATAGTTGCGGGTGCGGATGCTACCCTCAACGTAAAGCTTGTCACCTTTGTGAACGTATTTTTCCACGGTTTCGGCCAACCCACGCCAAAATACAAGGTTGTGCCATTCAGTTCTCTCAGGCACCTGTGTGCCGTTCTGTGCCACATACCCACGCTCTGTTGTGGCGAGAGTAAGATTTGCAACACAGACGTGGTTGTCCAGATATCTCACATCTGGGTCTTTTCCCACGTTTCCAATCAGAATAACTTTGTTTACTGACATAATAAAATAGGTATTAAAATTTCAACTGCGAATATACTAAGTTGAAACCATAAAACAAGGAATATGGGAGTATTTTTAATACCTGGTTTGCAAAGCATTCCACACGAATGTCCGCGCATCAAAAAAAATGCATAAAAAAACATGAAATCTTTCTCTTATCAAATAAAAGGAGTACATTTGCATCCCGAAACTAAAAAGACAATTCGACTTAAACAATTGACAATATGACAAAAGCAGACGTTGTAAGCGAGATTTCCAAGAAGACCGGCATTGACAAGGCCGATGTTCTGGCATGTGTAGAGGGCTTCATGGAGGTAGTTAAAGGCTCGCTCGAGAATGATGAAAACGTATATCTGAGAGGTTTTGGCAGTTTTATAACCAAGAAGAGAGCTGCAAAGGCTGCACGCGATATTCTCAAGAATACCACAATCACAGTTCCAGAGCACAAGATTCCTGCATTCAAGCCCGCCAAGACATTCGCTTCTGCAGTAAGAAAGTAACACAAACAAATTTTAAATAAACACAGCTATGCCAAGCGGAAAGAAAAAGAAAAGACACAAGATGTCTACGCACAAGCGCAAAAAAAGACTGAGAAAGAACAGACATAAGAGCAAATAAGCTAAAGTCTGAAAGAAACTCATCAAAGAACAAACTTGCCGTGAACCAATATTCCAGTCAGGTTTGTTCTTTGCTTTATCAACCAGCACCCCATTTCTCGCCAACATGACAAGCGAACTGACAGTTAATGTTCAGAAAGACAGCATACAGATAGCCATCACCGAGGACCACAATCTGGTGGAATACCAGAAAGACGCCCAGGAGGTGAGCTTTGCCGTGGGCAATCTCTATCTGGGACGCGTCAAGAAGCTCATGCCTGGCCTGAACGCCTGTTTTGTAGATGTAGGTTCCGACAAGGAGGCATTCCTGCATTATCAGGATCTGGGTCCACAGTTTGCCTCTCTCAAGAAATACGTAAAGCAGATCCGTGCAAACCGCAAGAAACTTGCACCGTTTGCAAAGGCTCAGTACGTACCTTTTGATGAGAAAGCCGGCAACATTGCAACTGCACTCGAGCAGGGCGATGAGATACTGGTGCAGGTTACCAAGGAGCCCATCTCAACCAAAGGCCCTCGTCTGAGCGGTGAGATTTCCTTTGCAGGAAGGTTCCTCATACTGATTCCTTTCAGCGACAAGGTATCGGTATCATCAAAAATAAAGTCATCGGAGGAACGTGCGCGTCTAAAACAGCTGCTGCACAGCATAAAGCCCAAGAACTGTGGCATTATAGTACGCACCGTTGCGGAGGGTAAGCGTGTTGCAGAACTGGACAACGAGCTGAACATACTTACACGCCGCTGGGAGGATTGCCTTACAATGGTCATGAAGGCCGAAAAGCCACCCGTACTGGTTTCGGAGGAGACCAGCCGCACAATAGGTATCCTGCGTGACATGCTCAACTCATCATACGAGTCCATACACGTAGATGATGAGAAGACCTATAATGAAATCAGGGACTATGTAGCTCTGATAGACCCCGAGAAGACCAAGATTGTAAAGCTTTACAAGGGCGAGTTGCCTATATTTGACAATTTTGCCATAACCAAGCAGATCAAATCCTCGTTTGGACGCGTGGTATCATACAAGAGCGGAGCGTATCTGGTCATTGAACACACTGAGGCACTTCACGTTGTAGATGTAAACAGCGGGCATCGTGTCAAGGCAGGAACCCAGGAAGAGAATGCGCTTGAGGTAAATCTGGGTGCGGCCGATGAACTTGCACGCCAGTTACGCCTGCGTGACATGGGAGGCATCATAGTGGTTGATTTCATTGACATGGATCTGGCAGAGGACCGTCAGAAACTTTACGAGCGCATGTGTCAGAACATGGAACGCGACCGGGCCAAGCACAACATACTCCCGCTCAGCAAATTTGGACTGATGCAGATAACCCGTCAGCGCGTACGTCCAGTAATGGATGTGCCCGTAGATGAAACCTGTCCAATATGCTTTGGCAAGGGTACCGTAAAGCCGTCCATACTGTTTGCGGACCAGCTGGAGAGCAAGATTGCCCGTCTGGTCAAGGAAACATCAACACACAGATTCAAGCTGTTTGTACACCCGTACGTATTTGCTTATCTCAACCAGGGCCTGTTCCCACTCAGATTAAAGTGGGCCCTCCGCTACGGATTTGGGGTAAGGGTTCTACCCGACCAGAACCTGGCTTTCCTGGCATACCGTTTTGTAAACAGCCACGGTGACGAGATAGACATGAAAGAGGAGCATGAGATCCTCTGATTCTACCCATTTTTACTTTTTTCATATTTTTCTACCCAGGAGCATTAACTTTTTTGCCCCACTATCGTCTTATATCCGGATAGCAGGAAATAAAGTATGACATCGGAACAACTCACAGAAGCATATAACGCACTGAGCGACGGCCTTTACAGGGTGGCATACTATATCCTGGAATCCCAGACCGATGCCCAGGATGCCGTACAGGACCTGTTCATCAAGTTATGGGGTTCAAGAGACAAGCTTGACACAGTCCTGAATTTCAAGGCTTACTGTACCACACTCATGAAAAACCTCTGCATAGACAAAGTACGCAGGGAATCCAGGGTGCAGACCATAGAGCCTGGTACGGATATGGCAGAGACAAGGTACACCGATCAGGACTATGAGGCCAAGGAAAGACTGGAGCGCGTTATGGCAGCTATCGAGCAACTACCCGAGAGACAGCGCCTGGTCATGAGGATGTATGTGTTTGAGGAAATGTCATACGATGAGATTGCAGAGAAAACAGGAATGTCTAACCTGACATTGAGGGTACTTCTAAGCAATGCCCGAAAGTCACTAAGGAGTCTGTCATGAAACATTTGGACGATATTTTAAAAATGGACTTGGAGGACCTGGAGCAGATAGCTCAGGACAAGACGGTCATGGTCCCCCCTACACTGAAACGCGATATTGCAGTTACTGCCCGTGCGCTGGAAATGGCATCGGCCCAGGAGAGCGCAGACAAGGCACGCACTGTACGGAAAAGGTACACCCTGGTTTCTTGCTCGGCAGCAGCAATCGCTGTCATAGCAGTAGCACTCAGCCTGTCACCTGACAACACACCAACAGACACCTTCAGCGATCCAATGATGGCTTATGCCCAGATGGAGCAGGTTTTTGGATTCATATCTGAGAAAATGAATGCAGGTCTGGATATTGCCGGCCAAGCCGGACCCGCTATTGAAAAAACGATAAAAGCACTGAAATGAAAAGAATAGCAGCAATGGCAGTTGTGATGCTCATGCTCACAGCTGGTGTCCAGGCACAGGACAGCAAGGGAATTTACAACAAGTACTCCGACAATGAAGAAGTGAGTGCAGTGTACATATCACAATCCATGTTCAAGCTGATAGGCCGGATTCCCAATCTGGATATGGGCGATGAATCAGTGAACCTGGGCCCACTCATCAAGAATCTCAACTACATGTATATTCTTGACTGTGAGGATGAAGATATATGTTCAAACATAAGGAGCGATGTTGGCAAATACCTGGACAAGGGAAAGTTTGACATGCTCATGGAAATCAAGAACAAGGGCGAGGTGGTAAGGATCTATACCTCTGGCAACGAGAAAACAGTCAAGGTATTCATGCTGACGGCATCCCAGGACGGAGCAATAACGGTTATCTGCCTTGACGGAGACATGAACCGGGCAGACCTGGAACGGGCCATTGCCAATGCCTCAAATCACATGGAATAAGCCACATCTATACTGCTCTTGCGGATTATCGCAGGAGCAGTTTCATTCCAACACGCATAGGTTTTTCCTCACTCAGGCGGTTGCGCCTGATAAGCGGTTTGATCCTTACGCCAAACTGCTGGGAGATAGACCAGATACTGTCGTCCTCCTTTACCTCATAGGTACGGTAAGCATTGTCTGCGCGGGTTTTCTTGCGTGCAAGGAACACATAGGTTCCGGCAGGTACATTGTGTTTGTGGTCTATCTCATTGTACTGACGCAGCAACAGTATGCTTTTCCTGAACTCGCGCGCAACATCCTTGATACTCTCCCCTTCCCTAAGGACAACGCAATCCAGTCCGTTTACAGTCATAATCCTGTGAGGGGTCTGTCCATCCCTTACTCTCAATGCGTTCTGGCTGTCATATACATCCAGCCCATAGCGTTCTATAAGTTCAATCAGCTTGTCTGCATAGGTTGGACTGGTGGCATAGCCAGCCTGCTTAAGGCCTTTTGCCCAGCTTTTGTAGTCATCTTTTTTAAGTGCAAACAGGAACCTGTACCTGGTTCCGTTTACAAGAAAGAGAGAATGGTCACGGAATGACTCCTCAACGCTGTCATAGCATCGGAAACACTCCTGGCTCCTGTCATCATCATGATAGGTTTTCTTTCCATCCCAGTCTGAATGGCACTTTATTCCAAAATGGTTGTTGCAGGACTGTGCAAGCGTACTCTGTCCTGCGTTGGACTCCAGAATACCCTGGGCAAGTGTAATACTGGCTGGTATTCCATACTTTTCCATCTGGGCAACAGCCATGCCGCTGTACTTGGTTATGTAGGCAGAATAAGCATCGCTCTTTACTTCTGCAGTAGATGAGACACTGTGCCTGGAAGTTGTACAAGAGCCCAGCATCATTGCGGCTACAGCAAGGAAAAGATATGTATGTTTCATTGAATTATTGTTTTGTGATTGCTAAATTACTCCAATTAAATTGTATGGCATTGCAGTGACGGTAGAAAAAACGTAACTTAGCGGTCTAAACGCAAAACATTATCCATCATGAAAAAATTCAGCCGCAGCATAGAATGGACTGTATGCGGGGAGGATGAACTCCAGCCCGTCGATTCAAAACTGCTCAAGGCCGCCATGGAGGCTACATCCGGCAGTTGGTCGCCCTACTCCGGATTTCGCGTGGGAGCAGCGCTCCTGCTCAGCAACGGCGCCATTGTTACCGGTAGCAACCAGGAGAATGCCGCTTATCCATCGGGCCTTTGCGCCGAAAGGACAGCATTGTTTGCAGCCGGACACATGTACCCCGGAGAGTCTGTCACTGCGTTGGCTATAGCAGCACGTAATGACAAGGGCTATACAGCTCAGCCCATTACCCCGTGCGGAGCGTGCCGTCAGGTGCTGGCCGAGGCTGAATCACGTGGGAAGAAGCCCATCAGGTTTATCCTGTATGGAACAGAGGGCACCATGGTCATAGAAGGCGGAACAGACTGTCTCCTGCCATTCTGTTTTGGTGCAGAATCCATGGAATAAGCCAATCAGTCCGCATTTCTGCCACAGTGTCACCGATATTCCTAATGGCACAGGATTTGCTGTATTCCTACGTGATTTAAAATCACCAAAGAATGAAGAAAGGTAAAAAACATAATATGTCAGAGAAGTTTCAATCCAAGGAAAAAGAGCAGTCTGTACAGGACCCTGAAATAAACGCAGAAGATCAGGCAACCCAGGATCAGGCAACCGCACAGGAGCCACAGGACGGCCAGGAAGATACAGTAGAGGCCAAACTGGCCAAATGCGAATCACAGATAGCCGAGCTCAATGACCGTCTGCTGCGTCAGATGGCAGAGTTTGACAATTACCGCAAGCGCACCCTCAAGGAAAAGGCAGAGCTTATCCTTAACGGAAGTGCAGGTATTGTAACAGATATCCTGCCCGTGATAGATGATCTTGAGAGAGCTGTAAGCAATTCCTCCAAGTCCGATGATTACAATGCGCTCAAGGAGGGAGTTGAGCTCATTTACAACAAGTTCATGCATATTCTTGAACAGAAGGGCCTGCAAAAGATCTCTCCCAAGAACGAACCGTTTGATACTGACTTCCATGAGGCTATTGCCATGATACCAGCTCCGGACGAGGCGTCCAAGGGTATGGTTATTGACTGCGCAATAGATGGATACAAACTGAATGACAAGGTCCTGCGCCACGCAAAGGTGGCTGTTGGACAGTAATACCAGAAAAAATATGGCAAAAAGAGACTATTATGAGGTGCTTGAGGTCCCCAAGACCGCTACCGCCGATGAGATAAAGAAATCATACCGCAAAAAGGCTATTCAGTTCCACCCTGACAAGAACCCCGGCAATAAGGAAGCCGAGGAAAAATTCAAGGAGGCAGCCGAAGCATACAGTGTACTCAGCGACCCAGACAAGCGCGCCAAATATGACAAATTTGGATTTGACGGTCTGAATGCGTCGGCTGGATTCGGCGGAGGTGCAGGTGGATTTGGTGGAGGTGCAGGCATGTCTATGGATGACATATTCTCCATGTTCGGCGACATTTTTGGAGGTGGAGGATTTGGAGGTTTCTCTGGTTTTGGAGGAGGACACGCCAGGCAGCGCGGTGAACGCAAGTCACGCGGTGCAGACAAACGCATCAGGGTATCTCTTACACTCGAGGAAATAAACTCTGGAGTAACCAAGAAATTCAAACTCAAGAAACTTGTACCATGCCAGCACTGCCATGGATCCGGAGCAAAGGAGGGTACATCGGCCGAAACCTGCCCTGACTGCAATGGTACTGGCACAGTTTTGCGTACCCAGCAGAGTATCTTTGGAGTAGTCCAGACACAGACCGCATGTCCACGTTGCGGAGGAGAAGGAAAAATAATCAAGGAGCGTTGCGTACACTGCAGCGGTGACGGTGTAGTATATGGCGAGGAGGTTGTAGAAGTAAGGATACCAGCTGGTGTTGCCGAGGGAATGCAGCTCTCTGTAGAAGGAAAGGGAGATGCCGGCAAACACAACGGCATTTACGGCAACCTGCTTGTACAGATAGAGGAAATACCTCACAAGGACCTTATCCGCGATGAGAATGACCTGGTTTACAATCTGCTTCTCACAGTTCCCCAGGCATCGCTTGGAGGCGCTATAGAGGTACCAACCCTGGACGGTGCTGTAAAGGTTAAGATTGAGCCGGGAACCCAGCCGGGCAAGATGTTGCGCCTCCGTGGCAAGGGTCTGCCTGAGGTCAACAGCAACCACCGTGGTGACATGATTGTTAATATTGGCGTATATATACCCGAAACATTGTCCAAGGATGAAAAGCAGGCAATGGAGAAATTCCAGACATCGGACCATTTCCAGCCTTCTCCTTCAATAAAGGACAAGCTGTTCCGCAAGTTCAGGAGCTATTTTGACTGATTAAAGTGAACTACCAGGAAGCCGTAGACTATCTCTACACACAGGCGCCGCTATTCCAGAATGTTGGAAAGGACGCATACAAGGAAGGTCTTGACAATTCAATTGCCATTGACGCCCATCTTGGGTATCCCCATAGGCTGTTCAAGACCATCCATGTGGCCGGAACTAACGGAAAGGGCAGTGTATCACATACATTGGCCGCCATACTCCAGGCTGCAGGTTACAAGACCGGACTGTACACATCTCCCCATCTGCTGGATTTCAGGGAGAGGATAAGAGTGAACGGCAAGTCTGTGAGCCCCGAATTTGTAATACAGTTCATCCAGGATAACCGCGGGTTCCTGGAGCCTCTCCATCCATCATTCTTTGAGGTAACCACAGCCATGGCTCTGAGTTGGTTTGCACAACAGGAAGTAGATGTGGCAGTAATAGAGACCGGACTTGGAGGACGGCTTGACTGCACCAATATAATTTGTCCAATTCTTTCCATAATAACCAACATTGGTTACGACCACATGCAGTTCCTGGGTAACACCCTTGGAAAGATTGCATCAGAGAAGGCTGGAATAATTAAAAAAGGCGTCCCTGTTGTAATTGGAGAGCACAATGACGAGACCCGTCCGGTGTTTGCAGACAAAGCTGCCGAGTTAGGTTCGGAGATTGTTTTTGCACAGGATAACTGTAAGATTATTTCGCAAGAATACAAGACTCCAGACAGAGTAGTTTATGAAACCGCCCAGTTACCCGGATTAATAAGCGGCCTGGGAGGAATGTGCCAGTCAAACAATACCAATACCGTGCTCACTGCCCTGGATATCCTGCAGAGAAAATTCAGGATACCGGAGACTGCCGTCCGCAACGGATTCCGGGATGTTTGCCGCATGACCGGTCTGAGAGGCCGATGGCAACGTGTTGGACGCCGCCCGGACATAATATGCGATACCGGACATAACAGTCATGGACTCAGATATATTGCCAGCCAGCTGGAAGAGTTGGCTGCCCGTCCCGGATTTGGCCGTCTGAGGATTGTTTTCGGCATGGTGAATGACAAGGATACAGACACCGTTCTTACCCTTCTTCCAAAGAATGCCAGTTACTATTTTACCCAGGCCGGAGTAAAGAGAGCACTTGATTCACGGACTCTGAAAGACAAGGCAAGGGCCTGCGGACTTAACGGAATGTCTTTTGGAACAGTGGCTCAGGCAGTAGGTGCAGCCAAGCGCGAATCGTCTCCAAATGACCTGATATTTGTGGGAGGCAGCACTTTTGTGGTGGCAGACCTGCTTTCCATGCCCGATTTCTTTATTCAGGGCTAACATTTTTGCCCCTATTGCTTGCATCGGAATGTGGAATTGGTTTAATTTGCGTTGTTATATTATTTAATAACCAATTAAGCTAACAATACATTATGAGCGACTTTTTCGTAAAAGACAATTTGGCCGGACTCCGCAGAGAGGATTTCCAGGCTACAGTAGATGGCAAGCAGGTTGATCTTTTCATTCTCAAGAACAAGAAGGGTGCAGAGATCTCAGTTACAAACTATGCAGGTGCACTGCTCTCAGTCATGATGCCAGACAGAAACGGCAAGATGGCAAGCACTGTAATGGGTCACGATTCACTTGACCACGTAATCAACTCACCTGAGGCTTTCCTGAGCGTTCTTATAGGACGTTACGGCAACCGCGTTGGCAATGCCAAGTTCACACTCGACGGCAAGGAGTATCAGCTTACCGTAAATGACAACATGAATTCACTGCACGGTGGTCCTACCGGTTTCCACAAGCGTGTATGGGATGCAAAGCAGACTGACCAGCAGACCCTTGAGCTGCACTATCTGTCCGTAGACGGAGAGGAAGGTTTCCCAGGCAATCTTGATGTAAACGTAACATACCGTCTGACCGATGATAACGAGTTCGTTATTGACTACAAGGCTACAACAGACAAGAAGACCATCCTGTGCCTTACCCACCATGCATTCTTTAACCTGAGCGGACGTGAGGCCGGAAAGCCTGCCAAGAGCGTTCTGGGTTATGAACTGACAATGAACTGCGACTACTACCTGCCAATCGACGAGGTAGCTATCCCATTTGGTACCATCGATGCCGTAGAGGGCACACCACTCGATTTCCGCACACCTCACGTAATCGGTGACAGGATTGACCAGGGCGTTCAGCTCAAGAACGGCCAGGGCTATGACCACTGCTGGGTTATCAACAAGCGCGAGCCGGGCGAGATGGCTCTTGCCGTTAAGTGCAAGGATCCTGAGAGCGGCCGTACCCTTGAGGTTTACACCACAGAGCCTGCAGTTCAGTGCTACACCGGTAATTTCTGCAATGGTTTTGAGTGCGCCGAGGGTTCAACCCTGCCAAGACGCTGCGCTATCTGCTTTGAGCCAGAGCATTTCCCAGACAGCCCAAACAAGGCACACTACCCAACTTCTGTCCTGAATCCAGGCGAGGTTTACACCCAGACATCAGTATACCGTTTTGGAGTAGAATAAGCGCCAGCCATGGATACGACCGTTCTCAGAAACAGATTCCGCGAACAGTTCGGAACGGGCGGCGACATCTATTTTTCTCCCGGACGAATTAACCTGATTGGCGAGCACACTGATTACAACGGAGGATTTGTCCTTCCCGGTGCAGTCGACAAGGGTATTGCAGCCGAAATCTACAGCAACGGATCCCGCACTGTACGTGTCCTGGCTCTCGATGAGCCTCAGGAGAGACAGTATGTGGAGTTCTCGCTCGATGATACTGACAAACCCCTGGAACACTGGGCTTGCTATGTATATGGAGTATGCCGCGAAATGGAAAAACGCGGCATTCGCCTGGGAGGATTCAATGCGGCATTCACGGGCGATATCCCAATCGGTGCAGGTATGTCATCATCGGCAGCACTGGAAAGCGTATTCGCATTTGCTCTGAACACAATGTTTGCCCAAGGGCAGGTAGACAGCTTTGAGCTGGCCAAGATAGGCCAGGCAACCGAGCATAACTACTGTGGAGTAAAATGCGGAATCATGGACCAGTTTGCATCGGTATTCGGTAAGGAAGGCAGTCTGATACGTTTGGACTGCCGTTCTCTTGAATATGAGTACTTCCCGTTTGACCCAAAAGGTTTTAGCCTGATACTGGTTAACTCACGTGTAAAGCATTCTCTCGGCAACGAGTACAACGAGCGCCGGGAGAGCTGTGAGAAAGCCGTTGCTCTGCTGAACGCCCGCTACGGCGGCGTGGAAACACTGCGTGATGCAGACCACAGCATGCTTGAATCCATCAAGGACCAGCTGTCAGAAACAGACTATGTCCGTTCCCGTTACGTTCTTGACGAGAAAGAACGCGTCCTTGCTGTTTGCGCTGCACTTGAGAATGGAGATTACGAAACTGTTGGAAGCAAGATGTATGAGACCCACAACGGACTCAGCCAAGATTACACTGTAAGTTGCCCGGAACTGGACTTTTTGGTGGAAACGGCACGCGAATGCGGTGTAACCGGAAGCCGTATAATGGGTGGAGGATTTGGAGGATGCACCATTAACCTGGTGCGTCAGTCACTTTCCGACAATTTTGTTTCCAAAGTAACACGCGCATATTCCAAGAAGTTTGGAATCATTCCCCAGACCTATCAGGTGGTAATTGGGAATGGTTCAAGGAAACTGCAATAAATCAAACAATTAACTAATAATAAATCAAATGAAAAAATCAAGTTCAATGATTCTGCTGGCAGGTCTGCTTACACTTGCATCCTGCTCACAGGACAAGACACCTGTACTCAACAAGGCTGATTTCCAGACCGAGTTTACAGGCAAGCAGACTGATCTCTACAAGCTCAGCAACTCCAAGGGTTGCGAAGTCTGGGTAACCAATTTTGGTGCACGTATTGTGGCTATCATGGTTCCCGACAAGGCCGGAAACATGCAGGATGCTGTGATAGGTTTTGGCAACATCAAGGACTACACCACTCTTGCAAGTGACTTTGGTTCAACCGTAGGCCGTTATGCAAACCGTATCAACCAGGGTAAGATTACCGTTGACGGTGTTGAATACCAGCTTCCTCAGAACAATTTTGGACACTGCCTGCACGGCGGTTGCGACATTACCGTTCCTATGGGTTGGCAGAACCTGGTATGGGATGTAAAGGAAGTTTCAAAGAATTCAATCACTCTTGTAATGAATTCAGCTGACGGCGAGGCCGGATTCCCCGGCAACGTTGTAGCAACCGCTACCTACACCCTGAATGACAAGAACGCCATTGATATTGTATGGAAGGCCACTACAGACAAGAAGACTGTCATCAACATGACCAACCACAGCTATTTCAACCTGAACGGCGACCATTCAATTCCTGTAACAAACCATATCCTTACCTTGAATGCAGACAACTTTACACCATGTGATGACACATACATGACCACTGGTGAGATCCTGCCTGTTGCTGGTACTCCAATGGACTTTACAAAGGGTAAGGCTATTGGCAAGGAAATCAACAAGTATGAGTATGAGCAGCTCAAGAACGGTAACGGTTATGACCACAACTGGGTTCTGAACACCAAGGGCGACGATACCAAGTGTGCTGCCAAGCTTTACAGCCCAATCACTGGTATCTATGTTGAGGTTTACACCAACGAGCCGGGTATTCAGTTCTATTCAGGTAACTTCCTGGATGGCACTGGCATGGACAAGCAGGGTTGCACAATGGAGCAGCGCACAGGTTGCTGCCTTGAGACCCAGAAGTTCCCAGACAGCCCAAACAAGTCTGATCTCCCAGGCTGGTACAGTGCAGAGCTTGCTCCCGGTCAGGAATACTACAGCCACTGCATCTATCAGTTTGGCGTAGAGTAATAACTGATTATTAACCAAATTCAAAATAACAAATGATTCTTAATTCAATTTCTGTTTTGGAAGGCCTGCAAAACAATGGCTTCAAAACAATTGACTACATTGTATTCGTTGCCTATCTGGCAATTCTTATTTTCCTGGGATTCTTCCTGTCTCGCAGCAAGGATGGCAAGGAAAAGGACTCCAAGGATTACTTCCTTGCAGGTAACACCCTTACTTGGTGGGCTGTAGGTGCTTCTCTTATTGCCGCCAACATCAGTGCCGAGCAGTTCATCGGTATGTCCGGTACTGCATTTGCATCGGGTATTGCAATTGCCGCTTACGAGCTTATGGCAGCTGCTACACTTCTTGTAGTAGGTAAGTTCCTGCTGCCTGTCATGATTGAGAAAAAAATCTTTACTATCCCACAGTTCCTGCGTGACCGTTACAACCCAGGAACAGGTCTTGCCTTCTCAATCTTCTGGTTGTTCCTCTATGTATTCATCAACCTGACTTCTGTTGCATGGCTGGGTGCTCTTGCCATTGAGCAGATCCTTGGTCTGCGTGGCTGCATAGTTGCCATTGGAGGCATGGAGGTTTCTATCCGTCTGGTCATCATCCTGATTCTTTATCTGGTTGCCGGTATCTATTCTATCTACGGTGGTCTGTCTTCTGTAGCATGGACCGATGTAATGCAGGTTACTTTCCTTGTAGGTGGTGGTCTTATCACCGCTTATGCTGCCCTGGACGTTATTGCAACCAAGCTCAACCTTGATGGTGGTGCACTTGCTGCCCTTGGAAAGGTATTCCAGTCTCTGAAGGAGGTTCCAGGTGACACTCACTTCAACCTGGTCGTTCAGCGTCAGGCTGACCTCTATCCTAACATCACCGATGACCCATATTTCTCAATCCCAGGTATTGCAGTTATAGTTGGTGCACTGTGGCTGACCAACCTTGGCTACTGGGGCTTTAACCAGTACATTATCCAGAAGGGTCTTGCTGCCAAGAGCCTTGATGAGGCTAAGAAGGGTATGATTTTTGCAGCATTCCTCAAGATACTTATCCCATTCATCGTATGTATCCCAGGTGTATGCGCATTCTACATCAAGACTCAGCAGCCTGAGCTGTTCGCACAGCTTGCTGGTGGCATCTCAATCTCTGATGACGCTTACCCATTCCTGATCCGCAACTTTACTCCTGTATTCGTAAAGGGTCTGTCATTTGCAGCACTTGCAGCCGCTGTAATATCATCACTGGCTTCAATGTTCAACTCAACATCTACCATCTTTACAATGGATATCTACAAGCAGTACATCAAGAAGGATGCTTCTGAGAAGTCTCTTGTAAATGTAGGCCGTATAACTTCAATCTGCGCTCTGATCATTGCCCTGATCACAGTTTACCCAATCATGGGTGGTGCTGACCAGGCTTTCCAGATCATCCAGGAGTACTCAGGATTTGTATATCCGGGTGTTGTAGTTATCTTTGGACTTGGTCTTCTGTGGAAGCGTGCCTCTGGTCCTGCAGCTGTAGTTGCAGCTATCGGCACATTCTTCTTCTCAATCCTGTTCAAGTTCACCATGCCAAACGTTCCATTCCTGTTGCGCATGGGTTACGTATTCATTGCCCTGGTTGCTATCTTTGTTCCTATGTCACTCCTCAACAAGAAGGGCGTAGTAGAAACTGAGAAGTTAGACCAGCACACAATTGACGTACAGCTCAAGTGGTCTAAGATCATGTACATTGCAGCAGCTGTAAGCTTTGCAGTATTTGTATGGGGCGTATGCTCACCTACCCTGCGTTCATGGGGCTTTGAGGCTGTACTCTTCTTTGCTGCTATCCTGGGTGTCCTGGGTCTGTACCTGCAGTCAAATGCAAAGGACAAGGTTCAGAACGCAAAGTCTGTTGGCATTGACCTTAACCTCTTTAAGACAGACAAGGCATTCAACATTGGTGCCATCTGCGTTATCCTTATTCTTGTAATCCTCTACGCTGCTCTCTGGTAATATGCTGGAAGAACTTAAAGAAAAGGTATTCAAGGCAAACCTAGACCTGGTAAAGCAGGGACTGGTAATCTTTACATGGGGAAATGTCTCTGGCATTGACCGTGAAAAGGGCCTTGTAGTTATAAAGCCTTCAGGAGTCAGCTATGATGAAATGAAGGCATCCGATATGGTTGTTGTCGACCTCGCTACCGGTAAGGTAGTCGAGGGCGACCTCAATCCTTCATCGGACACCCCTACCCACCTGGTACTGTACAGGGCATTCCCTAACATAAAGGGTGTGGTACATACCCATTCAACCTATGCAACTGCATTTGCCCAGGCCGGCCGTGACATTCCAAACATTGGAACAACCCATGCAGACTATTTCTACAAGGAGATTCCATGTACCCGCGATATGACCAAGGCCGAGGTTGAGGGAGAGTATGAACTTGAAACCGGAAATGTTATTGTAGACGAAATCCTCAACATCAGGAAGATCAACCCTGACCACACTCCTGCAGTCCTGGTCAAGAACCATGGTCCTTTCTCATGGGGAACATCGCCCGACAATGCTGTTTACAATGCCAAGGTCATGGAGCAGTGCGCCAAGATGGCTTTCATTGCTTTCTCCGTTAATCCCGGACTGACCATGAATCCTCTGCTCATAGAAAAGCATTATAACCGCAAGCACGGTCCTAATGCCTACTACGGACAGAAGAAAAAATGACCTGAGCAATAACCACGTTTCATATTATTCTGAAAAAAGCCCTTATCTAATTATGGCATACAATCCTAAACAGATAATCGAACAGGGTAAGGCCGTTCTCGGTATTGAGTTTGGTTCTACCCGTATTAAGGCCGTTCTTATTGATCCTGATTTCAGACCAATTGCACAGGGAAGCCACACCTGGGAGAACCAGCTTGTAGGCGGCCTGTGGTCATACAGTGTAGAAAGCATCTGGTTTGGTCTGCAGGACTGCTATCAGAACCTGCGTGCTCAGGTCCTGGAGAAGTACGAATGCGAGATTGAAAACCTTGCATCTATTGGTATCTCTGCCATGATGCACGGTTACATGCCATTCGACAAGAACGGTAACATTCTTGTTCCTTTCCGCACATGGCGTTGCACCAACACCGGCAAGGCAGCCAAGGAGCTGTCTGACCTGTTTGTGTTCAATGTTCCATTGCGCTGGAGCATTTCACACCTTTATCAGGCTATCATTGATGACGAGCCTCATGTAAAGGATATAGACTACCTGACAACTCTTGCCGGTTTTATTCACTGGCAGCTTACAGGCCAGAGAGTGCTGGGTGTTGGCGATGCATCGGGTATGATTCCCGTTGATCCCCAGACCAAGAGCTATAATGCCGATATGGTAGCCAAGTTTGACAAACTGGTAGCTCCTAAGGGTTACCCCTGGAAACTGCTGGACATCCTGCCCAAGTCTCTCGATGCCGGTCAGGATGCCGGTCAGCTTACCGAGGCCGGAGCACGCAAGCTTGACATTACAGGCCACCTAAAGCCAGGTGCTCAAATCTGCCCTCCAGAGGGTGATGCCGGCACCGGTATGGTTGCTACCAATGCCGTACGTCCCCGTACAGGCAATGTATCGGCCGGTACCTCATCATTCTCCATGATTGTTCTTGAGCAGGATCTCAAGAAACCTCACGATGTTATTGACATTGTTACTACTCCCGATGGCAACCCTGTAGCCATGGTACACTGCAACAACTGCACAAGTGACCTCAATGCATGGGTTAACCTCTTTAAGGAGTATGAGGAGATTATGGGAGTAAAGCCCGACATGGGTCGTATCTTTACCAACCTGTTCAACCACGCTCTCAAGGGCAGCAAGGACTGTGGCGGTATAATGAGTTACAACTATGTATCGGGTGAGCCTGTTACAGGTTTTGCAGATGGACGTCCACTGTTTGTCCGCTCATCACAGGATAAGTTCAACCTGGCTAACTTTATGCGCGCTATAATAAGCGGTGCAATAGGTGTGCTCAAGATTGGTAATGACATCCTGTTCAACGAGGAGAACATCAAGGTTGACCGTATTACCGGACATGGTGGTCTGTTTACCACACCGGGTGTTGGACAGCGCATTCTTGGTGCTGCCCTGAACTCACCTATTTCCTGCATGGAAACTGCCGGTGAGGGTGGCCCATGGGGTATGGCAATCCTGGCCGCTTACCGCATAAACGGCAATGGCATGAATCTGGCCGATTACCTTGATGTAAAGGTATTTGCCGGAAACACCGGTACATCTGTCACACCAGATCCAGAGGATGTGGAAGGATTCAACAATTACATTGAGAACTATAAGCGTTGCCTGCCTATCGAGGCTGCAGCCGTTCAGTTCAAGAGCTGATCCTCTCCTCCCCATAAATCAAAGGGCCGACTATCCTCATAGCCGGCCCTTTTTCTCTCCCGCACCAATAACGCAACCAGATAGCCTGCAGACCATCCATCCTGCGTTATTGGCACAAGTCAGCGACAGAGGGGGACACATCGGAGTGCCTGGTGTTGGGGAATGTGGAGTTCTGTCATTAGAAGACATATTGTTTCTTGCTTTTGATTCTCAGATAATGCATACACGGAGTTCTGTCCAAACGCTTTCACTATGTTGCTATCCACAATATGACATACGTCAAAGTCACTAAGTCTGTTGCTCTTAAAGGTTCCAGCCTTCTCATTTGCCTTGAACGTATTCACCATGTGTTCGTTCGAGAACGGTTCTATGCGTGATAAGTCTATGGGTGGTTGCCCGTTAGAGTCCTGTTCCTGCTCAATCAACCAGTTTTCATCGGACTTACGGAACATACAATACTGAAATCCGCCGGGGGTTACGAATAATAGTTCGGTTTGCTTGAGATCTTCAAAACTCAACCGCGAAAAAACGCCATCTTTAGACATTTTCCATTCATCGGGCCACTCCGTATCTCTAGGCAGGAAACTTTTCATTTTTTGCCTGGATTCCAGAAAATGGCCTGTAATCCGCGTGGTGCTATATTCTGATTTATACCAGGTACCATTCTTCCTTTTGTTTATAGCAATGTTTTTTTCATTTATCATATGTGGACGTTCCCACTTACCCATCTCTACAGGAAATATATCATTTATAGAGGAATACGGGTAAGCAAAAGGAGTTCCGGTAACTCCGTGGTGGAGTGGATTGCGTAATACATAGCTAAGTGCCGATTGTATATGGTTGTTTCCAAAGACGTCTAGTTTGAAGTACCCCTTTTCGCCAAATCTTATGTATTTGGGACGTTCATATTTTAAATCTATATACCTTGTGTATTGTCTGCGGACATCTTTTATAAAGTCCGATGCATCACTATCGCTGCCCATTACAATCAAATGGACGTGAGTTGACATTTCGCAATCTGCCAGAATGGTAATTTTGTGTTTCCAGGAATTCAGTGCGATATAATTAAGCATAGTACCCACATCTTGTGGGTCACGCATCATCACTTCTTGGTGCGAAGTGAAACAGAGATGTTTTATTGTCTTCATGTTTTTCTGTATTAAATTAGCGGAGAGTTTCCGTTTGCTAATATATGTTTTTATGCTGAAACCACAATACTGTTGCAGTACAAATGATTCCGTATGTGCCAATAACTCAGAAAGAATGCTCAGAGCGGGGATTTGTATACGGTATTGGCACGGATTAGGGCGGTTTTGGCCATATTTCTTGCCAATAACGCAGGGAATAGGCCTTACACACTATATAGTTGCGTTATTGGCAAGATTATTATTTTACCTTGTACGGATCCTTGGACTTGGGACCGTACTCACAGCCTCCAGCCAGGATTGGATATACCACGCTCGGGAAACACAGGCTCTGGTAAATGGTGTACTCGTTGTTCTGGTAGTTGTCCAGTACATCTATGTACGCACGCTCACGTGGAGTCTGGCCACGGCGTATTACAGGATAGCTTGGATAGTTGTTCACATAGTTACCTGCACCGAACACAAGGATGCCAGGACGGGGTCCCCAACCCATCTCAATGGTGTAGGCCGATTCACGGTCATGAGGCCATTTTACACGGTTAAATCCAAGCTGGGTCATATAGCATTTGCCCAGAGGATTAAGACCCAGTGCGTAGTCCATCATCTGGCTTACCACATCAATGTAATCCTGGTTACCGGTAAGTTTCCACATCATGATGATTGGGTATGAATACTGGCCCTGAGCCACATTGCTACCCCACCAGTTCACATTGGTTGGTGCACCCGATGGATATGCATTCAGAGTAAAGTTCTGCATCTGCTTGTCGGCAGTCTGCTTGAGTATATCCTTGAACTTGGCAACTGTTGCTGCATCGGTCTTTGTTGATGGAGCAAGCACGTAAGACATGAAATAAGATACCAGCCAACCGTTTCCAGCAAATATCTCTGAACCCTGGTTGTAGGTAGTAAGCATGGCACTTGCATCATCGGCATTATCCTTGATGTACTGATGGCATGCAGCATCGCCGGTCATCAGGTACTTCTCTACATTGTAATACATCTCAAAGTTCTTCTGCAGTCTGCCTGCACGTACGGCTGCTCCGTGTGCCAGCTCGGCACGGCTTGCATATTCAGCGGACTTGGCTGCATCGAAAGGCTTTATAATGCGGGCAAAATGGTAGAACAGGCCCGATGCCCATCCGGCTGTACGTGCATCGAGCACCTCTGAACCAAACAGGTGGTCTTCCCTGTCATATGTTGTAAACGGTGAGTAACCCTCTGTCTCTGTTCCCCATGGAATCTGGCCATCCTCCTCCTGGAAATACTTCCAGAACATGGTACCCCACTCGGCCTCGTCAAGAATGTCAGGAATATTGTTTCCACTGCCCAGAATATTGAACTCCTCATCAAAGATATCGGGCATGTTGAACTGCTTGTCCTTAAAGAGCTCGGGGAAAGCCTCATAGGTAGTGAGCAGTGTTGCAGGAACATCCATGTGGTAAGTACGGCGGTCGGCATCGCCAGCATCATGATATCCGCCCCAGGCCTTGATTGTAGGCTCGGTACCCTTTACAGGCAGGCTTGCCTCATTGATTCTGTAGTAGGTCTGGTAAATAACCTCATGACACTTCTTGGTGCGGTATGAGTGCTCAACATAAGGCTCTACCAGCTGAATGCCGCAGCGCTGGTTCAGGAGAGAACGGAAACTTACGTAAGAGAGTTTCTGTGAGAACTGGCCGCCCACACCGAACATGTATGAGGAACCGTATCCACTAACGGTAATCCTGTATGGACCACCCTCTGGTACCTGTGACAGGTCTATACGGTAAACATAGTCGCCCGATGACTGATCCTGGCCAATCTCCTTGAGTGTGCCGCTGCAAACTTTCTTGCCGCCCTTTACCTTATATACAGTATACTCAGGAAGAGCACCTTCTATCTTCTTTGATCCACCATCGCCCAGATAGATTGCAAAATTTGCAAAACGCTTTGTTGACAGGGCACTGTATGCAACCTGGTTGGTCTTTATGGCCTCACAGTAAACATCCTTGTCATTGAACTTGAGCTGATACTTTCCATACGGGGTTTCTATGGAGTACTTGCTTCCGTTCTTGAGTGTGGGAACTGTAAGGTAAACAAAATGGTCGCACATATCTGCAGCAGCACCAGTGCGGTTAATAGCCAGCACTTGCTGTCCGTTTACCTTCCACTGGGCCGGATTTGAAATATCAACCTCATTAACATTGAGGGTATCGCTGGTAAAGAACAGTTCTATTACATTGTTGGAAGCTGTCCTGATTTCCTGAAAAGTAAGTTTAGCCTGCACGGAAAGTGTTGTAAGCAGGCAGGCCATGAATAATGTAAGATTTCTCATATTGGTCAGCAATAATGTTTTCATTATAAAAAAAATATGATGGCCGGATTATCTCCAGCCATCATATGGATAGAATCAGAGACTGATTGTGTACATAACCATTGAGTAAGGCTCTACATCCATACTCATTTTCTTGCTTACCTTAACATCCTCTTTTACAGGAGCAATAGGCTGCTGGTCATAATTGTTCTCATCGTTAGGATCACCCTTGAGAGTGGTCTTTACGGCCTTTGTCTTAATGCCAAAACGGGACAGGTCAATACTTGCCTTTGCAGCATTCTCACCGGCATTACATACCTTGATATACAGCTTGCGTGACTTGCTGTCCAGTACTACTGACTGGCCAAGCAGGTTGTCATCGGCACGGTCAAACTTTACGCAGTCACCATAGAACCAGTCACCGCTTGACTGACCAAACATCTGCTGAACATAGTAGCTGCAGGTAAGATAAGGTTTCTCATTATCAAAATAGATAAGGTCTGGATTCCAGTTGTTGGTACCCTTCTTGGCAAACAGAGGTGCATAGGATGTCATGCAGACAACATCGCCATTGCGCTCAACATGCAGCAGATAGAGTCCCTCTGCAAGTGCATCAATGAGCTTCTTGTCCTTTGCTGCATACTCACCCAGGTAAACCTTGGTCTTGCGGTCGCGTGGATAGTTGTCATACTGACGGTTGTTGAGGAAGAATGTGCGCTGCTCATAGTAGTGCTCATCCAGGATTGGAACCTCAAGCTCTGTAGCAAACTTCCAGCCCTCCTCAAAGTCGCCGTTTCCAGGATGTGAGCCAGGACCGGCTGTTCCTACTATAACAATCTCTGGATATGCGGCACGAACCTTGTCATAGATATACTTAAAACGCTCCTCAAACTCTGGAGTAATCTTTTCCTCGTTACCAAGACCCAGATACTTAAGGTTGAATGGTTCTGGATGACCGGCATCGGCACGTACCTTACCCCACTTTGAAGTAGCAGGACCGTTAGCCCACTCAATAAGATCAAGAGCATCCTGTGCCCATTCGTCCATCTCCTCCATAGGAGCAGCATCCTGAGCCTGGGTGCGCATGTTCCAACCACCGTTTGTACCCTGGCAGTTTACGCCGCAAGGCAGGATTGGAAGTGGTTCCATACCAAGGTCCTCGCAGAACTGGAAATACTCAAAGTAACCCATCTCCATTGACTGATGATAGCCCCATGTGTTCTTTATCTGCTTGCGCTGCTCACGTGGACCAACAGTTGTCTTCCAGCGGTAAGTATCCCAGAAACCGTCACCACCACCGTGTACTACGCAACCACCAGGGAAACGCATGAACTTAGGATTCAGGTCTGCAAGTGCCTGGGCAAGATCCTTGCGGAGGCCGTGGCCCATGAATGTATCCTGAGGGAAGAGAGATACCATATCCACATCAAGCTGGCCTACTGTCAGACCAAGAATCTGAAGTGTAGCGTTTGTGCTGCTTGCACTGGCCTGAAGTGTGCATTCATACTTTTTCCAATCCTTACCGGATATCTTGATGATGGTATCTGCCACAATCTGCTGCTGACGCATGCCAAAACCACGGAACTGACCGCCCTGGCCACCGGCTGGAGCTGCCTGCGGAGCTGTCAGTACAATGCGTACCTCCTTGTCTATTCCATCAGGATTACGCATGAATACAGAGAAATCGTAAAGATCTCCTTCCTTGACTACTATACCGTCATAGCCATTGTTGCTTATACCAAAACCGGTCCAGCCATTGTAGTCATAGAACTCCTTTGCGCGCTCTATGTTAAGACGCATGTAGTTGGGATTGTTGGGATGGATAGGCTCCTGCTGCTTGGGTTCAATATAACCAAGTGAGTGGCCTGGACGTTCGGTTCTCCATGCAGTACCTGCACCCCATCCGTCACGTTCTGCAGGGCTGTATTCGAATGAACCGTTCTGAATGAGTTCTGCGCAAAGACCTCCATCGGCCGATGAACTGATGTCCTCAAAGAAAATACCTATCAGCTCATTGCTGATCTTTGTACCTCCGGCTGGAGCCTTAACGGCTTTCTGAGCCTGTACACCAACTGTAGCTGCAGCCAGTGCCATAATTAGTAATGCTTTCTTCATTTTATTGTTGTTAGTATTATTAGTTCTCAAAGCGGGTGTATTTTCTACAAAAGTAGCTTTTAGTTGACAAATATGCAATGAATTGTCCTGCACTTAAAGACGGGACAACCAGTAGATTACCTGACTGCCAATAGCGTTTCCTATAATCCACACCGGCAACTGCCATACAAAAAGGCGGCCATCCATGGCCATATAGCCGTAGTCGGCAATACAGTGCTCAAATCCACACAGGATAAAGCACATGATTGGAAGTATAACAGTAATTGCGTTGCTGTGTTTCTTGAAGTTGTCCACAGCTATAAACATCATTACTCCACAGCCAATGGACTTGACCAGAGCCTGATACCAGGTCTCCTGCATCTTGACAGCCATGAGATTGCTGGTATTGAGTGAAAGTCCGGAATACCTGCTGAACAGGAAACAGGTAAGCCAAATACCAATAAAGTTCAAGACAATAATGAAAACAAGGTTCTTTACATCGGCCCAGGTAGTGGCGTAGCCCACACGACCGGTATAGAGCATGGCTCCCTGCAGGATCACAGTGAGCAGTCCCAGACTGAACAGGAAAGAGCCCAGAATATGGTTTTCCACCAGGACGTAAGCTATGCATCCAAATCCTATAAGTACTCCAGCAAGCAATGACCGGGAGATTCTACTCTTGATATCAGTGGTACTCATATTGAAAAGTATAATGCAAAGATATAAAGAATATGCAGTTTACATTACTTTTGCACAAATTACAGCTCCCAGGATATTTGCCCTATCCACCGGGATTTCTTATCGGTTCGTCGGGAAAAACACCTGGGTTCACCGATATTGTATTGGTCACAGCATATTCCTGGCGTAATTTTGCACCAGACAAAAACTAAAAACAGAAATTCATGGAAACTAGAAACAATCCAGAGATCAGGGAATCGCAGGACAACGGGGGACATTACTCAAAGACAAACACCAGGGTATACTATCACGAGCGCAAGCACAATTCACGCAGGCGTACCAATACCATCATTCTGGGACTGATAATCATACTTGCCGCGCTTCTCAAGATATACTTTAGCCTGAACCCAGGGAACAACAATTCATTCATGAATGGATTGGAGCACGTACTCTTTTCCTGGCCAGTCCTTCTGATCATTGTCTCACTGTTCCAGTTTGGCAGGAAAGAGTGGATAGGAGGAACATTCATGCTACTGTTAGGACTGGTATTCCTTGCACCAAGCATACAGAAACTGTTAGCGTTCTATGTTGAGCCTTCATCTATCTGGATGACATTGCTGAGCGGACATATGGTAATATGCGGGGCTGCCATCTGCTTTGGCATCGTACTCATTCTTTCTGCCCTGAACGGAGGAAACGCAAGCCATGCATCCCACCGTAGGGAGAAAAACGGAGAGTATTTTGAGACCAGTTCCAAAATTGCAGACTATGATGGAGAACATTCACAGGCACATATTGAGATTGACCCCAAGGAAAAGGTGGACTACCGTTTCATATTCAGCGGTGCTGAGCAATACTACGTTGAGCCAGTATTCCCAGGAGGCACTATCAAGTGTGTATTTGGCGGTATGACACTTGATCTCACACACACCAACCTAGCACCCGGCAACACCTACCTTAACATAGAAGGCACCTTTGGAGGTGTGCAGCTCAAGGTTCCATCGGACTGGCAGATAGAGATCCGTAGCAACTGCGTAATGGGCGGATTCGTTGATGACCGTCATTTCATAGCAGCAGAGCCCATACCAGACCGCAAGCTCATAATAAATGCCCACTGCGTATTTGGAGGAGGTAATATTGAGTAAGCCACTTACATGATAAAGATATTCATTCAGCAGACAGGAATCCT
>JAZUFR010000005.1:0-39109 GCA_045640825.1 Bacteroidaceae bacterium
TCCTTGGGAACTTATCTCAATTGAATCAGATGGATTAACTATCCTTAATGAAAAATTACCATCATGATCCGCAATAGTATAAGCAACCTCATTGTTTCTGTAATTCATCTCAACAACAAAAGCACATGATACAGGATGTACAGAATCTCTTACTACACCTTGAATTCTATCTTTCGGCTTGGGCCTTTCGCCATATACCCTAAGCTCAGTCTGAGCATAGACACTTGTTATTACTATGGTGGATAAAATAAAGAGAATTGATCTTTTCATTTCATAATTCTATATTGTTTTAATCTTGAGATTAGTAGACTGATGTCAAGTTGTGAACTTCCCCTTTTTATGACAGCCAGAGATTAGACTGCTAATATAGTGTTTTTAGTTTATCCGCCGCATGTTGCAGTTGTTGATTTCTGATAGGCCACCTCGAGCGCGAGACGGAGATATATGCCAGGTTGCGTATATAACAATCTGACAACGGCCTTTACCATCTCAGACTCGCTGTGGATCTTCTTTTTCATACTGTTCTCTTAAGACAAAGTTAATACTTTTGTCTAATTCAGGACTGTCCTACTTATAGGGAAGGGTACACTTATAGGGAAGCCTACAAAGGCATCATTATTCAACGACGGGTTTGGTCTTATAGATAGTTTAAGGAGTAATAGAAAAGCAATATCTATTTATATACTTTATTATTTGCATACAAGAAAAATGGCAGGAACAATCATTGACATGAGCAAAATTAAACAGCATAGAATGGCAACAGTTCCTGTTTGACTTATGTGCTTTAATCGGCATAGTATAGACTATATATGCTCCAAGCCGCTAAACCATGTGGCTCTCCATGGTTGAATGCATTATTACCAATGGATTTAACAGTATGGGGAATTACAAAATCATTTAATTTGTAGCAATTTTCAAACGCAGAGTCTCCAATTCTTAACACTCTGCCTTTCATTCTGATTCTCTGCAGGCCAAAACAGTCCTCAAACATAGAATTCGGTATTATTGTAACCTTTCGTGGAACTGTTACGGATTTTAAACTCCAACAAGAATTAAAGGCCGATACCCCTATTGAATCCACACTTGTAGGTATGTCAATTGATTTAAGACTATGACAGTCAGCCAAAGCATTTCTTCCAATTGTTTTCAACCCCTTTGGTAATTCTATCGAACTCAATTCAAAACAGCCATTAAATATTCCCTCCGGTAAAACTGTTACGTTTTTGGGAATAATGATTGTTCTAAGATCCGTACAACCAGAGAATGATTCTTGCCCTATATCCTTTATGGAATTAGGAAGCAAAACACTTGTTAACTGCCAGCAATGAAAAAAGCAAGAATCTGGAACTGAAGAGAAACCCTGAGGTATTCTAATCGATGTTAAACAACCATTTTCATAAAAAGCCTTATTATCAAAGCCTTGCACCGAGTATTGTTTTTGGGTTAATGGTGATTCAACCACAAGTGGAATTGCTATATCGCCAACAGCATAATTATGTGCAACATTGACATATTGTTTTTCGGCATCGGTAATGCGGTATATTATTCCATTGTTATTAAATGATTTTTCATGAGTTGTTTGTTTTCCATCCGTGATGCGTGCAAACTGCCCCCATATTGTATTGCTTTTCCAAAGGGAATCATATAATTCAAATGTTCCTTCCGGCACAATAAGGGTTATACTATTTCCAAACAACATGTCATCACCAAAGCCCAGATAAACGGACAAGGTATCAGGTCTGTCGCACAACAAACTAAGTGTTGACATATTGGAACAGTTTTTAAGTGAGGTAAAGTCAAACTCTGCTATTGATTCAGGAATACAAATGGTATTTAAGCTAACACATCTAACAAAGGCTTCATATTCAACGGACAATAAGAATTTGGGCAACAAGATATCAGACAATGACACACAGCCTCCAAAACAGCATTTAGGAATAACAGCCAAGCGTTCTGGTAATTGTACTGTTACAAGAGACGAACATCCATAAAACGCATATTCTCCTATTTTCGTAACGCTAAATGGCAATGTTACACTTGACAGGTTTTTACAGTCATAAAAGGCCGCTTGGCCAATCTGAGTGATGGTTGGTGGTATTACAATGGAATGTGCTTTTGAGGATAGGAAAGCACGATTACCAATAGACGTAACACAATAGTCATTTGCATTGTAATGGACAAAATCTGGAATTACAATATTTTCCTCCTCGCAATCAGCTTTGATTACACATAACTGATTATTGACAGAATCTGTTATGCTGTATGTTATACCATTGACGAAGATAGTCGGAAATGATGCTGGTTCATCACCCGTCTGGATTAATTGTGCGCAAATATTGAACTGTCGAAACATGATTACGCACAATATAATGAACAGTTTTTGTCTCATCATCTGTAACTTTAATTAAAAGTAATCCTATATGCTTTTTTTATCACACTCTTTTTAGACTTAATATAATAGAGATGAGCTTCTTCGTCAATAAGTCCTGTAATCCAACTATCAGCATCATTTGTTACTTCATCTACTATAAATACGTGGCCATTGGGCGTAGTAGAATTATTTCCTCTTACATCAACAAACCGAGTCCCCGGTACAATCAATGCAATATCATAGCTACGGACTGAACCTCCTGAAACAATTTCACATCTTGCCTCTTTGGGACGCCAACGGTTTTGTTGATACTCATTATATTTAGCTATGCATGCATAAACGACAGAATCAACATTTGACTCTCCGTATACCCCTCTGTCTCCAGCACGTCCTACGAGTATTGAATTAATATCGGTTTCCGATAATCCAAAAGTATATCTCATACATGATTTTACACAATCCGTTTGTTTTGAGGTTTTCTCATCAACTATAAGATTACAATTTGGAGCAATATTACCCCCAAGGGAACCTTCGCTCTTACTTTTCTTATTTCTAGGTATTTGTATGTCATCGTATTCATCATAAAACTCTTCATACAGATAATCTTGTACACACGATGTCAATGCTGCTACTCCAAAGAGTAAAACACCCCAATACATCAAAAAAAATTTTCTCATCACTAGTGTAGTTACTTTATTTCTCTCTAGTGTCTTAAGGTTAATATATTGCATTGATAGCCAATTTTCTAAGTATATGACGATTCTTACAAATATAAATACAATTTCACATCACGCTTGTTGTTTTTTTGTATTAATTAACACAAACCACAGAATGGTTAATGTTGGCAGTCAATAACTTCGCAATAAGAAATATATAAATACGGGCCTACCAGACGGTATCTATGATAATTGTATTTTGAATTATGCATATGAAAAAAAGTCTTTTAATGCTTTTGTTTTTTGTAGTACTAATGCAGATCCATGCAGAAGTTAATCTAAAAATGATGTCTAATGAAAACAGAAACGAGTATCTGCTATCATTGGCCAAAGAAGTTGTACTAAATTTTGGGCCCGACTTTTATAGGACGGAGCAAGCGCCGATAATAGAAGGACCAACACCTTTTTATTTCTACCGCTCAGCAGATGAAGAAAAAGAACATTGGGATGATATTCCAGGTGACTTTCGGAAGATCTCTGGTCGTGAGTATTACACGGTTAAATATCAGTATGACAAAGATGAACTTTCTATTGGTGGTACAGTTGATGGGGATTATTGTGCCAAAGTGGAAATATGGGCCGATAGTGGAGATCCTGCATCAGTTATGTTTGGCACAGGCTATGGAAGACCGTTCTATACAAAGTCATATTTGGATTTTTTGAAAGAATATGAGGGACGCATGGAAAAAGTGAGAGCTAAATACCCACAAAACAAATATGCAGGTCATTTAGATGGTACAGTTGATACAATACCATTAAAACCTATAGTCCTTATGTAGCCTTCCCTAAAAGTGTAAACTTACCCTTTTTGAATGCTAGCGTGACGTGGTCAGGCTGCTGCGTTTGGAGCGGCCGTAGCTGCGATAGTCATCCATTTCTATATCAACCTCCGGCTCTGTAAGAATTCCCTGGGCCGGCAGTTCAAATACAATATATTTTATAGATTTACCACGCTCCAGCCATTGCTTTTCGTAATGGGTTTGAATGGAGAGTATATGGTCTGCATCACCACTGGCATAGAGATCATTGCTGCGGAACTCTACCGGCAAGCCGTTATGATCTGCCATGGCACAGGTGTAGGTGTACATAAAATTGCTATCGGTCTTGAGATGTATCTTGCCGCCAGGCTTGAGAATACGGCGATATCGCTCCATAAAATAGGTAGAGGTAAGACGCTTGGTGGCCTTTTTCATTTGCGGATCAGGGAACGTGAGCCATATCTCACTTACCTCACCTGGTGCAAAATAGCGCTCAATCAGTTCTATATTGGTTCTCAGGAAGGCCACGTTATTCATACCTGCCTCATGAGACATCTTGGCTCCTGTCCACATACGGGCGCCCTTGATGTCCACTCCAATAAAATTGCGGTCTGGATACAAACTTGCCAGCCCAACGGTATACTCGCCATGGCCACAGCCAAGTTCAAGCACAATAGGTCCGTCGTTATGAAAGAAGGAGCTGTTCCAGCAGCCCCTCATTTCAAACGGGATTTCCTCCTTATAAGAACCTACCGGTTCAAAGACATGTCCATAGGTAGCCATGTCTGCGAACTTGGCCAGTTTTCCTTTTCCCATATCAGATCTCTATAATTGAAACCCAGCTGTGGGTATCTGGTGCATCACCGTACTGGATAGCGCGGAGCTGATTGTAAAGATTGGTCAGGACAGGACCCGGTTTGCCATCCTTGGCTACAACATAGGACTTGTCAAGCTCAATATCATCAATACGTGAAATAGGCGATATTACTGCTGCTGTTCCGCATGCTCCAGCCTCGTCCATCTCCAAAAGTTCCTCCAGAGGAACCGGACGGTGCTCTACAGTCATACCATTGTCCTTGGCAAGCTGCATGAGGCTCTTGTTTGTAATAGATGGCAGTATTGACTCTGACTTAGGGGTAATGTATGAGTTACCCTTAATTCCTATAAAATTGGCAGCACCGCATTCATCAATATATTTCTTTTCCTTGGCATCCAGGTAGAACTCGCTGCCATAACCTTTTTCATGGGCTATATTATGGGCATACAGACTTGCGGCATAGTTACCTCCAACCTTGTATTTACCCATACCAAGAGGAGCAGAACGGTCATAAGAACGGACCAGTGCATAGGCATTTGCAGCAAAACCACCCTTAAAGTATGGTCCTACAGGCATTACAAACATTATGCACATATATTCCTTTGATGGTTTTACGCCAATCTCTGCACCTGTACCTATGAGCAATGGTCTTATATACAGTGAAGCACCGCTCTCATAAGGTGGAATATAATCGCTGTTAAGCTTGACTACGCTACGTACCATCTCACAGAATGTTTCTGTTGGCAGTTCTGGCATCATTGTAGCACGGCAGGTACTCTGCATGCGCTCTGCGTTGGCTTCCATACGGAAAACACGCACCTGACCATCCTTGCCCCGGAATGCCTTTAGGCCCTCAAAACATTCCTGTCCATAATGCAGACAGGTAGCACCTATATGCATTGGAATATACTCTGAGTCTGATTTCTCAATCTCGCCCCATTTACCATCCTTATAGCAGATCCTTACATTCCAGTCGGTTTTCATGTAACCGAACCCGATATTTGACCAGTCAAGTTCTTTCATAGCAGTCAAGTGTTTTTATTTATTGATGCGAAATTACAAAAAAAGCTCAACGTCTATCATTTACCAAGTGCCAAATTGAAGTAAATTTGCACTTATGGAAAACAAATCCAATCCTATCAATGAAAGTTCCAGTCCAGCCTCAACATCACGCATGGACCGCCAAATCCGAATAATACGCTTTATACTGTTATCGGCCACCTTATTCTTTATTACAGACAGTATGGCACGCTGGTTCTTGCCGGCCGATGCCACCGTGCCGGGGTTCTTTCTTATTTTTATCTGGCTACTCTGCTTTGTTACAGGTTCCATACAGTTCTACGGATGGCGCAAGCTAAAAATTGACTGGCTCAAGTGGACATTGGCAGTAGTCTATATTGCAGCGTTCTGCGCTCTGTTGTCTGTCTGTGGAATATATAGCTATCAGGACTCGCATCTTATAGGATACAAGATTTCCGTAAGTATAATGCCTGTTTGGGGCTTTCTGATTGAGTCCGGACTAGCGCCATTCTTTAAATGGTATGGAAAAAGCATAAAACGGATATTCCATCTGGATACCATACACAGCAATCTGTTTGGAATAGCCATGATTATTCCTGTTACACTGGCTATACTCATTCTGTGGGGCAGTTACCGTATGTCTGGTGTTCTCAGCCAAAAAGGTTCCGACCTGGAACAGCTCATAGAGGAAGGAGAGATTAACCACAACAGCGACCACCGTGAGCCTGTGCGGCAGTATGACCGTCTGTTCAACGACCTTAATGACGTACAGCTTACAGCAGCCCGCAAATACGGACTTAAAAGTCCAATAACGATAGCCGATGCCCCCAACGACCGCAGGCTGGTACATATTGAGTCCAACAGGTACTATAACATAGATAAGCTCACACATTCGGTACCATATCTTGTACCAAGGGCAGCAGAACTGTTGGAGGACATGGGAAGGGCTTTCCAGGATTCACTGTTTAACCGAGGTTATAACCGCAATCACCGTTTCACGGTAACGAGTGTGTTGCGCACCGAGGAAACCGTCAAGCAGTTGCGCAAGACCAATGTTAACTCAAGTGAGAATTCTTGCCATTGTTATGGTACCACTTTTGACATTTCATACTTTACATATACCACTCCCCCAACTGGACGGACAGCCAGTGTGGACAAAATGCGGCAGATACTCTACCAAGTGGTGTATGATATGCAGCTGCAGGGACGGTGCTACGTAAAATACGAGAAGCAGCAGACTTGTCTGCACATTACCGTGCGGTAATGCGCAGACAAGTCTGCTGCAGAACCTTTTTTTATTTTGCTCCGCAAAAAAGCCGGCTTCCAGCCGGGTGGGCTAAAGCCCACATTACCACGAGGTAATGTGCAAGCACCTTGCACCTTTTTTATTTTTTGCGTAAGACAATATTTTATACTAATATTGCACTGAATTCATGTGGATTCCCATAATAGGGGCCTCATGAATAATCTAATATCAACCTAAAATCTTTTTACATGAAAAAGAAAACCATGGGGCAGCCTTTTGCCCAAAAGAAGGCTAGAGTGTACAAATCATTGTTCAGAGCAGGCTTACTGCTTATCCCTATCTTGCTGGCTTCCTGCCATGCCAGGATTCATGAGATTCCTTATGACCCCGGTTCCAACCTGGTTCCAGTACACATTTCCGTAAGTTCAATTGAGCAGATTCCATTTGACCAACTCCAAACAAAGGCTTCGGTTAGTCAAACATGCACCAAACTTACTTACGCAGTGTTGTCTGATATCAGCGAGAACGCCGTGAAAGAAGCTTTTGAGGTGCAGAACATTACTGATTCCGTATTTGGAAACATTTCTCTCAATCTCAGCACAGGTAAGCACTATCTTATTGTTGTGGGACAGAATGGTGGCGACGGCAAACCGGGAATAACAGTAAACAAAGCAACTACTGACTACAAGAGCACTTCGGTCAGGTACTCGTCGGGCAACAAGGATCAGCCTAAGGTACTGGATACCTTTCATTATTGTGCCGAAATTAACGTTACACGCAATAGCAACAATTATCAGGTTGATCTAAACCGCTCTGTAGCCATGTTCCGTTTAAAGCTTACCCAAGCTATTCCAAGCCAGGTTACCAAACTGCAGTTTGAAACAACTAACGGTAGCGCCACACTCGATGTTGTAGCAGGATATGGCTGTGTAACCACAAAGCAGGATGAGACATTCGTTGTGAATCCCTCTATGGATACCTTTGACTTTTACACCTTTCCACAAAAAGGAAAGACTGTGCTAAAAATGCATATCACAGCATGGGACAGTTACGGCAATGCAGTGTGCGAGATGAATTGGGATAACATTCCAATGACCGTAAACAAGATTACACAATATACCGGAGACCTGTTTCAGAATGGTTGTAAGGAATTTGGTCAGGCCAATATCCCAATATCAGTCAATAATGACTGGGCGGGAACAGAATCCATAAACTTCTAAGAACACAAAGAGGCCCCGCATTTGCGAGGCCTCTTTTAATACTCTATGTGTAGGATAGATTAATACTGACGCAGGTTCCACTTGCAGTTAACATCGTTCATGTCAAACTTGCCAAGAGAAGCATTTGAGTCACCAACAGAGATCAGGCAAACCTTCTCGTCTGTTCCAGGAACAGCCTTAGGCATGATACGGTATGTACCATCGGTCAGCTGGTCAATTGACCACATCTGCTCAGGAGCACCGGTAAACTCAGGAACAGAAGTCAGTTCCTTGCCTGCAGTAGCAGCAAGAGCACGGTTTGTACCGGCAATTACAATCTTGTAATATGGAGTACCAAGAGCACCTTCCTCAAGAGCTACAAACTCCCACTTCTGGTTTGGACGGAACTGGTAGTCGCATACGCGAACATCAATGTTGCCAGTTGGCCATCCGCCAATAACATCCTCAAGCTTCTGGAAAGGAACAACAGTGTTAGGTGTGTTACCACCACCGCCAAACATGCCACGGCCACCGCCCAGGCGAACATACTCAGTAGCAATTTCAAGTGCATAGCCTCTGCGCTCTGACTCAATCTCGTATACACCGTTCTTTACGTTGTAACCAGCCTCAGGCCAACCGTTACGCCAGATAATAGGCAGGATAGCCAGTGTGCTGCGGCCACTCTGATAGTAGTCAGCCTCCCAGTGGAAAGACATCTTCTCTACACCCTCAGTAATGATGTAGCGGCCAAAATGACCTGCACCGGTGTAACCGTCGCGGCAACCGATAACCATCTTACCACCGCCCTCAATCATATCACGGCCTACATTGTCAATGAAAGGACCGGTTGGGCTCTTACTGCGTCCGCAGATAATGTTATAAGTAGAGTTAACACCATCGCAGCAGGTACCGTGAGTACCCAGAAGATAGTAGTAACCATCATGATACATCATTGTAGAAGCCTCGCAGTCAACAGCAATGTTGATATCCTGAGCACCTGGCATACGGTCACCTGTAGCAGGGTCAAGCTCTACTACACGGATAAAACCAAAATATGTTCCGTAAGTAACGAACAGGCGGCCGTCTGGTGTCATGATAAGACCTGCGTCGATAGCATCGCAGTCCTCGTCTGTAACAGACTCTGCAACTGTAATCTGCTCTGACCACTCGTAATCCGGAGAGTTTGGATCAAGGGTCTTGTTCCACATAGTGCGGATAGAACCTGCATGACCGCCACCAAGACCACCACCGGTAGAACTGTGAGCACACAGATAACGGTCACCAATCTTGATCATATCAGGAGCAGCACCTACAGAGATACGGGCACCGCCCTCACCTGACCATACCCAACCGTCAGATGATACAAGAGGAGAACCACCAGTACCCCATGTATAGTACTTACCATCGCACTCCATAATTGTGGCAGGATCGTGAATGAAAGGAGCACCGATCTGAGCCATTGCGGTTTCAGACATTGAGACTGAAACAAGGGCCATCAAGCCCATCTGAAATATCTTTTTCATATTATATGTTCCTTATAAATTACTTGTTGGTAATAGTGTAGTTCTTGAGAATTGAACCATCCTCGTTGTAGAAACGCATGCACATATCGCTCATACCAGGGCCGTTGATAACGGCTGCACGAACTATGTTCTTGCCCTTCTTAAGGGTGATACGCTTTGACATACCGTCATCGGCAACCATACGGCGGTCAGCCTGCAGTGTGAGAACCTGCTCACCGTTAACCCACCAGATTGAAGCAGAGTTTGAACCGGCAGCAAGACGTACGTTTGGTATATCCTGATCGCAGTTGATTACGGTAAATGCATTAAAGATAAGACCGTAACGCTTCTGGCCGTTAGATGTACCCTGTGCAAAACGGATAAGCTTGATGTTGAACAGCTTGCTGTCAACAGAATGCCAGGTAAGTGTATCGTTTACCAATGCTGGAGCAGCAGGTGCAGCACCCATCATGCCACCAAATCCGCCAAATCCGCCCATGCCCTGAGGAGCACCCTGTGGAGCGCCCTGTGGACGAGCCTGACCAGCAGCACCCTGAGGAGCACCCTGACCTGCAGGACGAGCAGCGCCAGCCTGAGGAGCACCCTGTGGACGAGCCTGACCGGCAGCACCCTGAGGAGCACCACCACCCATGCCACCGCGACCACTTGCGCGTATAGCCTCGGTCTTAACTATTACTTCATCACCAGTCTTAGGCAGCTTATTGATATCATTTGTGAACTGATTTGGGAAATACTCCTTGTTAAGCTCAGTCAGGATATAGCTGTCTGTAAAGACAGTGTTACCACTGTTGTTCTTGATAATAGGCTCAATGATAGTCCAACGGCGTACAAAACCCTTCTCATCGGGCTTGGCTGGAGCTGCATCGGCTGCAATCTCAACAAAATACTGGTCGTACTCAACGTTTCTGTTGGCAACGCGCTGTGGATCAATGGAAGAACCAGAACCGCAACCTACCAGAGCGGCAGTCATTCCGACTGCTAGAAACAATTTAAAATTTCTGTTCATAGTAGAACTTGGGATAAATTAGGTTTATAATAATGAATTGTAAGTTCTATTTTGGTTCGCTAAGATACAACAATTATATTAAGTATTCCCCGCCCCGCACTTTTTTTATTGGCACTTTCTTTACAAATGCACTTTTTAAAAACATAGGACCAGAAACATACACCAGCTACTACAACAATGAGCGGTTATAGTTGAAAGCAAAAGGAAAGAGTCCGGTACAAGACCGAACTCTTTACCTGTTTATTTTTATGCTTATGCGGCCAACCCACAGGGAGCCGCTTAATTAAGGATACAGAATTCTCTCTGTCCTGATGCTTCCGTCAGTGTATCTCCTGAGCACTATTGTAATACCCTTAGGAGAATCCACAGACATGCCTGACAAATTATAATATTCTTCACTGGCAAGGCTTGAGTAATGTGTCTCTGTTACTGTTGTATTTCCTGTGCCATTGAGATATTCAACAGATATACCGTTAATATAGTTAATGCCAATCATCCTGACATGTCCACTCAGATAAAGAGACCTACAGACTGATAGTATATCCATTGTGGCAGTTACTGCCCACCTGTTCTCTGCTACAACAGAAAGATTATATGCATTCCTCAGACTGTCCTTTGTTTCCTGAGTCACACCATCGTAAAAGTATATGGAAATGGTTTCATCAAAATACAAATCACGCGGATAATCCAAACCTTGAGCCAAGGTAAACTCATAATCATTTTTTATCATATAGGTTCGGTTAGAGCATACCACCTGATTGTTCTTGCGTATTATCTCAATCACGTCATCAATCAAATCGTCATCCGTATCAACCAGGCATAGCTCATCTCTTACCCAATTACATGTAAATGATTTCAAATTATCAGCAAGGAGCGATTCAATATCGGTCTTTTTAGCATCAGAGCTTTTCTTTATACCAAAACGTCCAGGCGATTTATATAGATACACTTTATTATCATTGCTAGTATAGTAGTAATCAACATCATTCAAATTCTGCTCAACATTGTCAAGTACTCTTGTCACCAAGTGAGAAGAGGGACAAGCCTGTTTGAACAGTCCACTTTCATTCAAACTGTTGGCAATCTTAATTACATCGGCATCCTTGGATACATTCATTGCTATACTGCAAGGATTATCTGGATTAGTATTCCAAGCCTCCATTCCCAAAGATGATATTAAAGCCAATGCCTCATCCATGAATTCATTAATAATAACGGCCGATATCTGATTATCAAAACAATTCAGTTTAACTTGCTTAACTGGATACAGGGCCATTAAATCCAGATATGCCTGCCTGATTATTACTGGTCTGAGACTGACAACATCATCATTATACAACAACTCCTCTAAGGCTGTTTTAAGATTGTCTATCTGAGAAACCACGGTGCAATAATCGGCGCCTATCCAACTGATCTGAGCATCTGGAACTATGCTGTATATTGACTGTTCAAGATCCTCTTTTATTGCCTCTGCTCTCTTCTTTATACAGAATTCATCAGATAATTCGTAGATTTTAGCCTTACCAACAGTGGCATTATACATACCGCCAGAAGGCAAATAGCAATCCATACTCTCAGGATTAACCGGCAACGGCAGTTCCTGTCCATACGCAAACAAAGACAAACTAAGGAATAGCAATAAGGACCATCGCCTTGTACCCTTACTTGATGTGTCAAACTTCTGTTTCATAATAATTACCTATAATTAGTTATTTTAAAAACGGTACTTTCGTCAATCCACACATTCTTCTCAATAATAACTCTATTTCTAGCCATTGTTCGAACAATTGAATTACAGATTGTATCATCCTGCATGCTAATATCACAACCTACGATATCACTAACAGAGTTATAAAAAAACTCCCCAGTTATTTGTGTTGTATCGCAAGCCATCCATACGGCATTATTTGCATTAACTCGACCATAGCCCATCTGATTACATCTCCCATTTGAGTCATACGTATATCCGCCAACCTTATCTGCAGTCTGTTTAATTACATGGCAAGTCATCTGTGGGGTTAATCCAGGATTCACAGACAAAACCAATGCAACCACGCCTGCAACAACGGGACATGCGTAAGACGTACCTCCAAAGTGAGCCGTATAAGCTAGATAGTTTGGTCCATTATTAGGATTGACAGTACCGACATTAATATAGTTTGTTTGATCAGAAGGCCATGGATTATATCCATTAATACCAGGAATATCTAATGTCCACATATCTAGATTCTCACCACTAATCCCAGAAAAAGTATAAGAGTTAAAAGGATACGCTTTATTTGAGGGAGCGACTATGTCAATATTGTTATCTGTTGGACTATAGTCTGCTTGCATATCATTTCTATCAGAAGCTCCTACAGTTAGCATTCCTTCAATACTATTGTTTCCCGGGAAGCCCACATAGCCATCATTCATATTAACGTGACTAGCATTATTCCCTGCCGCAAACAGTACAATAACTCCATTATTAATCGCATAATTGATAGCATCAATAATCTCCGATGAAAACGAGGTGCACTGAGTATCGTATATCCAACTATTTGAAATAACATTAGCACCATTATTAACTGCAAACCTAATAGCTTCGGCCATTCCGACAGGAGTTGTACTATCATCAGTCCTAATTGGCATTATTTTACATAGGGGAGCTATACCCGCAATGCCTTCCTCGTTATTTGCTGTTGCGGCAATCACTCCTGCACAAGCATTCCCATGATTGTTGTTTGCTGTTGGAGAAGGATCATTAACATCACCCATTCCAAAATTACTACCATTTAGTCTTATTTGTCTTGAGTTAGGCAAATCTGGATGATCAGATGTAACGCCTTGATCTATCACAGCAACAACAATATCTTCACTTCCCATAGTCAATACCCAAGCCTCTGGCGCATCAATGTCGGCGTCAATCGTACCGGTATGTCCATTAAAAGATTGCCCTATGTTATGTAATGCAACCTGATATTGGAAATATGGATCATTTGGATATACGGATATATCGTCGCAATATGTAACACGACAGACAAGCTCAGGATGAGCGTATTCAAATAAACCAGTTTCATACAATCGATTTGACTCATCAAGTATATTTGAATTTTTTGAAACACGAAACATACTGCTCTTATTTATGGAACACAAATCCATATTAAAGAGTTTTTCTATACTATCTCTTTCTGATTGTGAAATGGAATCTTTGTATTTAAAAGATATCAAATCAGTCATACCAAACATTAGTGGCGTTTGACGTATTTTGTTATACTCGCAATAGCTTATATCTTCAAACAACATATACACATTTTGCACACTGACAATCTCGTCGGTCAAGCGCAGAATATCAATGGCCTCATTCACAATATCGTTCTCTATCCTAACCGTGCAAATATCTTGATTAAACCATTCAAATTCTACATCTTCGAAGCAACTGCGAACCAATGATTCAATTTTTATCTTCTCAACATCTGATTGCTTTTTCAACATGAATCTATCAGGCACTATTACTAATTCGTTTTTGTTTCCAAAAGAATAATAAAACGAATGGCCATCATCTGCAAAACAAGCAGAATACATACGCACCGGGATTAACAATGTTATTACCGTACATGCGTATCTAACAATTCGCAATATCATTTCCATTACTTTCCAAAATAAAAGCGCCTTGTATCTATTGCATCATCATTTGTAATCAATGAACAAATATAGATACCTTCATCCATTTTCTCTCCTTCTATGACTGTCTCAACCAAACCATGTTCAGAAATAGCAACATGATACATCTCTAAACCATTTGTATCCCATATATATAATATTGACTTTGTAACATTTTCTGGTATACTACAAATAATACTGAGCCTTTCCGAAAGACTGATTTTAGAAATGGTAGCTTTTATATTGTCCTGATTATTCCTAATAGGCTTTGTCATCTTGTTATCCCATTCAGCATTGGTCTTGAATGCAGATATATCTTCTTTAAGAGCTTGAATAGATTTAATGAGCAATGGAATTATCTCAATATAATTAACAGATAGCGTCCCATCTGTTCCCTCATAAACCAGATTGGGATATATTGACTGTAATTCCTGGGCAACAACGCCATAGTGTTCTTTAGAAAACAAATCCAAATCGTCTAATGAGTCATCGCTCTTTATTGCAATTGTATCGTATATTTCTGTCTCATTCTTATCTTTTAAGTCATATTTGACAACATTAATTTTCATAATATTATCAATACAATCATCCCCAATTGTTCTGATATTTTTCTTTGTTCTATAATCTGAAGGGACATTAAAAGATGATGCGTATACTGACAATGTTACCTTGACATTTCCATCGAAATACCCTGCATATCTTCCACTGAGTGGCGCTCCACCATCGAGACTTGTTGATGAACCATAAACACCCGCACCGTTATTTGCGCCAATGAGTGTTCCAAAAATTCCATAATTATAGCCAGGAGTAGCATTACCTGCTGCACCATACACACCATATGTTCTACCCGAATGCGTGTCTACAGAGTTTTCTTTATAAGCAGCACTATAGATACCATATATTTTATCACTTGAGTTTTGTTTTCCTCTAACAAAACAATCAATACCTTTGGTATTATATGGATAAATGTTATCACCACCTGTTTTCAATAATTTTAGAGCTGTAGATATATTATCATCATCTGACCTTATGTAAGTACAAATATCAGAAGAACCGGGGCTATTTATTGAAAAATAGCTACTTACAGGCGCATCATCGACGTACTTGATTGCAACATTACCATTATTATCAACAAGCATCTGAGAATTGGCTCCAGAATAAACACAAACAGACAAAAGCAGCAACAACACTACTTTCATGTTTCGAAAAAGACTAATTGATTTCATTTGTTTTTTTTGCAATTATAAAGAATAAATATTAAGAAATGTTGTTAAGACATAATAATTAACGTTAGTTTCTCTTAATTCATGTTAACATAATTAAAGATTAAAACGGAATTACCTGCCATCATGTACAACCCCGGTCGCTTGAACGGCTCAAGTCTATCCGAAGATAGGCCGCAAAGATCGATGATGGACGGCTTTACTTTAACTTTCAACTCGAATAACTGTTTTTAAGAGACGCTAGTGGTGAATTTACTAATTTTTCTATAGTTAATTATGGCTAACAAGCACATTGATCAACAAAAAAAACAGACACACACCAGCAAGGCCGGCATGTGTCTGTTTTTTTATTTTCCCTCTGATTACTTACCCCAGAAATACTGAAGCATATAATAGAGTGAACGGCGCCATGTAAGGAACTCATGGGCAGTGTTTGGTGATACATAACCCATTGCATCAAATCCAGCCTCCTTGAGTGAAGCGGCAGAATTGTTGATTGCATCTGGGCTTTCCTTCTCACCACAGCTCATAAAGATCTTCTTTACCTGCTTCTTGTCCTGGATCTCTGATGGGTTGTACTGGCCACCTGACAGCAGACCGTAGTAACCAAACATCTCTGGACGTGCAAGAGTGATTGAGTGGGTTTCCATACCGCCCATTGACAGACCGGCCATAGCGCGGTTGTCCTTGTTGGCGATTGTGCGGAAATGAGAATCTACGTATGGAACGAGCTCATCGCAGAGGAACTTCTCGAATCCGGCATTGCTACCAAATCCACCCATACCACCTGCTGGGCGTGCAGGACGTGCAGCCTGGGCACCACCCTGAGGAGCACCCTGTGGACGTGCACCAGCCTGAGGAGCACCCTGAGGAGCACCCTGACCTGCTGGACGTGCTGGACGAGCACCACCCATCATACCTGGGCCAAAACCACCGTTTGTCATACCGTATGTGCAAACTACAATAACTGGCTTGATCTTGCCATCTGCAATCAGATTGTCAAGGATAAGGTTTGCATGACCCTGAGTCATCCAAGCGGTCTCATCCTCACCCCAACCATGCTGCAGGTAGAGAACAGGATACTTTACATCGGCCTTGTCGGCATGATAGGTAGGAGGAGTGTAAACGAACGCACGTGCAAGCTCGTTACGGCTCTCTGACCATACCAGAATCTGCTGAACAAATCCGTGTGGGATGTTACGCTCTGCGTAGATATCCTTATCTGCATTGGTAGGTATTTCTATACCACTCTCCCAACGGGTTGAACCGTAGTAGTTGTTTGTACCTGGGTCGTTGAAAGTACCACCGTCAATGGTCAGGTGATAGTAGTGGAAACCCTCTACCAGTGGAGCACTTGTTGTACCCATCCATACACCATCCTCACCCTTTACAAGGTCAGTACCGCCATTGGTACCGCCAAGTCCAAGACCTACAGAAACAGACTGGGCCTGAGGAGCATTTACACGGAAACGGGCATAACCCTGTGAATTGACCATTGGGTACTGCTGACCCGGCTGGTTCATTGATGAAGGAACAAAATCTTCCTTTATCTCCTGTGCTGAGCATACGCCTGCGGCCATTACTGCAGCACCAAAAAGAGCAATAAACTTATTCATTGTATTTCTTATTTAAAGATAAGCTGTACAAACTGATACAGTGAACGGCGCCATGTGTGCCACTCGTGGGCTGTACCCTCTGAAATGTAACCGGTTGCATTGATACCAATCTTCTTGAGAGCCTCGGCACCTTCCATTACACCCATGTTCTCCTTGCCGCCGCAGCTCATAAACAGGACCTTGTTGGTCTTGGCATAACCCTCGGCGCCCTGAATCTGCTCAGGAGTAATGGTACCACCGCTGAACATACCAACATATGCAAAAGTTGTTGGGTTGGCAAGGGTAACTGAACGTGTGGTCATACCACCCATTGACAGACCAGCCATAGCACGATGCTGGGTATCGGCTATTACACGGTAGTTCTTCTCTACGTAAGGGATGATATCCTTGAGCAGTACATCCTGGAATGCACCACCCATCATACCACCACCAAATCCACCCATACGGCGCTGACCACCCTGGGCAGCACCCTGAGGAGCAGCCTGAGGTGCAGGATTTGCTGCACGGGCATCAAGGCAGTCAATAACTACGATAAATGGAACGGCCTTACCCTCGGCAATCAGGTTATCCATAATCTGGGCTGTGTGACCCTGCTCTGCCCAACCGTGCTCGTTCTCGCCCATACCGTGCATGAGGTAGAGCACTGGGAACTTCTTGGTGGTATTGGTATAATACTCATTAGGAAGGTAAATGTAGCAGTGACGCATGCTCTCACATACGGTAGACCAATAATATACCTCGTTCATTGAGCCCTGGGGAACATTCTTAACCTGCCAGAAATCCTGATCGGCCGATGGTACCTCAATACCGCTACCCCAACGGCTTGCACCATAGTAGTACAGGCTACCTGGATCTGGTACACCGGCACCGTCTATGTTGAGCTGATAGTAGTGGAAGCCCTCATCCTGAGGAGCAGATGTTCCGGTCCATACACCGTTCTCGTCCTTGGTCATTGAGTAGATCTTGCCATCAATATCAAGTCCTACAGAGTTTGCGTTAGGTGCAGAGATCTGAGCACGTACCATACGCTGTGAGTTTACCATAGGATACTGGTGGTTAGCCTGGTTGTTCAGTGCAGGCTTAAAGTCTTCTGTTACGTTTTCTGTTACTGATGGCACAGTAGGATTACCCTGACCGCGGCCTCCAAACTGGGCATACGCTGATAATGAAGCGAGTGCCATGAGAGAAAGGAATAATTTCTTCATAGATTTATTAATTGGTTAAATGAATAATCGGTTAGCATTCTGCAAACATACAATTTGTTTTTCATGATACGGCATATAATCCACAAAAAAACGGGCCCAACGGACCCGTTTTTACTATTTGGATTGTTCTGATTACTTCTTGAAGTTCTTTTGAGCGGTAGCGGCCTTGGCATCGGCAGCCTTGTTTGCGGCCTTCTTTACAGATTTCTTTGCTGCATCTTTATCGGCCTTTGTAGGAGTAAAGTCACGTATCAGGTAATATGTATCCTTAGGATCTGAGTTCTTGTCAAACAGCAGCGGATAGTTTGATACGCCTACCCATGAGTCTGCATCACATACATTCCAGAATGTTACTACATCAATTACGTCGGCATGACGGCGCAGGATATCAAAGAAACCGGTGTACTTGTCATTGAACATTTTCTTTCTCTCCTCTGTGAGCTCCTCACCCTGACGGTTCATATTGAGCTGACCACCCATCTCACGGTTCAGACGGATATCAAGTTCTGTAAACTGGATATGGTCAACAATCTCTGAATACTTTACGATAGCTGCTTCTATATCCTCCAATGATGGCTCATATACATTAAAATGACCCTGCATGCCAATACCGTCTATAGGAACACCGGCTGCCTTCATTTCCTTTACCATATTGTAAATCTTGTCACGCTTGGCTGGAACAGCGGCATTGTAGTCATTGTAGAAAAGCAGTGCATTGGGATCGGCCTCACGCGCAAACTGGAAAGCCTTGCGAATGAACTCGTCTCCACCGGCAATGGTTTTCCACTGTGAGTTACGCAATGGATCAGTTGCCCTGGCATCGTCGGTAATGGCCTCGTTCACTACATCCCAGCAATAAATAATATCGCTATAGCGCTGCATGACTGTTGTGATATGGGTTTTCATCCTTGAATAGAGGAGCTCCTTGCTTGCCTGACCACCATCGGGAGCCTGGAACATCCAGCGGCCTACCTGGCTGTGCCAGGCAAGACAGTGTCCGCGCAGCTTGATACCGTTCTCACGGCAGAAATTGGCAATGGCATCGGCATTTGCAAAATTCCACTGACCTTCACTAGGCTGAACCGACTGTGGCTTAAAGTCATTCTCGGCTGTCACACTGTTATAGTTGGCCTTGACAATGTCAACATGTTTCTGATTTCTCAGATTACCCATGTTAACAGCTACACCAACTGCAAAATAATCCTTGTAGGCATCCTTAAGGCCCTTTTCCTGAGCCTGAACATTCATGCACATGACAGCAGCCATAGCGCAGATTGTAGTTTTGAAAAGATTCATGTAAAATAAAATTTAGTTAGTAATTTGATTATTAAAAACGTCCAAGGCAATAACGGAATGTTCCGTACTGGCAAATATACAAATAATATCGGATATTGGCCCGATAACAGGATATCAACTATTCTGTTGTTACTGTACGTTCACGTATGAACGTGCCTTGTCCATGAGTTTCTCCAAATGCCTGATTCTGTTCTGGTCACTCGGATGTGTACTCATGAATTCCGGAACAGGCATTGTGTTGCCGGCCGACATTTTCCGCCACAGTTCGGGAGCCTGCGATATATCATACCCGGCTATGGCCATGATGTACAGACCTATCTCATCGGCCTCATACTCATGCTTGCGTGAATATGGAAGCAGGTATCCGTATTCACTGCCCACGGCAAAGGCTGCCTGGAACAATGCCTGTCCTACAACCGATGTTTTCTGTTCTACTACCTGACCGGCCACACTACCTACAAGGTTGGCCAGCGCCTGCTGGCTCATGCGTTCATTGCCATGACGGGCAACCACATGTCCCATCTCATGTCCCATTACTACGGCTACAAGGTCAGGAGTATCCAGGTAAGGCATTATGCCCTCATAGAACACCACCCTGCCACTTGGAAGACAGAATGCATTCACCTGATTGTCCTGCACCAGGTCAAAACTCCAGTTCACACCTTCCAGCAGGTTGGTCTGACCTGACTTCCTGAGATAAGTCTGCAATGCAGCAACCATGCGTTTGCCAACTTCAGATACTGTACTGCTCTGCCTGGCATCCAATGAACGGACCGATGTAGTCATAAGCTCGGTATATGACTGATCAGACAAGGTTGAGATCTCACTGTCAGAATAGAGCAACAGCCTGTTACGGCCTGTAAAAGCCACTGTGCTGCATGATACCAGCATCATTGCGGCAAGAGCCCCAGATATTATCCGTTTCATCATGATTCTGATTCAAGGATCTTTTTTATTTCCTCATCGGTCTCGTATAGTTTGTCCTTGCAGAACCTGATCAGTCCGCGCGCCTCTTTCAGGCTGTCACCTATACGGTCTATATCCAGTTTTCCACCCTCAATCTCTGCAACAATCTCTTCCAAACGCTTAAGCGCTTCCTCGTATTTCATAAGCATTAAAATTTATTTTGTTTATAATATTTCACTTTCCACTGTTCCATCGGCAAAAACAGTTACCATGCGGTCGCCAGCCTTGAGTGTGCCTGCACTTTTTACTACATGTCCGTTACATCTTACCATGGAATAACCACGGCTGAGAATGAGTGCAGGATCGGCTGCCGACACACTTTTTTCCAGCATCTCCACACGGTGCGTCCCCTGAACAAGCAGGTTGCGTACACCATTGACGGAACGTGTCCAGACATTTTCCAGTTTCTGTTCCTGACGCACCTTGAGCATGGCAAACAGGGATGGCAGTTTTTGAGAAATCTGCTGAATACGCATATTCTCGGCATTCATGCGCTGGCTAATGGAATCTGCAATCCTGCGGGTCAGGTTTTCGAGCGTGGTTGCCGTGTCTAGCATGCGGTTAATGATAAACTCTGCTGCAGCTGTAGGAGTCTTGACTTTTGTATGAGCCACAGCATCGGCCACGGTATCGTCACGTTCATGGCCTATGCCCGTTATCACTGGAAGTGGAAAATTGGCTATACAGAATGCCAAGTTGTATGAATCAAAGCAACTGAGTTCGCTTACCGCACCTCCGCCACGGATTATTACCACCAGGTCAAAATCATCCCTGTGCACAGCAACGGCATTGAGTGCCTGAATAACGCTACGTTCCACATCATCTCCCTGCATGAGAGCAGGAAAGAGCGTAACCTGAAAACGGAATCCGTACATGTTACGTGCCATCTGGTCACAGAAATCCCCATATCCGGCAGCCGTAGCCGATGATATGACTGCAATCCTCTGAGGCAGGACAGGTATTTCCAGCTCACGGTTGAGCCCCAACACTCCATCTCTCTCCAACTGTGCAAGTATTTCCTTCCTGCGCCGGGCCATATCTCCCATGGTATAGGTTGGATCTATGTCCTGTACTACAAGAGAATAGCCATAGACCTCATGAAAGGTTATACTTACCTGCATGAGCACTTTCATGCCTACTTTCAGGGACTCTCCCGTCTGAGACTCAAAATAAGGTTTGAGGCGCATCCATGTTCCACGCCAGATATTGGCCTTGGCCTTGGCAAGAAAGGTCTTGCCGGACTCATCCTTCTGCACCAGTTCAAGATAGCAGTGTCCCTGCCCAGACGGGCTCATACCGCTTATCTCTGCCTGAATCCAGTATGTCCCAGGCATTTCATACTGAAGGGTGCTTTTTATACGCCCATTCAGTTCAAGTAATGTCATTGCTTCCATAGTATTGCGAGTTTTATCTCTTTATTTCCATAACCTCAAGGTTCCGGAATGAACAGCCGTCTATCTCAAGGCGCACTAAGGTACGGACTTTTTGCCAACCCTGTAGTCCTGCAGCCCCAGGATTTATAAACAGCATATTGTACTTGCTGTCATGCATTACCTTTAATATATGGGAATGCCCACACACAAGCAGGTTTGGTGTTTCCAGCATCAACTGGTCACGCACAGAGTGGTCATAGTGTTCAGGAGAGCCTCCAATATGCTTTAGCATTATATTGGCATCCTCCACCTTGAAACGGTAGATTTCTGTTGTGGAACGTCTTACATCCTGACCATCACAGTTTCCCCAGACTGCCCTGAGCGTAGCAATCCTTGACAGGCGTTCCATAATCTCATAGGAGCCTATGTCGCCGGCATGCCAGATCTCATCACAACCACTCAGGAATGTCTCATAGCGGTCATCCCAATAAGCATGTGTATCGGACAGTATGCCTATCCGTTTCATATACCCAGGCGTTCTTTAGCCAGTTCCACAATCATATCGGCACACTTTCCGTACCCCAGATTAGTACTGTTCAGACACATGTCATAGAATGTAGGATCTCCCCACACACGGCCGGTATAATAGTTAAAATATGCAGCTCTATCACGGTCCTGCTGTTCAATATTTGACAGAGCCCTGGACTGGCTCAGGTTTTCCTGACGGCATATACGTGCCACACGGTCATCAACCGATGCAGCAATAAAAACGCTCAGCAAACGGTCACTGTCACGCAGCACATAGTCTGCGCAACGGCCCACTATGATGCAGTCCTCATTTTCATGAATCTTGCGTATAGCATCGGCCTGCATATTGAATATAGACTCGTTGCTCAGGTAATTATCGGGCATTCCTGCTCCCGAGAAATGGTTCATAAAGAAACCGCGCAGTCCCTTTCGGGTCTGTTCCTCATCGGCTTTCTCAAATAATTCCTCACTGAATCCGGTATTCTCCGATGCTGTCTTGAGCAGATTACGGTCATACACACTTACACCAAGTTTCTGGCCCACCAGTTGGGCAATACTGCGTCCGCCGCTTCCAAACTGACGGCCTACACAGATTGTGAAATGCTTGTCCATATTCAAGAGTTTTTATTGATTTGGAGTTTGAGCTTTCTAAGTTGCGGGAACAGGAGAGAGAATCCCAATATCACAGACAATATGTCCGATACAGGCAGGCTGTACCAAACACCGTCTATCCCATAGAAATTGGGAAGTATTATAAGGAAAGGTATGAGCAGCGCCACCTGCCTGGAGAGAGACATAATGATAGATATTCCCGGCTTGCCAATGCTCTGGAAAAAGTTTCCTATTACCATCTGGGAACCTATAAGAGGGAATATCAGGAAATTTATTCGCATTCCGTGACGGGCAATATCTGCAAGTTCGGGATCATTGGTAAAAATGCCTATGCAGGCATCGGTCAGGAACTCACCGGTAAGAAATCCCAGCGTTGTTACTACAGTGCCAAAAAAGACAGTCATCCAAAGAACCCTGAGTACGCGGTCAAACTGCCTTGCGCCATAGTTGTAACCGGCAATAGGCTGCATAGCCTGATTGAATCCCATAACCATCATTACGAACACGAATGCTATACTGTTTACAATGCTGTATGCACCAATTGCAACATCGCTTCCATATCTTAGCAAGCCACGGTTTATGAGCAGCACCACAAAACAGGCAGCCGCATTCATAAGGCAGGGTGCCAGTCCTATTGTTACTATGTTTTTTACAAGATTGGAACGCAGGCGGTATGTACCACGCTTTAGATGAATAAGTTCACTCTTGTCCGACAGTTGGAAACACTGCCATACAAAAGCCATCACCTGAGCTATTACAGTAGCAATGGCTGCGCCCATTATACCCCAGTGAAATACCATAATGAACAGATAGTCCATAACGATGTTGAGAAGCACCGTTCCAATGGTTGCTATCATTGCCTTGTTAGGATGTCCGGCAGCGCGTAATATGCAGTTTATGCCAAGGTAGAGGTGTGTAAATACGTTACCTGCCATTATTATGATCATGTACTCACGTGCAAATCCAATTGTAGCATCGGTTGCGCCGAACACCTTGAGTACAGGATTCATAAACAGTATGGAAAGAGTTCCAAAAACAATGCCTATGAGTATATTCAGCGTTACGGAATTACCCAAAAGGAGCTGGGCAGATTCATGATCCTTCTGACCAAGCTTGAGAGATATCATGGTGCCGGAGCCCACTCCTACCATAGATCCAAGAGCCGCCGACAGGTTCATTAGCGGAAACGTTACAGCAAGTCCTGAAAGGGCCAGTGCCCCCACTCCATGTCCTATAAATGCACGGTCAACAATGTTCAGAAGAGATGATGCCAGCATGGCAATCATGGCGGGTACGGCATATCGTATGAGCAGTTTTCCAATTTTCTCAGTGCCGAGTTCCTGAGGAGTCTTAAGTTCAGCCATTCTTTCTATTATTGTACGAGGTGCAAAATTACAATTTTCTGCATGTCTTGTAAGCAATGGATTTGCCAATTAAATAAAAAAACAGACCATTTTTTAGGGGCCTGGATTAAACTTTTGCGTTTTTTCCATATCATACTCATGCATGGAGCGGAACAGCACTGATATTCCTCGGAAATGCAAGTAAAAGTACAATCAACTGATTTTTAAACACATTACAATGAAAAAGATTTTATTCGTTATGGCAGCTCTGATGGTATCAACCATGAGTTTTGCACAGGGATTCGGCGGCGGTTTTGGCGGCGGTTTTGGCGGCGGCCAGGGTATGAACATGAACCCGGAGGATATGGCCAAGCGTCAGGCTGACCGTCTCAAGGAAGAGCTCTCACTGACTCAGGTTCAGTATGACTCTATCTACAACATGTATCTCAAGAACAGCAAGGAGCAGGCTGCTCGTCGTGAGCAGATGCAGAACGGTGGCCAGCAGCCTGGTCAGGGCGACATGCAGGCCATGATGGAGCAGATGCAGAAGCAGCGCGAGGCTCAGGAAGCAAAGATCAAGTCTTTCCTGACCGATGAGCAGAAAAAGAAATACGATGAGGCTCAGGAGCAGCGCCGTCAGCAGCGTGCCCAGGGCGGCCAGGGCGGATTTGGCGGAGGCCAGGGCTTTGGTGGCGGCCAGCGTCCACAGGGCGGCCAGGGTGGATTTGGCGGAGGCCAGCGTCCACAGGGTGCTCCAGGACAGGCCCCTCAGGGATTTGGATTCTGATCCAAGGCTAAAAGAACTATCGGGGGAGGCCAGAAGGTTTCCCCCGTTGTTTTGTCATTGCTGCAATTTTAACTTCTCAACAAGTTGACTATATAGTTTTAATATAGTACTATAACATACATGAAGCGCCTGATTATCCTAACCATATCCTTCTTCCTGTTTATGCTACCGGGATTCGCCCAGAGCACGGATTCCAGTACAGGCAGTCCAACCAGTACGCTTATGCGTTTCTCGGGCAACATCCATCAGTTTAACGGACTGTTTCCCCAGGAGAAAGTTTATCTGGAATTTGACAATACTGCATACTTTCAGGGAGAAACCATCTGGTTCAAGGCGTTTGTAACCCACGCCTCTACACTTAGGCGTGCTCCAAGCAAAGTGCTTTATGTGGATCTTCTTGCCCCTACCGGACATCTGCTCAGCCAGCTCAAGCTCAAGATAGTAGCAGGGCAATGTGACGGTGCTTTCCCACTAGTCGATGTAGCCACGTCGCAGGCCCGCGAGAAACGCGGCATAACAGAGTATCCCAGTGGATTTTACGAAGTCAGGGCATACACACTCAACATGCTGGATTTTAGCAAGGAAACAGTGTTTTCACGTGTTATTCCCGTATATACCAAGCCACGTCACATGGGACAGTTTGACGAGTCTCAGGTTATTGTTGAGGAGGAGAACCCGCTTGTAGAAGTAATACGTAACGAGAGCAAGGAGCCCAATAAAAAAGTAAACGTTTCTTTTTTCCCCGAGGGAGGAGACCTTATAGACGGACTTCCATGCCGCGTGGCTTTTAAAGCCACAGGCAGCAACGGACTGGCCATAAGCGGAGGTCTTTTGCTGCATAATGGTCAGACCGATACCATATTCACACTGCATGACGGCATGGGAGCCTTTACCATTACCCCTCATGGTACAGAGTCTGCAAGGTTTATCACCCCTGATGGTAAGACAACCCGCTTTAGCCTTCCAAAGGCCATCAAGAGCGGATGGTCCATGATAACAGATCCTGTTTCTGACTCATTGCTCAGCGTAACGGTAAGGCGCACCCCTGACATGGCAGGCAGGCCTGTTGGTCTGGCCGTGACGTGTAGGGGTGAACTCATCCATTTTATGGAGTTGCAGAATACAGACAGTCTCTCTTTCAACCTGGACTGCCATGGCTGGCCAGTTGGAGTTTGCCGCATAACTCTGTATGACACCCAAGGAATGATACTCTCATCAAGAAGCATTTTTCACAACAATGAGAAATTCCGCAGTCCAACCGTTACATTGCGGACAGACAGCATGTCACGCCAGCCATTCAGCAAGGAGATACTCACTTTCAGACTGACCGATGCCGCCGGAAACCCTATACGAGACCGTTTCTGTGTATCAATACGTGACATAAGTGACTACGGAAACGGCAGCACAGACAATCTCAAGACCAATCTCCTGCTATCATCGGACCTGAGGGGATACATACACGATCCCGCCTGGTATCTGGAAGAGAATGATTCCATTCACCGCCAAGCACTTAACCTGCTTACGCTAGTACAGGGTTGGGAACGGTATGAATGGAAATACATGACCGGACAGGCATCCTTCAGCGAGAAGCACAGGATAGAGGACAGCCTTACCATGAACGGATGGGTACTGTCATATTCCAAACGCGATCCTCAGGATAACATAGATGTATATGCATCGGTAGTACCTCAGAATGACAAGACCAGGCTGGAGACATTCAAGTACCACACAGATACCACAGGATATTTTGGATTCAATCTGTCAGATTTTTACGGCCAGGCACGAATGACCATCAACCTGATGAGCCAGAAACGCAATGGCAAGATGAAATATGAAAAGAGCACCAGAATAAAGTTTGAGCGCTCCGATTCTCCCAAACCGCGCAGTTTCCTGAACGGAGAACTTGACCTGAGCAGCGGCAATCATAAGAAATATGATCCCACAGCCACCAAGAAAGAGGATGACGGACTGCCAACCGTAATAAGGGAAGACCTGGGAATTATTCTTGACGATGTTGATATAGACGAGAAACGCCAGTTTGTAGATTACGATACTTTCCGCTCATGGGATGCCGCCAAGGAAGCCGAAATGGAACTGGACATGGGTGAATATACGACCGATGTGTTTGGTTATTTCCTGGAAAAAGGCATACGCTTTGAGACTTTTGAACCATTCTACTACGTACACAACCAGGAAAAAGTCCTGGACAAGAAACCGTTTGACATACCTGCGTCCATAGACATGATAGATGTAAAGAGCATCATAGTGTACGATGACGCCATGTTCCCCAATTATTTTGTCCAGTTTACTCCCTTGCTCGTTGAGTACCACCGCAAGCACCTGGATACCGATTGGTTCTGGTGGGTAGATACATGCTGGACCAGATACCGCCTTGTAGATATTCAGATCAAGAGTGACCGCGAACTGCTATCTTACGATGACATACGTAACCTGAGCCGCAGGACAACAACTATAGCCGGATTCTCACAGCCCGTAGAGTTTTACGCACCCCAGTATCCCGAGGGCGGTGTTCTGGGTGATATTGATCCGCGCCGCACCCTGTACTGGAATCCCAATGTACTTACCGACCAGGATGGAAATGCGCGTGTTGAGTTCTACAACAACAGCTACACCCAGAAATATACAATAAGCGGTGCCGGAATTACTGCATCGGGCACCCCTTACGTTATCAATCAGAACTGGTAATCAAAAAAGGCTGCAGCCCACAAGAACCATCAGCTGAGCTGTAAGTATTCTCAGGAACATGGTCAATGGGTAAACTGTAGAATATGCCACTGCAGGGGCATCATGTTCTGTCTGGCTATTGGCAAAAGCAAGTGCTGGTGGATCAGTCATGGAACCTGCCACAAGACCTAGAATGCTGTAATAATTCATCTTGTATTTCTTGCGGGCAACCATAGATACAATGAACACCGGAATAATTGTAATCAGCAAGCCGGCAAGCATATAGATTACACCATCACCCGATGTTACGGTATCCACAAAACTTGCACCCGATTTAATGCCCACACTGGCCAGGAACAGGGCTATTCCTACCTCGCGCAGCATCATATTGGCACTTGCCCTGGTATAGGTAACCAGTCCCATCTTGTATCCAAAACGGCTAATAAGGATAGCCACAACCAGCGGACCTCCAGCAAGACCAAGTTTCATAGGTGTGGGAATGCCAGGAATTGCAATAGGAATACTTCCAAACAGCACACCAACAAGAATACCTATAAAGAGGGTTGCAAGATTTGGAGTATCCAGTCGCTTGAGTTCATTTCCCACACGCTGTGCAACTGCTGCCACATTATCCTTACGTCCTACCACGGTCAGGCGGTCACCTACCTGAAGTACCAGGCTGGCCGATGCAAACAACTCTGTTGCAGAACGTACCACACGGGTAATGGTTACATCGTAAATACTGCCAAGATGAAGCTGACCAAGTGTCTTGCCGTTAAGTTTATCCTTGGTAATTACTATTCGGCGTGATACCAGCGGTTCAGAGCCCTGATAGCTATCCCACTCCACTTCTACGGGCAATCCCATAATAGTGAGAATTGCATCGGCATCATCCTCGGAGCTTACAACACAAAGCTGGTCACCCATTTCAATTCGGGTATCGCGGTGAGGAGTAACAACCTTTCCGTCATGAAGCAGGCGTGAACATATAAACTCACGGTTTATTATACGGCGCAATTCAACTACGGTCTTGCCAGCCAGACGCTCATTCTGCATCTCAATATACTGACGGATTGGTTTAACACTGGTATCCTCCTGCTCGGCCTTATCCAGTTCTGCATTCTCAACATCGTCCTTAACCCTGCATATAACCTTTACAATCATGGGAACCATGATTATGCCCAATACTGCTAACGGATAGGCGCATGCATAACCTGTTGCAATATCAACTCCGCTGATACCCATCTGGCGCAATGCTTCCTCGGCTGCACCAAGTCCCGGGGTATTGGTAACCGCACCACTCAGAACGCCTGTAAGCATGGCAAAACTTTCCGGGCCGGTCTTGTCAAAGAACAGGAAATAAACACCAACCGCAACAACTATGTTAAGCAATATCATAAGTATTGCCAGACGGTTCATTTTCATACCTCCCTGTCGGAACGACGTAAAGAAAGAGGGGCCAACCTGAAGTCCCAGGCTATATACAAACAGGATCAGTCCAAAATCCTGTACAAAGTTCAGGGTCTTAGTATTGCCGGTAAGACCAAAATGCCCTACAACAATACCTGTAAACAGAATAAATGCAACACCCAGTGAAATACCGCGGAATTTTAGTTTTCCCAGCCATACTCCAACAGCAATAACAAAAGAATACAGCAACAAGATGTGCGCAACAGATTCAGAGTCGAAAAGGAGCGTTTTAAGCCAATCCATTGATATATAGTATTTTAAATAGTTTTAGGGACACATCTCCCGTTTTCAGCCGCAAAGGTACAGACTTTTTAGTGTCATTGTAACCGTAAGCCTTTTTTATTGTTGTCAAAAAACAATATTTATTCCGTTTTTATAAATGGAATACTCAATCTAATTGTTTACCTTTGCAGACCTTAAATAAATAAAAGGATTATCCTATCAAACAAGTTATATCAAATTATGGCAAACAACAAAGAAAAACTCTTTTCTGAGTTTCCACCAGTGTCCACAGAGGAGTGGATGGCCAAGATCACAGAAGATCTTAAGGGTGCAGACTTTGAAAAGAAACTCGTTTGGAGAACAAACGAAGGTTTCAAGGTACAGCCGATCTATCGTCAGGAGGACCTTGCAGGTCTTGACACCGACACCAAGCCCGGCGAATTTCCGTTCAAGCGTGGCACAAAGGCCGACAACAGTTGGCATGTACGCCAGAATGTAAGCACCAAGGACATAAAGGCTGCAAATGCCAAGTCCCTTGACATCCTCAACAAGGGTGTAGACTCACTGGCTTTCTGCTGCTGTGGCAGACTTCTGGAAGTTTCGGACCTTGAATCCCTGCTGGAGGGCATTTGCGCAGAGTGCATTGAGCTTAATTTCTCTACTACCCCAGCCCTGGCTGTTGAGCAGGCTAAGGCACTTATAGCTTATTTCACCAAGAAAGGCTATGATTTGAGCAAGCTTAAAGGTTCAATCTCTTATGACCCAATTGCTTCCATGATGAAGCATGGTGTAGAATGTGACCTGTCACAGGCTGCCCAGCTTGTAGAAACACTCATGCCTCTCAAAAAGTTCCGTTGCCTCACAGCTGGCGCCGGTCTGCTGGCAGACAGCGGTGCTTATTGCTATCAGGAACTTGGATATGCCCTTGCATGGGGTAACGAATACATGCGTTCACTCACTGAGGCTGGTGTAGCATCGGAGTTCGTAGCAAAAAAGATTCAGTTCAACCTGAGCATAAGCAGCAATTACTTCATGGAAATAGCCAAGTTCCGTGCAGGACGCATGCTCTGGGCCAAGATAGTAGAGGCTTACAAGCCACAGTGCCACTGTCAGGACAAGCCTGCCGATGGTATTTGCCGTTGCTCATGCAAGATGTTCGTTAACGCCCACACATCAAAGTACAACCAGACCCTGTTTGATCCGTATGTAAACCTGCTGCGTTCACAGACCGAATCAATGAGTGCAGCCCTTGCTGGTGTAAACTCAATCGTTGTTACCCCATTTGATGCTCCATATCAGAGTTCCGATGAGTTCTCAGAGCGTCTGGCACGTAACCAGCAGCTCCTGCTCATGGAAGAATCACACCTTGACAAGGTTGTTGACCCAGCCGGTGGTTCATACTACATTGAGAACCTTACAGAGGCCCTTGCCGAGCAGGCATGGAAGCTGTTCCTCAGCATTGAGGAGGAAGGCGGCATGATGGCCATGGTCAAGGCAGGAAAGGTACAGGAGGCAGTAAATGCCACAAATGCTGCACGTCATGACAACGCAGCCAAGCGCAAGGAAGGCCTGCTGGGTACCAACCAGTTCCCAAATATCAAGGAAATGTCTGAGGGTCATGCCCCCAAGGTATGCTGCTGCAACTGCAAGCCAGAGTCAGAAAAGACAATTGCCACCCTTGATACAGCCCGTCTGGCATCACAGTTTGAGGAGCTTCGCCTTGCTACTGAGGCAAGCGGCAAGCGTCCAAAAGTATTCATGCTTACCATTGGTAACCTTGCAATGCGTCAGGCACGTGCACAGTTCTCAGGCAACTTCTTTGGTTGTGCAGGCTATGAGATTCAGGACAACCTGGGATTCAAGACCATTGAGGATGGTGCAGAGGCAGCCCGCAAGGCTGGTGCCGACATTGTAGTTCTCTGCTCAAGCGATGACGAATACGCTGAATACGGCCCAGCTGCATTCAAGGCAGTAGGCAACAGCGCAATCTTTGTAATTGCAGGTGCACCAGCATGCATGGAAGACCTCAAGGCTGCCGGCATTGAGAACTATGTACACGTACGCTGCAACGTACTCGAGACCCTTAAAGATTTCAACAACAAGCTTGGCATCAAATAACTAAGTACAATGAAACCGGATTTTAAAAATATAGACATCAAGGCTGCAGCTCCAAAGGAGCAGCTCTGCAGCTGCAAGACCACAGGTAACGCTGAGGAAATCTGGAAGACCCCTGAACAGATTGAAGTCAAGCCTGTATATACCAAGGAAGACCTTGAAGGAATGGAACACCTGAACTATGCTGCAGGTATTGCCCCTAACCTTCGTGGTCCATATTCAACAATGTATGTAATGCGTCCATGGACCATCCGTCAGTATGCAGGATTCTCTACTGCCGAAGAGTCAAACGCATTCTACCGCCGTAACCTGGCAGCCGGTCAGAAAGGTCTGTCTGTTGCCTTTGACCTTGCTACCCACCGTGGCTATGACGCCGATCACGAGCGCGTTGTAGGCGATGTTGGTAAGGCCGGTGTATCCATCTGCTCTGTAGAAGACATGAAAGTCCTGTTTGATGGAATTCCACTCAACAAGATGTCTGTCTCAATGACAATGAACGGTGCCGTTCTGCCTATCCTGGCATTCTACATTGTATCAGGTCTGGAGCAGGGCGCAAAACTTGAGGAAATGGCAGGAACCATCCAGAACGATATCCTTAAGGAGTTCATGGTACGTAACACCTACATCTATCCTCCTAAGTTCTCAATGAAGGTCATTGCCGATATCTTTGAGTACACCTCCAAGAACATGCCTAAGTTCAACTCAATCTCAATCTCTGGTTACCACATGCAGGAGGCAGGTGCTACCGCCGATATTGAGCTTGCTTACACACTGGCCGATGGTATGGAGTATCTGCGTGCAGGTATCAACGCCGGCATGGATATAGATACATTTGCTCCACGTCTGTCATTCTTCTGGGCTATCGGTACCAACCACCTTATGGAAATAGCCAAGATGCGTGCAGCACGTCTGCTGTGGGCTAAGATCACCAAGAGCCTTGGTGCCAAGAATCCTAAGTCAATGGCTCTGCGTACACACTCACAGACATCAGGTTGGTCACTTACTGAGCAGGATCCGTTCAACAACGTTGGCCGTACCTGCATAGAGGCTATGGCTGCTGCCCTGGGTCACACCCAGTCACTGCACACCAATGCTCTTGATGAGGCCATTGCACTCCCAACAGACTTCTCTGCCCGTATTGCACGTAACACCCAGATTTATATCCAGGAAGAGACCAACATTTGCCGCGAGGTTGACCCATGGGCAGGTTCATACTACATTGAATCACTGACCAACGAGATTGCTCACAAGGCATGGGCTCACATCCAGGAAATTGAGAAGATGGGTGGTATGGCTAAGGCTATTGAGACCGGTCTGCCCAAGATGCGTATTGAGGAGGCTGCTGCCCGCACTCAGGCCCGTATTGACTCTGGCATTCAGACCATTGTAGGAACCAACAAGTACCGTCTTGACCATGAGGATCCAATTGATATCCTTGAGGTAGACAACACAGCTGTACGCAACCAGCAGATTGAGCGCCTCAAGGCCCTGCGCGCTAACCGCGACGAGGCAGCCGTACAGAAAGCCCTTGATGCTATCACCAAGTGCGTTGAAAGCGGTGAGGGCAACCTGCTCGAACTTGCTGTAGAGGCAGCAAAGGTTCGTGCATCACTGGGTGAAATCTCATACGCATGCGAGAAGATTGTAGGTCGTTATAAAGCTGTAATCAGAACAATTTCAGGCGTGTATTCATCAGAAAGCAAGAAGGATGCAGACTTTGAGAAAGCCTGCGCACTCACAGAACAGTTCGCTAAGAAAGAAGGCCGTCAGCCACGTATCATGATAGCCAAGATGGGCCAGGACGGACACGACCGCGGCGCCAAGGTAGTAGCTACCGGTTATGCAGACTGTGGTTTTGACGTAGATATGGGTCCTCTGTTCCAGACTCCTGCCGAGTCTGCACGTGAGGCCGTAGAGAATGACGTTCATGTTCTTGGTGTTTCTTCACTGGCAGCCGGTCACAAGACTCTGGTTCCCCAGGTAATAGAGGAGCTCAAGAAACTTGGCCGTGAGGATATCATGGTAATTGTAGGTGGTGTAATTCCAGCTCAGGACTATGACTTCCTTTACAAGGCTGGTGCTGCAGCAATCTTTGGTCCCGGCACAAGCGTAGCTAAGGCTGCTTGCCAGATCATGGAGCTGCTCCTTGCTGAGTAATAATCCACACCTTATTTATAAGACAGCCCTTTCTGCTTCATTACAGAAAGGGCTGTCTTGATAACTGCCAATAACGCAACCAGTACTGTACTGCTTACGAAAAGTAGACATTTCTGATGTTTTTATTATTTAATTGATTTTTGGTATTTAAGGCAAGCTCAGTTTTTGGAGAACAATAGGAACGGGCTCTATACTGAATCCTGTAAATTCGTGACTTCTCAGAATCCTGGCAGGCATATTATCAGAAGAATGGAACAGAATCTTAATTCTTTTACTTTGTTTTAAATCCAATTCTCCTACATTCCATCTTATGTATTTGTCTTGCATAATGTAGTTGCCGGGAGTTGCTTTATCAATAACCATGTCCGAAAAATTATCCCAATGTATAGCAAACGAAGTTGAATCAGACACTCCGTTCCAGTGGCTATTATCAGGTAAATTAAATGATAAAAAAAACAGATTGCAATCTCCATACTCACTTGATATCTCAATGCCAAAAGGTATAGTCCATTGCACATCCACAATCTTGGCTTCAGGATTGTCCAATATACACTCCCAATTCACATATGGCATTGAATCTATCATATCTGAGAGTTTTAGATCAATACTGTCAATAGCATTTGAATATTTCCTTGTATCATAATTGGGATTGTAAGATATTGACTTATCGCGGGATGTATGAAACAAAGAATCCTTTATTACTTGCAATGACTCTATTTCATTACAATACATCAAATAATCTTTAGACAATGAAATATCTCTATCAGAAAGCATCCTTCCATCAATCAACACACTACAACTGTCTAACAGCATTTTATTTTTTATTTTTATACCATTCCCGGTTGTATATATATTTTTGTCTGGTATAAAAGAGATACCCATCTCTATTTTAGCAGGAATATTGTTGCTTGAAATATGATAAGAGCATTTTATTCGTGCTCTACAACTTTCTGGTAGCAATTCTATATTAACATCTTGTAGGAATATATCGGCTTTCTGCGGATTATCGGTAATAAAAAGACCGTATGATGATCCATATACAGTTGCTATGGAATTAATTCCCTGTGCCAAAGAACTATATAATGGAAAACTCAGAAATACAATAAACGCTATTATTGCTTTCATTTATGGTCTTGTCTTATAAATATGTACACTTAGATAGTTTAAATAAATGTAGCTCTAATGTAGAACGCTACTACAGCTAATTGCTAAAGTTAAAATAGCGAAAGCCAATAATGCAAGCCTTATATGGCTATATGCTCTCTTCATGTTGTATATCATTTTTTTATGTGAACCATCCCGTTTATGGATAGGTTTGCAAGTTTACTTAAAGTTATTTGTTATAGCAAATTATACCGATGAAAAGCACAAGAGATGCTTTCCCAATCAATCTGTACAATCTCAACCACAGCATTTTTCTTTGTGTTTTGTACAGAATAGGAAACAAAAAATTAAATTTGCGAATAGGCAACTAAAGGACGATATTGGTCAACAGAACGACCATTACTGGTTGAAAGGTTGGAAGACTAAGTAGCATTTGATAACTGTATTTTGTGAATAAGCCACATACATATTCATTATTATTAGTTTTTGTATTGTTAGGAGGTGTGTTTATCACCTCTGAACGTTTTATGAATGTAGAGAATGATGCCAAGGCTTATTTCATCGGAATTGCTCTAATACTATTGCTGTTGGTCTGTTCTGTGTCTCAGAAAGGCCTGTATAATGTAAAAGAGGTTCTACGTTCTTCTGGTATTAGTATAGGTTGCACCACCGTTTGCTTGATACTGTCCGCCTATGGCCTATTACAGTATTGGAGTTTTGTTCCATCAAGAAACTATGCATTTCCCATAACCGGAACGTACGAGAATCCTGCGGGCTTTGCCGCAGTTCAGGTGGCTTTGTTCCCATTTGCATTGGTATTATGCCTGGACAAGGAGCGAAGGCGGCCGATTTGTTGGTTCGCTGTGTTGACTGCAGTTGCTTGCACACTGACAATCATACTTTCCGGCTCAAGATCAGGTCTGTTGGCTATATGTGCTGCTGCAGCAGTTGTGTTTACTTTCAAGACCAAAGTACTTTCTATATTCAAGACTCACAAATGGTTATGGATAGTTCTGATTACAGTTGCAACAATATCGTCCATCCTGCTTTACCGCGTTAAAGCCAGTTCTGCAAATGGACGTCTGTTTGTCTGGTCAATATGCTGGGATATGATAAAGGAACGTCCTATATTGGGCTATGGGATAGGTGGAATAGAAAAGTACTATATGGATGCTCAGGCTGCATATTTTTGTATGAATCCAGAATCTCCATACGTCATGTTGGCCGATAACGTAACACATCCTTTCAACGAATACATAAAGCTTACCGTAAACTATGGGCTTGTAGGTCTATCAATAACTATCTGTCTGCTCATATTAACGGTTAAGCGTCTTTTTAAGTCTGGGGAGAATGTAAAAGTGACAGGATTGGCTGTAACAGCATCGGTATTTGTTATGTGTCTGTTTTCTTATCCGTTCCACTATGCGGCAGTATGGCTTATTTCTGTTTTGGCCATCATTCCGGTTTCCTTCAAGGAAAGTGAGGATAACAAGGAGTGGGTTACTCCTATGAATCTGCGCATCTCATTGCCAATACTGCTTTCTCTGTTGCTGGTGACAGTGTTACGTATGATGTATCTGGATCTTAAATGGGCAGAAATGTCTAAACGTTCCCTTGCCGGTCATACGGAACGAATGCTACCCTACTACGAGAAGATGAAACCTGAGATGCAGCATAATCCGTTGTTCCTATACAATTATGCCGCGGAACTCAATTACATAGGTCGTTATGAGGAAAGCTTAGTCATAACAGAGGAATGCCGGAAAGGGTGGAATGATTATGATGTACAGATGCTACTGGCTGATAATCTTGAGAATACAGGGCAGATTGATATGGCCATTGGCGCATATCAGCATGCATCGGACATGATACCCTGCAGATTTGAGCCATTGGAAAGAATGATGACGCTGTATATAGGAAGTGGAGATACGCACAATGCAATTAAGAAAGCTCAAGAAATTATAAGCAAACCTGTTAAAGTACAGTCTTTCAGGGTAAATCAGATAAAGAATGCGGCTACACAATTATTATCAAATGATTTAGGTAAACAAGCAAATAAATAGTATCATTGCAAAATAAACATTAACAGCATGAGGAGAGTATATAACCATATAGGGTTTGCATTACTGGCTTTTGTTATTTCGACTATAATTATAAGCTGTAGTAATGATGAGTTTTTCATGTTTGATTATTCAGATTCAATGTTTGATATGAAAACAATTGCAATTTCATCTGAATATAAAGAGTATTTGAATGAATACTATAGCTTCTTAAACAGAGCATTAGATACTGATACATCCCAAATGGAGTTGCTTGACGATTTGGGTTCGCATCTTATTTATTGTAAAAAAGATACAAGCGACTTTTCTGGCGTTATGTCAAAACTTAGAGAATTAGAATCCTGTTATCCGGAATTCACATATTTAACGTCATTGGAGCAAAAGACTCTATTTGATTATGCTGTTGCTAATGATGACAATTTAAGACAGAATATAGGCTACAAAGTTAAACCTTTTAAAAGAACACGTTCAGGGAACCATGAAGATGCGTTCGTTTCCATGATGTGTTATCCATTCAATGGAGTTTTCTTCTTTAGGGAAGACACTCGGATTGAGTTGGGCACAAGTGCTTATGCTAAATGCGCAGCCGCTACTTTTACCATGGCAAAACGAGTTGAACATGGCGGATATGGATGGTCTGATGGTTCAGGTGTAATTTTATATGATCCACATGCAACAAGCAATTCAATGAGAATGCTCTCAACTTTTAATACTCCAATGCCTGAATACTCATTTCACATACATCCCAGTAGTAATTTAGCCCCATCTGATGGTGATAAAAATTACTGGAGAACAAGCGGTATAGAAACACATTTAGTATTAAATGTAAATTTGGGATGTAAAACATATAAAGTGGTTGGAACCCAGATCGTAGAACAATAGATTATGGTCTGACAAGGCCTACATAATAATTATGCTTATAAAAAAGATTGCATTATTTGTATTGCTACTCACGACGATACATTCTTATGCACAAGAACGCTTATTGCCGATAAATAGCAATTTTGATTTGTTGGGATATGATCTGATTCTGCAAAGATTGTTTAATATCCCTTCAAGAGGAGATTGGTGTATAATTGCCTGCCCTAATATGGGCAACGAATATTCTATTTATTATGATAAAAACAATCATGAGATTTGCTTGATAGAATCCTCTATATGTATTTCCACAGAGATGACTAACAATTTGGTAGATATTACCAAAAATATAAGCTCAAATAATGATTCAATATTTAATGTGAATTTTTACAAGTTGCTAAATGTGAACTCATTTTCTCAAATTGAATCTTCTGTTACAATTAATAGGGCAAGTCTCAAAATAAATGACGACTTAGCATTGTCTTTGAGAAATCTATTCTTAACCGCAACCCATACAGTATCATATCATCCCCTTAACAAAGGATTTGTACCCAACAATTATTCATTCCCATATTCAAAAATCAAAGTGTATTGCGATTGGGCAATCAGTGGCTATTATGGAGGAGAATTATATATCCCAAGTGATGGTCCTCATGACAATAGTAATTGCAGTGTGTTATTTGAACTGATTGAAACCATCTGCAATTCGATAAGGCAAAATAATGTCTTATTATTGGAAAAGAGAAAAGGTGATATTAAAAAACTGACACAATCATTTATGGACCTACACCCTGATTTTCAATGGAAACGCTATATAAGATAAGCAAATAGTCCTGTAGAAGTACTATAATACTCCCCAAAATTGTTATGACCCCGAAAAGTTGGACATAACATTTTAGGGAGGGCTACAAAACGGGGAGGTCACATTGTGATTTCATTAATATAGGGAGTATCAGGAAATGTTGATAATTTCCTAATGAATTGATTGATAATACAATAGGAATTTTGTATCTTTGATGAGAATAAAAAAAATTCCTCCAACAGGCCGTCGGAAGCTGAATTTGGAGGAATTGCAAAATTAATCTGCGTTAATCTGCATGGCAAAAGTACGAAATATTGCTGAAATAGCACCAACCCTTGCGTTTTCTGAGTTTGATTTTTATGACCTGTACCGGTCAACGTTTGAGAAAA
>JAZUFR010000006.1:0-180375 GCA_045640825.1 Bacteroidaceae bacterium
ACTGTGTTCAAGTTCAAGGATCTCAGCACAACCGCCGAGGAGAACGTGCAGTATCACAACATCCTGCTCAATGGTTCGGGCTCTTACCACACTGATTATCTCCACCTCGTGGACAAGCAGGACTTCAATGCACCAATTGCCTTTCAAGTTACCAACCGTATCTGGTACGAGCGTCTGCCACAGGCATATCGCAATGTGCATACCCTTGGCTACGAGAGCGGATCGGCATGGGAAGGTTTCTGTCTGCCGTTTGCACCGACTCTGGTTACAGCAAGCAAGAATGGCGAGATCTCGCACTTCTATGGAGACGACGAGACAGGTCACGAGTATTGGCTCCGTGAACTCGCAAGTGTGGCTAATGCCAAGGCTGTCTTCGAGCGTCCTGCAACAGCGCCGATCGTTGCCGGCGCTCCTTATATCGCAGCCTTCCCTGGCAACGACTTCTACGAGTTCTCTATGGAGGGCGACAGCGAGTACGTTATCGACTATGGTCGCACAGGCAATGGTCAGATTGCCACCTTCGAAGCCTCCGGCATCACCATCCCAGTCAGTGACGGCGTTGCCGCATCACCCACCAAGGATGGATATTCGCACCATGCCACCTTCGTCCATACCCAAGGGTACGGTATTCTTGAGGATGGTGGTTCAAAGTTCGTGGCCGAACAGGAGATCCTCCCATTCCGCACCTACATGACCTCTCCCGCCAGCACACGCGCCATCTGGATTGCCGACCATGTCATTGAAGAACCAGAAGAAAAAGAACCCGAGACACCCGAGGAAGGACTGAACAACCGGAAAACCCGTATCTACGTGGAGGGTCATGATCTTGTCATCGAATCTTCCTATGAGACAACGTTGCCAGTCCACACCGCCACTGGCCTCCATCTGTGCCAACTTAAAGTAGAAACCGGCACCAATCGATACAGCGACCTCGACAAGGGTTTCTACATTATCGGACGCACCAAACTCCTTATTCCATAAATTCCAAAACGTCTTATGTTCATATATCTGTTGCTTGCACTGAATGTCATCACCTTCATCGTCTATGGCATCGACAAACTGAAGGTCAGGAAAGGATGGTGGCGGCGAGAATGTAAAAGATATTCCACAGGATTCCATGGATTCGACACAAACTGGGAGGATAGTATCCCTTGAGTTCGATGAAAATACTTTCTATACCAAGACCCTTTTTGAATCTTAATAGACGACTAGGGCGAGGCTTAATAGAGGATAAAAAAGGTTAAGTAAAGGTATGAATAGGAAAAAATAAAAAGAGGCCCACTTGAGCCTCATATAGTTTTGATAACGTATGCCACCGTTATCACCAATAGTGCAACTTTAGTAAATTGGGGAGAATCAGGTTAATGGCATTCGGTAAGCCTGAAACGTCACCTATCAGCTTTTATAAAGTTCCCATATACACGCCACGGGAATATTTCTTGTCGGCAAGTTCGGGATCGTTCAGCATCTCCTCGCGCCATGCCGCCAACTCCTCCTCGGTGGGAGGAGCAATGATTTCGTAATCAATAGCCATATTCGTGACACGACGACGGATCGCCATCACCAGTTCTTCTGGTTCCAGTACCTCAATCAGGTCGGCATAGTACATGATCTGCATCGACAGCTCCACCGTCAGGGCCACATGGAGTGAGAAGATGCTATAATCCTCGTGCACTTCAATCTCCTGCTGCGAGGGATGCAATGGCAGGGTGCGCAGATATGGGACCTGTGCTGCTGCCACTTTCAGCTTCACCCTTTGAGGCGGATTGTCTTTCTCCACACGAGTGCCGAATGCATAGCGGAAATATTCCGCAGCATTGAACTTCTTATCCAACGAGAAAGTCTCCTCCTCAATCCTCAGGCTCTGGATGCGATCCAATGAATAGACGTGCATCTCCTCCACCTTCTCGTGCGAAACCAACAGGGTCCTGTACTCCTTCACCAGCACATACCAGCGTCGCTGATAGATTTTCAGACAGTAGGGATCGGCCTGCACGACCGTATGTTTCGCCCCCTCGTCGAAACGCTGGTACTCGAACGTAATCTTCCGGTTGTTTTGCATCGCATCGGTGATATCCTTCAGATAAGCCTCTCCCCCAGGAACCTCCTCAAGGAGGATGCGATCCTGAATCTCGCGCGAACGGATCAGCGCTTCGTTCACAGCGAAAGTGCTCATCAGCCATTGAGCCATACGGTTCTCCTCCCGATCCACGATCTTGTAGCGGAAGCCCTCCTTGGGGAAACAATCAATATAGACATGCAGCATCTTGAAGATTCCGTCCAGATAGTTCCTGAACGTCCGGCGTTCAAAGTCATCCCTATGACGAGCTCTCTCCTCCGGATCCCAGCCATACTTATTATCTATATACGCGCGATACCTCTCGTTCACCTCCACCAGTGTAAGGCCCTGCGGATGCTTCGACAGCAGATTCACGATCCACAGGCTGTTCTCAAGGCGAAGATTCGACACCGGAGCAGACATTCTTTTCTGTCTCTTCTTCGTTGTTCCCGACTTCTTTGCTGAAGTTGACTTGGATGCATTCTTTTCGCTTTTCATAGCCATTCTTTTATTGATTCTGGGGCAAAGATAAGCAATAAGTGGGAAAATCTATATGACAACACAGAGAAAAAGTATAAAATTCCGTTCAGAACGAATATTTCAGTCCCAATCCGTAGCTTTTTCCATTCATTTGAGCATCACAGAACACATCCACACAGGGTTCAATCTGCCTGTTCCCCTTCATCTGAATAATTGCTACAGGAGTCTGGTTGACACGATAACGCTCAGCCTCCCTCTCCATGGCACGCCCTCTAAAATAGAATACCCCCCACGAGGCAGCACCCAATCCCATGAGCGCATAGCTCCAGCCGTAGCGTGTTCCCAATGCATCCTCATCAATCTTATCCTCATTGAAATCCGAGCCAGCCTTAAGAGCCACGATCATACCTGCCAGAAACATCGAACCACCCACCATCCAGGAAGCCGTCTTGAAGTTCCTTCCATACTTGACATTCAAATCCTTCATCCGTACCTGTGCAATCTCCTCCGTAGTTCCATTCTCATACAGAATCGACTTGACCTGGCTCTTTAGAACCGATAATGTCGGACCCTCCAGGTTCCCTGCTTTCTTGTACTTGATCTCCGTTTGTGTAATCTCCACCACCTTGCTCAGCGTCATGGATCCATCCAGACCGACAATCACATCCTCAGCCCATGCCGCAGTTGCCATTACACACATCACCAATAGTAATAGAATCTTTTTCATAACAGTTTTGTTTAATAGTTAATACAGACTTTCTTTATTTTGATTATGTTATTTTGTTCTGGTGCTTATAGAAGGTAGCATGCGTGAATATGCTCGTTGGATTTTGTAAGAAAGTTATATGTTTCCATATCGCCTCTTTTCTTTATAAAATCCAATATTTCACGTCGTTTTGCTTCTATTGTTTTTACTCGTGACATACTATTATCGAAGTTAGTACTATCTTTTGTTTACCATGTCGTAAACATAACCTGGAAGGGGGAACCAAGATTCTATGCCTTTCAAGTCTTCGATCGTCAAATCTTTATCAACTTTAGCAATCTCTTTGAATGTCTCTTCTTCATACTCTCCATCGGAACGAGTTTCCCTCGTTAGAGTTGCTATGCTACAAAAAGAAAACTTCTTTGACTTCTTCATATTTTTTGTTTATTTGTTAATACGTGCTGCAAAGATAGCGAGGGAGTGGGAAAAAGGGATGTACAAATAGGAACAGAATCAACATTTTATTGGAATTTATTGGAAATTGTTTGGTTATATCCAATATTCATTCTATCTTTGCAGCGACATTATTATAAAGAGAGGACCAAAGAGATAATACTCCAATAATGAACAATTTCAATCCGCTCTTGATTCAAGCGTAGGCAGCAAAGATTAAGATAAAGATCACTAACAAAATGGAAGGAACACCACGAACCCATGAGAGCGATGTGATGCAATTCTGCGTCATTGCAATTGAGACGGCTGCACGAAAGATGAACATTTCTCCTGCCGAACTTACCAAGCGTCTGGAGGCTCAAGGACTCATCGAAGGGCGCCTCTTCAAGTTCTACGACACCCTCCATACCCAAAGTGCAGACTATGTGGCGGATGATATCATAGAAACCCTCTATAACTACGAACATGATCAGTAACGAAAACCACATACTTTATCATGGTGCGACGACAGAGGTACGCGAACCTCTCACACACGTTGGTCGTCCTGAACTCGATTTCGGACCAGGCTTCTATCTTACCAATGATAAGCAGCAGGCCATCAACTGGGCAAACACGAAAGCCGGTCGAAAGAGAGGGCTTAAGGCTGTACTGAACGTCTATCGTTTCGACCTTGAGGGTTTTCTTGCCAACACAGATTTTCGCCATTTGGTATTTCCTGAATACAACATAGAGTGGTTGAATTTCATTGCAGCCAGCCGCAAGGGCAAACAGCCTTGGACGGGGCTTGATTGGATAGAAGGCGGAATTGCTAACGACAGCGTCATCTCTACGGTCGATGCATACGTTGATGGTTCCATGCCGGCAGAAATGGCTTTGGGGAAGCTTGTTAAAGAGGAACTCAAACATCAGGTATGCATCAGCAACCAAACCATAATTGACCTATATCTAACATTCCTGGAATCCATCCAACTATAACACCCACAACATGAAAGACTATCAACTATACCGCAAAATAACCCGCATCATCATGCAGCTCTCCGAGGAGCTTCACATCTCCTCCAAACGAGCTATGCTAATTTTCTACAACTCTACCGTGGGACAACAACTGCATGACCCCAAATACGGCTACCAACTCATGTCTGACACCTATATTGTTAACGACATTAAGGCAGAATTCAAGAATCTGTGAAATAATCCACTTGAGATTCATTCCCAAAGGAAGAGGGCGTGCCAAAGTCTGCAATCAGACATGACACGCCCATTTTCATTTGATAACGTATGCCACCGTTATCACCGATAGTGCGACTTTTGTAAATTGGGGAGAATCAGGGTAATGGCATTCTTAACCAGAAACGTCACCTATCAGCTCCTTCTTTCGAAAGCACTGCAAAGATAGCGAGGGAGTGGGAAAAACTTGTACTATTGTTTTCTGCACCAACTTGCAAGGTAGCGCAAGAGCGGATAAGTTTCGATGCTTGCATCATCCGCATCATATACTTTTGTAACGTCACCCTTGGTAATGGAGATTTTATACCAGGAACCATCCTCAAACCTCTTGCCCGATTCATTTGGAATCTCATACTTTGCCAGGATCTCATCAATGGCACTTGCTGTGAAAGCTTTCATCACCCGTTTCGGCAAGGTCACGGGATCTGTTTGTTCCCCATGGAGTGCTCTGTTCAACACAGCAAAAGGATCCTCGTTCTTGACCGAAAAGCGCTTGCCATTCTCATCCAAAGTCAGAATGACATCCTGATGCTTCAATACAGACAAAACACATTGTGCAGAAAAACTCAGCGTTATCTTTTCCATCATATTATATATAATGTGTTAATTGTGAGAATATCTACGCCCATAAAAGCATTATTACATCTGCAAATGGTTTATTTCACTCTATACCAACTGGCAATATATCGAAGCAAAGGATAGGTCTCCACCGAAAAATCATCAGCATGATACTCCTTGGTTTCCGTACCAACGGTAATTGTGATGTCATAGCTGTCGCCATCCAGAGCTATTACATTCTCCGTTTCATTAGGAATCTCATCCTTCGCAAATATCTTTAATACGGCTGGGGCTGTGAAAGCCCTCATGATTCGCTTCGGGACAGTATCATCTATTGGCACATCCTCGGGGATATCCATACCATACTCCGACTCCAAAGAGCAATGCTTTCCTGTCTCATCCAGAGTCAGAATCAAATCTTGAGTCATGACTACACCCAACCCATAATTATAATGGAACTTGAGTGTAATGTTGGTGGCATCTTTACTTGTTTTCATAGGTCGTCTAAATAATGTATTTCTTTATTTCCCCACAAATATAGCGAGGGAGTGGGAAAAACTTATTCATACCCTCGCTATTTTTATTTAGAGTCCGTCCGCAATTGACCAATAGTTTTCTTTCAACTCCTTCTGGATAGCACCATAAATATCGTCAAGATCAAAACCTATCTTAAGGCCAAACACCTTAACCGATTCAAGTTCTTCCTTAGTAATATTTTTGTCAGCAAATGCCATTTGTATATAGAAGCGTAACATCTCTCCAGCCAACGCAGGGCAACGATCCATAATCACACTTACAGCTTCATCAAACTGCTGTTGAGCTCCAGCCTTCATAATACGCTTGAATTCCCTTGAGGCTTCGAGCGTATATTTGGCAATTTCCTCGATAATCATATCCTTCTCTGCCTTATCCATCTTGCCATCAACGCTCGACAATATAATTCCGGCTGAGCCAACGAACTGAGCCATATATTGGTCTTTCTCTCCATGGGACATTCCTGGGATCAGACAGTAAAAATCATCCATCATTTCGTCCAGCTTCTTCTGTGTCTTAAACTTTGCGAAGCCTATCAAAGCCTGTATTCTCAATGGGATATCAGGATGATCGCTATTGCAGAGAACTCCGTTACCCAGCAAATAATCTACTTTATCGAAATTTTGGTCAATCAAAGCATCAATGCTGACATTCATCTTTTTCAAATCAATACCACAACTCAATTTATAGCTGGCTGTTATACAAGCTTCCAAGTCCATACAGCCGAGATATCCATAACGATCTGCAGCATACTCACAAAGCTGATTGTATTGATTCATTCGTGTTTCTATGATTTCAGGTGCTTCAACGTCATCCGGATAGATGAAAGAATAAAGGCGCTTGACGTAGCTGTCCTTATTAATCAGATGTCCAATTTCATGTCCTACGATATACTTAAGTTCTTGTATATCCATAAGATTGAAGAGGCCCGAGTTGATAACTATCTGATGTGGTTTTTCCGAATCCTCAGAATAATAAGAATAAGCATTAACTTCAGAACGGCCCTGAATATAAAATTCTATATCATCTTCATACCCGATGTTTCCTTTAACCTCCTGACGGATTGCATATAGTTCTGGCATGGTTTTCTCAGTAATCATCAGACTATCTGCGGCCATTTCTGCTCGCTGAACGAACTCAATTGAAACACCTTGTGTTGCTTGTCTAACTTCCGTCAGCACATCTGCCTGCAACACATTACAAAGCTGATCAAAGATAATCTGCTGCTTTTTGATTGTTGGATCTAAATGGTCAAGTCTTCCCATAATAAAGTTTTTAGTTAAAAGAATATTATACTTATTTCGTTTTTCTGCAAGAATTTATCTTTTTGGTTTGTGCTTCTGAAATTTTACGAATATATTATATACCTTAATTAAATCTTCACTATTTTCTGCAAAAATTGATTTCCATTCAAACCTTGCATAAGGGGTATTGGTGAACCTAAAATTACCATCCTTGCAACGTGTATATAATATTAATTGCTTATCATCTGCCAAAACAAGGAGATCTGCATATTGTCTGCTAGCATACGATTCTCCTTGGTCGAAAGCATCACGTAGTTTTTTATCGCCATCCATCTCTCCAGGACCTTTTGCCTCAATTAGAATATCAGCGCATTTTCTTCGTTCACCAAACGGGAACACTGAAAAATCTGTTTTACCTGATTGAATCTTTGAATCCTCACTTTTCTTTCGACCAAGCTGAAGATATACTTGACGTCGATAATCAACATCTTCTCTTCCCCAACCTAATTTCTGAAGAAGTGGTACAATTCTATTCTCTTCCACCCATTTTTCAGGCTTCATATCGCCTCGTTCTTCGTATGGAACTCCTTCGATGATCTCTTCTGAATATCTTTGCGGAATTAACGATTCATCAAAAGAGGGATTATACTTCTTTATGAGTTTAAGAACTCTGTCGTAATCATCCGCAGGAACCTCCCTACCACTATAATTTTGGAATTGAGCACTAACACCTTTAATTGTTGAAGTTAGCTCATCAGTCTTAATTACCTTGAATGGTATTGGCTCTATAGGTATTTCATCACCAATATAGGTATATCGATAGAAATGAAAGAATGGATCGACGTATCCATCCATCTTTGCTGTCCATATACTAGTAATAGAAGACCTGTGCGATTTATCAAATGTATCACTTCTTTCAAAGAAAATCATAATATCGCCCTTTTTCGTCTCAGGATTAGCTTGGAAGAACATTTCTTTACATTTGGATTCCTCTTCTGTTTTACGACCAACAATCCACCATACACGAGGATAAGCTGTACTTTCTTGCGAAAATTCAGAATCATAAGATTTCCTTTCCATATCATATATCAGAGCACAAAGTTCTTCGTTGCTGAGATTATTATACATGCGATATTTGTACAACTCACCACATATAGAAAGGTAATACATACATCTTTTTGCCTTATCCATTGGACCTGGGACCTCCCCAAAATCTAAGTCAAGATTATCGGCGACTTGTTCCAAATATCTATATCTAAAAAGAAACAAATATGGAATGAAATAATCAGGGCGGCAACAATATAGGATAAAAGATAAAGGCACTATATTATCTAAGCAATAGTCTTCTTCTTGCTGGATAAATGAAGTTACAGCCGAAACTGTATCTGAAATATTAAGTCCCTTAAGTTGCTCAAAATAAATCTTTATATCATCGTATATGAAATCAAAATATTCTTTTACACCTTCGATATTTAGATCCAAGTACTCTGGATCATATTCTCGAATCAGATCTAATACTACTTTTGAATCGTAACCTTCTTTTAGATTATTGAATTGATTAATCGCGTTTGCTCCTTCTGGTGATTGTTTATACAAATCCCAATAGAACCTATTTAATTTAAGCATATTGAATGTATTGAGGGTTATTTGTTCATCATTTTTCCTTGCAACCACAGATAGCCTCGTATAGATGTGCCTTTAGTCGGTTTTGTCTCAAAGAACGAAGTCTTAGCTGCAAATGGAATCGTAAGAACATGCTCTTCGTACTCATCGTGATAGATAGTAATCTCCATGCGATAGAAGTCATGTTTCAAGAGTGTTGCTTTTCTCACACGTGATTTAACAAATGACCAGAACTCTGCATCGTCTGGATGTTTGCCGTCATGCTGGAGGCAAGCTACAAACATTTCCATACTCATCTTCATCGGAAGAGCATTTCCATTTTCATCTCTGTCAACAACAGATGGGTCAGCTTCATGCATCTTTTCTACAGTCTCTGGATCAATCTCGAAAGACATTTCTGCCTCTGGAACCTGTTCTGCATGATACGCAATAGCGGAAAGCGCAAATTCATATATCTCTCCAATGACATATTTCTCTTTATGAAGAGGATAGTCTATATCAAAGAAACGGAACTCGTTTCCATTGTACTCACAAGTAAGAACTGCTTCAATGCCATTTGAGAACTCATCAATCTTCTTTAGAGCCATTGGAACAGACTTGTCGTTAACAACATAAGGGAAGAAACAACACAATTCATTGCCATTATCTATTACCTCAATAATTGAACGTACTGTAATATCCTGGCTCTCATCTGTAGAAAGCATCATGAGTTGAGTATCATACTCCAGACCTTCATCTTTTGCTTTGACTTTTGGCCCACCAATCACATTCTTGCTCTTACCTACAACGTCAAAGACAGATTGTATAACCGAGTTCAGGTCATCGTCAATACATTGTAGATGCGAGCCATGACCTTGTTCTGGATCAAACTCATCATCATCCTTACCTGCAACCTTTTCTGTATAGTGAGGCTCATCAGGATCGGGTTCATTAGATTCTTCGATATCATCTTCATCTTCAAACTGAGACCAATCGAAAGGATGTACCTCTTCCCATAGATTATAAAGTTTATCTGACTGTTCCTCGGTCAGCAATTGACCAGAATGTCCTTTATGCCAATCTATATCAGGAATGGCAGATTCTAATTTCTCTATAGAAATAGGCAATGGAGTATCGGGATCTTCAAATTCTTGAGTCTCAAAGTTGACGTACATACGTTTGCGATTCGAACCTGCCCAATCTTCTCCCTCGTACGGATCCGAAGTGAAAGTACCTCTCCAAACAATTCCAGGATTGTCATCACCAGTTCGAAGCATATAATACATATCGCCCTTCTTTGCCTTCTCAAACTCGTAGATACTCCAATCACTACCAAAACCATCGGGATATTCCTTGATAGCTTTTCGATAGGAATCGAGCTTGAAGCTGCTTATTGTTGGATTCCAACGAAGAAGGTATGTCTTTGGCGATGTCATAAACTCGCCAGGGAGAGCATCTACTAATGAATCCCATTTATCTTCAGGGTAGCAATCAAGAACAAACTGCACACAATCCACATAACCAATATGTTCATCATCCTTCATAAATGCCTTGAAATCCTCAACATCAAGCATCTTCACTTGCTTCTGACTATTCATCAGGCAGACCTTCTGGGACTGTCCTATGAAGATCTTTTCTGAATGGTTCAAAATTCGAGCCGTAAACTCATTACCTTCTCTATCAGTTATATCAGCTTTTGAAACTACACGATAGTCTTCAAATTCCCACTGTATCTGGGTAAAATTCTCAAAAAGAGCCATTGCAATTTGCACATTATCATACTCTGGCCACTTCATGTGAACATACTTAGGGTGTATGAAGAAAGGATGATGAATACCTTGCACTCCAATTACCTTTGAGTTATTTTCAAAGATTGAGCGCATATTCAAAATACGGATAGTCATAAAGGCCTCCTTGTTTTCATCACAGAGTCTTAACTCCTGCTCAGTTTCATTATTATGAATAATAATACAATCAGGAGCCAATTCCTTCAAAGCTTCCAATAGTGCAAAACATACCTCTACTTCACCGAGTGAAGCAAGCCATGGAAGTTCAAGATGTATGTTTCCATCTTTCATCTTGGTCATTGTTATACCCTGTGTTGACAAGCACTTGACGAACATTAGCACTTGCTCATCTACATGTTCTGATTGGTCTGTATCATCTTGTACATATTCCAAGATTGTAACCTCTTGACCATAAATCTTAGATAGTTTAGCAGTGGCATTATTTACGAAATTGGAAATGTCCTTTCCTTCCAAATTAAGAATATGGAAAGTATCATCTCTATGTTCTACTTTGGGTTCCAAAGATTCACCAACCTCTGCCAACAATCCGCTGACAGGATAGTAGATGTACCGCTTGATGACCTTCTCGCCAGCTGCCTCAAGAGCATCTTGATAAGCATCGAGCTGACCAGCATACCAACCAGCATAATGTTCTGATTCTGGATCAAGCACAGCCTTTGGTCCCATTGGGCAGGTCTTGAAGTCAACAAGTATGTCACCTTCCTCGGTTTGCCAAACAAGGTCGATGCTACCTACGATTGTCTGACCGTCGCGATCGAGACGGAAAGGACGTTCATGATAAGTCTTTACGGCAGCGCCATGAGTTGCAGTAAGGTATTCAACGAGGTTCTTCCAGGCAAGTGTAATAGCATCCTTGTCTGCTAGTACGCCCTTCAAGCCATAACTTCCAATGATTTCATCCAACTCAATCTTATATGCAGGGCGCGATTCTTCTATACCTGCAAAGATTTGATGTATGCAATCACCTACCGTTGCCATATCTGATGGCTGTTTTGCAAATGGAATACGCTTCTCAAAATTATGATGTGAAGCCACGTCACCCTTTGCATGTATGCGACTTGGCGAGAGATAACGAGGTTCTTGTTTCTCAAATGATGGCTCATCAATGTCCAATGCCATATAACGAGTTTCGTCTTCCTCTCCGTAAGGTTCGAGATTTTCGAGCTCCGGCTGAGTAAGCGTAAAGTTCTTGAACAGGTGACCAGTACCGAATACATCCCAATCGCCAGATTCAGGAATGTTCTCTGAAACAGTATCTACACCAACATCCTTTGGCCATTGAAGCAGCTTCTGACCTCTTCCTGGAACGTCAATATTAAGAATCAACACATCCTGAGGACGAGTCATACCCACGTAGAATACGCGGTTTGTCTCTGCAATCATTGACTTATAAGCCAACTTGAAACTATCTGATTCCTCAATCTTCACGCTGATTTCATCTGGTACATTCTTAGCTGTTCCATAAACCCAAGGTGTCAGACGGATGAATACCTCTGGGTATGGATTCTCTGCTGATGGCTCTTCGCTATGAATAGCATGTACTCCGTACGTTTCGTTCTTAACAGACTTCTTGAGATCTGCCACATTGGTATTGAGCGACATCAGAATGACGTACTTCCATTGCAAGCCCTTGCATGAATGGTAAGTATGCAGCTGCACACCATTCGGATCACCACTACCAACAGGTGACACTTCCTCAATATAAGCAAGGAAACCATCAATCGTAGCTGGCAAGTTCATCTGCACACTATGTTCCTCATATACACGAGCTGTATTGATGATAGTTTGCAGACATGAGATACCAAAGGCTGGATCCATACTGAGCTTTTTTACCACATCGTAGAGGTTGAGTTCTATAATCATACTCTCTACAAGCGAAGCAACAGATTGCTGCTGGAGTCGAGGGCGTATAGTCAACAACTGACTGATCAATGGAACATCTGCCAGATAGTCTTCAGTCTTGGCAGAAGCATCTGCATCGTTGAGTATCTTTGCTTCAATAATCTGTTGTGTGGTGCAATCCGATTCTGTAAGTATTGCAACGGTTGCCTTAGAGAGTGCATCCTTGGCACTTCCGACGATACGCAGAAGTGATGCCACCAATGGATAAACTGGTGACTCTATGACTGGATAATCCTCTCGGCTTGAAGGAATATCCCATCCCTTCAGATTATCTGCAACAGTAGCAAGTGTAGCATTGGCACGAGCCAACACCGCTATTTCATTAGGTTTAGCACCTTTATTCAGTAGCTTCAGGATATGCTCAGCCACACCAGCACCCTCTCCTGACACAAAGTAACGGAGCGAATCTTCATGGGTTTTGTTTTCCCTTACTTTATCAAGATGGATGTTTTCCTTATCAAGAACGTCTGCGAAAGTCTTCTCAAAGACTGCATTATTCACCTCTACAATATCAGGGAGTGAACGCCATGATTTATCAAGGGTATCGGTATCGCAACTATTCTCTTTCTTGGCGACACGGTCAACGACAGCCTTGGTTAGAGCAATATCAGAACCACGAAAGCCATAAATTGCCTGTTTATAGTCACCCACCCAGTATGAATGTTCCATCAAGTCAGAGAGAGCATCAAATATCTTGACCTGAATAGGTGATGAATCCTGGAACTCATCGACAAATAGATAACGGTATGACTGTGAGATTTCAGAAGCGATTGTATCATCCTGCATCAACAGACGCATGTATTTCTCCATGTCATTATAGTCGAGCAAATTCTTGTCACGCTTGAACTGAGCGAAGTTCTCCTTCCAACGCATAGCGAGGTTGAAGAGCAACTTGATGTAGCTCTCCTGTTTGTCGAAAATCTCCTGTGATACCCAGATGTTGGCAAGTCTGTCCGATACGGCCGCACAAGTATCGCCGTACTTTGCGTCCATAGTCTTCTGTACATTCTTATACCAGGCCACGGACTTTCTCCAACTGGTACGCTTTATTTCGTCAAATGACTTGAAATAGTCATCCTTCTTCTTGATGTGATTTGAGTTCTGAACGTATGCACGAGCTTCGGTCTGCATAGCATCAAGTTCCGCATTGCTGATAGTGATAGTAGCACCGGCACTAACAAACTGACGGACGTAACCAAGTGATTCCTGTTCACTCTTCTCAAAGTCTTCCAGTTCGTAATTGGTAGCAAAGTCAATGATGCTCTTCAAGTGTCCTTGCCAGAAATCATAATCAACACCTTTAGGACGATAATTTTCATAGATTCTCACATCAAAGTCACGAGCAAAATCATGTAACACCTTCAACTCGTCTTCGGTTGGGAGTTCTGCAAGTGACTGGGAGATATAGTACTTGGTATCTTCCTCTGCCATTACACCCATATTAGGTGAAAGTCCAAGGTTGAACCAGTATTTGCCAATCATTCTCTGGCATACGCTATGTATCGTACCAATCATGGCATGGTCAAGTTGAACTGCCTCCTCATACATACCTTCGTCAAAGAGGAAAGCCTTTGCCTTCTCCTTAAACTCGTTAGCAGCTTTGGTGGTGAAGGTGGTCAGAATTACCTGTTCTGGCTTTACCTTCTTCTCCTTGATTAACTCGGTCAAGGTCTTTGTCAGGCGATAGGTCTTACCGCTACCTGCACCTGCGTTGATATATGTTACGTTCTTCATACATTGTCTATTTTCTAAGGTATTCAGGCGAGCAAAGCTCGGAGTCTCATGCCGATTTAGTTGTTAAAGAGTCCATACTGTGTGAAGGAATTACCCTCTTTGGTTCTGTTCTCCTCATTCTTTTTTAAAGGGAAGAGTCCCTTAGCTTCGCTGTCCTTCACATACTGCAATTCTTCAAAGAGTCCGTTGGTCTCAACGATTCCACTCTTGATCTGCTCCATGCGATACTTGGCAGATTGCTTCAGTTGCTCCACGATATTGTCACGATTGGCAGGAGTCAGTTGATGACAACTTCTGCCCTTGAACTCCTCCTGACTATAAAGGCGAGCCTCTGGCATCAGAAAGTATGCAACACGTTTCACTTCATCCTTCTTCTCCCGACCAAGCATCATGCGATAAAGTTCAAGCTGAACACTACGGTTCTCTGACAACTTGTCCTGATAGCCCTTTGCCCAGGTTGTCCATTTGAAATCGAATACTACAGGATGTCCATCTTTATCTTCAAGTGTCATATCAATGAAGCCGACCATATCACGCTCCTTGACATTACCTTCCTTATCAAGAGCCTGTGGCAACCCAAGTCCCATCTGGCATTCAACGTATGGTTCACAGCCTGTTACCTTCAATTCGTTCTCTTTCAGTATCTCCAGGAGAGTATCAAGGCAACTGCGCAACTGCTCATGAAGCAACTTCTCCGCAAGTTTATTCTCTGCAAGCTGAAGGACAGCACCCTTTGCCTCAAGTACCTTGATGTATGCAGCTTCATACTCATTCTGAATACGAGTCTCTATCTCTTCAGGAGTTGAATATCTTCTCTCGTCACGTGGAGCAAACAACTCCTCAATAACGGCATGAGCCACATTACCCTTTGTGGTCTTGGCATCAGCCATCTTTGCCTTACCATCGTTAGTGATGACCAGCAGACGTTCCATCATGTAGTCAAATGGATGTTCTGCCAAAGTACCGATGCTTGTTGGACTCAAATGATCTGGCCATTGAATCTTGTCGGCATGTTCAAAGTGAAGTTCTGCTTCTACACCTCCGTTTTCTACGACATCCACCTTATGACGGTCTTCCACACCGATGCTTGGACGTACCACAATGTCTTCGATATTCTCTACCTGCTGTTCCAAACGAACAATAAGCGGATGCTTCAAGGTCTGCTCTCCACCCATGCGTTCTCTTACCACAAGGATCAACTGGCCACTGGTCATGCGCAAAGGAGTCATCATCATTTGCTCATGATAATTATTCTCAGACTCTTCTGCCCATGGATGCATATACATCTGCTCCACGAGTTTTGCTTTCTCCGATGGATAGAGGAATGCACATTCCTGTCCCTGGCTGGCATCGCCATCCACTCCCATCCAAATGGTCTTATTTGCCACCGAAGCAATCTTTGCAGGTGAATCAACCACGGTTCGGCATCCTCGCTCTGCAATGGCATTGGTATAAGCACCCTTTTCATATACGGTACTCATCCATGAGTCGATAGTCTTGTAGTCGATAGTATCAGTATTGACAGTTCCCAACAGGATGTGGAATGCGTCACACATAGCAGATACGGTCATCAACTGTTCTACCCACTGCTCATTATCTTCTTCACCTGCCATGAGGTGAGCACGTTGACGAGCCCATGATGAGAGTTCAATCACGAACTGCTTTACATTCTCTGTATTGATGGTATTGCTACTTTCTAATGAAGGGAGGAATACAGCCACTTGCTTCTGACGCTTCTTCTTGTCCTTCAAACGCAACTTCTCCTGTTCCTCTTCAGGAAGGGCTTTTTCTTCATCGTCAAGATAAACGAACTTACCTTCAATGAACTGGTCAATCTTCTTCTGGCAAGCCTCGTTTCTGTAACCACCTTCGGTTACGATGCAGTCAGCAAGAGCAGAACGGAAAAATTTGTCTATAGGATGAACAGGCATGTTCAACCATTCAATGAGAGTGTTTACGTTCAACGGATTGGCAAACATGCCAAGACCCATTACAAACAGCTGAGTCAACTGAGGAGTACAGTCAGCCGTAACGCTACCTGTCAAAGCCTTGTCCATCAGCATCAGCCAGTTATCCATCTGCTTGTTGTCGGCGTTGATCCATACGTCAACGTCCTCCATATTATTATATGAAAGGTACTCGCACGCGAGACGGTCATCTGCAAACTTCCAAATCTGGATTGAATCATCATCCTTATCAAGCGTAATCTTTCCCTTCTGTTTAGAAGCAATCAGTTTTCTTACCTTGCCCAGGTTATTATCTATATCTGATACACCAGCAACAAGCTCAACCGTTGCCCCTTGTGATTCAAGAGCCTCAATAAGAGCCTTGGTCGTAGGTTTGAGCAAGTCTTTGGCAACGGCCATTTCGATAACCATATCCTTGCAATCAAGTTTCTGGAAAGCCACTTGATCAGTAACGATGTGCAAACGACCTGCCATGTCGCAACCGACCTGCTTGCGGAAATACTCCTCAACTCCAATGAGTACAGCAAGACGTTCGCTTATCTCCTCGCCATCAAAGTCCCAATCTGCTCCTCTCAGGTCCTCACGCCATGAGAGCATAGCCTTAGCGGTGCTGAGACCTGCCGTTTTGAACGAATCAGCCATCACATTAGTTGGATGAACCGCCATATACTTACAGACAGCGTCATAATAGTGAGCTACACGTTCCTGCTCAGGAACATCCTCATAGTGGAGCCCAAGTCGAAGTTCCAACAAGTTTACAAGACCGATAGTGTTGGTCACTAACGTGTCCATCATAACCTCCTTTCCATCGGAAGGCTTAACATAAACATTTCCTGAGTACTCAGGCGAAAAAATTATATTCATGTTTGGTAAATACTAGAATGAATAATTATCGATATTGAAGAACGCAAAGATACGGTATAAGTGAGCAAATCTGATTCCCAATCTAGCACCTATTATATTTTTCATTAACTTTTTTTGGGGGTCATACTATAAAGATTGATTAGACGATGCATCACGCACTATCTAATCAATCTGTGTATGGCTTTTCAGGGTCGTGTTTGGGGCCTCGGGATGACCAAAAAAGTGGCGAAAAAATTCCTAACTGGAAATATTTTTTTTTCCAACTGGGAATAGATATTTCTCTAACTGGGAAAATATTTTTTCCTAACTGGGAAATTTTCGGGCCAAAAACAAGGCCTTTGGGCATATAAAAAGGGCGTGAGCCTTCTTATGGTGTTCCGAGGTGGTAAGCGTAGGAAATGTTTTACTGAACCTCTGTCACTTCTAAGAAAATGCCCACAACCCAGAGGTTGTTAGGCATCTTCATATCAAAAGAAGTGACAAGTTGGCTCTTCCTACGTTACTATATAAACGCTGAAGCCAACCATCATTGATGTGGTTTGTATTCAGAATATGTCAGTTTCCTACGCTTACTCTTCTGGAACACCACAATGATAGTCTGATGCTGCTATATGTTGGTTATTATGTTGTTTCTGTTCTTTTGTTCTTCTGTTACTTCCTTCGGTGCGCGCGGCAAACCGAAGGTTATATCGCTCTGTTCTAAGATTTTATGTTTTACAATATCTCAATCTACACGTCCAAGCCGGTAGCAATGATGTCGTAATAGAGGGGTTCGATTGTATGTCACACACAAAGAGCGGCAGTTGGAATTCCTTTTATTCGTCTTTGTTGCCCTCTTCTGGCAACTCTTCCTAACGGTCGGCTGGAGGAAGGTAGTCGGAGGCCTTCTCTTTTGAAACAATGGAGCGACCTGTTTGTGATTCAATCTTAGCACGAGTCTCACCTGCAATTTTTCCTCCTTCGTGCGCCACTTTTGCACTCTGGCGGAAACCCTTTGGATTCTGTGACTTTGAGAGCTCCACGGTGGTAGCCTCGGCTAACATGTTAAGAGCAAGCTCCATGGTCGTCATGTTGTCGCGGAGAGATTCCTTCTTCAACCCTTTGTACTGCTTGTACTGACGTGTTGTCTTGCCGCTCCATTCCTTCGTGATGATGTCGGTAAGTGTAGCATACTGCTGACCTTCCTTTACTCCTGCACGTTCCCACTCATCTGTCAGTTCTTTGCGTGCCTTGATGCTCTGAAGACGTTGATTCACCCATCGTTCGCTGTACCCAAGTCGGCGATAATCCACAAAGGCTTGTTGGAAGTTGAGTTCCGGATCTTGCATCTGGTCGAGTCGGTCGCTCGCCACCTGTGCCATCCATTGCTTGAAGGGTTCTGCCTTGGGCGAAGGGATGGATTGTATTATGCGGAAAAGCTGCTGCTGGTCTGCAACATCGGTATTGTACCGCTTTCCGTCCTTCGGTGATACCAATTTCAGTTGGTTACAATTTGTAACCGACTCATTACCCTCCTTGACAAGTCTGAACTTCAGTACCTTCCAATAATTCTTGGCATGATCATAGTCTGGTTGGTCGGTCAAAACGCCGCACACGTCAACGATGGAGAAGTACCATTTCTCCTCATCTGCGTTCCATGCCGTACGAACTTTCTGTCCGTTGAATACTTGTATTTTGTGGTTATTGTCGCTCATGATTTTCTGGTCTTCTCATTCGATTGTCATGTTTTGCCCGCAAATATAATCAAAATATACTGACTTTCTACTCTTTTGCCCGAAAATCTGCTTGTTTACTACTAAAAAGCCACACTTCGGCATGGTTTTCGATAAATATCGCGTGAAAATGTCACAAACTACATGAGGAATGCCACCGCGCGGACTCCGTAACATCATTTTGCCAATTGACAAAACCACAATACAGACTCCGTGTTATCATTTTGCTAATTGACAAAACCACAATACGGACTCCGTGTTATCAATTTGCCAATTGACAAAACCACAGTACAGACTCTGTATTGTGACAATGTTGATTGACAAAACGACAACACGGAGTCCGTATTTTGTTTTTGCACAATTACAATTTGACAGTACGGAGTCCGTATTATCAGTCTGCTACTATCTGTAATACAAACATGCCTTGAAGATGCCTCTTAGTGTTGTAATTTTGCACCTTTTGCCTAATATTCTTCCCGATTTCACGAGAAAACAGAGTCCTATCTGCCGTTATTCTGCCCTAAACATTTGGACTTTCTGTAAAAAAAGCCTATATTTGCCCCGTATATTCTATATTAAATAGGAACGCAATGGTAAAAGCCGCACTCTTTGACTTAGACGGCACCTTGATTGATACCGAAGGACAATACTCTATCATCTGGGCCAGGATCGGACAAACATTCTGTCCGGAAATAGATCATCTCCAGGAGCGGATTAAAGGGACTACCCTGAAGCAAATCCTTTCCCGATACTTCCCCGATCCAGAGACACAGATACACGTGATGCAGATGATTGACGACTTTGAAGCCACGATGGATTACTGTTTCTTCCCCGGAGCTCTCGACTTTATCTCCGACCTCCATCGCCATGGTGTAAAATGTGCAGTCGTTACCAGCTCCGATCAGAAGAAAATGCAGCACCTCCGCGAACAGGTCAAGGATTTCGACTCTCTCTTCGATGCAGTTCTGACAGCCGAAGACTTTGCAGCCTCCAAGCCGAACCCCGACTGTTATCTGCGTGCCGCAGACCGATTGGGCTTCTGCAAGGAGGAATGCGCAGTTTTCGAAGACGCCTTCAGCGGGCTCGAGGCAGGCATGAATGCCGGAATCTTCACCTTTGGCATCGCGTCATACAATACTCCCGACCAGATTCAGGACAAATGCGACCACGTACTCCCCAACTTTGTGGGATTCAACTGCGAGCAAATGCAAGCTATTCATCAAACCGGTCGCAGACAAGCATAGAATCCTATCGACACAACATACATTCCATCATGAAAAATATAATTGCAAACCGACTGCAAGAAATGAAGAAAGTCCTACTCATTGCCATTCTGGCACTATTGTCTGTCATCTCCACAAATGCGCAGAAGATGCCAGACTTCCAGAATGTCTTCAATACCCTACGCACTAACCGCATCCTATACCGGGCTTACCAGGATAGCCTGATGACACTCGCCAATGATGAAGAATGGATTGCCATCATGAACCGACGTGCAGCCACCTATTCCAAAATGTATGCTCAAAACAAAGTTGCCATCGAGAGCATCACCTCCTACTTCAAACAGGGCGACTCCTACATAGATAAGAATGCCTATGACTCGCTCTTTGTCTGGACAGAGCACATGTTTGTGAACGAATATGACGACAACTTCCTGCTCGAGCATTTCACCAAACTCATGATGCCCTACTTCGAAGCACAGCAGGACACCGACAAAATGCTTACGCTAAACCATTTCTGCGGCTATTTCGAGACCAATATCGGACGTTCACTTGAACCCGAAGCCAGTCTGAGGGCAGTCGAGCACTTCAAGCGCAATGTGGAATACGGAAAGCACTTCGATCGACTTAACCCAGATCGTGCCCAGACCATCGGAGCCGCTTACATGAACCTCTGCTATGCCCTTAGCGCAGTCAACGCCATCTCTCCAAGCGAATGCCTCGAACTCCTCAAGGGTTTCGAGCAATTCCTTGACGACAACAAAGATCGCATCCCCGAGAAAGCCATGGAACACATGCAGCAGCGTCTGCAACGCGCCCGTACCACAGCATTCCGGCTGCATGTCTCCCATCGCGACAGCCTCAGCGAGATAGATCTGAAAGCCCTTGAAGAAATGAGTCTCATGTCTCCTCATGCTGTAGGTTCGCTCACCGAGAACAGCTCCGTAGAGGATCACATCTTCTATCATTTCACCAACTACATGCTTGGGAACACTGGTGCCAACGAAGCTTTCGAGGAGTGTGACCGCCTCCTCTCCGATCAGCTCGAACAGGCCAAGCACAAAGAAACCATTACCGATCGCGACATACAGGAATACAGCAACAATCTCACTGTCGTCATGATGCTGATGAAGGACAGCAAACTGAAAGACTCGCAGAAGCGTAGCCGTGCCGGTTACTATACCTTCACCATCTCCGAACTGGCTCAACGAACCAAGTACACGCAGGATCCGCTCTTCCTTACTCACATCTTTGCCAAGCTGAGTAAAGATCCTGACATCATCAGCTACCTGACGCCCGACATGAAAGAGCAATTCGTCACCGAACTGGCCGTTAAGGCACAGTTTGGCACCGTGCTTCATGTCCGTTCCGTCCAATTGATGTCAACTGTCATGGTGGAATCCATTATCGACAACAATCCAGAACTGCTCATCGGAGTTATGGGCTACAACAGCGTCAAGGAGATTCAAAACCACCGCAAGGAACTGGTACAGTACACCTCTGTCGCAGCGGCATTCCATGATTTGGGCAAAAACGAGATGGCAGATATCGTCAACAATGACTTCCGACCTCTTACCGACCATGAGTTCGCAATCATCCGCCGTCATCCTGAGCTCGCCCTCGACTATCTGAACTGCGACCCGACATTCGACAAATACAAGGACGTTGCCTTGGGGCATCACAAATGGTACAACGGCCGCGGAGGCTATCCCAAATCGTTCGACAATACCAAGTCTCCCTACCGCCCCATCATCGATCTTGTAACCATCTGCGACTGCATCGATGCAGCCACAGATCAGTTCGGCCGTAACTATGGACGCAAGAAGATCCTTTTCCAAGTAATAAACGAACTCAAGCGAGATGCTGGCACACGCTACAATCCCGCTATGGTTGACCACATCCTGAATAACCAGGAACTACAGAAAGCGATGGAGAAAGTGATCACCGAAGACCGCATCGAGTTCCTGAAGGTGCTACATCTTCACAACGTCCTTTAATGGGCTGAACAGCATCAGGACAAACTCTCTTCTACCCGACAATAACAAATGCAGAATTACAATCCATATCTCTACGTTGATCAGCTCAGCGAAAAACAGCTGCGCGACTATATCTATTCTATTCTGGAACGAGAGAAGATTCAGATTGAGATGAGCCATATCTCTCTTTTCAGATATGTGATAGAGACAGATATGATGTTTTACAGTTATCTGGACGAAAAAGGGAAACTGACAAACGCCTCCTACTCCAACTATCTCAAGAAGCGCGAATCGGACTTCTTTGACCTTGTCTCCAAGGATGAAATGTTCCAAACAATAGAACGCATCCTTGCCAATCCCGAGGAAAACCAGCGGGGAGCGCTGCCACTCCATGGTCAGGATGGCAAATCGGTAGAGATCGAATATACGGTTGCACGCAATGCCGAAGGAAACATTGTCGCTATAGTCGGACAGCTGATAGATTATCTCCAGACCCCTCAGAAACTGCAGGAAACCATCCGAAGCCTGAACGATTATATCGTCATGTTCGAAGGATTGCAGAATGCCTATGAAGTAATCATCTCCATCGATCTGCAGACCTTTCAATATCAGATCATCAAGGCTACCGACAATCTCAAGGAGGTGGCACGCAGCGCCTCCGATTCTAATCAGCTGGCCCGTCTCTTCTGCCTATCCCTGATTGACGAAAAATATCGCAAGGACTTCATGAACTTTGCCAACCCGACGACACTTTCAGAGCGTATCTATGGACAAAAGATTATCGCCTTAGACTTCCCGACCCGCAACCTGGGATGGTGTCATGCCCGTTTGGCCCCTATTACCTATGATGCCGATGGCAATGTGACCCAAGCCATCCTGACGGCTGAGACTATAGCGGATCCTTCCACCCAAATCAACTATCTGCGAGTCGCTGCCGAGCGAGATGGACTCACTGGATTGATCAACCGTGTGGCAGGAGAGCGCCTGATCAACGACAAACTGGCAGACAAGATCCCATCCATATTCGTCCTGCTGGATTGTGATGACTTCAAGTTCTTCAACGACAACTGCGGACATCCGGTGGGCGACATGCTGCTCCGCGAGATCGCAATCGCCTTGCAGGAGGTATTCCCCAACGATACCATCATTCGTCTGGGCGGCGATGAGTTTGTGGTCTTCATCCAGAATGTCAAGGCATGGACGAGCGTGGATGCATTCTTCGGACCATTGCGTGAGCGCGTCAAGAAGATCAGCATCTCCTATCTCAAGGGCATGGGAATTACCCTGAGCGGCGGTGTGACCATCTACAACGGCATCTTCAACACGACGTTCGAGCGACTCTATCACAGGGCCGACAAAGCCCTTTACTTCTCAAAACGCGGCCAGAAGAATACCATCACCGTGGACGAAGGGGATAGAATGCAAGGAGGCAATATGTACTTCGGATAATCCTGACCTTCCTCTCCATTTTCCTCATCCCCCATTTCGACCATCTTCTCCCGGTCCCAACTATCCAAAAGCTCATAAGCAAAAAAAGGGAACCATCTCCAGACTGGATTTGGTTCCTTCTTCTTTTTCAAATCGTCAAAGCGCGAATTAAATCAGCGTCATGCCTGCAGCATTACATTGCTGGCGCATCTCATCGGGCCAGATAGATGACTGCGTCTCGCCGATGTGTCCTTTGTGCAGTAGCACCATGCAGAGACGACTCTGTCCTATACCACCACCGATGGAGAGAGGCAGCGAACCTTCAAGCAGACGCTTGTGGAAGTAGAGAGAAACACGCTCCTCCTTACCGGTGAGCTTCAGCTGGCGCAACAACGATTCCTCATCCACGCGGATTCCCATGGACGAAAGCTCGATGCTGCGATTCAGCGTTGGATACCATACCAGCAGGTCGCCATTCAATCCCTTGAACCCATCCTCGTTCTCTGTAGTCCAGTCATCATAATCCGGAGCTCGCAAGTCGTGTTCCTTACCATCGCCCAGAGGTCCGCCGATGCCCATAATGAAGACTGCACCATGTTTCTGACAGATAGTATCCTCACGCTGCTTGGGCGTCAGGTCAGGATACATCTGGCGAAGCTGCTCTGCATGGATAAAGAAAACATCCTCGGGCAGGAAAGGCTTGATCTGAGGATAAGTCTCACAGATCATAAACTCTGTACGAAGGATTGCACTATAAATCTTGTTCACGATCTTTTTGAGGAACTGAACGTTGCGATCCTCCTTGCGCACGACGCGCTCCCAATCCCACTGGTCTACATAGAGCGAATGAATATTGTCCAGCTCTTCGTCTGCACGAATGGCATTCATGTCGGTAACGATGCCGAAACCTTGTGGGATCTGATATTCTGCCAGAGTGACGCGCTTCCATTTTGCCAGCGAATGTACCACTTCGGCACGAGCCTCTGCCATATCCTTTATCGGGAAATTGACTGCGCGCTCCACACCATTCAGATCATCGTTCATACCAAGTCCTCTCAATACGAATAAAGGCGCCGTCACACGGCGCAGACGCAACTCGGTGCTGAGACTTGACAAAAAGAAATCCTTAATACGCTTGATGGCCTGTTCGGTCTGTTTCAGATCGAGGGCGGCCACGTAATCCTGTGGTATAATCAGCTGACTCATCGTAGGGAGTATATTTTTGTTGTAAATAGAATATTTGGATGTTTTTAGGTCTGCAAAGATAAGCACATTCCTCCAAAATTCCAAACTTTATTATGAAAAGAGCAAATATTTATCATATTTCCCAACAATTGCACATATTTATAGCATTTTTCTATCATTCCACGACTATCTACAGCAATTAAAAGAGAAAAAAGACGAGTAACACCTTGCTCTAAGCCCGTAAAAATATCCAGCGACCTTGTCGGGAATCGTTTTATAGGTTTCTCAACCCTCTTTTGGCATATCCAAAGTCTTTTTGCCGCTTTCGTAACTCTTGGGAAGCGTGTCCGGAAACTCGAACATGCTTCCCAAAAAATTCAGAGCTGCAAAAAAGGGTAGAACACCCTTGCGACAATATTTACCAAGGATCAAATGAGATCTTTTACCCAACAGGATACAGGTCGAAAGATTGTCGAATCAAAGGAATAGTTTCAGCAACTCATCCCACGCCGCCTTGTCGCGTTTGACGTTGAAGAAATCCATTCCCACGGCACGGGCTGACTCTCCGTCAGTATCTTCACGGTCGCCGATATAAAGCGTGCTGTCCGCTGTAAGTTCAAACTGCTTCATGAGGCGTTCCATGGAAGTTCTGGCCGGCTTGAGGCCTCCCATCTTGGCGGCAGAGACAATTCCATCGAAGAGATTTTGCGGAATCCCCAAGGCCTCGATCTTCTCAGACTCATGGCCATAATCGCTATAGAGTATCACCTTCAGGTTGCGAGCCTTCATGGCCTCAAGCAGTTCGATCGTCAAAGGACGAATGTCAAAATACATACCCAGGATGGCCACCTGCAGGGGCATGTAGCGATCCTGATACCAGCGGCGGGCTTTCTCTATGGTCAGGCTTTTCTTCACCTCTGTCATCTTCTGGAACAACGCGTCGTAAACGCCCGCAGCATCCTTAAAGTCGATGCCCTTGATCTGCTTGCGGGCCTTGCGCTCAGCTCCAAGCACAAACATATTGCGTATGTCGCCCAGTACAAGCTTCATGGGCAGTCCCTTGTTGTTGTAGAGGGTACCATCGAGATCGAAGATAACGGCCTTATATTTTTCTATTTCCATAGTAAGTAGTTGTTCAAATAAGTAGTTGGAATATTCCTTCCGATAAACGAAATCTAACGATATCAGAAGAATCGTCTCCCCCCAAAAAAAGAAAGTCCCTCCCTGGTGAAGGGGAGGGATTTATGGTGCTATTTATTTGACGAGATTCTTGAATTTAGCATGACGTTTCTCGTCCTGCATGAGGAGGTTCATCTTGAACTGGCCATCACGGGCGCCCTCGGCGATGCAGGCAGCCTTGAACTTCTCAAAAGAGTTCTCAACCATACAGTAGCCAATAGGATCACCTACACGGAAGCTGTCTCGCTTAGCCACGTATTCGACATTCTGCTCTCGCAGATACTTATCGACTAGCTTCGTGAAGGCATCACATTGTTCCTGTGTGGTATTCTGATCGACGAACTCATAGTAGAAGCGATAGGCCGAAATCGAGAGGTCGGCAAATCCTACAAAGAACTTCACCTCCATCTTGGACTCCTCGACAGCCTTGTGGACAGCCTCGATGAACTGACGCTCGTGGAGTTTCTCACCCGTCATGGTAACGATGCCGTTGACCTTTTGGATCATGAAGACACGAGGGGTGTTGAAGAATGGAGAGCCCACCTCAACCAGGTCGTTCATGTTGTAGCGATAGAGACCGGCAAAGGTAGAAACGAATGGACAATAGCGCTTGCCCTGCTGGAGCTCATGCACCTGGTAGAACTTAGCCTTCTTGAGCGCTTCTGGATCGGAGATCTTGTCCAAATCCTCTTCGGCGAGGAATTCGTAGAAGTGATAGTGAGGGAAGAGGGTCGTATTGTTGGTGTCATCCATGACAAGACCGAAGCGGCACTCTGAAGAAAAGTAACCAAACTCCTGATGCAGACAGCAATCTGGGAAGAAGCCCTGAATCTTGTCGAGATAGACATAGGTATTGCCACACTTCCAAGTGTTGAGGACCTGGAGATTTGGCCAATAGTGCTTAGGCAGGACACGACCGTACTTCTTCTTCAGTTCGCGGAGCTCAGCGGCACGCTTTGGATTGGGCTTAATCTCAGCCTCTACCTCCTTGCGGATATCCTCTGGGATATCAAACTCGCGAGAGAGCGTACCCTTCTCGATGTCTTCGCAATACAAGTCGTAGTACTTATCGACATTCTTCTGCACCTCGACGAGGGTCGAAGGATTGGCGGTAATGAAGATGTGAGCATCACACTCAATCGAGAGACGCATGATGGTGTAGTAGCGGGCATTGTAGTCCTTGATACCATATACGCCACCAGGAACAGCATACAATTCCTTGACGAAACCTGGAGCATCTCGACGTGTAACGCCAGATACCGAACCTGCCACGGTTCCATCCTCTGCATAGCCCTCGATGTCCTTACCGACGATTGTAACGAGATCGCCATAGAAGCTCTTTGGACGGTTCTGGATATAGTTGTAGAGCCAGACCTTGGTCATCTTGCCATAGACGGTCTTCAGATAGACATCGGTGATAGGAATCCACTTAGGTTCCTTGGTGGTGCCGGAAGTGGTGGCGTACATGACAGGCTTGCCAGGGACAAGGACGTTAGCCTCGCCCTTGCGATGACGCTCGATATAGCCACGGTAATCTTCGTAGTCGGAAGGTGCAATCACCTCCTGGTAGCGCTTATAGAGTTCGGTATCATCTGCCGCCTCAAGGACCCATTCGAACTTATGTTCCTTACCGAATTCGGTATCCTTACAATAGGTCAGGATACCGCGAAGAGTCTTGGCACTTGCCTGTGCAGGATTCTTGCTGGCCTTGACCAGTTTCTTGTACTGTATGCCACCGGCAACCTTAAGCAGGAATGTAGTGAGCCAAGCTGGAGTTTTTTTCTGTTTCATATCTGAGAAGATAGTTGTAAGTTTTGTTTCGTTTTATTGTGTTGCTACAAGTTCTTTGCAATAGAACCGGACAAAAATAGTTAATAATTTGTAAATATGCAACATTTAATTACTTTTTATAGGCACCACGACAAGAAATAATTGGCAAATGCCCCTTTTATGCGTGTCGAAAATGGCAAATCCCGATAAGTTCGGGGCGTGAGCGGACGACAATATTGCTGCGTCTGAACAAACGACGAATCAAGCCAGGCAGTCGCCTCTGGGTCGAAGAGAACGACAGCGACCTCCTCATTCCAGCGAGTGGCACGATAATCCATATTGACTGATCCGACCATGCATGTCTTGCCATCTGCCATCATCACTTTACTGTGCTGGAAACCATCCTGAAAGAGCCACACCTCTGCCCCACGGCAAGCAAGTGATCTGGAATAATGGACGTTGCCGTAATTGAACATCGGCGTGTCTCCCTGCTCAGAGAAGAGTATCTCGACATGCACGCCTCGCTTCAAGGCACGACGCAAAGCCCTGCGAATGGCAGGAGTTGGCAACAGATAGGGCGACTGTATATGAAGACTATCCTGCGCACTATCAATGAAATCAACAATGGCACGGCGCATCTCAGACTTCTTGGCGCGTGTGCTCCGCCCTCTCTCCAGAACCAAGGCCGTAGCCTGACCCGAATCCTGATCCTCTCCGACTTCATCCTGCTGGATCAGACGGTTGGTGTAGGGATAAAAGGGTCCTCCATCGAAACCCGTCTCGCCAGACTGCTCGAAATGCTCGGAAAAGAGGAATTGCAGCCCCTCGACACAAGGTCCCTCCAGACGGACATGCGTATCAATATACGAACCATAGATTCCAGGCTTTCCCTGGACGTTATAATCCGCCACATTGAAACCTCCCGTGTATCCAATATGTCCGTCAATGACAACAATTTTGCGATGATCTCGCAAGACTCTGTGGACATAAGGGAAGTCATAGGGCTTGTAGATGCGGATGTCGATGCCCTCAGCGCGGATAGCATTCAGGCGGGAAGAGTAGTCATAGCCTCGCTTCACATCGTAATACCCATCGATGAGCAGGCGGCATTCCACTCCCTCTCGAGCCTTCTGGCGCAGGATATCCATCAGGCGGCCTCCGATACTGTCGTTGGCGAAGATGAAATACTCGACATGGATATGATGATGCGCCTGCTGCATGTCGGCAAACAACGCTTCGTACTTCTCGGCGCCCGACTGGTAGAAAGCAATACTGTCAACATCGCGCAAGGGCAAAGCGCCAGAGATGGTATTGCCCCACGCAGGAGTGACGAATGAGAGAAGAAAGAGGACAAAGATGCGAGTGCAAAGATTCTTCATGGCTTTATTCTTTATAATAAATACGCTTCACACGATTGCTGATTGTTGACAGGACTTCATAGGTAATAGTTCCCAACTTGCTGCTAAGTTCCGGGAGCGGAATATGCGTGCCAAATATCTCTACTTCGCAGCCTTCTGCGGCCTCGGGACAATCGGTAACGTCAAGGAAAGTCACGTCCATACAGACATTACCCAGGGTTGGGCAACGCTTGCCAGCCACCAGCATCTCGGCGCCCCCATTACCGAAACGGCGATCATAGCCATCAGCATAACCGATAGGGACCATAGCGATGCGAGAGGGACGCGAAACCTTTCCGTTACGCATGTAACCGACAGTCTCGGTAGCAGGAATATCCTTAATCTGCAGGATGGTACTCTTAAGCGAGGCTACAGGCTCCAAATCCATCGGAATCTCCGATGCTTCGAAACCATACAGGCCGATGCCAAGACGGCACATCTCCATTTGATACTGCATATATTTCTCAATACCTGCCGAGTTACAGATATGTCGCAAGATAGGATACGGGAAAGCGGCCCGGATGCGATCGGCGCAATCGTCGAACCGGCGCTTCTGTTCGTGAACGAATTCCTCTTGCATGGGATCGTCTGCCGTGGCGAAATGACTGAAAACGCTACGAACACTCACGGCGTTCTGTCGCTTGAGACGATCAATGAGTTCGTCAATCTCGTGGGATTGGAACCCAAGTCTATGCATACCCGAATCGATCTTGATGTGCACGGGATAATGCGTTACTCCCATTCGTTGTGTCTCCTGGACGAATGCCTCCAGCAGGCGGAAGGAATAGACCTCCGGTTCCAGATGATTCTCGATGATGGCACGGAAAGCCGACATCTCAGGATTCATCACGATAATCGGAACGCGAATGCCCTGACGACGGAGATCTGCACCCTCGTCAGCTACGGCCACAGCCAGATAATCGACGTTCTGATCCTGTAAAGTTTTGGCAAGTTCGTAGCTTCCAGTACCATAACCGAAAGCCTTGACCATACAAGTCAGTTTGGTCTCTGGCTTCAGATGGCTGCGATAACGGTTCAGATTGTGCACGATGGCATCGAGGTTAACCTCAAGGACAGTCTCGTGACGACGAAGCTGTAACTGTTCGCTGATGCGTTCAAACTGATAGTCACGTGCTCCCTTCAGCAGAATCAATTCATTCTGCAGTCGTTTGATTTCCTCGCTCTGGAGGAACTCTTCCGTACTACGATAGAAATCGACAACCAAATGAAGGTCAAGAGCTGCCAATTCTTCGTGCAGCATCATACTCGTCTTCTCCAGTTTATCTCCGATGCAAATCAGTTTGTCCAAACCATAGACATGACAGAGCTGGGCCAGTTTGCGCGAGCGGTAACGATCGTCCAGATTGGCCTGTTGGATTTCTGAAAGTATCAAGGTTTTCTTGAGCGTAGATGAGGAACGGCGTTTCTGGAATTCCAAGGCCATCTCCAACGAAGTCAGGTCGCTGTTATAGACATCATTGATGAGCAGACAACCGCGCTTGCCCTCGACCACCTCCAGGCGCATTGCCACGGGAGACAGTCGCTTCATCCTCGGTTCAATCTCCTCTGGCGTAAGTCCCAGATAAAGCAGCAGGCAGAGACAGTTCAAGGCATTCTCGAGCGAAGCATCGTCTGTCATCGGAATCGAGAACTGACCATCCAAACCTATGACGCTATATTTGACGACGGTCTCGCTGGCTGTGCGCTGTACGTCATAGACATCCACTTGAGCGTCCTTATGACGACGAGTCCACGACATGCTTCGGGCTCCTACGCCAGCGAGTTCGAGTGCATCGCCGATGCCAGGAATGTCGGCATTATAGATGATCAGATCGGCATCGCGGAAGAGGATCAGTTTCTCCTGCAGTTTTTGCGAAATATTCTCGAAACCGGCATCGTGAGCAGTTCCGATGTTGGTCAGGATGCCTACGGTTGGCTTAATAATCTTAGCAAGATGCTTCATCTCGTCAGGCTGACTGATACCTGCCTCGATGAGGGCGAGGTCATGCTCCTTCCCTATCTGCCACACACTTAGTGGCACACCCACCTGGCTGTTGAAACTGCGAGGCGAACGCACAATGTTTCGCACGTCGTGAAGGAGCTGATAGAGCCACTCCTTCACGATTGTCTTGCCATTGCTGCCTGTGATGCCCACGACTGGGAGCGAAAATTGCTGGCGATGCCAGGTTGCCAATTGCTGCAAGGCCTTCAGGGTATCGGGAACAACAAGGAACCATGCCTCTGGGCAGGTGCTGCGGAAATCTTCGTGCGAATGGCTTACGACGAAGGCTCTCACTCCCTTTGCATAAAGGTTGGGGATATATTTATGACCATCTCCTTTGGCGGTAACCAGAGCGAAGAAGAGTGTCTGGTCGGCAAAGGTGAGGCTACGGCTATCTGTCAACAGGATGCTGACATTCTGTGGTTGTGTAGCAGCAGAAGCCAATCGGCATCGCTGCAACGAACAATCTAAAACCGAGGAAATCTGACTTAGATTCATGATTCTATAGACACTCCTGCGAGGAGTGCCGTTACTATAGATTTATTGTATGGATTCAACAAATTCTGTCTGTTCGTTATCCAGTACAATCTGGGACTGGAAAAACACTTTCAGGTCTGCCCAACGATAGTAAGGAGCCGAGACTGGCTGCAGGTCAATATCGTAGAGCACTTCGTTTTCGTTGTGCAGAGTCTTGACCAATACATCACCTTCTGCATTACGATAGAAAATCATCTGAAGGTTGGCGCCCATGGGCGAAAGTCGGTTCTCCTGCCAGATCTTCCAAGCTTCGCGAGGATCTTCTACCGAGTTCGAACAGTTATGCACACGCATCAAGTTCAGCAAGCGCAACAGATTGGTGTCGTGACCAAAGCGAAGTGTGGCAGAGACCGCATCTGAGGCAATGGCGCTGTCGGCACTCTCGACGATGTTCTGCAACAGGGTCGAAGCACTTGCGGCAGGAATACCGTTGCTGATGGAGGCATTTCCGTTGCAAACATACATGCGGTAATTGACGCTCTTCCAAGCCTGCAGCAACTGTTGTGGCGTGAAGATATCACTCAAGTCACATCCTGGAACGTCAAGATTCTGCATGCCGACCACGAGCCAGTAGAGTTCGGGGATGAACTGAGTGGCATCTACCGCAGAAGCATCTGCAAAGATCTTCGACAGAATCTCTTCCTTCATCTCTCCAAGTTGCTCCAACATATACTGGCGGTATTCCTCCTGCCAGGGAGCGGTCTTGTTGTTCAACTCCTTCATGGCAGGTGTGTCGTAGGCGATGTAGGCCATATAGGCGCTATCAATTTCCTGATGGATGGCCGAAGAAGCGACACTCCTATCCTCCAAGCCTTGACAGAAGGCTCGCATCGAAGCTCCGCAACGGGGAACGACGCTGGCGCGGGCCGATATCTGACGTCCGAAGACCTCGGGGAATCGGTCATACATGCGCTGTGCAATCTCGTAATGCTGACGGGCTCCGACGACTGTCAACTGACCTCCATGATCGAGGCAGCTGTCACAAAGAAGCTGTATGCGTGGCAGCAGAGATTCTCCGAATTCGGTAAGTATTCCAGCTTCGCGGCCTTGCAATAGGGTATTGAGCGTATTCTCATAACGGGCATTCGAAGGCTGATAGCGCGAACCATGACGTCCGTAGTGGCTTATATAGAAAGCCTCGTAGCCTTCGGGAGCTGGCGTCAGAGTCTGTTGCTCAGGACCAGGATAGGCATGATAGACGCCGCTCAGGATGTCGGGATCGGAGAGCATTTCCTCCTCCGTGAGCAGACGATTGGCTTCGTAAGGAGCGGAACTCTCATTCCCAGGCTTGAGGCCACAGGACGAAAGGAGAAGTGTGCCTCCTATTATAATATATAATAATGAGCGCATCTCTTACTTGACATTGATCAGTTTCTGTTCGCCACCATAGTTGTTGACAGGCACAGCACCCTGGCGTACGGTACAATCCTTAATCTCAAGGTTGGTGGCATTCTCGGCATAGACTGCGTATGTGGCATCGTTGATGAAACCCTCGCCCTTGCAAGGACGCTTGTCGTACTGGCCGCCGGGATAGTCTGTCACCTTGCCGAGGGTGAACTGGCAGTTCTGCAAGTGAATGTCGTGCACTTTCTCTGGCACATCACCACCGATGAAGCAACCGTTCTCGGAGGTGCAGACGCAGTTGCGGAACCAGATGTCCGAAACTTCGCCACAACGGCCCTCGGTCACGCCTTTGGGGAATCGCCAGTTGCCATCCTTGTGATTGCTCGTGGCACGTGGATAGGATGTCACGTAGATTGGTTCTGCCTTGCCCCACCACACATCGCTGAAGTAGTAACCCTCGATGATGATATTGTCGAAGACGACGTTGGTGACAGTTCCCTCGTCGCGGTTCTGAATGCCGATGCCTCGGTTCGAAGCCTTGATGACGCAGTTCTGGATGAGGACGTCCGAGATGCTGTCCATATTCTCTGAGCCAATCTTGATGGCACAGGAGCGGCCGGTCATGACGCAATTGGTAACGACAATATCCTTGCAAGGTCCGTACTCCTCATATTCGCGACGGTTCTTCAGACAGATGCAATCGTCGCCCGAGGTGATGTAGCAGTCGGAGATGCGAACTTTCCTGCTATGATCGATATCGATGCCGTCGCCATTACGGATTTTGAGCTGATTGAGGAGCGAGATGCCGATGATCGAAGCATCCTCGCAGCCGATAAGATGCACGGTCCAGTAAGCGCCGTTGCAGATGGTGACATCGCGAATCTGGAGTTTCTTGACGCCCATCAAAGTCAATACATGCGGACGAGGATCGAACGTAGGATCTGCCAAATCCTTCAGGACATAGCTATCCTCCAGTTCCGGACCCATGAAGGCGATACCGTTGCCATCGATGGTACCCTGGCCCGTAATCGAGATGTTCTGCTGATCCTTACACCAGATCCATTTCATTCCCTCGCCGCGGTTTTCTCCGAAGGCGCTTTGGTTGTAGATACTCTCGTCCGGATTAGCACGCCAGACGGAGTTGACTTCAAGATGATAATCCACGTTACTCTTCAGTTCCACCGGACCGCTGAGGAAGATTTTGCCAGCAGGGAAAACTACCTGCCCCCCTCCTGCCTCGCTACAGGCATCGATGGCCTGCTGGATAGCGACTGCATCATCTGTTTTTCCGTCACCAGCGGCACCATAATCAAGCACATTATAAATTCCCCGATTCTGCTGTTGTCCACAAGAGACGAGAACCATGATGGCCGTAAGGGCAAAAAGTCTTGACAATATTGTTTTCATTCTATTTTATTTTTTAAATTTTAATGATAATCTTTTTACGGAAAAGCAGCCACGCCAGCAGCGCCATAATAGCATCGAAGGTTAGGCCATAGCAGGTTGGAGTCCACGGACTGGTCTCTCCGAACAGGAAGGCCCATCCGTTGTAAACCAAACCGGAGAAACCTGTCACGCCAAAGACGGAGGGCAGCATTTCGCTCAGCACATAGACAAAGAGGGCATTCATGCCAAACCATTGGAAGACGACGCTCCATTTTTTGTAGCCTCGCATATCAATAATCCAAGTGAAGAGACCGAGCAATCCAGCAGCCATGCCGCAGGTAACGAGCACGTAGCTGGGGGACCAGATGCGCTTGTTGATGGGCAATCCGAAACTGAGCAGATAGCCGCCGATACCGAGTGCAACGGCGATGACAAGGATTTTCATCACCTTCTCTCCTACCTCCTTGCCGCTCATGATGGCTCGTCCGCAGATGACACCAATCAAGGCATGGGCGATACCGGAGATGACACCGACAAGGCCTTCGGGATCGACAGGCTGACGGCCGTCGAGCACTTTGGCATAGATATGATCACCAAACAGGACGCGATCAACCCTTCCTATCCAATTCTCCGCTCCCACCTGCGAATAGCCATTTCCCAAAACGAGAATAACCCCGTAGAGGGTAAGAAGCGAGAGGGAAATCTTCCATAGATGCCGTCCCTTGAAGGCCAGGAAGAGCAACGAGGCGCCACAGTAGGAAAGTGCGATGCGTTGGAGCACGCCCCAGATGCGGAGCTTGGATACGATCTCTGCGCCATCTCCCCAGATGAGCATATCCCAGGCATGGAGAGCTACGCCAATGACAAACATGATGAGGGTGCGCTTCAGAATCTTGGCCACCATTCCGGGTTCGCCGGCATGACGGTTGAGAGATATGAATATGCTCACACCTACCATAAAGAGGAAAAAGGGAAAGACGAGATCGCAAGGAGTCAAACCGTTCCAGACGGAATGGTTGAGTGGAGCGAAACTCGTTTTACCACCGCCATTGTTGACAAGAATCATCCCGAAGACAGTCAGGCCTCGGAGCACGTCAAGCGAAAGCAGGCGTTGTTTTTTTTGTATTGATTCTGGCATAATAATTTACTACTCAAAAAGAAAAAAAATACAATTAAGATTCCGAAATGGATGGTAAAAACATTTACGGGAAGCGTGTCCAGAGTCTTTTTGCTGCTCTAAAACCTTCCGGAAGCGTATCCTGAGCTTTTTTGCCGCTTTCGCAACTCTCGGAAAGCGTGTCCGAAGTTTTTTGCTGCTTTCGCAACTCTCTGGAAACGTGTCCGGAGTCTTTTTGCCGCTTTCACAACTCTCGGGAAGCGCGTCGGGAAACCCGAACAAGCTTACGGAAATTGTGAACGCTACAAAAAAGGGTGGAACGCCCTTGCATCAATTTTTACCTTGAGTTATCGGACAAGAGAACTGATGCTCCAATTGATTTCGACGGGGTTATCCTGCATCTTCATGATCAACGGAAGATTTTCGTCCTCGCTCACCCACATCTCAGCGCCTTCCTGGCTGTCGCGCAGATGCAAAGTGCCGCCGAAGAGGCTATTGCGCTCCACGAGAGTCCAGTCGGTATTGTTGAAGCGACATTTACCCTTGTCTCGGGCATCGCGCAAGGCCTGGAGGGGCAAGAGGCAGAAGGTCTGATCGGTAAGCGTCAGCTGTTGATGCCAGACAGGCTGCTGATAGCAGAGCGACGTGGCTTGTTCCAGCGCCACGGGTGTCATGACGTAGGATCCGGTCCAATAATCCTCGTGACGCACTATGCCCCATTGCAGGCAGAGCGAACCGTCATCCTGACGATCCATGCGGACGTCGAAGTTGCGAGTCTGACCATGGAGCGAGAAGCTGAAACGATGGGTCGCAACGAACTTCTGCGATTCTTCAGCTTCGGCCACAACTACCGGTTTCTGGCTCTTCTTTGCCGTCTTTTTGGGAACTTCAAACAGGATTTCGCCACCCTCCATCAACTGCTGGTGGGTAATGCGCCAATCTGAGAGCGCCTCGCCATTGAACAACACACGAGCCTGCTTGTCCTTGCTCTTAATGCTGCGAATCGACAGGTCTTTGCCGTTGGGCAGATGGAGGGTCAGGGACTGCAGGAGCGGTTCGTGCAGGAGATAATAGTTGTGTCCGGCATTGGGATAGAGACCCATCATGTGGAATGCTAACCACGAGGACATGGCTCCCGAGTCGTCGTTGCCCGGAATGCCTATGCGCGAAGTGTTGTAGTTGTTGCGGATAATCTCCAAGACACGCTCAGAGGTTCGTTCAGGTTTGCCGATCCAATGGTAGAGGCAAGGTGTGAGAAACGAGGGCTCATTGGCCACATTATAATATCCATGGTCGAAGAAGGTGTCCAAACGCTTCTCGAAAGCCTCTGCCCCACCACAAGCCTCGATGAGCGCAGGCACATCGTGCGGAACGGAGAGGGAATATTCCCACGAAGAGGCCTCGTAGAAGAAACAATCCCACCAGGCAACATACCACGGACCTTCGTAAGAGACGGTCGGGTTGTATTCGAAGCTGACAGGCTGCAGTTTGCTGTGACCGAAAGGCAGATGGTCTATCCAGCGGCCCTCCTTGTCCTTGGGCAGGATAAAGCCACGCGTGCCGTCGTTCTCATAGTCCGAACGCCACAGATTTTTCCACGAATCGGCCTTATGCATATACTCCTCAAACAAATCCTGCTTGCCCAGATACTTTGCCACCTGAGCGATAGCCCAATCGTTGAAGGAATATTCGACGGTACGGGTTCCAGCACGTGGGATGCCGTATGGCACATAGCCGAGTTCGTTATAAGGAATCAATCCCCCACGTCCCTCTGCTTCCTCGTTGCCTCCGGGAGGTACGGTGGCATCCTTAAGCATGGCTTCGAGAGCAAGATTCCAATCGATGCCCGTCAAATCCTTAGCCAAGGCATCGGCCAGCACGATGTCGGCATTCGAACCGCCTTGGGTACGTCCATTGCAATTGCCGCTACGGGCATCGGGCATGTAGCCATCACGCTTGTAGATATTTAGCAAGGAATTGACGATGGCGGTCTGTCGCTCAGGATCGAGCAACGTCACCAGCGGCATCGAGGTGCGATATGTATCCCAAATGGCATAGAAATCATCATAATATGGCACCTCGCCCTTCTGCGGATCGTTATCCACGAAGTCGGTCCAACCGGGATTTTCACCCGTACGATCCACAGGCTCGAGCATGGTGTGATAAAGGGCCGTGTAGAACATCTTTTTCTGTTCGTCGGGGGTCGAGGGATCCAATTCAACGCGATCAAAGATCCTCTGCCATGCCTCGGTACAATGGTTGTAGGCCGATGCAAATGTCTTCTGTTCGTATGCATTCTGTCGCGCCTGTCGCTCGCCGACGAAGGAGATGCCGACCCTCACATGGTTCCATTCCTCTGCGGCAGGCTCCAGTTCGACGTTGATGCCACGCTTGCCGTTGTTGTCCCATTGGTAGTCGTTGACAAATCGAAGGTCCGACTCCAGATAGAAATAGACGGTATAGGCTTTGCCGTTGTTCCAACCGCCTCGGATGCGGGTGAAGCCAGAAATTTCGTGATCGGAAATGATTTCGATCTCACAGCCTACGAACTGCTGCTGTTCGCGCAAATCGGGGGCAGACTGATTACCCAGGAACCAACCAGCATCTACAGACAGATAATGTGGGCCTTGGTCGGGATATTTAATCTGATAATAGCTGGCATGCTCGGAGGCCGTGGCCTGTACGCAGATGCCGTTGGTATATTCCGTCTCGTAGATACCGAGGCCGAAAATCTCTTTCTCTCGTTCCTGGGGATGGGAATCCAGCTCGAACCCAAGGAGGAAGGGCTGAATCAGGACGTTGCCATATTTGGGACCGCCGCCGGTTCCACTCACATGCGTCTGGCTAAAACCATTAACCAGAGCCGGCATGGGAGCCCAACCGGAGTTGTTCAAAGGTCCGCAATCGGGTCCAGGCTTTGCCATTCCGTAGGGCATGGAGGGACCGACAAAGACACGTCCCTGCCCCTCGGAACCAATCAAAGGATCGACCCATCGGCCGCTGGGAAGAGGCTCCCCGGCTACCTCGAGCGGAGAGGCCATCGTCGCAAGGAAAAATCCTACGCCTGTAAGTGTTGAGACAATATTTTTCATGGATTAACAATTCTATTATCTCCTGCGATTCAGAATTGGGGAAACTGGAATAGTAGAGAAGATTGCTTGCTTGGCCACCTCCACAACATCACCTTCCGGCTCGGCCAGATAAGGGGTGTGATCCAGGGTCCAAGGCTCCTCCATGCCGTACCAGTCGATGGTGAGGGCTGGATTGTCCTGACAATTCTTCAGCCAAGACGAATTGCCGACTGGAAGAACCGGGAGTTTGCCGTCCAGCTCATCCTGAAGCACGCTGATGTATTTCTCCCAACGGGGTTTATAGAAATCCTTGAGGATACCCTGCCATTCCTTGTGGGCATAGTCGCGAAGCTTGCCCGTGTCGGCACAATAGCGATTGCCCCACGTGGTAATCTGCACACGTGCATTCCACTCCAGCCAGTCACTTTCGTCAGCGTTTGTGCCCAAACTACGGGCCTGCTGCAGACGGGTGCCGACGCGGAACTCGCTACGGGTAGCCAGCAGACGATCCTGGGCATCCAATAGGCGCAAGAACTCAGAGGTATGGGCACGGAAGGATTTCTTGTCAAACGATTTGAAATCGGCCACGAACTGGTTGTAAACGATGCGGGCACGGTCGGCAATAGCCTGTCGGCAGACATCCACGAGGTCGTATTCGAAGTTATTGTTACCCTTCAGGCTGTCAGCGACCGCCAGGAACAGGCGGGCAGCCTCGGCCGTAGTGGTTGGATCGTAATAGTTGGTCATCTTACTCCACGACGAGGCCTGGAAACAGTCGAGCGACGGACGTGAACAGAAAATCGACTCGTGAGGACCCTGCTGATTGTTGCCGACAGGACAGTTGTAGATCTCGCGACCCAAAATCTGCCATGCCTCAGTCAGCAGCCACATGTTCCATGCCGGCGAGCCTGGTTCGGGCTTCTCGTTTGCCTTCAGCTCGACGCCAACAAATCCGTAACGAGCCTTGACCCATTGCTTGAGCCATTCCTCCTTGGTGAACTTCTCCGGACGCCAGGGAAGCTCGCACATCAGTTCGTACATCACCGGATTGGTCTCCGATCCCTCCATCGTGAGTCCCATGCCCACCAGATGCTTGGCCTTGGGATGGCCTTTGGTCAGGTAGAAGTTGTCAAGGAGCTGGTCCATGCGGCCATGCATGCCGATGTTGGCGCCAAAGTTTTCGAGCAGGCAGAAGCACCAGTCGTGCTCCTCATAGCCATTCTCCTTGTACCAAAGTGAAGGCATGCCCCACATAGGACGGCACTCGGAGAAGAGATCGAGGAAGATGACGTCTCCCGGCTCGATGGCTTGCAGCATCTCGGGACGCGGATTCTCCGACCAGCCCTGGCAGACCCACTTAGCTTTGGGGTTTGCCTTCTTCATGGCTGCATTAACCGCCTTGAAGCAGGCATCGAGATCCAAATCCTCTGGCAGGTTGGCCGCCTCGTGGAAAGGATCCATGGAATAGTAGTCAGCCTTGCCAAACAGTCGTACGCTCTCAGCATAGAACATGTCGGCAAACTGCTGGAAGCGAGGATCAGTCGGCATCAGGATGCCAGGACGCGTAAATCCGTTCCACAGCTGAACGTTGCTCATCGACGACTCGCCATTATCGGTTTCGGCAGCAGACATAGAAGCCTGTTCCTGCATGAATTTGCTCGGCACCATGCCGCTATAGCCTGGAAGGACAGGATGAATATCGAGTTCCTTCATGCGGCGGACGATCTGCTTCTGCAGGGTCTCCTGCTGTCGGTACCAGGATTCGGGATTAGGTCCACCCCAGCCTTCGAGATTATTCATCTCCCACCAGGCAAGGAAAGCGGGACCGGCAATAAACTCGTCAACATCCTCTTGCGTGTAACCCAGCTTCAAAAGCATGTTGCGCCAGACGCATTCGTAACCGACCGCAGCCAAAGGCATGTTGATGCCATGGAGCGCCATCCAGTCGATCTCCTCCTGCCAACGGTTCCAATCCCAAAAGGCCATGGAGTAGCTGAAGGTGCAATAGTTGAAATCATAGCGGAGTTTCAGGTCTGTCTCGTGGCGCTCCTTCTTGGTCACCTTAGGCAACTTGGCAGGAAGCTTGGCATGCATCTGGTTCCAGGTCAGCTGGATGCCGCAATAGTACTTCAGATACCAATTGATGCCCGAAGCAATATTGACGTATGTGTTGCCACGGACGACCACCTTCTCGCCTCGCTGGTCGAGTTCGAAGAAGTCCTGGTCCGTGTTTTGCTTCTCGATGACAAATCGCTTCGAAGCTCCTGGATCGATGCGGTCCAGCAGGTCCTGAACAGGATTTCCTGCCGTCGCACCCAAAACGAGACAGCAGAACAAACAAAATAAAGTTAGTAATCTTTTCATGGTTATATTATGTGTGTAGTTTATTTATATGATACTAAAAAAAGCGGCACACTCGCCTCAGATTCGTCTTAATTACGTTTGACGGAGACATTTGCCCAAAGCGCATAGAGCATCACCACGGCAAAACCAGCCAAGGGCAGGAAGAACGGCATGGTCAACCCCGACTGATCGGCAAGCATACCCATCAGCAGGAAACTGCAACCGCCCACCGGCGTCATCATCAGGATGCTGCCGGCACGGGAGGTCTGTTTGTAAGACAATCCCTGGAGAGCCATGCTGTAGATGGTGGGGAACATGATGGACTCAAAGAGGAAATTGAGGAGCAGAGCGGTCAGGCTCAATGAAGATCCGACCTCCAGCAGGATGGCGGAGACGCAAAGCACGGTTCCCAGACTACAGAAGAGCAGAATCCGCTTGGCGGCAACACGTTGCATGAGCCAGCTGCCGACGAGACGTCCACACATGAAGAGCAGCATGCCCCCGGAAAGCCACGAACTGGCCTCCACTTTACCCAGCCATCCTTGGCCGGTTGTGTAGATAATAAAGTAACTGTTGATACAGATTTCTGCCACCTCATAGGCCAACAGGGCTATCAAAGCGCACCAGAAAGCCTTACCCAAGTGCCAGGAACTCTCAGTTTCCTCCGCTCCGGCAACAATAACAGTTGCAGGCTTCTCCGGCAACTTCAACACCATGAAGACGACGGCTATGACAGCCACGAAAATACCCATCACGCTATAGGGAAGCGCGACATCGGTTTCGGCATCGGCCCCAGTTCCGCCATGCAGCAACAAACTACCCGCAATCAGAGGAGCCAGGATACCTCCCAGGCCGTTGAAAGATTGCGCCAGATTGAGACGGGCAGAACTGGTTTCGACAGGACCTAATTGTGTGACGTATGGATTGGCAGAAACCTCAAGGAAAACAAGGCCGCATGCAATGATGAAGAATACCAGCAACAAATGCCAACTGAAATATCCGACGGATGCGCATGGGACAAAAGAAAGGCAGCCCAATGCAAATATGCAAAGCCCCACAACCATCGTTCTCTTGTATCCATAACGTGCGACAAACCATCCGGCAGGCAGAGCCATGAGGAAATATCCGAGGAATGTGCAGACTTCTATCTTTGAACTCTGAGCGACTCCGATTTGGAACACATCCTGGAAATGTTTGTTTAGCACACCGAGAATATTACGGGCAAAACCCCACATAAAGAACAACGTGGTTGCCAGTATAAACGGAACCCTCAGCCTCTTGCTTGTCAACGAAATCTCTTTACCCATTTTCTTTTTTATATAAATAACTCGCGTGCAAAGTTAATAAATATCTGCATAATCACCAAAATCCCTAACAGTTTTTTGATAAATTCAGTAGGCAGTTGTCCCAACTATTGCCGAAAAACATGTTTTTTTAGCCTTTTATTATCACATTATTTATATTTAATTAGTATATTTGCGCTCGATTTTAGAAACAAGTACAAACAAAACCTATTACAAATATATGGAAAAAAGCGCACTTCAAATTGCACGCGCCGCTTATCAGCCAAAGCTTCCTGTAGCTTTGCGTGGCGCACTCAAGGCTGTCGAGGGCGAACCAACACAGTCAGTAGCAGATCAGGAGGAGGTACAGAAACTCTTCCCTAACACCTATGGCATGCCATACATCAAGTTCGAGCCTGTCGAGGGCGAGATGACAACTGCCCAGATGAATGTTGGCGTAATCCTTTCTGGCGGTCAGGCTCCTGGTGGCCACAACGTAATCTCTGGTCTTTATGACGGCATCAAGAAGCTCAACCCAAAGAACAAGCTCTACGGCTTCATCCTCGGTCCTGGTGGTCTTGTCGATCACAAGTATATGGAGCTTACCGACGAGATCATCGACGAGTATCGCAATACTGGCGGTTTCGACATCATCGGTTCTGGCCGTACCAAGCTCGAGAAGAAGGAGCAGTTCGACAAGGGTCTTGAGATCCTCAAGGAGCTCAACATCAAGGCTCTGGTAATCATTGGCGGAGATGACTCAAACACCAATGCCTGCGTACTTGCTGAGTACTATGCACAGATTGGTGCCGGCGTACAGGTTATTGGCTGCCCAAAGACTATAGACGGTGACCTTAAGAACGATGCCATTGAGGCTTCGTTCGGTTTTGATACTGCTACCAAGGTTTATTCTGAGGTTATAGGTAACATTGAGCGTGACTGCAACTCTGCCAAGAAGTACTGGCACTTTATAAAGCTGATGGGCCGTTCAGCCAGCCACGTTACTCTTGAGTGCGCCCTGCAGACCCAGCCAAACATTACCCTGATTGGTGAGGAGGTTGAGGCTAAGAACCAGACTCTGGATGATGTTGTAACATACATTGCCGAGGTAGTTGCTGAGCGCGCAAGCCGTGGTCTGAACTTTGGTGTTGCACTGGTACCGGAAGGTCTGATTGAGTTCATCCCAGCCATCAAGAAGCTCATTGCTGAGCTGAATGACCTGATTGCTGCCAACCAGGCTGAGTTTGACAAGATCTCTGCAGAGGAGAAGATTGCATTCATTGCAGCTCACCTGTCTGCTGAGAACGCAGCTATCTTTAACTCACTTCCTGCAGGTGTAAGCCGTCAGCTGGCCCTGGAGCGTGACCCACACGGAAACGTACAGGTATCACTCATTGAGACAGAGCAGCTCCTTGCTGACATGGTTGCTGTTAAGCTGGCTGAGTGGAAGAAGGAGGGCAAGTTTGTTGGCAAGTTTGCTACACAGCACCACTTCTTTGGCTACGAAGGCCGTTGCGCAGCTCCATCAAACTGGGATGCTGACTACTGCTACAGCCTTGGCTTTAACGCTTCTATGCTGATGGCTGCCGGCAAGACCGGTTACATGTCATCAATCAAGAATACATTCAAGCCTGCAGACGAGTGGATTGCCGGTGGTATTCCAATCACCATGATGATGAACATGGAGAAGCGTAACGGTGAGATGAAGCCGGTTATCAAGAAGGCTCTCGTTGAACTTGTCGGTGCGCCATTCAAGTACTTTGCTTCTAAGCGTGAGGAGTGGGCAAGAGAAACAGCATTCGTTTATCCTGGTCCTATCCAGTACTTTGGCCCAGCCGAGGTTGCTGACCAGCCTACCAAGACTCTTACTCTTGAGCAGAGCAAGTAATAATCTTACCTCATAAAGGGAAACTCACTGTCCTGAATGACAAAAGGAACCCCAAAAGGCAAGAAAACAAAAAGAGGAACCCCATCTGGAAACAGAAGGGGCTCCTCTTCTTTTTCTATACGGAAAAACACAGTCAGACAGCAGCGCAAACCTGCATCACGCCGCAAGAAATCCCGCAAGGTTCCCGAGTGGCTGCACTGGGCTACAGCTGTCTTGCTCATGCTGTTAATGGCCTTTATGGCATACATGGTTCTGCTACGTCCTTATTTCTACAGGTGGCTGCCATGCCAGGGAACAAAGGAATACGGGGTTTGCATACCCCAGGGCTACCGGTACTATGGTATAGATGTATCACACCATCAGGGCAGTATAGACTGGAACAGGGTGGTGGAGGCATCGCGTGAGAACGGACTTCCAATCAGGTTTGCCATGATCAAGGCAACAGAGGGCAGTACATTTACAGACCCTGACTTTTCCTGGAATATGGCCCATGCCAAGCAAGCCGGACTGGTGTGCGGAGCCTATCATTTCTATAACCCCGGTACATCGCCACAGAAACAGGCAGCACATTATATAAATACGGTATCCCTGCAAAAGGGAGACTTTGTACCCATAATAGATGTGGAGCGTTCTGGACGTTCATCGGCCGCCCTGCGCCGAGAACTCAAAGTCTTTGTGGATGAGATTAAATCACACTATGGGGTTACACCTATTATATATTCATCGGCCAAGTTCCAGAGCAGGTATCTGGACTCTTATGAGCTGAATGAATGCCCGTTCTGGGTGGCTCACTATTACGTGGCCCGTCCTGCTACAGAACGGAACTGGACAATATGGCAATTCTCCGACCGTGCCAGTGTGGATGGTATAGACGGATACACGGATTTTAATGTATTCAGCGGTTCCGATGCCGATTTTGAACGCCTGAGAATCAAATAGGGATTTTCCCCATCCATTTTAGGTATTTTCCGTAATCCGTGTATATTATCCGGATTATTTTTGTGGTGGAAAGAAATCACAAAAAAGATACGGTTATGAAAAAGTCAGTATTGTTCATGGCATTGATAGCAGTTACAGTAACTGCATCGGCCCAGAGGAATGACCTGTATTCTACCGGCAAGACCGCAAAGTCACAGGGTTCAGCTACAAGTACGGCAACTGTAACACGCACTCCATCAAGCAGCAGCGTGCAGTCTGCAGCTCCGGTACAGCAGGAGGTTGCTCCGGTTACCAAGACTCCACAGATTATTGTGGACCGCGATCCTGATGAGTATAACCGCCGCTATTCATACGGTACCAGCCAGATTCAGTATGAGGATGGCTCAATCCTTGACGATGTTCCAACCATCTACATTCACGATACCGTGTTTGTAAAGCAGACAGAATCCTCTAGTGATTACCTGTATGCCCAGGGTTACAATGATGCTGTAGAGGATTATTACCTTACACGCAGGCTCTACCGTTTCCACAGACGCGCCTCAGCCCATATAGCAATGTATGAGGACATTCTGTGGGATGTACTGTACTGGGATCACTATTTTGATGACCGCTATTGGCACTACACACACTCATACTACTATGATCCGTGGTATTATGATTCATGGTACCATAGCAGCTGGTATTATTATGATCCATGGTACTACGATACCTGGTATCACCCACATTATGGATATTCTTACTATCATTATGGCCCAACCTATATCTATGTGTCCGATAACAGTGGACCAAGTTACAGGCCAAACCGTCAGATAAACTCTGTTGGATGGGACAGGGACCTGAACCGCACTACAGCAAGCCGTACATCATTGTCGGGCTCCATAAGCAATCGCAGCGTTTCTAGTCCATCGGCCACATCAAGACGTGTAGATTCCCGCACATCGGAACCGGCAGCAAGTACTGGCTCGTCCAGAAGTATCTCTGGAACCAGCGTAAACCGCAGTGTTTCACAGTCTACAGGTACACGTAATTCTAATTCTGTACGCAGTGTTACTCCTGCAACATCCAGCCGCTCCAGCGCTTCACGTTCTGTAAGTGGAAATTCCACAGGTACTGTATCGGGTAATACCTATGACCGTCCAAGCAGCACCAGCTCCAGCCGCAGCATATCAGGTAACACTACCAGCGGAACAGCAGGCTCAAGAAGCGTATCACGCAGCACTACCGGCACTGGATCTGCTACAAGCCGCAGCGTATCCAGCTCATCAAATACCCATAGCCCAAGCCGCAGCGTATCCAGCAGTTCAGGCTCCAGCCGTAGTGTTTCCAGCAGCAGCTCAAGTTCAAGCCGCAGCGTTTCCAGCGTTTCCAGCAGTTCCAGCTCCAGCTCCAGCCGCAGCATCTCTAGCGGTAGCTCAAACTCAAGCTCCAGCCGCAGCGTATCCGGCAGCTCATCAAGAAGATAAAGCGCAGTTTGGAAACTGATTGTATAATACATTAAAGCAGACTATTATGAAGACAAATAAGATTATGGGATTGGCTCTTGCCATGATAATGGGCATGCCAGCCATGGCGCAGACAACATTCGATGCCGCCAAACTGTACGAGGAAGAACTTAACGGAACAGCCCGATATGTAGGTATGGGTGGAGCCATGGGTGCTCTTGGAAGTGATATCTCCGTAATCAGCCACAATCCGGCAGGTATTGGAACCTACCGTAAGAGCGATATAAACATGTCTCTCTCATTCTTTGGAACATCTACCGATACGGATCCTCTGGCAACCAGACTGTATCCTCTTTCCAGTGGTGGCCGCACATATTACTCACATAACTACAAGTCTGACCTGAATCTGGGCTTTGACAATATATCTGCCGTATTCTCCAGTTATAACGGTGGCAGCAATTACATGAATATTGGAGTATCGTACCGCAAGCTCCAGAATATGGACCGTATTCTTGACTACGTTGATTCATTCCTTGATGACGATGGCTATGAGGTATGGCGTGAGTATAAGGATGCCCAGCGTAACAAGATACACTCTCTGGATTTTAACCTTTCATGGAATCTGCAGGATATGTTCTACCTGGGCTGGACAATCGGTATGATCAATGCGGAGACCAGGTCCGAGGGTTATTTCTATGATTACTATCCCGCAGGCTCGCATCCCCTGTACCCTGATGGACGTGATTATACAGCTGTAGACAAGTTTAACTACTCCGATGGTTCCGGTTGGAATATGGCTCTTGGTGCAATAATCCGTCCTGTATCGCCATTGCGCCTGGGTATTTCTTTAAAGACTCCAACCAAGTTCAGACAGAAACTGGAATATACTGATTACCTGTATGCCTTTGAGGATGACCAGAAACCAGGTACAGGTTTTACCAACTCAACTGATTACAAGACATCATCACCCTGGGTACTTGACCTGAGTGCTGGACTTACATTCGGCAAGACAGCCATAGGAATGGAACTGGAGCAGCACTATACCCAGCGTGCATCGCTTTCAATAGGCAATACCCGTCTGGAGACCCAGGGCGCAATAGATCTCAAGGACTATTCAGTGCTTAAGTTTGGTGTTGAGCAGAATATAAAGAACCTCTCACTCCGTGCCGGATACAATGCAATAGGCTCCATGTTTCAGCCAAACGCATATCCATACCTTAAAGATACAGAGTTCAATGCTGGAGCTACAGGTGAATTAGGCCGTATGGATTTCCAGGTGGACCGTCTGGGTAAGACACAGAACCTGACCTTTGGACTGGGTTATTGCTCAGCCCCTGATTATGACGGCTCACAGTTCTATGTAGATATGGCTTTTGTTCACTCTGTCCGCAACAGCACCCTTAACGTGAACGAGTACAACCAGGACATTGACGTAGATTACAAGTACAAGAACAACAGGCTTGTCCTGACCCTGGGCTTTAACTTCTAAAGGAAAAGCCTCCGGGAGGATATCAGAATTTGCCCAGTATGCGATCCATTACCCAGTTGGTTGGAGTGGCGCTTATACCGTCGCAGGTACAGACTGACTTGCCGTTCAGGTGGTCAACCACGGCCTGAACCAGAGGGAACTGAACATGCTCGGGGTTGGGAATGTCAAACTCATGACGACCTTCGCTGTCATGAAGCGCAATGGGCTGGAAGGTAAAGATTGAGAAACATATCATTCCCTTGTCTCCAATAAGTTCAATGCGGTCTTCCTTGGCGGACTCATCGGCAACAAAACACCATGAGCCAGAACCTACCAGGCCGTTCTCAAACTTAAAACAGGCACTCACGGTATCCTCGGCCTGATACAGACCTGCACGGTTGCTGCTAAGTCCGTAGGCATCTATTATACAGCCGCATATTTCCTGGACCATATCTATTTGATGTGGGGCCAGGTCATAGAAATAACCGCCTCCGGAAATATCGGGGATAACCCTCCATGGGAGATTGGTGCTGTTGTAGTCAAACTCACGGGCGGGCTGTGCAAAACGTATCTGTACGTTAATGAGATGGCCTATTCTTGATGTGAGCTCCTTTACTTTCTGGAAATAGGGGAGATAACGCCTGTAGTATGCAACAAAACATGGAACGCCCGTCTCGCGTGAAACGCGGTTTATACGCATGCACTCGTCATAACTCTGAGCCATGGGCTTTTCTATGTATACGGGCTTGCCTGCCTTCATGGCCATAACGGCATAGGTGGCGTGCGACGATGGTGGCGTGGCTATATAGATTGCATCCACGTTCTTATCCTCAATCAGGTCTATAGGGTCTGTGTACCACTTGGCAATGCCATGCCTCTGTGCATAGGAACGCGCCTTGTTGGCATCGCGGCTCATTACAGCCTCAATTGCAGAACCATCGGCCTTTGCAAATGCAGGGCCGCTTTTTTTCTCAGTCACCTGACCGCAACCTATAAATCCCCATCTGATCATATCAGTCAAAAAGTGTCCAGCTAAGTCCAAACTTGAACATGCCTGGATTTGCGGGATAGCCCGGAACTATGAATGAGTCACGGTTGGACAGGAGCCCGTAGTTGGCATGGTAGTATAAAACATAGAAACGTACGCCCCTTAACTGGCAGTTGACATATCCAGTAATGAGCGGATAGCCTCCTACCTCCTGGATGTAAGCGCTGTTCTGCAGATGATAGGCTCCTACAGCCGGACAATAGGCAGGAGCAGTGTATCTGCTAAAGTACTGCACGTTGGCACCAACCTCCATGTGCATCCGTTTGGCGTATATGAACTTGAAATAGAGGTCCGAGTATGCATTCAGGTCTGGCAGCGGAATGACTGTCCTGTTACCCGAAATCTGGTAAGTAATGCGGTTGTCCCAATGCAACGGTCCAAGCTTGAAATTCTGCTGCAGGGTAGCTCCCAGGATCTGTATGGAACCATTGTGCTGCTTTGCTGTAATGGAGTATGACGGCTGCATTACACCATCGGCATTCACTGTGGGGCCTGCCTCATTCTGGAGATAGACATAATTGGCCACATTCTCCAGGTCCAGTTCAAGACGGGTTCCGGTAAGTTCCAGGTCCAGGTATGCACTCAGTCGTGTGCGGAACTCCTTGTTGAAATCATTGTCCCACCATGCAAAAGTGGAGTGCTGTGATGTGTAGAAGAACGGCGATTCTGTTGCAGACAGTTCTCCGTAAACTCCTATTGACGCGTCTTTACCCCTGACAGGATATTTGAGTGCCATGTTTCCGGAAAGGGTAAAATCTCCTATGCTGGTACCCAGGACAACAGTGCTTACATTGGCATTGAAAGTAAGGTTGTCTCCCTTGGCTTTCTCAAGCTGTGCTCCTATGGTAAGGTCAGACTCGCCATACCTGCGCATGAACTCCTTGCCGCCGCTCAGGGTATCGGGCTGGGAGAACCTTCGGTAGTCGTGACGGATGTAGCCCGATAGACCTGCAAATGCCCATTTTGTTGAGCCTTCCAGCAGGGAAGCAGAAATGGTGTTTGTAACATAGAAGTCTTTCATCAGGTCTATGGAGTCATTGGCCAGATAGGTCTTGGCGTAATAACCTGTGGGTACTCTGTAGAAGATGTATCTGCGCTGCAGGCGGCCCATTTCCAGCGTGTGGGCAATACGGCCTATGTCTATGTGCTTCTTATAGGTGTAGATGGTATCGCCTATGCTATCGGTCCTGGATACATCCATACCCATATTGATGCTCTGGTTGAACATGCCCTGGGTGCGCTTTATGTTGTTCCAGTTATAGTACAGGCGGAATGGGATATCCTCTGGAGCGTACTGCTTGCGTCCTTCGGCCATAGCCTCTGGATTGGTAATGTAGAGCCTGTCCTGTATGCCTCCGTTCTCGGCAACCTTTATCTCGTCCTTGTTTATGGTTGCATACATGCTGTACTTATTGCCACGGTAATATGTGTACACGCGTGCATCGAACATGGAGGTGGACTGGTTTGCGTAACGTCCGCGGCCCAACAGGTAGTCCAGGTCAAATCCTATGCCTGTCTTCTGATTGAAATTGGCAGCAAAGAATCCCTTGAGATGCTCCTCGCCGGTACGGCGGTTTCCTCCCTTATAGTAGTCTATGCTGGTAAGAGGGGTCTTGGTATCGGTAAAACGGAAATCGTGGGCATCCTTAATCCAGAAATCGTATGGGGACTCAAATACAAATGTACCGCGGCTCATCTGTGCCCTCTCAGAGAATATGCGTGAGAGTCGGGGAGATCCCATATTGCCAAGGTTGCTGTAAGTGCCGTAATAGCCGTCCACAAGATGTGCGTTATGAAAGGAGTGGTGCAGGGTATCGGGCGTAACAGTCTGGGGGAGTCCGGTACTGGTGTTGATCCTGAACTGATAGTAGTCCTTGGACACAACGCGCTCAATGACGGTGGAGTCCTTGTCTGGGTCCATGTTCATGAATCCATCCATGGTCTGGCCGTCAAATCCGTCCTGGTTCTGGGACAGCGTACTCTGTGCGTTGACCATGGTTGCCATGGAACACAACACAGCAAAAAGAGCTGTTCCTGCAAATCTGAACAGATTGTGACTACTCATTTCTTTATGGGATAAGTCGGAGAATATATTCAATAACCTTGAGTGTCATGGATACTCCGCAGGACCAGTAGAATGGGTTTTTTCCTATAGAACCACCCCACTGAAGCATGAACAGGACTGTGGTAACCACGGCTCCTGCAAGAAAGAGGGTGTTCAGTATGGTTCTGGCCTTTTCTACTCCATTGACTGTAGAGTGCTTCCTTATACGGTTCCGGCCAGATACCTTTCCGGTTATGTCATATCGGGCCCTGCTCTCAATATCGGAGAGGATGGTATATGCGTGCAGCAAGCGCTGGTGCTCAGGGGTACCCTCTGGAAATTGCCCTGCCAGTCTGTTGTAGGCATCACGGATTTCCTGGTCCGATGCAGTATTGCTTACTCCGAGTATGGTATAGAGTTCGTTTGCGGCTGCCATATAAGTTACTTGTTGTCGTTAACTGTCTGGGCTGCTGTGCTGAACAGTCTGTCCTTAAGGTCTATGGTCTTGACGCGGAACTTACCGGTGCTCTTAAGGAACTTGGTGCCCTTCTTGTTGAATGCCTCCTTGTCTGTAATCCATTCCTCGGCTGTAAAACGCTGACCGCCATGCTCACGCTTGGTCTCATAGGCGTATTTTATATCGGTCATCTTGATAATATAGCAGTTGTCCTTGACTGCTACTGAGAGGTTGTAGGACATATCTGATTCATCGGCTACCATGGCGGTGCTCCTGAATACCAGTGTCTGGTCAACATGCATTACAAACCTGCGTGCGGCTGCATCTTCGCTCAGGATACGTCCGGCATTGGCAAATGGTTTGGCAAAATGGCCCTTGGCCCAGTTGTTGAGTATTACAAAACACTTGTTGGCGTCCATACCGGCAGGGATGGCCACTGTATCGGAAAAACATACGGTTCCATTGGAATCGGTGGTAACTGCCCCTTTTCCGTATTTGGGGTTAAGTGCCTGGTTTTCTTTAGCCTGAACAGTAATGGCTGCCAGCATGAATGCTATTGCAAGTAAAGTCTTTTTCATATAACTGAATTCTTTGTTATAATTAGTACTTTATATACTGCAAATGTAATGAAAAAAGCATCAAGCCAGGACTATTGACGGTCCTAAGTTTTGTTTTAACAGAGTTTTTCTGCTCAGACCCTACTCCAGGGCATGTTATAGCCAAAACGGTATGCAGGATTTTACTTTTTTACATTTTTTCAAAAAAAACATGCCCTAATCTTTGCAACATTTGGAATATGTGTTACTTTTGCCAAAGTATGGATTTTTTATAAACATTTAAATAACAAACCACTATGGAGGAAATTTTGAAACAGGCTGCAGAACTGTACGCAGCTTTTGCAAAGGATGCAAATGCTCAGATCGAGAAGGGTAACAAGGCTGCTGGCACTCGTGCTCGCAAGGCTTCTCTTGAGCTTGAAAAGCTTATGAAGGAATTTAGAAAGGCTTCTCTGGCCGCTAAGTAATCCTTACCGGAACAAAAACAAAGGCGCAAGTTATCTTGCGCCTTTGTTTTTTTATACTGGTCAAGCCTATTCAAGATATACCATAATCCTGCCGCTTATCTGGAGCAGGGAGATCTCACATATCTTGGCATCATACTGGGCCTGCAAGAGGCTTTCCTCGGCATCGAGCAGTGATTTCTGTGCCTCACGCATCTCTATACCGGAAAGGTTGCCAAGCAGATAGCGCTCCTGTGCTATGTCCATGGTTTCCTGTGCGGCCTTTAGGTTCTCTTCCTGTAAACCAAGCAGGAGCAGATTGTTGCGGTATGCCTGCCACAGGTCATCCAGGTTTGACCGTAGCTGGAGTTCCAGCTGCTCCACCGTGATGTCTGCACTCATTACATCCAGGATGGCATTGCGCTCCTGTGTGCGCTGCTTTCCGGAAATCAGGTTCATGCCCACTGTAGCGCCAAAACTTGGTCCCCAGTTGGAACGGTCTGAATACAATCCACTACCGGCCGCATCGTAGATATTGTAAGTATATCCGTATGCAGCATTGAGCCTGAGGTATGGATAGTTGCGAGACTGGACTGCCTTGCGGTCCATGACAGCCAGGGAATGGTTGCTCTGGGCCTTGAGCAGCGATGCGTTGGTATTCATCATATCCTCGTACAGGGTCTCATAGTCCAGCTCTGGCAGAAGCACAATGGCGGTGTCGGCTGCATAGTGCACTGCACTCAGGTCCTTGTTGGACATAAGCCTGTTTATACGTATGTTGGCCGATGCCAGGGCCTCGTGCTGCTTAAGGCTTTTGGCGCTGTCTGAATTAAAGTACACCTGGGTCTGCTGCAGGTCAAGCCTGGAATTGCCACCCATCCCGTAGCGCTCATTTACAATCCTCAGACGTTCCCTTGACAGCTCGGTGGCATAGTCAAGATTGCGCAGATGTATGGTCTGACGTACAAGATTATAATACTCGGTAGCCAGGGATGCTATATAGTCCTCTATGGTTACGCGGGTCTGGATTGTTCCCTGCCTGTGCAGTTCTTCCATACGGTTGCGTGTGGTCTGGATGCTGAATCCTTCAAACACGGTCCAGTCTGCACGCAGTTGGGCGTTGAGCGTATGGTCCAGGATGTTACGGCTGGAAACGCCCGAACCATCGGACCTTAGAGTATAGTCAGTGCTGGCCATGGAGCCGGAGTAACCTCCTGATACACTAAGGGTGGGGGTGCCGCCAGCGTTGGTCCATGTGTCGTTGTTGGCTGCCTTCTGTTCTGATGCACGTACCAACTTTATCTGGTAACTACCGTCAATACCCTGCTGCAGGCATTCCTGCAGAGTCATGGTCTGGGCATTTGCTGTGAGCCATACCAGTATTGTGCATATAGTAATGATCTGTTTTCTCATTTTGCTGCTTTTTTCTTTTTGCGGTCAGTTGAGATATAGGAGTATATTGCAGGAACAATATACATGGTAAAGAATGTGGAGATGAGCATTCCTCCTACTACGGCTGTTCCCATGGCAACACGTCCGGCACTGCCTTCGCCGTGTGCAAACATGAGCGGCAACAGGCCCAGCATGGTAGATGTACTGGTCATGAGGATAGGGCGCAGACGCTGGATTGATGCATCGCGGATTGCGCTGAACTTATCTGTTCCGGCATCCTGTTTCTGGTTTGCAAACTCCACTATCAGGATACCGTTCTTGGCCACAAGACCAATCAGCATTATTATACCTATCTCACTGAATATGTTCATTGTCTGGCCTCCATTACGCAGGAATACAAGGGCGCCAAACACGGCCAGCGGCACTGTAATCATTACAATGAGAGGATCCTTGAAACTCTCAAACTGGGCGGCCAGGATAAGGTAGATAAGCAGCAGGGCCAGTCCAAATGCAAAGAGCAGGCTGTTTGAGCTCTCGCGGAAATCCTTGGACTCACCGGAAAGGGCTGTGCGGAAGGTATCGTCAAGGGTTTCCTTGGCAATCTTGTCCATCTCATCCAGGGCCTGTCCAAGGGTATAGCCCTTTCCAAGTCCTGCCGATACGGTTGCAGATATAAAACGGTTGTAACGGTAGAGGCGGGGAGGAGCAATGTCTTCCTTAAGGTCTACCAGGTTCTCCATCTGTATCATGTCTCCGGTTCCGCTCCTCATGTAGATTGACTTGAGGTTCTGGACGGTATTACGCTGCTGGCGGTTTATCTCTCCTATAATGTCATACTGCTTTCCGTTCATGTAGAGGTAGCCCATGCGCTGTCCACTCAGGCCCCACTGCAGGGTCTGGGCAATGTCTCTGGTGCTTACTCCGAGCAGGTTGGCTTTCTCGCGGTTTATGGATATCCTGACCTCCGGCTTGGAGAACTTAAGGTCGGCATCGGCCATCTGGAAGGCGGGATTCTCATTTACCCTGGCCAGGAAGGTGGGCAGGACATCCTGCAGTTTCTCAATGTTGGTGGCCTGAAGCACGTATCTTACCGGCATGCCGCCACGGCCTCCGCCAAACGATGACTGCTGCTGGACAAATGCACGTGCGTCATTCTCACGCCTTACAGCTGCACTCAGTTTTTCAAAGACCTCATTCTGTGAGTAGTCACGTTCGTTCAGGTCTTTAAGCGTAATCTGTATGTTACCACCACCGCTGGACACTCGTGCGGTTACAAATTTTGCATCGGCCATAAGTGAATCCACCACATCGTTTATGCGTTCGGTGTAGTCACGCATGTACTCGTATGTAACGCCTTCGGGGCCCTGTGTGCGTACGGTAACCTGGGAACGGTCCTCCATAGGGGCCATCTCCGATGGGGTGGCATTCCACATCCATGCGGCCGAACCCAATGCTGCAAGCAGTACTATGAGTGTAATCCACCTGTTGCGGAGTATGAACTCCAGACTCTTGCTGTAGTAACGGTTAAGTCCATCAAAAAATGGCTCGGACCAGCTGTAGAAACGGTTCTTCTTTTCCCTGCGTACCAGGATCTTGGTGGAGAGCATGGGGGTAAACGTAAGTGCGGCAAATGTGGATATTACCACCGCACCTGCAATTACGAATGCAAACTCGCGGAACAGGCGTCCTGTCTGGCCCTGCATGAATACTATAGGCACGAATACGCAAAGCAGTGTTATGGATGTGGATATGATGGCAAAGAATATCTCGCGTGAGCCATCAATACCTGCCTCGAACGGTGTCATGCCTTTCTCTATCCTGTTGTAGATGTTCTCGGTCATTACAATGGCATCATCGACCACCAGACCCACGGACAGTACTACGGCCAGCATGGACAGCACGTTGATACTGAATCCCAGCAGATACATTACAAAGAACGAACCTATTATGGATACGGGAATTACCAGACACGGGATAAGTGTAACGCGCCAGTCCCTGAGGAACAGGAAAATAATGAGTATAACGAGTATGAATGCCTCATACAGGGTAGTCTTAACCTCATCTATACTGGCACGGATGTACTTGGTGTTGTCAAATCCATATTCGTATCCAACATCCTCGGGGAGGTCTTTCTCCATGATTTTCATGCGCTCATAGACGGCGTTGGCAATGTTGATGTGGTTGGCACCCGGCTGCGGTGTAACTGCCACACCTACCATGGGGACTCCGTTCATCTTCATGTAACTCTTTATGTCACGCGGACTGAGCTCGGCCTGGCCAACATCGCTAAAGCGTATTACCTTGGTGCCATCGTGCTTGATTACCAGGTTGTTGAACTCCTCTGTAGTATGCATCTGGCCCAGTGTCCTGATTTCCAGCTCGGTGGTATTACCCTCTATGGTTCCGGACGGAAGCTCTACGTTTTCCCTGTCCAGGGCACTCTTTACATCCATCGGGGTTATTCCGTAGCCCGACATCTTGACCGGATCCAGCCACAGGCGCATGCAATAGCGCTTCTCACCCCATATCATTACAGAACTTACATCCTGTATGGTCTGAAGTTGTTCTTTTACTACAAGGTCTGCCAGTTCGCTCAGCTCCAGGAGTGAGCGCTTGTCGCTGTGCAGGGCCACCATGAGGATTGGCATGGCGTCGGCATCGGCCTTGGAGACTGTTGGAGGGTCACAGTCACGCGGGAGCATGCGCTGTGCACGCGATACCTTGTCTCGCACGTCATTGGCGGCAGTCTCAAGGTCAACGGAGAGTTCAAACTCAACGGTTATGCGGCTGTTGCCATACTGGCTTACCGATGACAGGGAACGTATTCCCGGAATACCGTTGATCTGCTGCTCAAGCGGTTCTGTAATCTGGTTCTCAATAACCTCTGCATTGGCACCTGGATAAGATGCCGATACAGAAATGATTGGGTTATCGACCGATGGGTACTCGCGGACGCCCAGTGAGGTGTATCCAACCACACCGAACAGGATTATTATGAGCACCAATACTGTGGAAAGTACCGGGCGCCTTATGCTTGTTTCTGAAATATTCATGCCGTGAGGGTGTTATTTCAGGTCAACTTTCATGCCGGTACGCAGCTGCATGGTACCGCTGGTAATAACAGTGTCGCCTACGTTCAGGCCGCTCAGGACCTGTACCATGGCATCGGTACGCAGGCCTTTTACTATCTCCTGGGGCATGGCCTTTCCAGACTTGTAGAGGAACACCTTGTCTATACCCATCTCGGAGATGATTGCCTCGCTTGGAACAGCCAGCGTGTTATGGAATGTGCGGGTGTTCAGGCTCACGCTTACATAACGTCCGGGAACAAGCTTTCCGTCCTTGTTGTCATAGATGGCACGGACCAGGAAAGTACGTGTGCCGGCATCGACCTTGGAGTTTGTGGCATATACGCTTGCCTCATATTCCTGGTCGCTGCCCTCCACCTTGAATGTGAGTTCTGCACCGTTCTGAAGGATGCCTGCATAACGCTCTGGGATGGCAAACTCTACCTTGAGCTTATCTGTGTTGGTAAGTGTGGCAATATTTGTGTTTGGCGATGCATACGCACCTACGCTCACCTGGCGCAGACCAATTATACCGTTGAACGGAGCCTTGAGCTCGGTCTGCTCCAGACGTGCCTTTATCTCTTCTATATCGGCCTGGAGCTTGTTGAATGTAGCCTCGGCCTCCTGATATGCTTCCTTGCTGACAGCCTCCTTCTCATACAGTGCTTTCTGACGCTCCAGACGATCCTGGGTGGACTGATACTGTGCTTCCAGCTTTTTGAGCTGAGCCTGCAGCGGAGCATCGTTTATCTTGGCCAGAACCTGGCCCTTGGCAATCTTTGAGCCTTCCTCAAAGTTTATGTCTGTAATCTTTCCCGATGTCTCGAATGACAGGTTTACCTCCTCGTTGGGGATAAGGCTTCCGCTTATGTTGATGCCGTCAACAAGTTCTGTGGGCTGCATCACGGCGTAGCGTACAAGCAGCGCCTGTGCATTGCGTCCAACTGGGGATGGAGCGGCAGATACCGGTCCCTGTGGAATGTCCTTGTTAGTAGTGGGCCTCATACTGAGAATGCCCCAGATAGCCAGACCGATTACAATTACAGCAATCAGCACAATTCTGGTCGTTTTGCTCATTTCGTATAGATTTAATGTGTATTTGACTTGTTGTTTAACTTGCAAATTTATGATTTTGTGTGTTTTTGCCAAGTCACAGTACTTATACTTAACCTTTTTTAATGCACGCGTTGCGCAGGAATGCAAAATACACTATGTTTGTGGCTGTATGATTAAAAAACTGGCATTAGCTATAATGGTCCTGTTCTCTGCACCCATGCAGGCGCAGGGATATATCTGCACCCGTCAGGGCGCACGTCTTGAATATGTGCGTAAGTATGCCGACAACGGTAAGTTCCAGTGGCGGAATGTAATGACCATAACCTCTTTCTCCCAGGACGGAACGCTGGAGTACAGATCGGACTTCCTGAAGTCCAACGGCAAGAACTATTACAGGGGCCCGGTTTCTGTGAGTATGTATGTGGACATGCAGACTGGCAGTGTGTCCATGCCCATGGGAAAATCCATGGCGGCTGTAATAGAAGCACGCACAGGACTGTCTGCCAGCGGCAGCAATGAGGTATCGGTCTTACCGGCCGATATGGAACCCGGCAGTGTACTGCCCAATGTGGATGCCAGTGCCAAGGTGGGCGTGCTTACATACAGGCTGCATATCTATGACAGGAAGGTGCTCCGCCGTGAGACATTGAGTGTTCCCGGGGGAACCTTTGAATGTGTGGTCCTGGAGGAACACAAGATAGAATCAGGCCCCGGACATAACAGGGACGTGGTTAACCATACCTGGTATGCCAAGGATGTGGGCTATGTGCGCCATGACACCTATGTAAAAGGTGTGCTGGAAACCCAGGAAATCCTTTATTCCATTCAATAATACTGGTAGAAGAGGGCTATGCTCTCCATGCCGGCGTAGAACTGACGGAGCAGGTAGCTCTCGTTGGGGCTGTGAATGGTGTCGCGTTCCAGGCCGAATCCCATGAGCAGCGGATCCATTCCAAGTTCTTTCTGGAACTCTGCAAGGATTGGAATACTGCCACCTCCACGGCTTGGTACCGGTTCTATTCCATATACCTGGGCCATGGCTCTGGACGCAGCCTTGTAAGCCTGGGACGTAATTGGTATGAGGAATCCGTCGCCACTCTCATACGGGGTTACCTCTACCTTTACATAAGGTGGGGCAATGCTCTTTAGATGTTCAGAGAGAAGCTTGGTAATCTGGGCACTGCGCTGGTTGGGTACCAGTCGGGCCGATATCTTGGCATAAGCAACACTGGGCAGTACAGTCTTGGCACCCTGGCCGGTGTAACCGCCCCAGATTCCGCATACATCCAGGGACGGACGTATGCCAGTACGCTCCATGGTAGTGTAGCCTTTTTCTCCCTTTACCTCATTTATATCCAGGAATTCCTTGTACTCATCCATGTTGAACGGTGCACGTGCCAGCATGTCACGGTCGGCCTGTGAGAGCTCAACTACACTGTCATAGAATCCCGGAACGGTAACGCGGTTGTCACTGTCCATGAGCGATGCAATCATCTCACACAGCACATTGATAGGGTTGGCCACAGCTCCACCATAGTGGCCTGAATGCAGGTCCTTGTTGGGGCCGGTAACCTTGATTTCCAGATATGAGAGGCCACGCATACCGCAGTTTATAGACGGTACTTTATCGGATATCATGGTGGTATCGGACACCAGGCATATATCGGCCTTGAGCAGTTCCCTGTTGGCTTTTATGAAAGCGGGCAGAGATGCACTTCCGGTTTCCTCCTCTCCCTCAAATATGAATTTTACGTTGTGCCTGAGCTGGCCTGTGCGGACCATGAACTCAAAAGCCTTGATATGCATGAACAGCTGGCCCTTGTCGTCGTTGGCTCCACGGCACCAGATGGCATCGTCATGGATGATTGGCTCAAAAGGGTCTGAATTCCATTTGTCGAGCGGTTCGGCCGGCTGTACGTCATAGTGGCCGTACACAAGAATGGTGCGGTAATTGGGATCTATTATCTTCTGACCGTAAACAACAGGATTGCCGGCGGTGGGCATAACCTGTGCGGAGTCTGCTCCGGCCTCCAGGAGCAGTTCCACAAGCCGCTGGGCACAACGCTCCATATCGGGCTTATGCTCTGGCTTGGCACTGATGGAAGGGATCCTGAGTATGGAGAATAACTCCTGGAAAAAACGCTCACGGTTCTGCTCTATGTACTGTTTCATATCTGAGTAAAATAAAATCCGCCATAAAAATATAAAAAAAGCGTAACACCAGTCACTGGCATTACGCTTTCACTAACCAAATATTATCAGAACTCAAATGTGGTATTCTTTTTCCGGAATCCGTTTACAAGACGCAGATAATGGCATATTGTTAAAGGAAAAAGTATGTATTGGCTTTTTCTTGTTACCTTTGCAAATCAATTGTTCCATTATGAAAAAACACTTTACTGTACCACTTCTTGCAGCATGTGTGGCATTTATGCTCTCTGCCTGCAATGACAAACCCGATACGGGCTCTCCATTGTCCCCCTTTATAGTCCTGGGGCCATCGGGTAACTTTTTCTATGATTCTAGTATTAAACTGGGCCTGTTTGCCGACCATCCTGTGAATGCCGATAATGCACCTTTTTATGTAGGTGTAGAGGGCAAGATGAGGTTTGACAATACCGTTTACTGGGGATACAACCAGGCACAGGCAACCCGTTTCATGGCTTATGCTCCATATGATCCCGCCTATAGCGGTCAGGAATCTGTCAGCCTGCAGATACCTGTAGACCAGAGCAGCATGGAAAACTTTGAGAAAGCCAATATCCTTATAGGTACCGTGGCTGCCAATCCCAGCTCAACCGGAGTAAAGATAAACATGCAGCATGTTATGAGTGCCATGGTGTTTACCTTTGATAACCGCACCGGAGACAGCATTGTATCTGTAGAGGTAAGTGGCCTGGTAACCCAGGGTACTTTTGATCTGGTAGCAGGAAAAATAGAGAAAGGAACCTTTAAGGAGCGTGTTATCCCTTACCAGAAACCCAATGGAGGCAATACCTATTGTATAGCCTATATCCCTCAGGAGTTTACACCTATATTCCGTGTAACTCTTGCATCGGGCACAAAACTCAATATCACTTTCAACAATGGCTGTAACAGTTACCCGGGAATGATAATCACCATGCCGGATATAATCCTTACGGAGTCTGTATATGAGCCGCTTGTACGTGATGGAGTAATACTTGAACTCAAGGGTGTGTCACTGCGCAAATGGACTACAGACTGTCTGCCGTCCATGACTGCCCTGGAGGACTACATAAACCTGGCGGACCTGGTAAATGTAAAAACCAACCCAAAGGACAACAACTTTTTCCATGCGTATCTTAATAAGGTAACGGTAACTGCATGCAATTTTGACAGCAAGGTCCCTCTTGCCATCCTGGAGGATTCCACAAAGGCTATCAAGGTGTGGATGAACTCCCAGAATGCAGTGATAGATGGAACTACCATTACCGGACCTATCATGGGATACATGAACAAGACCAGTGAGGGATCTTTCTACATCTCATCGTTCTATACAGACTATGCTACTTTGGGACAGGCACGGACCATGCCATGTACAGAGGGCTCCTTTGAGAGCCTGGAGGGAAAGATGGATTCTCTGGAATACAGGCGCATGATGTTCCGTAATGTAACGCTCAAGGAGCTTACGGCTCCGGGAATTGCGGTGTTCTCCCAGAATGGTGTGGATATAGAGGCAACTCTCTACTGTGAAGAACCCGTTGTGATGGAAGGCACACATGGTAATCTTATAGCATTCCCTACCATGGAAACCGGAAAGCTAAGTCTTATGGTCTTTGACAACGAGCAGTTTGAATCGTTCAGCAAGGATTATCCGGAAGGCAGGTTCATGGAGATATCGGCCCCTGGACTATATGAGATACAGAGCGATACAGTTATAGGCAAGACCCCACAGGATGCAGGTGACTGTCAGTTCTCTGTTACTAAACATCGTACCTATCTTTCCAGCCAGACGTCCTGGACTATCAGCAATGTAGCCGTAACCAGTTGCATATATGATTGCAATGGCACTCCGGCACTGGGACGCGGTTATACTGTGGCCTATTGTGTTATGGGACACACCGAACTGTCCGGGCTTACCAAGCTCATGCAGTGTGTAAAGGTAACCCAGGAGAATGCGTGGTTTGTAGATGAATCGGGTATTAACGGATTGATTATTGCACTATGATGAAAAAGATATTCCTGGCAGTTGCCCTGTCATGTCTGGCAATTGTAAATACATGGGCAGAATTTGTAACCCCGGACAAGGCCTCACAGCTTGCAGCCGGTTTTCTCAGGATGAGTGTAGCCCCTACTGCAGAGCAGCGCGTATCCCAGAGGGCAGCAGTACGTGGAGGACAAGTGGAACCGGAGTATTATGTGTTCAACAAACCCACAGGCGGCTGGGTCCTTATATCGGCCGATGACAGGGTTGCCCCGGTCATAGCATATTCCCATAGCGGCAGGTTCAATGCAGACAATATGCCTGCCAACGTATCGGAGTGGATGGATGGGATATGCGGCGTGATAGACAGTGTAAGACTGAGCGGCGCCAAGGCCAGTGAGCGCGTTGTGTCAATGTGGAAGGAACTGGGTGGGGAAAACTATTCTGCAACAGATCAGGTTGTGCTGGAAACCGCCCAATGGGGACAGTCCAGTCCATATAACCAATACTGCCCCATTGCATCGGACGAGAATGAGCGTGCGGTAGTGGGGTGTGTAGCTACTGCCATGGCAATAATCATGAAGTACTACTCATGGCCGCAGCACGGCACAGGTGTGGTTGGAGGCTATACAACGCGGAAAATGCCAACCTATATTGCACCATACTCGCTGGACAGCCATGTCTATGAGTGGGACAAGATGCCGCTTACCAGTGCTTTGTCTGGTTGGAGTACAGCAAACAGCCACCAGGTTGCTACACTCATGCATGACTGTGGTGTAGCAGTAACTATGGATTATTCCTATAAATACGCGTCAGGTTCTCACGAAGCCTATGCCGTGAGGGCACTGTGCACCAATTTTTCTTATTCTGCCCAGGCCAAAATACTCTGCAGGTCCCTGTACTCCACCAGTGAATGGATGTCCATGCTCAGGGATGAACTGGATGCCGGGCATCCGTTGCTGTATGCTGCCAATACCGCAGACGGTACTGGACACATGTTTGTTTGCGACGGATACAGCATGTCTGACAACAAGCTCCATATTAACTGGGGATGGGATGGTGATTTTAATGGTTTCTATACCATAGACCTGGCAGTTGACAGGATATACCAGTTTGACAGGGGACAATCAGCCATATTTGGACTTGTTCCATCCGAGGATGGAAATGACGTACAGTCCGAACCTGTTATAGTGCCTACGATTATAAACTCTATAGCAGGCCTGTACCTGGAACAGAATACCAATGTCAGGATTGGATCCAGCATAGTGTTAAATACTCCATCTATGATGAATATGTCTTATAATCAGACAGCAAGGGGACAGTTCATGGTTGCATTGTGGAGCCGTGACGGAACGGTACGCCAGTATGTGGACTCATGCGACTATGAATTTCCTCCGTTTGACGGTTATTGCTATTACTATGATATTGGTCCATCGGTCCTTACAGTAGAACCGGATCTGACAGACAGGTTTGTGCTCTATAAAAAGGAAGCAGGCAAGTGGGTTCCATTCCGTTGTGACTCAGAGTTGTTCCCGGACCAGGATTACTATTGTTGTGGCGTAACCCCAGACCCACTTATCATAGTGCCGGACGACTGCAGTTATGGCCAGACAATCACGCCTGAGCTGACATACGGAAACATACCCGTATCAAAAGTCAGCTGGAGCGTTAACGGTACTGCCTGTCCATCCGGAACGGTTGTCCTTGATCATGGAGACAACGTAATAATGGCTACTGTGACCTATTGGGACGGTTCGCGCGGCCGTATCATAAAAACCGTGACCATTAAATAGTGTTATATCCTTTTTTATAACTAACTTGCACAACTTTTGAGAAAAAAAACAAAAACTTATATTAACCTATATGAAAAAAGTTTCCTGCTTAATTGCTGTAGCCGCATCGGCCCTGTTGCTGTCATGTGGCTCTGGAAAGTATGAGTATCCTTTCCAGAATCCTAAACTCAAGACTGAGAAACGCGTTGAGAACCTTATCTCACTGCTCACTCCAGAGGAGAAAGTTGGTCTTATCATGAACAAGTCCGTATCGGTGGACCGTCTTGGAATTCCATCTTACAACTGGTGGTCAGAGGCTTGCCATGGCGTACGCCAGGGTGGCTATACTGTATTCCCACAGCCTATTGGTATGGGTGCATCTTTCAATGCTGAGCTTGTTTACAATGTATTCTCGGCTGTGTCCGATGAGGCACGTGCCAACTGGAACCGTTCTGAGCGCGTATTCAACGTACAGATGGGTGCCAACTACGTTCCCGGCAATCCGGAGCTTACATTCTGGTGCCCTAACGTAAATATTTTCCGCGATCCACGTTGGGGCCGTGGCCAGGAGGCATACGGCGAGGATCCATACCACATGAGTATTCTTGGTGTGGCCAACGTAAAGGGTATGCAGGGCGATGACAAGAAGTACTACAAGACACATGCCTGCGCTAAGCACTACGCTGTTCACAGCGGTCCTGAATCACAGCGTCACCGTTACGATGCAGTTGTTTCCATGCGTGACCTGTGGGAGACATACCTCCCTGCTTTCAAGGCCCTCGTAGAGGAAGGTGATGTACGCGAGGTAATGTGTGCTTACAACCGTTATGAGGGTGTTCCTTGCTGCGCAAGTGACCGTCTGCTCACCAATATCCTGCGTGAGAAGTGGGGTTATGAGGCAATCGTTCTCACAGACTGCGACGCAATCAACAACTTCTTTAACAAGAACCAGCACGGTACTCATGAGAATGCAGAGGAAGCCAGCGTTGATGCAGTGCTTTCCGGTACAGACCTTGAGTGCGGTAAGTCATTCATGTCTCTTGTACAGGGACTTGAGGATGGTAAGATCAACGAGCAGGATATAGACGTTGCTCTCCGCCGCGTTCTGACTGGCCGTTTTGAGCTTGGTATGTTTGATCCAGCCGAGATGCTGCCATGGGCTAACCTGGGTGAGGATGTAATAAGCAGCGAGGAGAACGACCGTCTTGCAGTAGAGGCTGCACGCCAGTCAATGGTTCTGCTCAAGAACAACAACGTACTGCCACTCTCCAAGAACATCAAGAAGCTGGCTGTACTTGGTCCTAATGCCGATGACAAGAGCATGATGAACGGTGAGTACGGTGGCAGTCCTACCGAGGCTCACACACGTACACTGCTTGACGGTATCAAGGCTAATTTCCCAAATACAGAAATCATTTACGACCGTGCCTGCGAGATCCGCAACGAGTACATGACTACTCAGTACATTCCTCAGTTCAACGGTGGCAAGGGTATCAAGGCTGAGTTCTGGAACAATACTTCATTCAGCGGCAAGCCTGCTGTAAGTGGAGATTACACAGATGTTAACTTCTCAACATTTGGTGCTTACAACTTTGCCGAAGGCGTAGAGAAGGAGAACTTCTCAGTACGTCTGAGCGGTAAGTATGTTGCTACATATACCGGTAAGATGGAATATAGCATTAGCGGTGACAACGGCTTTAAGCTTGTTGTTAACGGTAAGGTTGTTGAGGAGCAGAAAGGTGGCCAGGGCGGCGGCCGTGGCGGATTTGGTGGCTTTGGTGGATTTGGCGGCTTTGGTGGCCGTGGCGGCATTCAGCAGCTCAAGTCATTCGAGGTTAAGAAGGGTCAGACCTACGATATAAAGGTTGAGTACACCCACACAACCGGTCAGTTTGCAAGCCTCCGCGCTCAGTTCTGCCAGCAGAAGGTTGCTGAGTTCTCAGAGCTGGCACAGCAGATGGTAGATGCTAATGTAGATGCTATCATCATTATTGGTGGTATTACTCCTTCTATGGAAGGTGAGGGTGGCGATAAGCCAGACATTGAAATCCCTGCTGTTCAGCAGCGTCTTGTAAAGGCTATGCACACAACCGGCAAGCCAGTTATCTTTGTTGACTGCGCTGGTTCTTGCATGGGATTTGGCAGCATAGAGGATCAGTTTGATGCACTTATCCAGGCTTGGTATCCTGGTCAGGGTGGTGCTCAGGCTCTTGCCGAAATCCTGAACGGTGACTACAACCCAACAGCCAAGCTGCCTGTTACATTCTACAAGTCAACAGACCAGCTCCCAGAGTTCACAGACTATTCTATGGAGAACCGTACATACCGTTACTTCCGTGGCGAGCCTCTGTATCCATTCGGATATGGTCTGAGCTACACCTCTTACAAGTATGGTCAGGCTACCCTGTCTAAGGCCAACATGAAGAAGAACGGCAAGGTTACCATTACAATTCCTGTTACCAACACCGGTAAGGTAGATGGTACTGAGATTGTTCAGGTATATGTAAAGAGCCTTGACAATCCAGCTGCTCCTATCAAGGGTCTGCAGGGATTCCAGCGCGTAGAGCTTAAGGCTGGCCAGACTGCAAATGCAGTAATCGAGCTCACAGGCGATAACTTCCAGTACTACGACGAGAAGATTGACGAGGTATCTACATTCAGTGGCAAGTACAAGCTCCTGTACGGTTCATCATCGGCCGACAAGGATCTGCAGTCACTTGACTTTGAGGTTCTCTGATAAATAGCTTGAGCAATAAAAGCGGCTCTTCCTTCCGGGAGGGCCGTTTTTTTGTGCTGTGGCGTAAAATACCACTGCACCTGCGGGAGAATAGGAGCGTGGTGTATACCCCCTCAAGTGGTATACACCACGCTTTATCGCAGGTGCAATAGTATTTCTTTGTTCCGCACGTTTGCTATTGGCATTTTGGTGGACGCACTTGCACCCAGATGGCCTGTAGCGCAGATTTTGTGCAACTGCGTCCGTGGTTTTGGCGTTTTCCGGCATTTTGGTGGACGCACTTGCAACCAGATGGCCTGTAGCGTGGATTTCTTGCAACTGCGTCCGTGGTTTTGGCGTTATCCGGCATTTTGGTGGACGCACTTGCAGCCAGATGGCCTGTAGCGTGGATTTCTTGCAATTGCGTCCGCAAATACAATAGTACACCACCAGCGGGAGATGGCGGGTGGAGGGGTGGGGTAAAGTATGGGGAAAGCGGTATTTGGCCCCTGAATAGGGATTTTTACCCCTCTGGAGGCGTTTGCGTCCCTTGGGCGAGCCATGGGTCCCTTTGTTTTTGACGGTGTTGTGCGGACCTGTAATTTTGCCATTGTTGAATTACAAAAACACAATGCAATGAACAAGAAAATAAGCGCAATAGGAGACTCGGTTCTTAAAGGTATAGTAGAGGACTACAGTACAGGTGCACCCAAATATACAATAAGTGACCACAGTTTTGCAGACATCTGCAGTAACAGGCTGGAACTGCCCATAAAGAACTTTGCCCGTTTTGGGGCAACAGTGAGCAATGGCGTTACCATGACAGAAAGGTACCGGAATGAGATATCGGAATCTGATTTCTGCGTGGTAGAGTTTGGAGGTAACGACTGTTCCTTTAAATGGGATGAGATATCTGAAGAACCAGACAGCGTGCATAGCCCTCTGACCATGTTGGATGATTTCCGCCGTATATATTCTGGCCTTATAGACCGGCTCAAGAGCATAAACGCCAGACCGGTCCTGCTGTCTCTACCCATGATAGACAGCGAGCGATATTTTAACCACGTATCCAAAGGACTGGATAGGCAGAAAATACTGGACTGGCTGGGAGGCGATATAGACTACATAGGCCGTTGGCACGAAATGTACAACATGGCAGTATGCAGCCTGGGAGCGCTAAAAAGAGTACCGGTTATAGATATTACCACACCGTTCCTTATAAGGAAGGATTACCGCGATTACCTGTGCAGTGACGGCATACATCCAAACGAGAAAGGGCACGCACTGATTGCCGATACTATTTGCAGCAGCGAATACATTGATATGATACTATGATTACCCTTATACTACTTGCAATCTTTTGCTGCAAGCCCAAGGCTAAGCCTAACCTGGGCTGATCATTTGCGGCTATCCACCCATTTCCACAGGCGGTACATAAGGAAACCCCATGCAAGGAACAGCACTATATGGACCCACATGGGAATGTGTGTAGAGAACTTGCTCTGTTCTTCCAGCTTGTCAAAATTTGGAATGTCGGCATAATAGTATGCGCCGGCCCCAAAATCAAGCTCATCGGCCAGACCTATACGGTTATAGACTATATAACCGGCACAAATAAAAGTGACTACGCACACCAGGAGCGTAGCCACTTTCATTATTGTTTTTCCTTTCATTTAAGAGAGAGAAGGAACTGCAAATATCTTGCCTGACAGGAGCAGCCAGACAGCAAGGAATGTAAGTACTATATTGAATATCTGACCAACCAGGTAGAGCCACAGAACCTTTCCGCCCTGCATCTGCTTTATTATCTCCCTGAAATTGGTATCAAGACCTATGCATGTGAATGCTATTACAAAGCACCAGTTCTTGTACTGGTCAAGTACCTTGTTTATAGCGCTTACCTGATCTGAACCTGCAAGAGGCTGGATTATGAACGATGCAATCAGTGATGCAATAAAGAATCCAATTATGAACTTAGGGAACCTTGTCCAGATTTCCTGGGCTCCTACGCTGCGGCCCTGTTCCTTGTTTACGCTTGTTGCAAAGAACACAGCTACAAAGAATGCAATAAAACCAATCAGGATGTTCTGAATCATCTTGACCAGAACGGCTGCCTTCTCACCCTCGTCGCCCAGGACTGAACCTGCTACTGCAACAGCACCGGTGCTGTCTACGGTACCGCCAATCAGCGCACCTCCCATGATCTTAGACATTCCGGTAGATGTAATGATGATAGGCTCAAACACCATCATGAGGATGGTAAAGATAATAGAGATGGAGACAACCATTGTAAGGTCTGTCTTCTTGCAGCCCGATGCAGCACCTGTTGCTATGGCAGCACTGGTACCGCACACACTGGTGGCCGATGCCATGGTGATTACAAGAGGCTTGTTGTCTATCTTGAGAACCTTTGTTCCAAACCACCACATGAATATTATTACCACTGGGGTTACTATCCATGCAATACCCAGACCGTACAGGCCAAACTTGGCAATATTTGAGAACAGCACGGAGAATCCCATGATGACCAGACCGGTCTTGATAAAGAACTCAGTCCTTATGGCAGGACGGAGCCAATCAGGTGTTCCTATGGTGTTTGATATGAGAAGTCCAATTACAAGTGCCCAGAATGCCCATTCCATATACCTGTTCAGGGTAAACTCTGCGCTTATGAGCCTTACCAGGAATGCCAGGGCAAAAATAGCTATGTAGGCAGGGATAAACTTTTTAAGGCTTTCTCCCATGAGCTTTACTCCAATGCTAAAAAGAACACCAATAACAAGGAATGCCCTTGCGGTCTTGGCCCAGAATGCACCGCTTGCAAACTGTGCTCCAAGAGGAACTACCTTGGCAGCAGCTGCCTCAGAGAGCTGCTCTCCACAACTCCATGTACTGAACTTGAGGGCGGAAAAATCAAACAGTCCGGTAAGACTGGCTATTATGCCCAATGATATTACAGCAAATCCAATCCAGACTGAGAGCCAGTCCTCACTTTTAAAGAGTTTTGTTAGTTCTGATTTCATATGGTTAGTTGTTTATGCAAAAAAACTATTTTTATTCCTGATTACCAAACAAACCACTGGAAAGATGCCTTTCTGCGGTGTTTAAAAGCTAATTTTATATCACTTTGCAAATTTAGACGTTCAAAATCATTACTCCAATAAGGTCTGCATAATTAGAATATTTTTCTATTAAAGAGGTGTTTTGCAGAAAACAATAGTATTCCACATAAGGAAATATGTGGAATACGGAAAGATTGTTTTGGGTACAAAAAAACTTAACAACAGTGTTCCTGGTTGCAAGACTGGAATTCGGCCTGGATGGTTACGTGGGTAATGCCATGCTCGGCCATCTCCTGGGAAATATCGTGGTAAATCTGTGATACATTATTCATATCCTGGACCATGACATGCGCGGTAAGTGCAACCTGGGTAGTGCTTATGGGCCATATATGGAGGTGGTGGTGCCTGACTACTCCCGGAACTGAATCAAGGTGCTCCTTGATTTCATCTATGTCAATGTTCCCGGGCACGGCATCTATGCTCATGTTTACGCTTTCCTTAAGCAGAACCCAAGTGCTTATGAGTATGACTACGGCTATTACTATACTGATTATCGGGTCTATGATATACCAGCCCGTACTCTTGATTATAACGCCCGATGCAAGCACTCCAACAGATACCAGGGTATCGGCAGCCATGTGCAGGAATGCACCTCTTGTGTTAATGTCATGTCCCTGACGTTTCATAAGCAAGTATGCCGTAACACCATTTATTATAATGCCTATACCTGCAGTCCATGCTACGGCAGCACCGTCCAGCGCGGTAGGTGAGTTGAATTTCTCTATGCTTTCAACCAGAATGGCTCCTACTGCAACCAGTAGAATGACTGCATTTACAAGGGATATCAGGATGGAACTCTTGCGGTAGCCATAGGTATAACGGCTGCTGCTATGGCTGGTTGCAAGTTTAAACGCAACGAGAGCCAGAACAAGAGACAGAACGTCGCTGAGGTTGTGTCCGGCATCGGACAGGAGTCCCAGTGAGTTTTTCCATAAGCCTACGCCAGATTCTACTGCCACGAAAGCAAGGTTAAGAACTATGGAAACAATGTAAATGCCGTTCAGTGATTCTACACTGTGGCTGTGATGATGCTGATGATTGTGTGACATGATTTTTTTTGTTTTGACACTGCAAAAGTATGGCTACTTAAATGCAACCCGGTTGCAAATATTCATAACTTAGCGGCATGAAAGATTCTCTGGAAAATCTGTTAGAATCCAAGGGCATAAAAGTTACGGTAAACCGTCTGATCGTACTGCGTGCAATATCAGAGTGCAAGGGTGCTGTAACCATGGCAGAACTGGAAGATATGGTGGACAGTATAGACAAATCCGGAATTTTCCGCACACTCATGCTGTTTGAGCAGAACCATCTGCTCCATGCCATAGACGATGGCTGCCATGGAACCAGATATGAACTTTGCCGTGCATCGGGACATATAGACGATGACCGCCATGTGCATTTTCATTGTGAGAAATGTCACAGGACCATCTGTCTGGACGGCATGCCCGTTCCAGTGGTGGATCTGCCGCAAGGATACCAGGCTGAATCCGTCAATTACATGATAAAAGGTGTGTGCCCCAATTGCATCAATAAATGAAAACCAGCGTCTGCAACGTCCCATTGGATAGTAAGAGGGTGCTCTTGCACACGTGCTGTGCCCCATGTTCATCGGCCATAATTGAGTACCTGATGAACAATGGCATAGAACCTGTTGTGTATTACTGCAATCCCAATATCTATCCGTATGAGGAGTATCTGGTACGTAAGGCTGAGTGCACCAGGTATGCACAGGGGCTGGGGCTTACAATAGTAGATGCCGACTGGGACCATACCGGCTGGAGAGCCTCAGTGTGTGGTCTTGAGAATGAGCCGGAGAGAGGTGCCCGTTGTATGGAGTGTTTTAAGATGCGCCTGCTCAGCGCGGCCCGATACGCATGGGAGAATGGGATAGATGTGTTTACATCTACCCTGGATTCGAGCCGATGGAAACGCCACGATCAGATAGTGGAGGCTGGAAATTGGGCTGCAGCACAGTTCCCGGGGTTGGTGTTCTGGGACCGGAACTGGCGCCAGGGAGGCCTGCAGGAAAGGCGCGGAGAGATTATAAGGGAGCAGAACTTCTATAATCAGCTTTACTGCGGCTGCGAGTTCAGCATGGGAGCCATCCGCGAGGACAAGCAGGGAATGCGCCGGCACATACGCATGCTGGTAGGAGCCATGACCCAGGAGCGCATGATAGGGGAATCTGACAGGATATGGTCCCGTCTTGAGCAGACAGAACTGTTCAGGAACACCACGGACATACTGATTTACTGGTCTATGACCGATGAGGTTCTAACGCCGGCGTTCATAGACAGGTGGGCGCAGGACAAGCGTTTCTATCTGCCTTCCATACAGGGTGATAACCTGGTTGTAAAACGCTACGAGGGTGCTGGCGGCCTTATAAACGGGGAACAGTTTGGCATTCCGGAACCCAATGGCCCCCAGGTGGACAGCCTTGACGCAATAGGCCTGGTAATCGTGCCCGGACGTGCATTTGACCGGGAGGGACACCGGCTTGGCAGAGGACGCGGGTTCTATGACCGTCTGTTGCCTATGATCCCACATGCTGTAAAGGCCGGGGTATGTTTTGAGTGCCAGCTCTTGCCCAGTGTTCCGGTCAGTGACAATGATATAAAAATGGATGTTATAATATGATACTTTGGTATTCAGGTTGCGGCAATAGCCGCTTTATTGCCCAGAGTCTGGCCGAAAGACTGGGAAATCAGGAGTTAAAGTTCATTCCCGATGCCGAGCGTGAAAACTGCAGGAATCTGGAACATGGCGGTATATTGGGAATAGTATTCCCTGTATATGCATGGTCTGTGCCCAACCTGGTATCGGACTATATAAGGAAACTCAGGCTGGAGAATAAACCCGATTATATATTTGTAGCATGCACCTGCGGAGACAATACCGGCCATACCATGCGGGTAATCAGTAAAGACCTGGCCAAGGCAGGCCTGCAGCTTGACGCGTTCTTTGTTTTCCAGATGCCAAACACATACATTAATCTTAAGGGCTTCCAACTGGATTCTCCTGAGCTTGCCGACAGTAAGATTGACGCATCCATCAAACAGCTCGATGAGACCGTGGAGCTTATAGAAAAACGCGCCAAGGGCAATTATAACAAGCTCCTGGGCGGTTCCCCATGGCTTAAGACCTATATTGTAAAGCCTCTTTTCTATGCATTCCTCATTACAGACTCCAAGTTCTGTGTGTCCGATGCATGTAACGGCTGTGGACTGTGCGCAAAAAAATGTCCACTCAGGAATATTACAATGGAAAATGGCCACCCCAAATGGAATGGCCATTGTACCCAATGTAACAGCTGTTATCACCGTTGTCCCAAGCATGCCATAGATTTTGGAGAGATAACCCATGGCATGGGGCAGTATTATTTTAATCGGTAAGGCACTTGTCGAGTTCGGACTTGATAAGGTGCTTGTCCAGATGCTGTCCAATAAATACGAGTTTCTGCATGCGGTCTCCGTATACCTCGTCCCAATCTGCAGCCAGGACTGGGTCCTGACGCATCATGCGGGCTAACTGGTCATCGGGCATGGTTGCATACCACATTCCGGCATTCCTGAGACCCATCTGCTTGCCTGCCTGCTCAAATATGTAGCAGGTATCAAATTCTGAGTCAAAATAGCACATACCCTTGGTGCGGATAATGCCTTTGGGCCATTTCTTGGCTACAAACCAGTCAAACCTGTTAAGGTCAAACGGACGGCGTGCGTAATAGACGTATGTGCCTATTCCATACTCCTCAACCTCGCCACCCTGGTGGTCATGGTGATGGTGGTGATGTTCATGATCATGATGGTGTTCATGATGATGCTCGTGCTCGTGCTCATGCTCATGGTGATGTTCATGGTGATGTTCGTGCTCGTCATCATCATCATCATCGTCGTCATGGTCTTCATCCAATTCGTGATGCTTTTCAACCTCACGGACCCATGTGGCACTTGTGGCAACCTTCTCAAAATCAAACATGCCGGTATTGAGTATGCAGTCCAGCTCAATATCGCCATAGTCGCATTCAAGTATGCGTGCAGCCGGCTGGAGTGTGCGTACTATCTTGCGTATGCGCAGAAGTTCATCGGCGCTGACCTCACTGGCCTTGTTAAGGAGTATAATGTTGCAGAATTCAATCTGCTGGATTACAAGGTTCTCAAGATCCTCATCGTCAATATCCTTTTTCATGAGATCGCCTCCACAGCCAAATTCATCGCGCAGGCGCAGGGCATCGACCACTGTTACAATGCAGTCCATGACAGGGATTCCATCCTTGGTGTACTTGGGGTCCATCTGCGGGATAGAGCATATTGTCTGTGCTATAGGGGCTGGCTCACATATACCGCTGGCCTCTATTACAATGTAATCAAAAGTGTGCTGTGAGATAATCTGGTTGAGCTGCTCTACAAGATCCATCTTGAGGGTGCAGCAAATGCATCCGTTCTGCAGGGCAACCAGGCTGTCATCGTCCATACCAACTACGCCACCCTTCTGGATAAGGCTTGCGTCTATGTTTACCTCGCCTATGTCATTTACAATAACAGCAAACCTTATTCCGCTCTTGTTGGAGAGGATGCGGTTAACCAAAGTTGTTTTGCCGCTGCCCAGATAACCTGTAAGCAGGAGCACGGGAGTCTTGTCTTTCATATCAGAAAATATAATCTAATGTCATGTATATGCTGTATTTACCATCGGTCCTGCTGAGCGGAAAACCCACTGTGACGGATGGTATGAAATTATAGTCAATAACCAGCTGGCCGCCTATGCCATAGCTCATGTGCATCTGCTGGGCTTCTTTTCTAAGGGATTCTGGATCCCTGCCCATCCAGGCTGCCTGTCTGTCAAGACGGAAACAGTCTGTTATTACACCTGCATCTACAAATGGCGATACTACTCCAAACAGTCGGCGCCCAAGAAAGGTAAAGTCAAGCAGCCGGGCCCTGACTTCCAGATTTGCCCAGGCTATATCATCGCCAACCAGGCGGTTGTAGAGCACGCCGCGCAGGGTAGTTGCTCCGCCCAGTCCGTCGGACGGCTTGGGCTGGATAATGTGCGGCTGTGTATAGAATGCGGGGTTCCCCAGGACCGTGCCCTGGTATGCCAGGCTATATGCCAATACAAGCCTTGGGGTGAACATGCTTATGTACTGACGGAATCGGGCCGCAATCTTTAAGTAGTCATATCCTGTGCCAAAGAGATCAGGAGCGCCATCTACATACAGGTCGGCATAAATTCCGCGGGTTGGGGTGGCCTCTATATCCCTTGTGTCATATTTAAGGCCAAACCTGAATTCCAACTCATTGCCACCCTTGGACTCGTTGGGGTTTATAAGACCAGCCTGACAGTACTGACGGAACAGTGTATTGTCTGTATTGTAGCCTTTCCAGTTAAGTTCACGTATCCAGTAATGCCAGTAGGTCATGTAGGCGCTCCAAGCAAGCTCTGGGGATAGGTTTCCCTCCAGGCCAAGCATGGAATTCAGGAACTTGCGGTCATAGGAATAGAACGCAGTGCCTGTTTGCCGGTTAAGGTCAAGGTTAGGGTTGTAATCATGTACAGAGCCGTTGAATCCAAAGAACTGGTATAGGGGATTGTTGTCGAATACAATCCTGGATATGGTTCTTACACCGGGAATAAGGTACTTTGAATCATATTGGAGCATGTAGTAACTGGCATGCTTGGAATATGCCAGCGCTTCACCGCACAGTCTGTGCCGATAGTTTGGATAGAGGCCTCCGTAATAGTTTACATCGGCTATTATTCCAAGCATCAGTCCAAAATCGGAGTTGTAGGATGTGGCGGGGATGGGGTTGACCATCCAGCCTTCCCTGTCGGCCTTAACCGGTATTGCGCTCAAAAGAACAACAACAATAAGGGCAAGCCGCAGGTGTTGCATTTCCAGTTATCAGAACAGGTAATTAAAGCCTATGTTTGTCCAGAGCCCCTGACCGTCATTACTGTTGAATGCCTTGGCTCCCTCTATAGATACCACCATGTTGTGGTTCATTATCAGCTTGACTCCCAGGCCGGCAGTGGTGTGTATCCCGTCATGGCGACCGGAATACAGGTTAACCCCAAGGGCTTTTTCCTGTTCCTCAAGCCTGTATGGCTGGAGCGTGCGTCCTGCATCGGCGAATGGGTTGAATGCCAGCGTCCAGTTCTGGTTTATGAACTTGAAATCCAGCGCTCTCCAGCGGAGTTCGGCATTGAGCATGGCCATGCCGTTTCCAAGAACGCCGTTACGGTTTATACCACGTACCGATGCATTTCCGCCTATACCCTCGGTATAGAGCTTGCGGAAAAACAGCGTGTTTATGTTGTTGGTAAAATAATACGGGATCTCGCCCCAGAGCTTGGCCTGCAACAGCACGCGGTACGCAAAGGTAAGACGGTCAGAAACAACAGGGATGAACTGGCTTCCCATGAAAGTGAATCCCAGGTTGCTATAGCCGTTACCGTCTATCAGGTCGGGGCTGAACACCAGCGTTGCCTCCAGGTTGAGTCCGCGGGTAGGGTCGCTGTCGTGGTCACGGGTATCGTAGGTGAGTCCTGCCTTGAACTGGGTTACGTTACCTCCGTCTTTCTCATTTCCCCTTATCAGACCGGCAAGTACATAACTGTTATACAGGGTGTTCTGGGTTGCGTATTCATCCAGGTTCAGGGGACCGGTAGAAATGTGGTAGAATGCAATTCCTGCAGCCCAGTTAAGTGGTCCGCTTATCTGTTTCTGCATGCTTGCCAGTGCTCTGAACTGGCTGCGTGACATGAAATAATATCCTGATTTTGCCAATGGCGTACCTCCCTCAATGTAATCCTTGGAGTAGGGTGCTGCAAGGCCGTTAAAACCATAGAACCCAAACTTTGGAGCATTGAAATAAGTTACGTCATAAAAGAACTTTCCCTGTGGGATAAGCTGCTTGAAATCTCCGTAACTGCGCAGTACGCTGGAACCTTTGGTGTAGGTAGATGCCTCAATGTTTATCTTGTAATTGTACTGAGGGTAATTGGCGCCGTCTCCGTAATTAAAGATATCACAGCACAGACCGTACTGGAAACCCAGGTCGGAGTCAAATCCAACTACGGGCAGAGGTCCAAAATTCCATCCGGTCTTGATTATCTCATCTTTCTGTGCCATCAGGTTGACTGACAGGGCAGATGCAATCAGTATTGCGGATAACTTCTTCATAATTACTGGGTTGTGTTATTATGATTTTTCTTTTCCTTAATCTTTTTGGGGATCAGGTCATAGCTGAGCGTAACGCCTGCTCCCGTAGGACCCATCCATCGGAATACCATGTTACGCCTGATAAACAGCAGCGGCGAATCATACCACTGGTAGTAGTATTTGCCTGCAAATGGGGAACCGGCATCGTATGGGTCATAATACGTCATATAGAAACCTCCCTTGACAAAGAGTTCAAGTTTCCATTTAGTATCTGGCTTCTTTCCAAGAGGGATTACATAACCGTAACCAAGTCCAAGTCCGCCACCTTCGCCCTGGTAGCCATGGCCACCCACGCGGTCAAAACAGATGTCGAATTCATTTATGCCCGCATAAGCCGACAGGTAATGTCCTGAATGGCCCGATGATGCCTTGAAATACCTCCTGGCCTCGAGCTGGAGATTGAGTATCTGGAGATACTGGTGCCTGCTTGGTATGCCGTACCATGGGAACTCATATTCCAGGAGCCATGTCCATCGGCCATTCTGGGTAGGATACAGCTCTGCTTCAATATTCCAGATTGGCGCAAAACCAAGGTCCTTTTTCATGAACGAGTTGTACAGCATGTTTGTCTTTACTGCTATGAAAGGACGTTTCTGAACAGGAGGTGTGGAGTCTGCCGGCTGGGTCTGAGCCGGAGTCTGTGGTCTGGCAATAGGTTGCGGGACATAGGCAATAGTGTCTATAGTCTTTACCTGGGCCTCCTCATACGATGGTTTTTCGGGGTCCTGATGGAACTCAGGCTCTGGCTCTACTGTGTGGAGAATGTAAATACCTGAGTTACGGATTACCGGATAGTAGTATTTTGTGAGGTAAGCATATACGTTTCCAGTGCGTGGATTGCTTCCCAGCGATGTCTTGAGCAATGATTTCTTGGACTCAACACTTATCTTGTCTGACTCTATGATCTCAAGTATGCGGTTGCGCGTAGCCTCTTCCAGATTTGGGTCCTGAGCCACGTACTGCGCCAGATTGTCCCATGATTCAATGATGCTGTTCATGGTAATGCGGTTCTTGAGGTCCGGGAATACACGGTACATGTAGTCCCTGATCACGTTATAACGCTGTTGGGTCAGTTCGGTGTTGCGCTTAAGGCTACCTTCTGGTGATGACTGTGAAATAATCTCTATGGCTGTTATGTTCTCTCTGCCAAGAGAGTCTATCACATGGTCCAGATGCAGGAGTGAAAGACCGTTATCCATGTAAGAGATATCCAGGTCTGACCTGTTGAGTCTGAAATGGATTTCGGTGTAGTCTGTTGCCACGTACTGGCTGTCGCTCTGTGGCATGGGCATTATACGCTTTACGATTGAGTCGCCAACAATAAGGAGCTTGTCAGACTTTGAGTGGTTATCTGCCAATACAATAACGTTTGTCATGGCCAGAAGGACCAGGATAAGTGCAAACTTTATTGAGCTCTTTATATGTTTTATTATAATACTCACGTGCTCGTGTATACGTAAACGGTCGGCAAAGTTACGTTAAAAAATTATATTATGATGCGCAAATGCACTGATAATTTGCTACTTTAGGTTATTTTTACGCTGAAAACGCCAATAGATGGCTTCTGGGGGCACTTTTGAACAAATTTATACAATATTCTGAATGAATTTATACAAATCAACATGGCAGACGGCGGCTGCCGTTCCTCAAAATTATAAGGTTCGCCTTACGGTTCTGGTCTTCCTGCAGTACTCAATCTGGGGAGCTTATCTCATCTCTGTTGGCCGGTATCTGGCAAGCATAGGTCTGGGCAGTCAGATCAAGTGGTTCTTTGCAACCAATGGATTGGTATCACTCTTTATGCCGGCCCTTATGGGTATTGTTGCCGATAGATACATGCAGGCACAAAGGTTGCTTTCTTTATGCCATGGACTGTCGGGCAGCTTTATGCTCATGTCTGGATTGTACTGCATGTTTACCCCTTCTGTTGCATTTGCTCCCCTGTACACCTTATATTGTATGGCAATAGTTTTCTTTATGCCTACCGTTGCCCTTACAAACTCTGTTGCGTACAGTATAATAGGTAGGGCAGGCGGAGACCCTGTCCGTGATTATCCGCCAATACGTATGTTTGGCACCGTAGGATTTATATGCAGCATGCTGGCCGTTAACTTTATAAGTGTGAACGGGGTACGTATGCAGGATTCCTACACCCAGCTGCTGTTGTCCGGATCCCTTTCCATAGTGCTCTGCATCTATGCTCTTACTCTACCGGAATGCCCATCGGCCCATAAGAACAATATAAGAGGTGTGTCCCAGGCACTTGGGCTCAATTCTTTCCGTCTTTTTGCAGATCCCAGGCTTACGGTCTTCCTGATTTTTGCAATCCTTATGGGCATGGCCCTGCAGATTACAAACGGTTATGCCAATACTTTCCTTAATTCATTCTCGCAGAATCCTGCCTACTCGGAGACCTTTGCTGTAAGGAATTCAAACGCTCTGCTCTCTTTGTCGCAGGTTTTTGAAACCCTGTGTTTCCTCATTGTACCTTTCTTTATGAAGAGGTATGGCATAAAGACCGTTATGTTGATGTCCATGCTGGCATGGGTCCTCAGGTTTGGGCTGTTTGCCGTTGGTACTCCCGATATGCCAGGCGTTCTCCTGTTCATCCTGAGCTGTATGCTGTACGGAGTAGCATTTGACTTTTTCAATATAGCCGGTTCACTTTATGTGGAGCAGTGCGCATCCAAGAGCATGAAGGCCAGCGCCCAGGGCTTTTTCATGATGATGGCCAATGGAATTGGTGCTACTGTAGGTATGATGGGAGCAGGTGCTGTAATGGATCATTATGTGTTCAAGGCAGCTACTCCGGACTGGAGTTCTGCATGGTATGTGTTTGCTGCCTATATGCTTGTGGTTACAGTGCTGTTTGCGCTGCTGTTCAAGAACCGCAGTGTGCAGCAGCAGGATTAGTGCTGGACCGTACTCTCTACCTTGCTCAGGATTGCACGGTAGTAGGCTGGGGTAACGGTAACCGTCTTGTCCGATGGTTCGGCCAGGGATATTGTAAGGCGACCCCTGTCCTTGCTGCACCTTACTATCTTTGATGTGTTTACCAGGAGTGAGCGGCGGCATCGGACTATATCTGTTCCGGTAAGGGCTTCTTCTACCTTCTGTGTACTGCAGCGGAGCAGGTAACTGGACAGCTTGCCTTCCAGCTCGTAGAAAATCTGAACGTAATTATCCTGGGATTCAATATAGAATATGGTGTCTTGGCTGAGTGACATGCGCAACTTGCCCTGACTGTCCCTGAACTGTATGAGCTGATGCCCGTTCTCTATGGCATCGCGGCTGTGTGTAGCCTTGAACATCTCCAACTCTTCTTTCTTGGCCTTGTACTGTGCGTAAATCCAGATTATGGAGTAGGGGATAGCCAGGATAAGGGCAACGCAACAGGTTATCCTGAAAAGCAGTTTGGGGGTTCCGTCTGCCAGACCCAGCCTGAAATACAGGGAGAATAGGTAATACTCGGTGGCAATTGCCACGAACTCCGCTATGTGCCAGGCAAAATATCTGTTCAGCGAGATCTCCCTTGACTTGCTCCGTCTAAGGAGTATGAACTTGCTCAGGATGAGTGTTGATATGGCAAAAACATAGAACAGCACGGTTATGCCAACCTGTCTCCATGAGTTCAGCCCAAACCAGGCGGTCTGCGAAAAAGGCTGATATATAACCATAAAGAGAATGGAGAACAGCGATACAAACAGGACTGAGCGCAACAGAAAGTTTTTCTGCAGCATGAGCTTGGGCGGAGTGTTGTTGCTATTCTTTGCCATTTGGCCGCGAAATTAAACAAAATAGCCGCCATTGGCAAAAATTTAGTACTTTTGCAGCGTTATACAGAATACATACAATAACCGCATGCAGAAAATCATTATTCTTGATTTTGGTTCACAGACAACTCAGCTTATAGGCCGCAGGATCCGTGAACTGAATACCTTCTGTGAGATTCTGCCATACAACAAGTTTCCAAAAGAAGACAAGGATGTAATAGGTGTAATCCTCTCTGGTTCTCCTTATTCTGTCCATGACCCAGAAGCTTTCAAGGTTGACCTGAGTCAGTTTGTTGGCCGTCTTCCCGTTCTTGGAATCTGCTATGGCGCACAGTTTATAAGTTACGCAAACGGAGGAAAGGTAGAAAAGGCCGACAGCCGTGAGTACGGTAGGGCAAACCTTATGCAGTTTGATTCTTCCAATCCCCTGTTCAAGGGATTTACCCCTAACAGTCAGGTTTGGATGAGCCACGGAGATACTATCACTGCAATCCCACAGGGTTACAGCTGCATTGCATCTACTGCAAATGTAAAGTATGCGGCTTATGCCAGTGACAGCCAGCCGGTATGGGCAGTCCAGTTCCATCCTGAGGTATTTCACTCAGTTCAGGGAACACAGCTCCTCAAGAATTTTGCGGTGGACATTTGCGGAAGCCGTCAGGACTGGAGCGCAGACTCATTCGTTGACACTACTGTTGCAGAACTCAAGGCACAGGTTGGAAACGACCGTGTTATACTTGGTCTGTCCGGAGGTGTGGACTCATCGGTTGCCGCAGTGCTCCTTAACCGTGCAATAGGTAAGAACCTTACATGTATATTTGTAGATCATGGCATGCTCCGCAAGAACGAGTTCCATGATGTAATGCATGACTATGAGTGCCTTGGCCTGAATGTTATAGGCGTGGATGCATCGGAGAAGTTCTTCTCTGACCTTGCGGGAGTATCGGACCCAGAACAGAAGAGAAAGATTATAGGCCGCGACTTTGTTGAGGTATTCAATGCAGAGGCCAAGAAGATACAGGATGCCAAGTGGCTTGCACAGGGCACTATCTATCCAGACCGCATTGAGTCTCTCAATATTACAGGTAAGGTAATCAAGAGCCACCATAACGTGGGTGGTCTTCCTGAGGAGATGCACCTGCAGCTGTGCGAACCGCTCAAGTGGCTCTTTAAGGATGAGGTACGCCGCGTAGGCCGCAGCCTGGGCATGCCTGAGCACCTTATTACACGCCATGCGTTCCCAGGACCTGGCCTGGCCGTTCGTATTCTGGGCGATATTACTCCAGAGAAGGTACGCATACTCCAGGATGCCGATGACATTTATATCCGTGGCCTGCGTGACTACAAGGTAAAGCTTTCTGGAGAGGAGGCTCGCCGCGTCCTTGCTGCAGGTGTTCCTGCCAACATGAAGGACGGCGAGATAGAGGTTTCTCTCTACGACCAGATATGGCAGGCTGGTACAGTGCTGCTGTCAACGGTCCGCAGTGTAGGTGTTATGGGCGATGAGCGTACGTACGAGCATCCGGTAGCCCTGCGCGCGGTAACATCGACCGATGCAATGACCGCAGACTGGGCACATCTCCCATATGACTTTATGGCAAAGGTATCTAATGAGATTATCAATAAGGTACGTGGAGTTAACCGCGTATGCTATGACATCTCATCCAAGCCACCAGCCACAATTGAGTGGGAGTAATTACACTCTGATTACTTTGTAATAAGGATACAGGCTCCGCCTCCCGGGGCAAGTCTGATTTTAAGCGTGGACTTACGGCCCACGCTTATTTTTGTGGTCTCTGTTGTTTCCCTGTTGGTGCGATAGTGGGTATCGTCGGCATCGGTGTTGACCGTAGCGGTGTACTTGCCGCGTCCAAGGAAACTCAGTGGAATCTCCACCTCACGTTCATCCTCATTGGTGGCAGCTGCCACGAGCCACTCTCCCTGTGCGTTCTGGCGTGCCATTACAATGTACTCACCAATTACGCCATCCAGGGTGATGCTCTCCTTCCAAGGCTGTTTCTCGGCCGACAGGAACTCCAGGAGCTCGGGGTATTTCTGATAGTACTCTGGTATGTCTGGGATAACGGTTGCTCCAGACCATGTAATCATGGTACGTGCAATCTCTGACGTAGCTGTGGATGGAACTTCCTGGTTGTTGTCCTTACGGGTGGTGCGTCCCTGATGCAGCTCCATAAAGCCGTTGTTCATGTCTATAGGACCTGCTATCATGTTTACGAACACGCTGGTAACAAATGTCTTGGGCTGAAATATCTGGTGACCGTCCAGCTGAGCCTTGCAGTATTCGCGTGTTATGGCATTGGGATAGGTGCGCATCTGACCGTATGGATGTACAGGGTAGTCATGGTAGTCCACGAGCAGATGGTGCTTGGCGCAGAGCTCTGTAATGTTTATTGTCTTACGGAGCTTTTCCTGTGGGTTACCGTTCATAAAGCCGTACTTTACACCGCTTGCACCCCACTGCTCATACTGTGCAAGTGTTTTCTCTATGGGGTAGTTGGTTCCTGCCACATCGTTCAGGTAGAGCCATACTCCAACGCCCTTTTCCTTTCCGTACTGTATTATGCGCTGCACGTCACGGGCCTTGTCTCCCTTGGTGGGGTCTGAGTCTTTCTCAAATTCCGGACCGTACCAGTTGGCGTCGAGTACCAGGTGGGCAAACCCGTTCTCTGCAGCAAAATCTATCATCTTGACCCAAGATGGGTAGTCCATCCTGTACCTGTAACCATCTACTGGCGATGTTGCTCCGTCTATTCTCCAGTCCCATAGGGCTACACCTGGCTTTACCCAGTCAAAATCGGCCTCTGGCAGTGGATTGAGCAATTCTATAAGGTGTGAGTCTACAAGCTTTCCCGGGGTCTTGCCAATGATTATGGTTCTCCATGCACCTGTATATTGGCTGGCCGATATGTTTTCCTGTGCTACCCTGAAAAGCGTGCTTCCCTGCTCCGAGGTAAGGCGCATGGGCCAGCAGTCTGCATTAAGATTGGCCTCGTGGATGGCAAAAAACAGCTTGTCCTGTGCCTGTACGGTCATTACGGGCAACCGCTCTCCGTTTGCATCGGACAACTTCTCCGGACCTATGTTATGCCTCTCACCATTGTAGAACCATGCAGTATAATCACCGGCAAAACGGAACTCAGTGTTCTCTATGAACGTGGTCTCCCCATTGCCTGCGGCCTGATAGCGGAATGCTATGCCGTCATTGTAGGCACGTACCTTGAGCACAAACCTGCTGTTGGCATAATGGATTACAAAACTCATCTCGTTGTAATCATCCCTGACTACACTTCTCTTACCCCAGAGCGGTTTCCATGTGCCGCGTGATGTTGTCTTGCCTGCAGGCATCATGGACTCAACCTCATGACTGCTATCCTGGGCGTAGAATCCAAGCTCAGAATCCTTTATTATATCTGTGCCATAGGCTTTTACGGAATACAGGAAGGCTCCGTCCTTCTGATAGGCCGTAAATGAAAGGCTCTTGTCCGGTGAGAGCACTGAATACGGTGGGTTGCCAATCTTGAGTCCAGCCTGGACTCCGGAAAAACAGGACAGTAAAACCAGAAGGATGATTATGCTTTTTTTCATATCTGTAGGTGCTTTAATGCGTTAAAGGTTTTGCTGTTCTTTAAGATGTTCATAATTAATTAAATAGCTATTTGTTTGAGGTCTCAACGAGACGGCGAGGGGACACTACCATCTTGGCTCATATAACTCAGGGTGATCCCATATCGTATCGCGACTATCGTCATAGGATGAGGGTTCATGTAGAACAATTTGTTTGTATGTACCTATTGCAACTATGACGAAATAGCAAGCGGTAAGTGCCACAACAATGCTTTTTCTGATAATCACACTAAGACTTTTGGTAGTGGAGTAGTCTACATTTAGCAATATCTTAAGAATATTACAGACTATCCATAACGGCAGTGGCATGCCAACAATTAGAAACATCAACCACAATATAATGTCACCAATCATTCTCTGCTCTTTTTAATAGTATCCTTTAATAGCTCCCAGTATTCAGAGCTTCTGGATTTCTCCTCGGCAAGTTGCTTCTCTAACATTTCAATCTTTGCCTCCAGCGCAGCTGTGTTTTTAACGGGAGCACTGACCGGTATCTTACCGGTTACATTGATACTGTCAACAAGCAACATTGATACATCCCAACCCATATCGTTATTTATGAGTTTGGAATACTTTTCTGCCGGACACTTACAGGATCCGTTTTCTATATGAGACACAAAGCTCCTCTTTATACCAAGGTAGTTACCAAGATCATCCTGTGTTAGGTCATTGACCAGTCTGAATATTTTAATCTCGTTTCCCATATTACTCGTTACCCCTGGACTTGTTGATTGACATCTTGAGCAGTTCCCAATAATCGGCACTGCGTTTTCTCTCAAATTCAAGTTGCTCCTTGGTATCCTGCAGTTGCTGCTCAAGCATTGCTATCTTTTCCTCCAATGCCTGAGTGTTACCAATATTCACATTGTTTGTGTTAGTACCGCTGCCAGATGCATTGTTATAAATGTTACCCTGCGGCGCAGTTAACATTAAAACATCCCAACCTTTATCGTTGTTAAGTAGTTTCTGCAACTTTTCTCTTGACAGTTTTGATTTGCCAGATTCTATAAGGGATATGTATGGCTTACTTGTACATAAGTAATCCGCTAACGCCTCTTGGGTAATACCATTAACTTTCCTAAACTCTTTAATCTCCATGTTAACTTAACTTTTTTCTTAAAAATATACCAAAATACTTTGTAGTTAACTTAACCTTACTTATATTTGCAATGTCAAAGGTTGCAAGACCAAAGCAGCAAAGCCTTTGACAGCGAAATGGAATGGCAAAGATACTAAATGTTGACAACGAGACAAGGACTTTTGCAGAAATATGGCATAGTCTTGGAGATCAGAGCAGGCATCAGCTTGACTTGCGCGATGAGATAATGCGCAAAACCTACGTAACAAGACAGACAGTGTACAACTGGGCGCACACCAAATCCAAGCCCCATGAGAGCCAGCAGCGTGTTGTGGCATCGTGCGTAAAAAGGGTGCTTGGAATAAGCGCATACTACCGTGTTCTATTCCCCTAAATCATAACCTATAACCTTAGACTACTATGAACGAGAGCATAATTCTTGAAGATCTTATTCAGGGTATGTATCAGTGGAAGTTTGTATCGGACGCGCTCAAGAAGATTGAGATTCCTGCGCTGATAGTGTTCACTAAGACCAGGAATAGAGCCAATGCTCTGCGCAGGGCTAAGTCTTACGAAAAAGCAATCATTGAAGATGGAGACCTCCAATAAGATACTTGAGAAGCTTGAGAGCATAGAACGAGCAACCCTGCTTGGTAGCAAGGATATGTTTACCGTGGCTGACCTTGCTCTGTGGCTTGGGTTATCGGAAAAGACCATACGTAACCAGCTCAACTCCATACCTCACATTAAGCATGGGTCAAGAGTATGGTTTGAGAAGGCTAAGATAATTGAGTGGCAGAAGAGTGGCATAGAACATGTACCGCACTATGTAGAAGGTAACATTGATAGGATACTATTTGTTTAGTAAACATCTGGAAGCATGTGAATGTGATAAAGATGGGTTTGGATGAATCATTTCAAAAGTGTTTAATCATTAATCATTATGCCTCGGCCATGATGTGAATCACACCGAGGAATCTGGGCAGCATGGTGGATGCGTAAGCATTGCTGAGATCGTCTCTCACCTGCCCACTAACAATTAACCTACAAGGATATGAAACTGACAGAATTTGGAAAGAAGATAGCTGCTTGTGCTATCATTATCATCCTGGCTATTGCCGGAGTGCCAATGTTGTGCAGACATGATTACTGCTACAACATTATCTACATGACCACCATCCTGCCTCTTGGATGTGCTGGTCTGACCTACACCGTTGATTTTGATTCACTATTTAAAAAATTACGATAATGAGATTTAACTGCAGACAGGCCATGGTGCCGACAGGTAGTCCTGACTATGATCCAGACTACGATGCTATTGAGGATTTTGAGGCTTACTGGGATGCAATGGAAGCCAGATTTGAGGAAGAGAGAGAAAGTAATCTTTAACATACACAACTAACAAAACAATTATGGAAACAAACTACTATGACAAGAAGTGTATTATCCGCACGGAGAGTGCTGGCGTATTCTTTGCCACACTGAAAGAATTTGACGCAACAAACAGTATTGCAACCCTTGCAGATTGTCGCAGACTTTGGTATTGGAAAGGTGCCGCAAGTCTTAGCCAGCTGGCCACGGAAGGCGTGAAGAGTCCAGTAGGATGCAGGTTCACCGTCATCGTACCACAGATGCAGGTCATGCAGGTGATAGAGATTATTCCATGCTCTAAGGAAGCTGTAAAGAGCATTAAAAGCGTACCGGTATGGAGGATAAATTAATTAAGGCATTCCTGGCTGTAAGTCATGGCTCTGGCTATGGCGATGGCGATGGCTCTGGCTCTGGCTATGGCTCTGGCTATGGCGATGGCTCTGGCTATGGCTCTGGCTATGGCGATGGCGATGGCGATGGCTCTGGCTCTGGCTATGGCTCTGGCTATGGCGATGGCGATGGCGATGGCGATGGCTCTGGCTCTGGCTATGGCGATAGCCCTGGCTCTGGCTCTGGCTCTGGCTATGGCAATGGCTACGGATTTGGCGATAGCGATGGCTCTGGCTATGGCTCTGGCTATGGCGATGGCGATGGCGATGGCGATGGCTCTGGCTATGGCTTGCTGTCTATCTATGGTCGCAAGGTATATTATATAGACGGTATGGCTACGCTTGTAGATTCCGTGCATGGCCAGTACGCAATGGGTCACCTTGTCAATAGCGACCTCACACTCACACCCTGCTACATTGCACGCAACGGTGACTACTTTGCACATGGAGATACCTTACAGGCTGCAGTCCGTGACGCAGAGGCCAAGGCACTGAAGAACGAGCCGGTTGAGCAGCGTATTGAGCGCTTCCGCGCGTCTTATCCTGACGCAGACATGGTGATTTCCAATACTGAGCTGTACAAATGGCATAACATTCTGACAGGCTCCTGCGAAGCCGGCCGCCAGGCGTTTGCGCGTGAACACTGTATTGACGTGGAGACTGGCAGTATGACAGTTCGCGAATTTATTGATCTGACACTTAATGCTTATGGTGGTCAGGTTATCAAGCAGCTCATGGCTGCGTACAATATTAAATCCATCTAACAACAATTATGGAACAGACCAAACCAACACAGGTTGAACTCTTCAAGAACTTCAACCAGACATTAACCAATGAGAGAACCAAGGATTACCTCAGGCAGGTACTCGGAACAAAAGCGTCTCAGTTTGTGAATAATGTTACAGCACTTGTTGCTAATGACACCAAGCTGCAGGCATGCAAACCTATGTCTATTGTCTATGCTGCCATCAAAGCTACAGCTCTTGATCTTCCACTTGATCCATCCCTTGGTTTTGCCTATGTAATCCCTTATAACAATAAGAACCAGGGCGCAGAGGCACAGTTTCAGCTTGGATACAAGGGATTCATTCAGCTCGCTATCCGTTCCGGACAGTTCCAGCGTATCAACGTGACTGACGTGAGAGAAGGGGAGCTGGCCAGCCATGATCGCATGACCGGTGATATAACATACAACTGGCTGGATGACTCAGTGCGCAGTAGTAAACCTATCATTGGATTTGCTGCTTACTTCCGCCTGAACAATGGATTTGAGAAATCTCTCTACATGTCACAGGCTGACATAGAGAAGCATGCCACCCAGTACAGCAAGACTTACGCAAGTAACCTTGACTATGTGAAATCATCAAGCAAGTGGACCACTGACCGTGATGCTATGGCCAAGAAGACCGTATTAAAACTCCTGCTATCTCGTTTTGCTCCGCTGTCCGTACAGATGCTGGATGCAATAAAGCAGGATCAGGCAGTGTTCAACGATGAGTCTGATGAGGGTAAGTATATTGATAACCCACAGACGATATCATTAGCTGACTACACTGATCTCTCAGTAGAGGAGAAGATGGAGATGATGCGCAAGGCTCAGGAGAATGGTACTAACTCTGCACCGGTACTGCCATGAAGAGTATCTATTCAGCCTATACACCAGACCAGGTAGAGAACCTGCTGAGTAACTATATCATTGACTCCTGGAGCTATTCCAAGGTGTCGGCATTCCGTCAGAATGAAGCTCGCTTCCAGATGCAGTATATATACCTGGCACCTATGCAGAGGAGTATAAACAGCATAGCAGGTAACGCATATCATGAGGCTCTCAAGCTGTTCTTCCTTGGTTACAATGCCGGTGCCAAGACTCCGAACAGAGACGAGCTTGTGACTGTTGCTAATAACTACATTGATGATATTGAGCCATCAGTAATTGAGCTGACAACAAAGATTACAACTGCCGATGATGCAGTGGCCGAGTGTCGCAAGATCGCAGAGCAGCTCATATCATTCTTCTGTGATGAGTACAACACATACACCGAGAACATTGCAGAGGTCCTGCAGGTTGAAGAGAAAGCCAAGGCATGGGTTGTTGTTAACGGTGTAAGTATTCCGTTGCCCCTACATTTTATTGTAGACCTGGTTATCCGTACCAAGGATGGTAAGACGGTTGTGGTTGACCATAAGAGCAAGAGGTCATTCACGGATGAAGATGAGGCTGTTGATGCTTACTGCGATCAGAGTATGACTTATGTGCTTGGACTGGAGGCTACCACCAACCTACATATTGACGAGGCTTGGTTTATTGAGACCAAGGCGAGCCGAAACAAGGACAAGTCAGCTCAGATCAAGAAGCATACTATTGTCATGGATGACGAGATGCGCTCACAGTGTGAGGCTGAACTCTATCAGCCACTCAAGCGCATGATTAATGCATTGTCTGACCCTGACTACTACTACATGTATAATCCAGGTGATATGCTGATTGACCACAAGGCTATGAAGGAATTTCGCAGAGAGAAGCAGCTTGATACAAAGCATCCTGTACTTGCTCCTCAGGTGGTTGATTACATTGAACGCAGAAACAAGCGTGCAGCTGCTCTTGCTGATGCCGGTCAGAAGATTGTATTCCAGTACACCATTGACGGTACACTTGTACGTGCATGGAGCTCAGTACGTGAGGCTGAGCATGATCTTGGCTACAGCAGAGCGCAGATTCAGCGCGTATGCAATGGTAAGCGCAAGACCTGTGGTGGCTATATATGGACTTACAACAAGATAGCATAACCTACTATGAAGAACTATTTCTCACATGATTCCGATGCACGTAACAGCCGTAAGATGCTGCGCCTGCGTAAGACTCTTGGAGCAGAGGGTTATGGCACCTATTGGATGCTCATAGAGCGCCTGCGAGAGGAAGATGGATATCAGTGCGAGGCTGACTATGAGATGCTGGCTTTTGACCTCCGGGTTGATGCTGGCATCATCAAGTCAGTGATAGAGGACTTTGGCCTATTCAATATCAAGAATGGAATCTTCTATTCTGATGGTCTGGTAGACCGCATGGATAAGGCTAATATCAGGTCGGATGCCGGTAAGAAAGGAGCCGAGTCCAGGTGGGGAAAGAAGGACAGTAATACTCCTGATACAAATGAAGAGAATACATGTGAGCAGAGTGCGGAAATAACACCAGAAGATAGTGATGTTGTAAGTAAAGAAAGAAGTGAAAATCCTGCTCAGAATGGCTCAGAATGGCAAAATGAAGATTTTGCCATATGGCAAAACGATGGCAAAAATGGCAAAAAAAGAAAAGAAGAAGCAAGAAAAGAAAATAAACTAAATAAAAATAAACTAAATAAAAATTTATCTCTCTCTCTTACTCCCTCTCTTACGGAGGGAGAAACAGACACAGATATTTTATCCGTTTTCTTCTTTGAGAAAGGCTATCGCAATGCTTATGAGGAAGCCAAGAGATTCCTGAATTTCTATGTAAGCAACGGACAACTGTCCAAGATGGATGAGCAGCAGCTTGCAGCCAAGGCACGCATATGGGAGCCGCGCGACAAGAATAACTACATCCATCCGCGATTCACTGAAAACTTTAAGAGATTCTGGTATGCTGTCTACAGCCAGATGAAAGCATCGGGCGCACCTATCACACTACTTAACGCAGTAAGGGGCGATGACATTGAAGAGGGTTATACCGATCCGCAGTGCAAGGACACCTACTGTCTTAAGTTGCCAGGGACGCTGGTAGATTACTTTGAAACCAATTCCGAGACATACGCAAGGCTATTTATGTCATACATCAAGAGTATAGGATTAACAAGACTTGCATACGCAAATTAACAAACCAATGACTAAAGATCAATTTATGAAACTGCTTGGCAGATGCCAGCAGCTACAGCAGATGCTGATAGGCGAGACCGGGGTGATGTTCAGCCTGTTTGTCAATAATAGGAGTGACAACCCATCAGTGAACGCGCTCATCCATCATGCTAAATACAAACCTGTATCTGCTGCCTTTAGTGTGCAGTCGGCATATACAGATGGAAAGGCAGAAGTTAAGATATTGTTTGACCAGCTTAAAGTGATGCGCCTGCTATGAACGAATATACACTGAAGTTGCTTGAGGCTGGGATCAGGGCGGCCGACATGAATGGCGTAAGTGTTGGGCTTGACGAACTGATTGGTCGGGCAAGACGTAGACCGGTACCATGGCTGCGAAACATGGCAATGGATACTCTTTCCGGACGAGGATTCAGTAAGTCTGAGATTGGACGCATTTTTAGGCGGAATCACGCAACAATTACACATGGGCTGAACCATGTACGTGCCGTGGTGGGAAATGCGACCTACGTGCTTGAAAATGCCATCTACGAGGATTATTTAAAACTGATTGCAGACAGCGATGGAGAAAAGACGAGAAGATAAGATTCGCAACCACATGCAGGGCATCAGGAGGATTATCCGTAATGACATTGATAAGCCTGGGTTACGGACAAAGATTGAGAACAAACTTGATAAGATTTCACTTGAACTAAAAAAAGACAGACGATGAGTAAAAAGAATAGTGACAAGACAATAACCGATGTAAACACTCTGGATGCAACGGCAACAGGTAGGAGATTCCTGTTTGAGGTTAGTCTTTTGTATCTGCTTGGCGACATGTTGGAGACCCAGAAGGTGACGGTGGAGGAGATGTGTGACTATGTTGGTGTTGATGTGGCCGGTGCACTTAAGATGTCATTGAGCAAGATGGCACAGGGCGCAAAGATGTTCCATCACTACCTTAGACTTGAGCAGAAGGATACTCAGCTGAGCATTGGCACCTGCAGCGATGGTTGCCTGCAGCTCATGAGGTTGATATCGGACAGATGTAACAATACGGATGATCTGTTCAAGATGTACTGCAACATAAAGAACACCTACCGTAGGAGTTCTGGTATTGATATAGCATTAACCGAGAAACAGGCATTTGGATGATATGGTAGCCAGGAGGATGGAAGATATAACCAGTATGGCACTGCCAAGCGTGCCGCTCATCAAGGTATACAGCAAATACTGTGTACTCAACAGCAGAGCCATGAAGCTACTCGGCATTACCAAGGATCAGCCTTATATCCGAGTAACAAGACTGGCAGAGGAGAGGCGCAAGGACAGGCTGTACGTAGGCCGTTCATCGGAGCCATCGCAGTTTGAGGTTGTGAGGTATGACGGTCGACAGAATGGACGCATCAACTCTATATACCTGGCACGTGAGATCAGTGAGTGTCTGCAGGGATATGGTATATATCGCATCTGTCCTGATTATTATCAGCTTGACATAGCAGGAGATAAGTACTATGAGATTTTTTTTAAGAATATTAAACCAATTAAGTAACGAGTATGAATTTTGAATTAGAAGCATTGCTTGAGAGAATATATAACGAGGGTAATTCACAGGGTTTCGTGGTCTCTTTCGCTGAATGGATAAGTGTATCCGGTAGACGTGAATACCTGATGTCTGAACTCAAGAGACTGGTTAACGATGGTGAGGAGAGAGATTGATATAACCGGTCAGAGGTTCGGCAGGTTGATAGCCCTGCATAGGGTTGAATCATTCAATGCAGATACACGCTGGAAATTCCGCTGTGACTGTGGCTGTGAGTTTGAGACCAAGAAGATGGATGTGGTGCATGGGAATACACGTTCATGCGGCTGTCTGAGAGCCGAAAGGATGAGATCTCTAAGAGGATTACCAAAACCCTGGAAAAGAAAAAAAGTATGAAGTATAATAAGAATAACCCATTGAGAGTTGCATGTCTGTGTGCTGGCTACGATAGCCAGTGCATGGCTCTTGAGAGACTCAAGCAGGATTTTCCTGAGTTTGATTATGAGTTTGTAGCATGGGCGGAGTATGAGCCGGAGACACCTAACATACCGCTTGAGAGACAAGCAGCCGTTGTTGCGCATAATGCTGTATTTCCACAATGGAAAGACCGTAATTGGGGTGATATGACCAAGATTGACTGGACTCAATGGCCGGATGTTGACCTGCTGTTTTACAGCACACCTTGCTTGACCGATGACAGCCTTATACTGACCGATAAAGGCTACAAGGAGATGAAGGACATCAACGAAGGGGATGTAGTGTTAACCAAGTTCAATCAGCTGCATCCTATAGTTCATAAGTTTGATAACGGCAGACATCCTACATGTTACATCCACGGAACTGGTTTTGATGCGATTCATTGCACCTATAATCATAAGTTCTATGTGAGAGAGATGTATCGCTACGGACACAAGTGGCTGAGAGCATTCAAGGATCCTGAGTTTGTAGAGGCAAAGAACTTGACAAAGAATCATTATTTGGGATTCCCAGTAAACGATGAGTCTCGTCCGTTCTTGTCAGACGATCCTGAGTTTTGGTATCTCATGGGATATTACTTTGGAGATGGTTGGTTGCCGTCAAGGAAGAATGACTATAATATTGTCCTTGCTTGCAATAAATCCAAGGCTGATAAGCTCAAAGAGCATCTTCCTCAAGACAAGTGGCATTGGACAATAGAAAACGGTAAGACTTGCGACCGCTTCCGTTTCTGCAACAAGGAGATTCAGAGCATCATCAGGGAGAATTTTGGAACAGGCTGTGATAACAAGAGAATACCATATGATGTGGTAAGACTACCAAAGGATTTGCTTGAGAACTTCCTGGCTGGATACGTTGATAGTGACGGATGCAGACCATCTGAAAACTACATTCAGTTCTCCACCGTCAACAAGTATATGGCATACACAATGCAGCTGATTATTGCAAAGGTATACCATCGTGTTACAAGCATCGGCAAGGTTAAGGTATCTCCAACAAAGGTTATAGACGGAAGGACTGTTAACCAGCGTCCGTGGTATCTCCTTAGGACAAAGGTTGTCAACAACAAGCAAGATAAGGCTTTCTATGAGGACGGTTATATATGGTATCCATTCCATAGGTTAGAACCTGGAGAAGTAGAGAATGTGTACAACATAGAGGTTGAAGAGGATCACTCATATATTGTGAATGGCGCAATGTCCAAAAATTGTCAGTCAATTTCGCAAGCTGGTCTTCAGCACGGCTTTGTAGAGGGATCGGGAACAAGGTCATCAATCATCTGGAACGTGCGTGATGCACTCAGGATACTCAAGCCTAAGTATGCCATCTTGGAGAATGTAGCTGCTATGGTCAGTTCCAAGTTCCTTCCGATGTTCAACTTATGGCGAGATGAGGTGGCAAGTCTGGGTTACGTCAACTTTGCTCAGCTGCTAAATGCTAAGCATTATGGTGTTCCTCAGAATCGCGAGAGGATATTTCTTGTCAGCATTAGAGATGACGGAGATTCCCCTCAGTTCTACTTCCCCAATAAGATACCCTTAGAGACTAAACTCGCAGATATTCTTGATGATACAACCGATACGAAGTATTACCTTAACCCCAACAAGGTCAATCAGTTTATTGACGAGAATATTGTTATGATTGAGAGATATACTCGCGAGGGCGAAGGTGAGATAGAGAAGCTGCCTGACCATCTGCGTGAGTGGTTAGATAATTATCCAGAAGATGAAACAGGCGCAGAACAGTCCAACAAACAGCAAGAGGTTGGCAAGGACACTCTTGAAGAGTCTAACGAGTGATTATAGGGGGGGGGTGTATGATACTTGATTGTTACGATGACAATGTGCGCAATGACGTCAGTATTGCTGTTACTACTCGCATCAATTCCTGCAATCACTATTTTATCGTGAGGGTGTATGAAGTCAATAACGTATAACAGATTTATGAGATATGAATCAGACTCCAATCAATACTGAACAGAACGGCAGAGTGATGCATTGTCCGCTGACGGTTCATCCGCAAGGCTTTTCGGATATCCTACCAGGTTTCAAGAGCCGATGTAACAGAGAGGGGGGGTGTTTTTAGTATTTGAGATATGAATGCGCTATTTAATCATGATGTTGCTGGGGGGGGTGCTTTCGCACTATCAAGGCAACCCAAGCAAAACAGAGTTGGGCAAACTACATCAGGACCGGCAGCATGGGTGCAACCGCAGTAATGGAGATATATGAAAATAGTGATTAACGCAACGGCTGACGATTGTGCGTTTGCTGTCCGCACAGGATATGACCATCATGTCTATATCGGTTCCCTGAATGGGGGGGGCATTTTCCAACCACAGCGGTTCTGGAGCTTTATGTCCTGCAATCATGACTCACTATACGAAAGAGGGGTGGCAGAACTTTCTTCCAGGAACATCATCGCAAATCAAAGCAATAGGAGTGTTAGAAATATATGAACAGTAAGATTGATTACATAGGTCATCTCAATATCAAAGGATGACATCACAAAGCTTGTGAGGTATTAGGGTTACATGGAATTACAACATGTATTCATTGCCAAAGCAACAACCTTTTACAAAAAGTATTAGTGATTTATGAGGACAATACTGACAACCGAGAGAACAGATGAGGAACGCGAACGCAGACATCAGTTCGGAGATCAAGGCGCAAGGTTTGCATCACGCAGACCAGCACCAAGATTGGGGGGGGGTAAGTGGAGCATTGACCACGGTTCTTAAAGATAACCTGATAATGATAGTGTATGAAAACAATACTTAGTTGGAGTAGAGATAGTCACGGCAAGGTAATAGACCGTCATCCCACATCTATCTGCAATGCTATAACAACAATGTCTGGGGGGGGACATAGCGGTCCTTATGGATTAGGTAATACAACACCTTATGTTATGGAAGTATATGAGAATCATAATATTCCCTGACAATGATGGCAATGCAAGGACATTAAGAGGCAATTGTATTCAGCCGACCATCAGCAACAAGGTTAAGTTGGATATGATAACATCCTCAAGTGTTTATACTGCAATATTAGAAATATATGATACGAATTAAGCAAGCAACAGCAGAGGGTTACATAGCAATGTATAATGGCGGTGTGTGTGACCTATCATACCTACATTCTCAGCTCAGGAGAGGCAGGGTTCAAGATGGGGGGGGTGTAGTCCCACTATCATGGCAGGAGATAGCCTTATAGTCAGGATAACATTATATGAGTACTAAAATTCATCTGCTTGGTTACTGGTCAAACTCGCAGAACGGAATGGTGCTTGATCCAGAAGGGATAAGTACCTGTCTTATGTCTGGGGTCGGTCATAATTCAAGCAAACCAGCAATATTGCAACTATATGAAACGGATATTGTATGATGATTACAACTCCATGTGCCGGGAGGGGGGGTAATTGGAACAATCACTACACAATTTGGGAACCCAGCATTCAAACATGGATACAAACTAATTGAAATATATGAAGCCAACAACATTTGAGGTCATAGACCCAAGAACAGGAGAGAAGAAAAGATGCGTGGCTCTTATCCGCAAGCTAACGGAGAGAGAGTGTTTTAAACTCATGGGTGTGTCAGATCAAGACATTGAGAAGATTGCACATAGCGGAGTAAGTCGGTCTGCTCAGTATAAACTCGCAGGTAATTCCATAGTAGTAGATGTGCTTTATCACATCTTCCGTAAGCTGCTGGTGGAGCCTGAACTTGAGCCAGATGAGCATGGACAAATGAAACTATTCTGATATGATGAATCACGATTACATAATAGCCATAGATCCGGACTACAAAAAGTCCGGTGTGGCTATCCTTGACTCAGTATCAAGGAGCCTGGTGAGAGCGGAGGCTCTGGCATTTCCAGATGTGATAAAGGTCTTTGCCGAGTACAAAGAGATGAATTGCATTGTGGTCTTTGAGAACAGCGCATTCACAACCAACAACTGGCATGTGGGTTATCGTGATACGGTGTATAAGGCTGCAGCTCTGGGTAGATCAGTAGGTCTATGTCATGCCACAGCGCAGCATCTGCTTGAGGTGGCAGAGGATATGCATCTTGCTACTGATACGGTTGTTCCATTCCATAAGTGCTGGAAAGGTCCTGATGGCAAGATAACACAGGGAGAGGCAGCGCAATTCATGAAGGGGTTACCGGTCAGAACCAACCAGGATGTGCGTGATGCAGCTTTGATTGCGTGGCTGTACGCAGAATTACCAATAAGAATTAAACCATAATCGTATTATAATTATGATTGTAAAGATTAAGTTTTTTAGTGACAAGGCCGTGATGCCTGCTAAGGCGCACGATGATGATTTTGCCTACGATGTAGTTGCTACATCATGTGAGGAGATTGCTCCTAATGTGTATAAGTACGGCCTGGGTTTTGGTCTACAGATAGAGGAAATGAAATATGTATCTCCTACGGTTGGTATAAGCCTGCGTCCAAGATCATCAGTATGGAAGACAGGTATGGTGCTGTCTAACTGCATCGGCACTATTGATGTGGGTTATACAGGGGAAATATCGGCTGTGTTTTACCATGTCATGCCAGACATGCCGAGATACCAGGTGGGCGACAGGATAGGGCAGATCCATTTTGATGGGACCGCGAGGATGGAATTTCAAAGGGTTAGTGAATTTGAGGAGACGGAGAGAGGTGCCGGTGGCTATGGTTCATCGGGCAAGTAATAGTGTAGTGTCAAGATAGACCGCCGGTTTAGTACACTGGCGGTTATTTTTGCTGCATGAATTATACTATATTAAAGGATAGTTTGCGCGAGGATATACTGAGTCAGTTGTCGCGTAGCGCATCAAGAGCAAGGTCTGAGGATGGGCAGAGCATGTATGACTCTGTTATGCCAAAGTCAAGGGATTACGGCGCCCTGGATGCCTCTATGGATCAGGCTGTGGAGATATTGCAGATGCGTCTTGCCAATGTGGGTGTGAGGGCTTCATATGTAGACAATGTTCTCGCGATAGGTCTGCCCGACCTGCCTGATGCTATGGAGACACAGGTAGCCAATGCCATCAGTGCATACATTGTGATGTATGCATGCGACAAGTGGATAGAGTATAACCTGCCGGATGAGAAGGAGATGTACGATGGTTATCTTGCCACCGCCCTTACATCGGCCATTGCATTTTTGTTAACACGTAAAAGCGTAAACTAATGGAGATAACACTGATTATATCTGAGCTGCTGAAGGATATACATGAGCAGAGCAGGCTGGAATGTCTGGCTATTGCTGATGTGGAGCAGCGTTACAGGGTACAGACAGGTACAGACAAGGATGCAGAGTTGACACGTATGCTCATGAATGCGCAGTCTGCCGTGACACGTAGGCTCAACCGATTCCTTGACCATAACTATGCGGAGAGCGCGGACAACACAGCTGGGCTGGCAGATGCCATGCAGTGGGATCTCGTTGTTAGCGAGCGCAGGTGGGCAGATAAGACGCAGATGCTTACTGATGCATGCCATGACTTTGTTGTCAATCTGGTACTGGCGCGTTACTATCGGAACGTGGGTGCAGCTGAGTTAAGCCAGGCTCATGACAACCAGACGCTGTTATGTGCCGATGAGATAGATAAACTGATCTATAGTAAGGTTCCAAGAGACTGATATGAGAGACGGATATAAAGCAAGGACGATACGTATCATCAAGGAGAATGTGTATCGTGACATAGATAACCTGACGTATAAGTACGCAGAGGCGAGTGACATACCATCACCCAAGGTGGAGAATGCCGTGCAGTCCGATACAACAGAGAGCCTGGACGGACATATCCTGGCGCGTAATGTTGAGTATCGTGACAGCAGGATAAGGTCATGTATAAGCAACTGGATAGCCGATGAGGATAATGAGGTCCTGACGGTGACTGATAACCTGCAGATAAACGATGCATACATAGACTACAAGCTGGAGATACCAGGATCCATGAAGGATAGCCTGCTGAGAAATGTAGCATCTACCATCCATCGTTACCTGGTTTACGGTGCGCTGTATGACTGGTATGGTGCCGGTATGGGAAGCAGGCAGGCGGAGGCTTATGCTAAAGAATTGACCGGTCTTGAGAATGAAATCCAGAGCATGCTTTGTGCAGTGACTATTGTCAAGCGTCCGCTCCAGCCGTTTGGCCCTAAGAACAAATTTTACTAATAAAACATACTACTATGCCAGGACACAGACCTAAAGGACTACCCAAGACCGGTGGCCGGAAAAAAGGAACACCGAACAAGAGAACACAAGCACAGGAGGAACTGCAAGAGTTATTGATGCCATACCTTACAGGTGAAGGGCTTGCATCACATGCCGGCAAGATGAAACTTGCGGATGATCTGCAGGCAATGACACCGGTAGATAGATGTAGGGCTATTGCAAGTTATATGCCATACATGATGCCTAAGCTTGCTACTCTGGAAGCAAAGGTTAACATTGAGACCAAGACATATGAGGAGGAGCTTGACGAAATGATGCAGGAGTAATGGTTGCATGTGTTAATTGTAAGCACTGTAAGGTGACATCGGTTCCAGGTACGTGCGCCTGTTTGGTACAGTGTAAGAAGAGATACAAGGTTGACCCTATATGTGGTGACAAGATCTACCTGGATTGCAGCGAACTCAATAAGGATGGCTACTGTCAGCTCTATGAACCGAGCATGATGACAAGGTTCTTGGAGTGGATCAGGAAGTGAATAGTCTTAAGTGTACTACATTTTTCCTTTATTGGTTAGTGTAATGTGTACAATAAAGTATATATTTGTACTAACTTTTAATACTATTACAACATGGAACAGTTTAATTTGAATGAATACCTTGCCAACCCTGAACGCAAGGTGGTAACGAGAGACGGAAAACCAGTACGCATTATTTGTACGGATAGAAGGGGTTTTGAAGACTTTCCAATCATAGCATTGGTTGAAACAGATGGCAAAGAAAATGGTTGCTCTTATACAAGAGATGGCCGTTATGTGTCCAATAAAGTTGATGATAATTTAGACCTGTTCTTTGATCCTGTCAAGCATGAAGGTTGGGTAAATATCCATCGGTCTGGAGGTTGTACATGGGTAAGTGATATATACCCTACAAAAATAGAAGCCGAGAGCGCAGGATGTACTTGCGAAGACTATGTTGCAACGGCTAAAATTGAGTGGACTGAATAACTGGAATATAACTCAAAACAAAAAGGAACTATGATTTACGAACTACATAAGACTACGGAAGATACAAAGGAAACAATCTGCACCATAATAGACATTGTCAAGACTCTTGCCAAGTGTGCAACTTGGCTCAAGGAAAACACAATCCTGCCGAATGCAGATATAACAAGGATGATAAGGAATGTGAGCGATGAAGAGAGGTCTATGGCTGTGTAAGGTAAATCTTAAATACACCACCCATATGGTATTGAGATACGATGGAGAGTTCTGGTGGCAATATTATAACACCTCTCAGTTACAGGGTATAGAGGGGTGGATAGGAATTAATTTTGAATTTGAACCAATTACATTTATTAAATAACATGGAAGTAAAGATTAAGTTTTTTAGTGAGAATGCAAAGATGCCAACAAAGGCACATAATGATGATTTTTGTTACGATCTTGTAGCAACATCATGCGAGGAAGTTGCGCCTAACATCTATAAATACGGACTTGGCACAGGCCTGTGGACAACGTGATGTATGACTTTGTAGGTAACTTTAAAAAATAAGGATATGGCTACAATTGAGGAAAGAGCATACCGTTATGCGAAAATGCTAATGTCTAACGGAGAAACAGAAGATAGCGCAGCAAGTGCTTATGCTGGATATCTCAGGGGTGCAGAACTCCAGAAACAAATTGATGCTGAATGGCTGAATAACAATGCTGGCAAGTATGTCACAATGGTAGATGGGCAGATGCACTTTGATTGGCATAAGATGGTTATGGATTTTAAAAAGGGCATAAAACAGGTTGAACCTATTTCTCTAACCGAAGAAATATTGGTTAAGATAGGTTTTATCAAAGTCAACTCGCAGAGGTATGACTACGGAAACCCAGATACTGATTGTTATATAAAAGTCAATCCAAAGAAGGGCATGATACATGTCAATGGGCGAAAAGCAAACTGCAATCTGTACAATCACTTTTTCGTCCACGAATTACAGCACGCACTCCGTTTATGTGGCTTGAATGAATTGGCGGATAACTTTAAAGTATAAGGATATGAAAGCAAAAGAATTGATAATGTAGCAGAATTGTTTTTCCATGTTATTTTATTGTCGGGGCTCCCTGCGTTGTGAAACGTGGGGAGTTTTTCTATTGTAGATAATGTGTAGATAATAGTCCTTGGGTTAAGATAGACCAATGCTGCAGCATATAGTTGTTATCCTTGCGCCTAAAATAGCATTATATGGTAGCATCATTAGCAGCAGCAATAGTCTCTGGGATAGCATCGCTTGCATCAACAGCGATTGCGGCAAAGAACAGCAAGGATCAGGCTGACAAGGCACGCACACTCCTGGAGCAACAGAAAGCAGAGAACAAGAGATGGTATAATGCCCGGATGGGCGAGGATGTAACACGTAAGGCCGATGTACAGGCGTTGCTGACCAAGCAGCGTGAGCTGCTCAATGAGCGCTACAATGCCGACCGTGCTACTAACATTGTTGCCGGTGGTTCAGAGTCTGCCCTGGCTAAGCAGAAGGAGGCAGCCAATGCATCGGTAGCAGAGACGATAACCAATGCAGCTGCACGTGGCGAGGCAGATAAAAAGCAGATAGAGCAGCAGTACATGCAGCAGAACAACGCCCTCGCACAGCAGCAGATTGCAGGCCACGAAGCACAGGCAGAGCAGATTGCACAGGCTGGTGGGCAGGCCGCAAGTGCCGGTATCCAGATGGGTGGTTCACTCATTGACGCACTGGGTGACAAGGAGATCTTCAAGAAAAAGAACTAAGCACCATGAGAGCAAAGGACGAAAAGAAAAGAAGCCAGACAGGGCAGGCTATACTCAATGGCGCACAGAGCCAGACGGATGCTCTTAACCAGGGCGCACAGAGCCAGATAGATTCTATCAACACTGGTCAGCAGAACATAGACGATCAGATGGCTACACAGGCTGGCCATCTGGCCGATGTGCTGTCTGGATGGCAGACCAGAATAGGAGAGTCAGCCAAAGAGTCTCAGCTGAGTCAGCAGCAGGACCGTACACGTCTTGCGTTTGCCGGTGTGACTGAATTCGCCAATGCGCTGACTAACATGCTTGGTGTAAGCAAAGGTGCCAGACATCAGCAGCAGAAGACATACGCAGCAGACTGGATGCAGCAGGCAGACAATCACCGCAAGTACTACAAAGAGGAGCGCATGCGCCTGGAACAGCAGGCACAGGCTGCTCAGAGTGAGCTTGACCGCTTTAACCTGATGCGTGAGGAACAGGCAGCCAAGGCCCAGCAGCAGATAGCTGCGCTTAAGGCTGATACAGGCGTCAAGACTGCAGCCATCAATGCTCAGGCTGAGGTTCAGGCAGCGCAGGCTGATGATGCGGAGAGAAAGTATGAGGATACACTCGCTCAGCAGAAAGAGACGAACAGGATAAGACAGGAGCAGATAAACGCAAATGCAGCCAAGCAAGGTCTTATACCGGATGGCAAGGGTGGCTACACCTTTAGCAGAGAGCTGAAAGAATCTCTTGCATCCTCCAAGATGCCAAGCAACTACTCACCTGTTGTTACCGGTATTGATGATAACGGACAACCCATTGTGCGCGTAGGTGATTACCTGGCGCTTGGACGCAACATCAAGAATCTGATAGATGCCGGCAGGGTGACTGACCTGGATGAAGAAGGACAGCTGCTGCTTGAGCAGATCAAGAAGGATGTTGCAGGAGACTGGGAAGGCAAGGGGGCAGACAAGAATGACGAGGTAGCCAAGAGACTTACATCCCTGGTTACCCACTCTCCGATATTGCAGAAAGAGGCAGAGAGAACCACTGATCCTCTTACAAAGTATTTCAACGATAACACACCATCCACAGCATTTACACCAACCGAATCAATAGACTGGTAAGATATGAATGATGACAAAATAAAGGCGCTGTATACAGGCCTGAGCAAGGTGTACAACAATCTTGGTACCCTTGATGAGTTTACCCAGAAGTTAGGTGACGAACAGAGCAGATCCAAGCTGTATCAGCAGGCATCGCAGAAGTTCAACAACCTTGGTACATGGGAGGAGTTTAATCGTAAGCTCGGCTATGATACCGCATTCAACCAGGCGCGAAACCAGGCGATAACAGACAGTGTTAATAATGCACCCAAGTTAACTCCTGAGACCATTGCCAAGCAGCAGGCTCTCAATGCCTATCTCTCCAGCGAGGATGGTCAGTGGGAAGCTCAGTATGCCAAGGATAGGGATGAGTTTGCCCAGCAGTATAAAGCTGGTGCTCATGCCATGCCTACAGCCGAGCAGCAGGAGAGAGCAAAGTACTTTGCCGAGAACAACTCTCGTTACCGTGAGCTGAGTAACAAACGCAAGAAACTGGAGGCTGACTTCTATAACGATGTAGATTTTGTAGCCTGGCGCGAGACGAACGCCAAGGATCTGCGAGATAAGGCCGACAAGATAGCCCCAAGCCGCATCCGTGACTACATGGGTGGCAAGTCTGCGCGTTTAGCTCCAGGTGCTGCAATCGCAATGGCGGCCAACGATCCTAAGAGACAGGCTGCCAAGCTGCTCCAGGATGCAGCGGACATATATGAGGCACCAAGTAAGTTTGATAATGACCGCACAGGTCTGGCTAACTACTTCCGAGGCATGGGTAACCAGCTGTCCAATGAGGATTTCTGGACACGTGGTCTGACTGAGATTGGCCGTAACGCAGAGCTGAGGGGTATACAGCAGAAACTCCAGAAGGGTCTTGAGGCTGATGAGAATCCAACAGAGACAACCATAGATAAGATACTCAGCCAGGAGGAGAAAGATCTCCTGCTTGCCTATTACACCTATCTTGGTGCGCAGCAGATGCGCCATGGTGACATGAGTATCGGCTATACAGCCGGTCAGTCAGCCATTGAGTCCCTTGGATTCATGGCAGAGTTTATTGCCACAGGTGGTGTGCGTGCTGCAGCAGGCAAGGCAATGAGCAAGGGTACATCAGCAGCAGCCAAGTGGCTATCCAGGGAGCTGGGTGTGAGCGTGCTTGATGCATCTGCCGAGGGTGCAGCACGTCTTGCTGCTCGCACAGCTGGTATGAGCAGCGCTGGCAAGGCAATGTATCAGTATGTAACCAAGCCACTTATGCAGGCAGCTACACATACCGCGATGCAGCCTGGTGTGTACAGAACCATATCACAGGAGCTGCTTGAGGTGGATGATGCTGGACAACTTCAGTCAATCGGCTCATCGGTACTCCGTGGTGCGCTGGATGCCTACATAGAGAACTGGTCAGAGATGTCAGGTGGTGCTGTGGAGAAGGTCCTTGGTGCGCCATTCAAGGGTATAGCATACCTTGGCGACAAGGCTTTTGGTGGCATAACACTTGGCAAGGTTCAGATACGCGACATAGCTCGCTGGGCACAGGACTCTGGCCTGTATAACATGATGCGCGAGAATGGATTCAATGGGTTCCTGGGCGAGATAGGCGAGGAATACGTAGGCGCTGCTGCACGCATAGCTACCAGTCTGATGAGCGGAGAGGAGTTCAAGGAGCAGATGTTGTCCAAGGAAGGTATTGCAGAACTTGCTGCTTCCTTTGGCCTGCTGACAGGACTTGGTCTATCAGGCAATGTTGTATCATCAACCGTATCAAGGAATAGGTTCAACAAGTCCAGGGATAACATGATTACTATCCTGACTCGTCTTGGTGTAAACGAGGATGAGATCAATAAACTCTTTTACACTCGTTTTGCTACAACCGAGGACATCGCCAAGGCTTTCGCCCCATACTATGAAATGATTGCAGCCAATGCAGAGAGCGATGCCAGTCTGCAGGCTCAGAACGATATCAAAGAGGCTACCACATTCATCAAGCTTGCTGGCGAGCAGACAGTCCTGCAGGAGATAGAGGATATCCAGGCAGAGCATAAACGCAATAACAAGCGTGCGCAGATCAACGCTGACATGCATGACCAGCAGTTCTGGATGGATGGCGAGGATGACAAGCAGCAGATGCGTAGGATCATGACCAAGGATGGCAAGATAGGCTACATTGTAGGCGGCAACGAGTCCAACTGGTCAGTTGCTTATGCTGATGGCACCAAGGGGTTCATCTCGGAGTCTGACATACAGTCTGGACTGAGTGCCGGTACCATAGAGGACACAGGGTTCATGAGCGAGAATGATTTCCTTGATGCTCTTGTAGAGGAGGACCGCAAGGCTGCTGAGAACACACGTATGCAGTCCGAGCAGGCAGCCAAGAACCAGGAACTGATTCAGACACTACAGCCTGGTACTGAGGTCAACATAGGCACAACCGAGGCTCCTGTCATGGCACCGATAGTATCCACCAATGCAGATGGTATTGTTGTTGCAGGAGAGAACGGATCATACATACCATACACATGGCAGCAGGCAGCTGGATTCGCGAATATAGATACAACGGTACAGACTGACGCAGAACAGGACGAGCAGGCCGCAAAAGCAGAGCAGGAACGTGATGACATACGTGCTGCTATCAATGCTGCATCCAAGAATGGACTGCAGATTACTCATGACGGTCAGCAGTATAACCTTATTGCAGCCCTTGAATGGGTTACTGATGAGCAGACCGGAGAGGACAAGCTCCGCTGCTTTACCACCGATGCACTTGGTCAGGCTATCCAGATTGAGCTCACTCAGGATGAGGTAGCAGCAGCAATGTCATCCATCCAGTTGGCAGACGAACAACAGAACACATCTAATACCAATAACACAACACTGGAAACACCGGTGGATAACCAGACAGGTGAAGCAGGGGCTGCACAGCAGGAAGAAATGCAGGATTCCCCTGCGCCTGCTGGCGATTCCCAGACTCCGTATGGTCTTGACAAGAAGTACATCAATCCTGATGGCTCAGTCAATGAGACCACGCTCTGGAATGACAACCCAAGAGAATGGGCAAGATACAACGATGAGAAACGTGGCGATGATGGCGCTAACAGCAAGTCTTACTTAGGCGCTGTCCTTGCTAAGTTAGATCAGGATATTGCTGCCGCAGATGCTGCATACGCATCGGAGCTGGACTTTGCTAAGCGTGATGCCCTGGAGCAGCAGAAAGCCAGTCTATCACAGCGCAGAGCAGAACTTGCTGGCTTGCTTGCAAGTTACAACCTGCGTGATGAGCAGAGGGCAGCAGAAGAGGCTGCACGTGTCAAGGCTGAGGATGAGGCCAAGATGCAGGCCGAGGAAAAGAAACAGCAGACACAGGTTGAGCAGGAGCCATCAGTACCATCGGTTACTGAAGTACCGATTGAACAGATAAGAGAGACTCTCAGGAACTCGGAAGATAGGATGAGCTTTGACCAGTACGTCAGAGCAGCTCTTGATGGTGCCAAGATAATTTGGGCATCCAACGGCATTAAAAAAGGCCTGAAAGACCTTATCTTTGCAACAGGCACCAACGCCAATACAGACCGCAAGAAGTACATTGGTTGGCTTGCAAACGAGGACAAGGGTGGAAGATACCTTGCAGATATCATACATGGCATCTGGAACAATCTCCCTTCCTGGTTTGAGGGCTACACAGATACCGATGTGCGCGACAGCGTGCTTGATGCTCTGCTCACATACAACAGCTCATCAGCAATGCTCCGCAGTGTCTATGATGAGGTTATCCTGGCTCAGCAGAGAGCAGAGCAGGAAGAAGAGCAGAGGCAGAAGGATGCGTATGCGCGTGACCTTGGCTTCAGCGATTGGGAAGATTATGAGACATACAATGAGCTTATCGCAACTGGCGAACTGTTCAATGGACGTCACGCAGACGAAGAAATAAACGAAATATATAGTACATATGGAGAAGAGTCAGAAAGAGGCCTTGGCGAAGGAGTTCAAGGAGTGGTATCAGGCACAGCCGGACAAGAAAGCAGTGGTCCGTCAGGCACTGATATGGGTAGCACAGAACAGGTTGGTCAGCAGGGAAGAAGCCAAGACGGAGAAAGGTCAGATAACAGCCGTGAGCCTGTGGTGGCTCAGTCAGAGGCAGAAGCAGAACTCAGGCGTAGAGCAGAGTCCGAAAGAATAGCCACTGAACAGGCAGCCGAAGCTGCACGTGTGGCCGAGATGACTCCCGGCCAGAGAGCATTGATGGGTGTAGGTGTTGAGCGTACATCCAAGAGCCGTGTTGTTGAGGTTGATGGTCGCAATGTCCGTGTGTACTCGCACACTGATGAGACCAAGGCCGAGATGCGCAAGGCAGTTGAGCAGATGCTGCCCAAGGGTTGCGGTATAACCGTTGAGGTATATGACTCATGGAAAGATGCTCCAGCCGAGGTGCGCTCTCTTGCACCAGCCTATGCCGATGCTTTTGCCAATAACGGCAAGGTATATATCAATCTCTCGCTGATACCATCAAGGGATGCCCTGATACGCAAGGTCCTCCATGAGGGCGTGGCACACATAGGCATGAAGCAGATGCTTGGCAAGGAGGGTTATGATGCCCTGTGCGAAATGGTGTGGGATAATCTCTCAGACAGGCAGAAGCAGTGGCTTGAGACAACCAAGAATTACAGAAATCTCTATGACAGCATCCTTCAGAATGAAGGAGAGCAGGCATACCATCGTGCAATAGCCGATGAGTACATAGCGTACCTGTCAGAGAGGACCGACATGAGCGAGCAGGAAGATGATCGTACTCTGCTTGAGAAGATAGTGGACTACATCCGCAACCTGTTCGGTATTAAGGTGGATGACGAGTTTATCCAGGATCTGCTGCGTCAGTCATGGCGCAATATCCTTGATGGTGGCCAGACTGCACAGTCTGAGTCTATCGTTGACGTGGCACATAGACTGGCTACACGCAAGAACCGTGCAAGTGTGGCAGACACTGACACAAGATTAAGCAGTAACATTGATGCATCTGAGGACGATTTCCATAAGATGATAGACGAACTGCTTACCAATCCGACATTTGATAAGACTCCATATTTGAGGCAGAGATATAACCTTGGAGAAACACCTTACGCTCTTAAGGCAATTGGCTTAAAGGGAGATGAATTTTCTCTTTCTTTCAAGACAATTAAGGAACATATTAACAAGGATGCTGACCATAACCTAACGATAGAAGAGTGGCATAACCTTCCTGCTGCTATCAAGGAGCCTTTCTTGGTTACAAAATACGGACTCACCCCTGGCGAATATAGATTATACCTTTCAATGACAATCAATGGCAAGACCGCTGTTGTTGGAATTGATGTTATCAAAGTAAATAAGGGAAAGGATAATGTAGTTGATATCAACAAGATTAAAACTACGTTTGGGAAAAACGAGGACTCTATTGGCCGGAATGAAACAATTGTGGCTTATGATGAAAAAATAACCCCTGAACAGGAGGCACTTCTGCGCGAACACAATTATCGCGAATATCCTACCATTCAAGAGTTATCTGAGCCCAAAGGTACAACAAATTCCGGTAAAACAAACAATTACGATGAAAATAACAAATACTCAGTAGTCACCCCAGAGGAAGGAGAGGAAGCTGCCGTCCGTTACAGCACAGTAACTGACTCCAACACTCTTGGCTGGCTGAACAGCCTGAGCGAGGATGAGCTTGAGACAGGCTATAGAACCGTTGAGCTTGGCGAGAATGATGTCATGGAGTCACCTATGGGCAACAGTCTTAAGGGTAACGGCATGACCACCAAGACCGAGCCGTTCGGATTCAACGAGTGGGAGCAGGCAGACGAACATCCTGAGCTTGCCGATGATAACAGCAAGGTAGATCTCATCAAGCCGGACGGTAAGGCCGTGAACAAGGTTGACTACAATCCATACATCCATATCAGACCAGATAAGGTTAACGTGCAGTTCAGAGCTGCCTGGAATAGGCCAAACCTTGTGTATATCAAGACTGTCTATCCTAAGCAGGATCTTGTTGATGGCAAGCCATACAAGGCAGACAAGGCTGTCAAGGCTGTAGGTAGGTATGACAACTGGAATGGTGGAACACTCATCCTGAGCCGTTATGACAAGCCACAGGAGAAGGTTTCCTGGGAGTCTGTGGCCGATGACTGGATGGAGCATTTTGGTCAGAAACCAATACACTTTGATATAATATCTCCACACCTGTTGCCTATCCTTGCCGAGAGAGGCGCTAACATAGTGGCTCCCCATAAGGGTATGGGTCAGGATTGTGTTGATGCATATAATGCCTGGAAGGATGAGCGTATGGAACCTGAGAAGGTTGGCGATGCAGTGATCTCCGGCATGGATATAGCGCCAATGGAGGCTACCACCAATGAGTTTAGATTCTCCACCACGCAGGAACCCACACTCAGTGACAAATCAAGAGCATATCTTGAGAGTCATAAGAAGGAGAGCAATATCAATGCTCAGGAGCTGGAGGAGGCTAACAGAGCCATGAGTATCATGTATGGTGCTATGATTGACTATGTCAACAAGCGTACTGAGTCCGGCTTGAGGTATCTACCAGAGGAGGTATACGGACGTGGCTTATCTACTATCTACACGAATGGTTCGTATGGCCGCACCATGGAGAACACTCTCAAGTGCATCCGCACGCTGGCATATGATGATTTCGTAGATGCTGTCAAGACGCAACTTGGTAGGCCGCTGACTTCAACCGAGTCATTCCTGGCATCACAGATGCTGTATGACATAGCAACAGATCCACAGTGCTTGTACTGCTATGTGTCACTTGACCGTAAGGCTTATGATGAGTTCTTGCTCAGATACATGGAGAACAGAGATGCTATCATGGATAAGTATAGGCAGTCCGGTATAGATAATACCGAGAGACTGCCAAAGCAGTCACGCAGCAAGGCTGACCGAGTTGAGCTGCCAAACTCTCCGCTGAACAACCTATACAGGGAATATCTTGAAGGAAGAGCCGATACACCTAACATGCGTGACAGGTTCAACAAGTTCCTGGATTGGGCGAACAATGAGGTATCACTCCTTACCCTGCAGGATCTTGCAACAGACGAGAGCAGAGAACTTATAAGGAATGGCGAGGATGCTGTCCTTAAGGAGCAACTGAAGGATGCTGAGTCTTATGCTCAGTCTGCATCATGGGCCAAGAAGAAAGATGACTACCGTGCATACAATGGCGAGCTGCTTAGGCTGTCACCAAATGTGGTGAACATGCTCAAGAAAGAGTATGGCCTGAGATTCTATTCGTTCTCAGAGTACACACCGGCATTCATCCTGGAGAACATGCAGATGATGCGCGATGCTGCGCTGAGAGGCTTGAACGGTCTGGCATACACCAAGGAGGTAGATTTCGTGAAGATATTCGCCCCTTCCGGATGTAACATCAACTGTTCATGCTATGGCCGTAGGGCAGAGGATGGTACAGTGGTTCCTGACACCAAGCAGGGTGCAGACTGGGATGAGGTAAAGACTCTCAGAGAGCAGTACGGCAACGTAGGTGCTGTGTTTGTAGCTGTTGATGATGAGATGGTAGAATGGGCATTGAACCAGGAATGGATAGATGTCATTATTCCATTCCATATTGTACGCACAGGTGCCGATATTGCAAGCTTCTACAACTGGAGCAACTATTCAAGCATGCAGGCCGACAAGAGCAAGGAGTCTGCACGCACAACATACATACCACCTACCGAGCATCACAACAACAAGGAGACATTCCTAACACTCTGTGATGAGAGGGGGCTGAAACCAAGATTCGCTGATGTGATACTGCCAGGTACAGGTCAGAGCATAGTTGAGCATCCTAACTACATGAAGGTTGTCAATGAGACCAGACGTAGCATAGATGAGACTGAGCCGCTGAAGCCTAAGTTTGATATGGATGCAGCTACCAAGTCATGGGATGCTTTCGTGGAGAAGGGCGGATACTACAGTGACTGGTATCATGTATCAGAGAAAGATCGCAAGGCGGCTGTCCAGCAGGTAGCAGAGGATATCCAGTCCGGCAAGACCGCAAAGGATGTGGACTATGGCCGCCAGGATATCAAGGTAGATGCCGAGACCCTGCGTAAGTTGGCTCGCAAGGCACAGAAGAATAGGCAGCATGGAAACACTCCACGATTCTCCACTGCTTACCATGGCAGTCCTGCTGAGTTTGATGCATTTGACAACTCCCACATGGGCGAGGGCGAGGGCGCACAAGCTCATGGCTGGGGTACTTATGTGACATTTGACGAGGAGACAGGAAGAGGTTATGCAAGAAGGACAACAGGCAAAGAATACTCTCATAGGTATGATGGTATCTTCCCTGCAACGTCTTCGTCAGAACATAACGCGATTCGTTCTATACTTGAAAACATAGAAAAAGGTGAAACAATTGAACAGTCTATAGAAAAGTCTAAGAACGAGTTGCTCAAGACGAACACCGACCTTGCACCTTTGTTTGAATCAATTGATGCTTCTGATTTTGCAGAAGACAATAGGAACAGGAACTTATACACTGTTGAGATACCCGATGACAATGGTAGTAACTACCTGACCGAAGGCAAAACAATACCAAAGGGCAACAGACGCAAACTGGCAGACTATATCCGCACTATGGATGAAAGCGAACTGCAGAGGGAGCAGCATGGCCCCAACTGGATGCCTAACGGACTTAACACTCTTGCCAATGTGATAGAAAACAACTCGCTGGATGCAAGAGAGGTTCGCGAGAAACTTGTTGATGCTTTTGGCAGCGAAAGGAAAGCATCGGGCGTGATGAGTGCTGCTGGTTTTGTTGGCATCAAGTACAATGGCCAGATGGACGGTGAATGTGCAGTTATCTTTGACGCCAAAGATGCGAAGATTGAAAAACACATAAGGTTCTCTACAGCCATAGAGGACTCTGATCCATTCTACTCTAATGCAGCCAGAGCCCTGGAGGGAATCAAGCAGAACAAGGCTACTGCACAGCAGTGGCTGGCTATGCTCCAGAAGGCTGGCGGTCTTAAGGCGGAGGAGGACAAGTGGATGGGCCTGAGCGACTGGCTGAATACCCAGCAGGGCTCTATTGAGAAGTCTGCCATTGAACAGTTCATAGCCGACAATGCCATCAAGGTTAAAGAGACTAAGTACAGTGACTCTTGGGGCAATAACGAGCAGAAAGCGCTGGAGGATAGATTCGGAGAAGGTGTGTGGAATGCATTTGACTTTGACACCGATCCAATGGACGATACAACGGTTGTTGTTTCTACAACTTACGATAGTGCAGACTTCTATAATGCTACACATGATACACCTCTTGAGATTGATGAATACGGAGACATCACAGAAGAATCAGAGGATATCCTTGAGGATTTTACAAAGGAGATAGAGGACTTCCTCAATAGTTCACGGTCTGATGCAACAGGTTTGAAGAGAATAGATCCAACTCGTCTTGCATACACCACCAAAGGCCTGGAGAACAATCGTGAGATTGCCCTGACCGTTCCAACCATTGAGCCATACAACGAGCGCGATGAGGTTCACTTTGGTGACGCCGGAGAAGGCCGTGCTGTGGCATGGGTTAGGTTCGGTGATGCCAAATATGACTATGATACCGACACGTTATATGACTATTCTGCAGACATGTCAGAGAAATACGGAAATGGTGATGGAGAAATGACCGATGAAATATGGGCCGCAATGACAGAATCAGAGAAAGAGGAGTTTAACCGACTGCATTCCAATGTAGAGTCAGGAGCAAACTCTGGCCGCGTCCTTGTCATTGACGAGATCCAGAGCAAGAGGCATCAGGATGGACGTGAGAAGGGATACAAAACAAGCAATAAAGAACGTATATCCGCCAACGAAAGGTTCTTTAAGATTGATAAGGAACGCAGGAACTTTATGGCTGAACTATACGAAAAGTATCCAAGTAGCGTATCTGATGAAGTTCTATACCGAGGTGATTACAGCAATCTAAGTTTGGAGGATAGAGAAAAACTCACCCGATTAAACAGCGAACTGGATGCTGCCCTCGTTGCATCCACTCAGGCTAATAACACTAAGGCTGTTCCTGATGCTCCATTCCGCAAGAACTGGCATGAGCTTGCCATGAAGAGAATGCTCCGTCTGGCTGCTGAGGAAGGCTATGACAAGATAGCCTGGACCAATGGTATGATGCAGGCTGAGAGATATGATCTTGGAAGGGTAGTACAATCCATTGGGAGAGATTATTATTATGAAGATGCTTATGTAAGTGATAATGGCTATCGGTTCGTAATCTACAATAATGAAGGATGGGGTCAATCTATAATCACCAATAAAGACGGTGTTATTATTGGCGCTTATGATGACAGCTTTGAAGGAAAGAATCTATCCGAGTTGGTTGGCAAAGACACAGCCTTAAAAATGATGTCCATGAACATCGGAGATTCATTAGAAGGAAATGATCTGATGATTGGTGGCGATGGCATGAAGGGATTCTATGACAAGATCCTTGTGGACTTCATGAACAAGTACGGTAAGAAGTGGGGTGTAAAGGTATCTGATATCAAACTGCCTGGGCTCCAGACCGAGGAAGGATGGCACAGCATAGACGTTACTCCTGAGATGAAGGAGAACGTTATGCAGGGTCAGCCCATGTTTAGTGTTCCCTCTGAGGTAAGGCACGTAAGGAATCTTAGGAAAGATTTGTATCGTAGCATTTTGGATAATGGATTTGATGATGTAACTTTGCAGAAAATAGATTCTTACTTAGAAGGTGCATATGCAGGACAATACAAAATCTCAGAGCGTTTACCGGACTCCTGGGGACGAGGCTCTCGCAAGAGAGATAAAGTCCTGGGGACCACGCTATGCCTCAACAGAATGGCTGAGGCGGCAGTCAGAGGAACTGAAAAAGCAGATGCTCAGACAGCAAGAAAGAAAGTAAACCAGGCAGCACAGCAGCTGCTGGAAGACTGGGCTAAAGCAACAGGATATTGGTTTGATGCGGACCGCATAGCCAGCCTGGTTGAGACCACCGAAGACCCTGTTTCTGGTTCCGATTCAAAAGTATACATAGACAAGGATGGTGTGTCTGTGATAAAGGCAAGCCATGGTAAACCGGACAAAAGGATGTTTGCTCCGGATAGGGATTTTGTTGCCATATTCAACGATGTATTCCCGGATGTTGCCTATGAACTGCTGGGATTTGGCAGGGACGAGGATGGTGAGTTCTTCTATGTAACAAGGCAGCAGTTTATTTTCGGTCGCCAGGCCACTCAGGATGAGATTCAGGCCTACATGGAGTCTAAGGGATTCAAGCAGAGGAAGAAGAACTTTGACACATTCTATAATGATGATTATATAATCAGTGACCTGAAGTGGGGAAATGTGTTAGTAACACCAGAGGGATCTGTGGCTGTTATTGATGCCGACTGTTTATATAACACCACAGCAACTGGTGGCAAACGTGCAGTTCCAGACATAAGCACAGAGCTTCCGAGTGATAATAGCTCTCGCATGAGTGTTGTCACCCCTGAGCAGGACGCTGAGTACCAGCAGGCCTACAAGGATGGTGACACCGAGAAGGCAGTACAGATGGTTAAGGATGCAGCACGCGCTGCTGGATATACCATTCCATTGTACAGGGTTGATGCTACAAGCGGACTTGATAAGAATAAGTATCAGGACACAGAAGGAGTGTTTTATGCTGGTGACTTAGAGTATTACGATAACAGTGATACTGGGTACAAAGCAGTAGACGCAAAAGAGTTTCTTTTGGCAAGCAACACTTACATCTGGAATCCAATAGAAGAGCTTGGATTGGAAGCCAATAATTGGTCTGACATTCTTGGCCCTAAGTCTGTATTTGATAAATACGAGATTGAAGATGAAGCGGATACTAACCGAGGTACATGGAATGGTGAGGAAGTGTACCAGACCAGTACTGATGGATTGGTTATGGCAGCCAAGCGTATGGGCTACGAAGGAGTTGTCCTAAAGGGTATTCCTCAGACAGGAAGCTACAACTATGATGGCTTCACTGAGTATGCAATATTCAACTCTGACAGAGTCAAGTCTGCCGACCCATTCACCTTTGATGACAATGGAGAACTGATTCCACTGAACCAGAGGTTCAATGAGCAGAATGACGATATCCGCTACAGCACTATTAATATAGAGAATGCCAAGGTTAAAGAGGAGCCTATCAAGCTGAATTCGCTTGATAGATTCAAGCTGCGCTCTGCATTCACAGGAATCAAGGATGGCACAAAGATGCTTGGGTATGTTAGTGTTGATTTATATGGAAGCAACACAACTGGCGTAGAGGTTCATTCGTTTGGTCCTCATGTTACAATCAGCGTGCCGGTAAGAACAGCGGATTCATGGAGTATGACTGACACCGCATTCCCTGATGGCAAGTATATCATTGAGAAGGATGGCGAGCTTTATGTTAATCCAACTGCTATCAGGTCGGAGCTGGAAGATGCACTTGCTCAGGTAAAGGAGATAATTGAACGGAGAGCATCAAGGTTCTCTACTCCGGATAATCTGGAAGAAGTTAATGATGAGTTTAATAATAAACTCAGCACACTAACTGAGAAGAATGCTAATAGCGTAGTATTGAACCTTGGCAGACCATCTGAGGTACTTGTGAAGGCAGGTGTGGAAGATAAACCCATGAAGCTATATGGAAGCAAGGTTGTTAAGAAAATGAAGAAGCATGGCTTTACTTTGTCAGAGCTTAATAATCTGCCAAAAGCCGTGGCTGATCCAATAGCTGTGTTTGATAACTACAGAAAAGAAGGGAATCGTTCTATCCTGACAGAGTTGAAGACAGCACAGGGCAATTTCCTTGTATCGGTAGAATACGGAAGAAGTAGGGATATTGACTTTAATATCGTTAGTAGTGTATTCGGAAAAGGTGATGGAAACCTAAAGGGCTGGCTAAAGAGAGGCTCTGCAACCTATATAAACAATGAAAAAGTCCAGAACTTTCTGTTCGACAAATCCGCACTCATCGCGGCAGCAGCAGCAAAGTCTGAACTTTCTTCAGGTGCAAATATCCGAGATTCTTTTGAATTAAACAAACTTCTGGGAGAAAAACTTTATATCCGCACCAACAATTTCAAAAATTGGTTTGGTGATTGGGAGAAAGATCCGGAGAATTCCAGCAAGGTAGTTGATGAGAATGGTGAACCACTGGTGGTCTACCATTCTACAGACGATGATATAAGTATTTTTGACAGGAGCAAACTTGGCGAGAATACGATGTACAACAATATCGGGAATGAGAGCAGCGGCTACGCACAGTCTTCTCTGATGGGATTTTGGTTCAATACGGACAAGCTTCCAGATATTGGCAATAAATCAATGCCTGTATTCTTGAATATAAGAAATCCGTATGACGCAGAATCTCTTCAAACATTGGCAGCTGACATAGAAGCCGCAGGTGGAGCAGAGGCATTCCTTGACATGTTGAGATGGAATGGTTACGATGGACTCTGGATAAGTGACGAGGAGATGGGCGGAAGAAGCTACGTAGCATTTGAACCCAACCAAATCAAGTCTGCTACAGACAACAACGGTAACTTTGACCCCAGCAATCCTGATATTAGATATAGCACCCCGGAGGTTGATGCTGTCAATGCAGAGGTGCAGGAGTTCCTGTATCCGGATCGCCTTGACATCAACGAGGCAAGAATACGCAATGATCATGCCGGCATGAACGAGAGGATTGCAGGTCTTGATGTTACCAATATGGATGACATAGAGCGCAGTGAGTCTGCTATAGAGAAGGGGTTGAGCGGAGCATTCAGGACATACTACGATGGCATGGACCTGTATGAGCACCCAGACGTGCCGGAGATTATCAAGGAGGCATTCAGCAATGCTGAGTACAGGTACCAGGATATTCCAAAGGAGCTAAACCGTATGATAAGCGATGAGCGCGAGGATGAGAACTCCGCACAGAAGATTGCTGAAATAGAGCAGGGCTTGTTCTGGTTCAACGGCCACAAGGAAGATATGACTCTTGCTCTTGATGAGTTCTTTGATGCTGATGGCAAGTATGTAGGTACAAACAATGTTGACTCCAGCAGCCGCTACAGTGTGATTGGTACCATTGGCATGAACCGTATCATGGATGGCGAAGGTATGTCTGCCATGATGAGAGCTAAGCAGATGGACCGCCAGGGTAGATCAGCAAGACTAATAAAGAGGACAACCGGCTGGGAGAAGGGCATTGATGGTAAGTGGAGATTTGAACTGCCGGATGGTCACTTCAAGGATGATGTAGACTTTAACCAGAGTGGACTCACTCTTGGTGATATATGGGAAGATGAGAGGCTCTACAGGGCTTATCCTTACCTGTCTGCTATACCGGTTGAGACATACAACAATCCATTTACACCTGCTGTTGGTGGATTCTACTCAGAGAAACTGTCCGAGACACAGAAGGGCATCCTTGAGATGAACAGCCTCAGGGATTTCTTTAGGAAGAATCCGGATGTTGACTCATATAAGGCCAGCCTGCAGGAGAGGCTTGACAAGGTTGAAAATCTTGTAAGGGATGGATATGAGGATATGCAGGATGCGGTAGATTACCTCAAAGATAAAATTGCTGATGCTGATAAGTTCTATGCAGGCAGACAGCAGCGCATGAGTCAGCTTGACTCTGAGCGCGAGAGATCCATGAGTCTTAACCTTGCACACCTGTTCAATGGTGGCGATGAGTTCACTGCTGACACTGTCATGGCTCATGAGATCCAGCACATGATTCAGGAGGCCGAGGGTTTTGCAAATGGCGCCAATGGAACAGAGGAAGGCTATAGTAGGTATGCCGGCGAGGTAGAGGCACGCAATGTTGCCGGTCGCATGGGTATGACCCCTGAGCAGAGACGTAACAGCATGCTTGAGGACACCGAGGATGTTAAGCGCGATGTGCAGATAATCCGTTTCTCTGTGGCTGCAGCGGACATGGCTGATGCAGTCTATGCTCAGGGACTGAGGACCATAGCAGGACATAAAGCTACACGTAAGGCATGGCAGGGTATCTACAGAGGCCTTGCTGATGATATCCGTAAAAAAATTACGGATGATGCCGGACGTCATAACTGGAGCATATCTCGCTCTGTAGAGGCATACTTTGCAAGCCTTGCAGAGAATGTGGATATGTCAAACATAAGTGAAGAGGATATTGACATGTGGTCCAATGTACGCGATGGCTTGTCTAATATGCTTGGCATGCCACTGGGTATCAACGATGCCATGTGGATGGTATGGAACGATGCGCACAGCACTGACAACAGTATTCTCACTGAGGTGAGACGTGCTAAGATGGCACATAAGCTTGGATTCTCCGAGCCTGCAAGAGAGCTTAAAAGAGCAGCTCTTGCAATGGCTCAGGATGATGAGATAGATGATATGCGCTATTCAGTATCCAACGATGTTATTGCCAATGCATACAACCTTGCCGTTGAGTCGGTATGGAACCGTCAGGATGAGATCATGCGTGACCAGTATGCATCGGTCAATGCTCTCTACGATGCGTATGAGAGCGAGACCAGCAAGGCGCAGTCCTTTGAGGATGCACGTCTGGCTCTCAACCAGCGCTCGTCACGTGGCGCTGAGATGCTCAACACATGGAGACGCAACCACTGGAACCCAATGATGGAGGCTGTACGCGCTATTAACAAGAGAATGGGCATAGGCATGAGGGATGTGGAGCGTTACGTGATGCTCAAGCATATCCTGGAACGTAACGATGTGATGGCTGCACGTGAGGCGCGTCAGTTCTACAAGGATGAGTTTGACCGCAGAACCAAGGAGGTGAGCGACAGCAAGACCAAGACCGATGCCGAGAAGCTCAGGGACATTGCAGCATACAGGGATATATATGACCAGCGCCTTAAGGATATTGAGGCCGGCACTGACATGAAGTACCTTGAGCTGCGCGAGAAGGACTATGGTGGCATAATGGGTATGTACACGAAATACGATGCTGTATATCCAAGGCAGAGAGGCGAGAGCGAGGAGGCCTACCAGCAGAGACTCATTGATGGTGGCGCTGTGCAGTTCAAGACTGTAGAGGAGGCAGAGGATGAGGCACGCAGAGAGGTGAACACCTTTGAGGGTTCTGCCGGCAGCGTACTCATTGACAACCTGTGGCAGCATATCAACGGAGCAACCAAGTCTACGTTGTACCAGCAGTACAGGTCCGGCATGATAAACCGCGAGCAGTATGAGACCGCACGCGACATGTATGAGTACTACGTACCGCTGAGAGGCTTTGACCAGAAGACTGCTCAGGATCTGTACACATACTACACCAAGGCTCAGAACAATGCATTCCAGGCACCACTCAAGCAGGCGCATGGACGTACTACGATGGCTGCCTCTCCGTTTGGATACATAGGCGCTATGGCATCGTCCGGCTCTATGTCGGCTGCCAAGAACGAGAGCAAGCTGGCGTTCTACTACTTTATAAGTAACCGCAGGGATGCAAGTGATCTGGTGCAGATATCGGATATGTGGTATAGGATAACAAAAGATGTGGATGCCAATGGCAACCCTGTGTTTGAACCTTTCTACCCCACCTTTACCGGAAGCATGAGCGAGGATGCTATACGCGATGAATATGAGAAATGGCTTGACGAAGTAAAGACGAAGGAAAAACTTGGTGTTACTTATTTTACTGCTAAGGATATCAAGAAACACCACCTGTCATATACGGTAAACACCGACAAGGCTGTCCTTCCGTCTCACATGATAGAGGTCATGGTAGCAGGCGAGCGCAAGCTGATGTTCGTAAATGGTAATCCACGTGTAGCACAGGCTATCAATGGAGAGCTGAACATGGAGAGCAACCAGTCTGAGGCAGGCAAGGTTATATCATCGGTACTGAGATACTTTGCATCGGTGAACACATCATACAACCCTGAGTTCTGGATAAGCAACCTACAGCGAGACATGCTGTTCTCCATCATGGCTGTTGATGCCAAGGAGTCTAAGGAATACAAGAAACTGTTCCGTCAGATCCGCTGGGATGAAGCACTCAAGGTTCCCAAGATGAAGAAGGCTTATAAAAAGGGTACACTTGGTAACAGTGAGGCTGAACAGTACTACCGTGAGTTTGTGGAGAACGGTGGCGTGACCGGCTTTACTACTCAGGTTATGAATGAGGAGTGGGAGCGCGAGCTTATTAATTTCTCAGAGAAGGATGTAGATGCAATAAACGAGGTATGGGAACTGGTGCAGATATTCTTTGAGTTTGGCGAGGCTATTGAGCAGATGACACGTTTTACTGCTTACATGGCATCACGTAAGTCCGGCAAGGATATTGCACAGTCGGTGGCTGATGCCAAGGATCTCACGGTTAACTTTAACCGCAAGGGCTCCGGCAAGGATCTTTCACTTGCTGAGGCTGAGAAACTCAGGGGAAAGGATGGCGAGCCACTGAATAAGGCAGAGCAGCTCATGCATGTTATGCTGAGTTGGGTATCATTCTATGGCCGCAGATACATAATGTTCTACAATGCAGCTGTGCAGGGTATAGATGCTATGTATAAACTCTACAAGGCCAACCCAAAGAAGATGTGGGGTAAGTGGACAGCCGGTCTGATAAGCATGGGTGCTACCATGGCTCTCCTGCATGCATTGCTGGACAACCCAGATGGCGGTGATGATGGCGATGAGTATCTGGATATCCCAGACTATGAGAGACGCAACAACCTGCTGCTTGGATACAAGGGTCGCTATCTCAAGTGGGCACTGCCACAGGAAGCACGTGCATGGTATGCACTTGGTGACCTTTGCGCGAACTGGGCAATGGGACGCATACCTCATAAGAGCATAGTTGAGGAGGCACTCAATATGGTGGGTGAGCTTGCGCCTATTGATCCAATGGGTGGTGTTGCAGGAGTATCCCCATCGGCAACAACTCCAGTCATTGAGGTCTTGCTCAACAAGGACTATAAGGGTGCAAGGGTTTACAATGACCGCAGGTATGCGACCGACTGGGATAGAAAGAATGGAGCCAAGTGGAGCACTCCTCTGCCGTATACAGGCAAGGTGTACGTAGCGTTCACAAAGGCTCTGAGCAACCTTACCGGAGGAGACAATTACAAGGGTGGTTACGTCAACCTGGATCCTAATGTAGTTGAACATCTTCTTGAGGGTTACACCGGTGGACTTGGCACAACAATCAACAAGCTCATTAAGGCTGGTGGCAATACAATTAATGGAGAGTTTGTACTGAACCAGACTCCGTTTGCAAGACGTCTGTTCATCAACAATGATGACCGCTCACGTAACGCATACATAACCGACCTGTGGTACTACTACCAGGATATGGTTGAGGGTGTAAAGACTCTGATGAGCAAGGCCAGGAAGGACCGCAACAAGGACGCTTACGATGCTCTTAAGGAGACCTATGAGTACAAGGTTATGGAGACCATACGCGAGCATACTGCCGACATTGAGAGACTGGATAGAGACCTTAAGGCTGAGACTGACAAGAACCAGCGAAAGGCAATCATGAAAGAGCAGGATGCGCTGCGCAGGCAGATAATAAACGAGATATCTAATATCAAGAATACAAAAGCAAATGAATAAGCAGATTCAACTGAGAGGAATTTCGCGCACACCATCGGACCGCATGTCGGCCGATGGCGGATGCGCAGAGTCATTGAACGTCTACCTGAAGGATGGCGAGCTGACACCTATGCCTGACCTCAAGGATGTGACCGCAGAGCTGGGCTTATCACCGGGAAGCACTGCCAGGGTTGTGTATATCCATAAGACCGAGGATTACACGAACTACATTCTTTTGAAAGGAAAGGAGATCAGTACACCTGGAGCCGAGTCTTGCTTCTTTAATATGGAGAGCAATGAAGAGCTCAAGCAGATTAAGAGCATAGGTAACACACTACTCATCCTCACAACCAAGCGCATGGAATATGTGCTCTATAAGAATGGAAAATACCATGACCTTGGTAGTCATCTGCCTGAGCCAAAGATAGGGTTTGAGTATGAGAAGGTAGGAAATGCACTCATATTTAATGCCATTATTGACCTCAATAAGACTGAATATGAACAGGCTGGCAAGTTGTTAAAAGACATAGAGCATGCGGCCCTTGTGTCGGGATCAGGTGACGGTAGTGATGCATACAACTTTTACAATAACAGGATAAAGCCTGAACTGCAGGCTGTTGTACGCAGTAGACTGAAAACTAATAGAGCCTATGGCCAGTTGAGCACCGCTGTGTCTCTACGCTATGCGTACAAGATGTATAATGGCGAGACACACGCCTGCTATTCTGCTCCTGTAATAATAGACCCATTGGGTTTTACCAAGTATGATGCCAACACATACAGCAATGGCACGTTTATAGGCATATATAGTTATCGCAATGACGATAATACCGGCCGCTTGATTGTTGCAAGAAATTCTACTACTGATGGAATGAATGATATATTCCAAGCCTACAAGCTCAAAATCATATACGAAGGAGAGGGTCTTGAAGACTGGAGTGATATCATCAAGAGCGTAGATTTCTATACTACCGGTGAGTATGACTTGATTAATTTTGAGTTGTACGAAACATCTGGACGTGTACCCAAAGACGGTGGTAACTCATGGGTTAAGCTTGGCATGAATGCTACTACCAAGGAGCAGTATCTTGACAAGCTGATGAAAGCACCCTTCTATAAGTTCCACTCAATAGCTGTGACGGACTTGAAGAACGAGACAATAGAGGTATCCAATCTTGAAGACTGGGATCCTGACATTCTCTCCACCAAGGAGCGCCTAAAGAACGATGTCGGTAGCACGAACGATATTGTCATTCCTTCTAATATTGAGGTGTACAACAAGAGACTGCTTGTATCTGGTGCCATGATAAAGCATGCTGATGGATATTATCAGCTGCCATCGGCCATCAATGCATCATCAGTTAATTATAAGTATGTGATAAGATACTACATAAACTCAGCAAATGGAGATGACGTTATCGTGCAGCGTGGCTATGATATTACCAACGCTAAGTTGGGGCCATGGCTCTTTTATCCATCTACCAGATGCTACAAGGCAGAGGTGTTCTGCAAGAATGGCGGTGACTGGACCGTAAAGGAGGTCAGCATGACGGAGCACCCATACCTTAATGGCGCATACGGATTTCTTGGCCTTAGTCCAAACTGGACGGATGGCACGCAGTCATCAGCGCCTACAGACCGCTCACAGCCATACGAATCAAGATCTAACCGACTCATACAATCAATATCGGAGAATCCCTTCGTGATGGAGAATGAACAGTCCTTTACCGGCAGGCTGATGGGTACGGCAGTTATTACCAAGCCGCTTTCTACAGGTCAGTTTGGTTATGCAAACATCTATGTGTTTACTGATGATGGAATTTATGCCTTGACTACCGAAGCTGATGGCTCTCTTGGTCCTATGAATCCGGTGAGCCAGGATGTTGCAATAGAGGGTACGATATGTCAGCTTGACCAGGCGATAGCTTTCACATCAAGGAAGGGAGCTATGCTGTTACGCGGCTCTGATATAACATGCATATCGGAGAAGATGAACGGTAGGCATTACTCCATGGAAGAGGAGTTGGTCAACATGCTTAGCGAGCACTCCGTATGGGGCAACCTGGCACAGCTGATTGGTGGCTCAAACCAGTTGTCATTCAAGGATTTCATCAAGGATGCCAAGACAGTGTTTGATTACACAGGTAACAGGCTGCTGTATTTCCATGCTCCACAAGGTGTAGCAGATCAGGTTAAGTACACGTATGTATATGAACTATCGCAGGACTCATGGCATAAGGTGGCCATACCTAACACGATTACATTCATGAACACTCTGAACAGCTATCCGGACGCATACATATCCGTGCAGGAGGATGATGCTTACAAGGTGCTGTCCTGTTCCGAGGTAGTTGACCTGGATGGTGATGGGTGTAAGCCTGGTATCATAGTGACAAGGCCGATAACCTTTGACGCTGATGATGTACGTAAGGTTATCAACCATCTCAAGATACGTGGCTTGTATGAAAGTGGCAATGTGCAGTATATCCTGCAGGCAAGCATGGATGGCCGAAACTGGAGAGTGCTTGGCACCCTGAGAGGTGGCTCATATAACATGTTCCGCATTATTGTGCTGACCAACCTTACTCCATCCGAGAAGGTGAGTTATATTGACATTGACTACGAAACAAGGTTCACGCAGAGGATGCGATGACCGGTTGGGTTAAGATAGACTTTGGGGGTGAGCAATCATCCCCATTTTTGTATATCAATAATCACAAACAATAACAGAATATCATGACTTGGGAGATTGCCATAGCGCTGATGGGAGCAGTAGGAGGATTGTGCGGAGGTGGCACACTCATCTACATGGTAGTAAATAAATCCTTATTATCAAGAGGAGAGAAGGCATCGGCACAGAGTACAGAGAAGGAAAATCAGCAGAAAGATATTGAGACAGGGCTGAACGCAATAAACTTTTACAATCAGATAGACAGCCTTATAAAGTCACATACCGACCCACTGAATGCCAAGATAGACAAGCTCACTGACCGATGGGACAAGTTTGGCTGTTACAGGGAATGCGAAATGCGCGTCCGTAACGAGCACGATGCTAAAAAAGTGACACTTGCAGATATAAAGAAGAGATGAATAAAGCAAAATACTTTACTGACTCAGAGTTCAAGAGATGCACGCCATCGTGTAGTATTGATGACATGAATGCCGGATTCCTTGCTACACTGGACAAGATCCGTGAGAAGGCAGGCATCCCCCTGGTTATAACATGTGCGTATCGCTCCGTTGCTCATGAAAAGAGCAAGGGCCGCAGTGGTAACTCAGCACACACCAAGGGACTCGCAGTGGATATCCGCTGCACAAACAACAGCAATAGATATAAAATAATAAATGCCGCTATTGCATGTGGCATAAACCGCATAGGCATAGCAGGTACATACATACATATTGACCAGGGAGATCAGGTGGGTCTGCCCAAGGATGTGTCATGGATGTATGACGCGAAAGGTAATGCAATTTAGAATGGTTTCTTTCATATGGTAATAAAGTATTAAAGGTTAATTGGGAGGGAAGGTGACTGTGAAGTTCCCTTCTCTTATTTTTTAAATTGGCTATGAGAAAACACATAATAATAATTGCAGCGCTGTTGCTGCTGGTTGGTTGCTCGCCCAAGGTGGTGACCAACACTGAGATTGAGTATCGTGACAGAGTGGAGTATCGTGACAGGATTAAGCATGATACCATCTATGAGAAGGAGGCGGAGAAGATATATACTCTGCATGACACTGTCTTTGTAGACCGGTATAAGTACATCTACAAGGAATATACCCTAATTGACACAGCTTATGTATGCCGGGTAGACAGCATACCCTATGAGGTAAAGGTGCCGGTAGAAGTTGAGCGCAAACTAAACTGGATCCAGAAGCTATTCATTCGTCTTGGTGTTTGTATGTTGTTTCTGATTGCAGCAGGCATAGGGTATCTCATCCTGAAGTGGAAGAAGATACTGTAAGGTTAAGATAGACCTTATATCTGGCGCAGGCCATAATAACTTTGTCATAAATAAGCATATCATGAAAGCACCTGACAGACTATACAAACGAGTCCGTTCATCCAGTGAGATGAACAGCGTGAAGCAGCGAGAGAAGAAACTGACAAGCAAGAACAGGGATCTTCCGCTGCTTGAATACTTCCGTGACCTTTGGTGGAATGGAGATACCTTCCGTCAGCAGAGAGCGCGTGCGTTCCGTTTTGCCTATGATGACCAGTGGGGAGACCTGATGGAGTATAATGGCGAGACCATGACCATGCGTAAGTATCTGCAGCAGACAGGCAACATAGTACTGCAGAGCAACCAGGTACAGAACAAGGTTGAGACCATGTGCGGTGTGCTTGTCAAGGAAGCGCTTGAGCCTATCTGCACGGCTGTTGACGATGATGAGCAGCAGTTCGGAGAGGTGGTAACCAAGGGTCTGCAGGTCAACTGCGACAAGAACAAATTATCTGAGTTGTATATTGACTGGGGACGCGAGCTGTGTCTCGGCGGACTGATGGTAGGTTATGAGACATGGGATGCCACAAGTGGGCCGGATGGCTCCTTTGACTCATGGACATCTTATGTGAACCCCAACATGTTTATCTTTGACTCGCAGATGTCGGACTCAAGGTTCCTTGATGCGACGCACCTGGGTAGGCAGATCAAGATGTCCTTTGGTGAGCTTGTGGCTAAGTTCGCTCATTCTCCAGAGGATTATGCCATACTTCGTTCAATATACGACGAACAGGCAGAAGTGTTTCAGGGTAGCGTGCAGCGCGATAGCCAGGATAAGTATAAGGATAGCTTGCTGACATTCATGAAGGATGCAGATCCTTCAACATGTATGGTGCTTGAAGCGTGGACCAGAGAGACACGCGCTCGCATACGCCTGCACGATACCAATAATGGTACTGAGGATATCATTGACTACGATGATACACAGGCAAGACGTGAGGCCAAACGTGAGAACCTGCGTAGGCGCGAAGAGGGACGTAAGGCTGGTTGGAGAGATGATGAGATACCCTACATAGAAGGTGACGGATTTGGAGAAGGAGAGGCCAAGAATGGATTCTTTATTGATACGTTCTGGTATTGCCGTTTCCTTGCACCAGACGGAACAATACTATGGGAAGGCGAGTCACCGCTGCCTGCACGTAACCATCCGTTTGTGGTACGCGCCATACCAATGTGCGATGGCAAGATACAGGGTTATCTCTATCCTGAGATAGATCATAACATAATCATGAACCGTGCCATCATCCTTAATGACTTCCTGCAGCGCAGTGGAGCAAAGGGCGTACCTGTTGTACCAAAGCAGATTCTTGGCAGTGTCGACCCTCATGATTTTGCTCGTTCATGGGCCAGCCTGGATGACATGGTGTTCGTGGATCTTAAACCTGGCATGGAGAACATGATGCCTAAGGTGTTCTATGGACCAGCGCCAACATTTGATATTTCACGATTCCTGCAGACCTTTACCCAGATGGGCGATAAGTCTACAGCTATCACTGATGCTCTACAGGGTAAGACTCCGTTTGCCGGTGCATCAGGTAACCTGTATGCGCAGATGTCCAATAACTCCACAACAGCCATTGCTGCCTATCTTCTGAAGATACACAGTTTCATTGAGGATCTTCACTTTAAGAAGATGACCAATCTGCTGTATTTCTATGACATCGAGAGATGGGAGAAGATAGTAGGCATGCTTGATAAGGCCTTTGAGATGGATACTCTCAATCTGGATGATCTAAGGTATATACATTTTGACCTCAAGATCAATGAGTCTACAGACACTCCAGCACACAGGGAACTGGCTGAACAGGATGCCAAGGAGTTTGTCATGAATGGCTTGATAACAATGGATGAGTATATGCTTGTAAGCAAGCGTCCATGGATGCTCAAGCTCAAGCAGTACCGTGATGCACGCATGCAGGAGATGCAGGATGCGCAGGAGAGTGGAATGATGCCGGCTGATGACGGAGCAATACCGGAGCAGATACCGGTAGGTGCCATGCGTCAGACTCCGCAGCAACAGCTGCCACAGACAACCAAGTTTGGATTGGGTCAGCCGCAGCAGGCATCACCCGGACAGGCAAAGAGGATATAATAGTAGTTTTTCATAGTAGTATTTAGGTTAATGATGAGAAAGCCCCACGTTGTGAAACGTGGGCATTTTTTTGTTGATAACACTTTGGATAATGATGCATGTATCAGCTTGTCAAGAGTTATCTTCGTATATGTTTAGTTTAAAGGTTATTTGGATTATTTAGGAATCTCTACGTTGTGAAACGTGGGGTATCTGCATGAAAAAAAGAGGAGAAGGGCGCAAGGGGACTATCCCGATGCTTGTCCTTCTCCTCTGTCTCTGAAAGATAAAGCCAGTACAAAGATACCGTTATTTCTTTAGGCCGTACTTGGCCCACTGCAGAATAAATCCAAGACCTTCCCAGATTTTATCCTCTGCATGTGGTTTCGCATACTGTTCACCGATTTTAACGTCAAAGTTGTCCGGATTGACACATGCTGACTGACCATGCACCTCATATCCTGTCAGCAATGTGATGGTGGTATTCGTTGTCTTGGTCCCCACCTTGACAGACTCAACCTTACGCTGGAAGTTCTCAACATCGGCTGGTGTGATGGTATCTGTCTTCTCAATGCCGAAGTAGGCCTTCTCAAAGGTGTCAGCCGGAGACCAGCTGTCATATCCGTCAGGGTAGTGTACATGATAGCCTGGTGTGCCCTTGCCGGGTACTACTTTGCCTGTAAACTTTGCAAAGCCACGTTCAACTGCTTCGCCAGCAGTCATTGGCTCTGCCTCAATCATCTTAACTCCAATGTACTTTTTCATAATTTAAGATTTATATTAAACAAATAGGTTAAAGTTCTATGCCTTCAATCTTGGCACGTACCGCAAACACGCCCAGCTTGGTCTTCATGACTTTCAACTGAAAGTCGTAGAGCTCACGCGGACAGGTAGGCTTGAACTCGAGGTGGCCGGAATCCCACTTGTTAACCATAGCCTTCAGTTTCTCGTAACGGATTTTCTCCTGGAGATACTCGGCACGGAAGCGGTCCTTGTAGTCGGCTGAGTTCATCAGATCAATCGTCTCGGTCAGTTCTGACGGACAGAAGGATACTGGCTTAACAAGACCCTGCAACTTATCCTTCGGAGCTAAGATGACAATGCCATCAGAGCAGATCTCCACTCTCTGCAGACCTCTTACTGGGTCATAGAAAGGATCTGTTGTCTCCCTAATGTTTTCCTCACTGAAACCTACCTGCAGGATATACTTGCCAGGTGTCAACTCTCTTGATTCATTCATGACTTTGAAAATTTAATTGTGAATAAATGTGTTATAACAAGTTTGCTTTCTGCAATCTCTCTCTTATAAAAAACTTACGTCTTATTTCTATATCCTTCTTGCTCATGGCCTGGTTGCCAGCCTTGTCTGGAGTGTGATAGTAACATCCCCACTTGAGCGACTGGAGTGTCATGAGGTCCATGGCGCTGCCAGAGTTGTGCTTGATACTCCTGAAAAGATGTCTGTCATAGGTGGTCAACACATTCTCATTAAAGAGATCATGTGCTACATAGATCATTGTGCGCTGCTGTTCATAGCGCTGGTCAGCCTCGCGTTTGGCACGGTCAAAGAGATACTTTGCGTAAAGGGTGACAAACCATCGCGCTACACCTTTCCTAAGGGTATTGAGCGCACGTAACGGCCATTGTATGGCTCTCAAGATAAAACTAAATACTTTCTTCATATTCTATTGTTGTTATAATAATGCTGCATTTGAATTACTTCTTATGTTGTTGACAGGTTGATATACTTCCTTTCTTCCCCATGTAGGTTTGGGCATCTCCTTGAAACATACCCATAACCCTATGGCTGTACACATGAGAATATCATCGTGTTTACCCTTGGGTGCATTCATCTTCTTGTCGCGCTCCTCATAGACAGACATCTCATGGCAGCACTGCTTGCTTGGCTCTATCCATAGGTTGTCGCGCAGACAGATGGCCATGTTATCAATAATCTTAGGTTTGGTACTGACATTGGTATGAAAGCCCCATCTGCGCTCGGTGGTATCGGACATGTTCTCTTCCTTGTTATGACGTGCATACAGGTTCTGACCACCATAGATATCAGCCACGATATCCATGATGTACTCAAAGCCATCAATGCCTGGGTTGCGGTTCTTGTCTTTCGTCTCAAGGGTATTGGACTCTATGACAAGAAGGGCGGTGTTATACCACTTTGCCAGACGCATGGCATCGTATGCCAATAGGTCATGGTCAGTGTGATAGTGCATCTCAGCAACCACTGCAGGTACACCATTCAGACCAAAGTCATCCATCATCATGAGACGATCAAAGACTCGCACGGATGAGTAGTCGCTCGTTTCATTAGGACCACCTATGTCCACTGCTACAAGGTAGCGGTCATTGACCAGTGAGTCATCGGGGTATTCATATATCTTAAGGTTGCCGCCAGCCTTACTGATGAACCGTATATTCTGAATAACTTCCTCGCCAACATGACCATCGCTTATCAGATCGCCTTCAATGATTGGGTCATGTGTCTTGCGCATGAATCGGTCTACGTCATAGAAATCAAAGACCTTCTGACCGGCAGACTGGAAAGACTCAGGCATGGATGCCGGCGCCTCGTTGACCATCTGCGAGCGCTTGGAGAAGTTCTTCTCCTCATATCGGTACCATTGTATAGCCTGGAAACTTGCGCCCTGCTCCCATAGCCACCAGTAGTACTTGCCTGGCATCTTCCAGCCATCCTTGGCTACGTTGTCATCCTTATGAGTATAGAGCCATATAGCAAATGCTACAGGGTCATCAACCGGCATGCTATCATGTGGTATGAAGAAGAAGGGGATAAAGAGCAGATTGAAGTTGCTCTTGCCTTCCAGGGCATCGTAGCACAGATCGTGGAAATAGTCATCGGAGGTCTTGGCTGTTGACTCAAAGACCTGCATGGAGAACTTCTGCTGTTTGGGGATACCACCTGATATATCCGCTACAAGATCCTCTGCAGACTTTCCTGGTGTGTTTGGCCATACACCGACCTCGGTATAGTGTGCGCCACTGATACGCCCTGAACGCAGTGACTCCGGGCGCTCCGCAGAACCAATGAATATCTTGAATGGCATGACAGCATCATTGTTCTTATTCTTAATCTGGAAGGCATGCTTGTTTCCACCGGCATTACCAAAGTGCAGTTCTGTACCTTCAGGTAGTCCGAGGTCCCATGCCGGATATTCGGCTATGGCATCGGTAAGCATGTTGAGTACATTATGTGCAGCATCCTGTACATGGGCAGCCACTGCAAACGAGTGATAGTTATCCCAGTGCACGGCTAACCAGAACTGAAAGAAGATGCAGAACGTAGAGCCACCCCACTGACGCGCCTTGTCTATGACGATATTTATAGGCAGACCTTCTTGCATCAACTTAAGACACAACTTGAGTACCTGTATCTGTGCATAGTTGAGTTTGAATCGTATGCGACCACCAAGCTTGGCATCAATATGGATGCATTCGTATGCCCAGTTACAGAAACAATGCTTATGTCTGAGTTTGCGTATCTTGTTAACCACCGTCTTGAATGGCGGTGGTTCACCTTGCCACCTGTGTGTGTCAATGAATTCTTGTATACCACCAGCCTTGAGAATCTGCTTGATGAGCTTGGCCTTCATAAAGGATTCCGGCACCCACATCTCCTTGATGGCAAAGTCTGGAATGCAGCATTTGACATACTTGATGCCAAGCAGCTCAGGTAGTCCGTCTCCGGTGATAGGGTTATAGTTAGCCTGGAGCAGCTCCCACCGCTTCATGTTCTCCTTAACCATGGAGTCTATGTATCTCATCTTATCGGCACTCAGCATGGCTTGTCATTAATGTGCGACCGATATGTGCCACAGTTATACCAAGAGCCAGAGCTGCAAGGTGTGTTACTGCGCTGATGCCTGGGATAAGCAATGCGATCACATTGGCTGCATAGAATGTTATTATTGTGGGGTTCTTCCAGTACCTGGTCATACTAAAAGGTGGAGTGCGCATACCTATCACTGCAAACAGCAGGTTGCTTATTCCTACCACCGGACGTGTAGCGAGTGGGAAGACAATGCATGATATGATATAGCCAACTATCAGTTCAAACAATGCATGCTGTCTGTGCCCTCTAAACATGGTCCACAGGGCAAGGCTGTTACACAAGAGATGAAAAACATTGGCATGGAACAATGGATAGACAAGGGCACGCAACACCGGACTGTCCGTCATTAGCCACTGTGGACATCCCCAAAAGATATAGATGCCCATGAGCGCAAATATGAGTGTTATCTTTAGCATCTTTATCTGTGTATGTGGTTACGGCCATATAGTCTTATCTGTTCTCTCTCACGTCTGCGTTCACGGAATATAATCTTACGCGCCCTTTCCAGGCTCAGGTAGTAATGCGGTGCTTCATCCTCAACAAGAAGCTCCATTACAACCTCACGTGATAGCTTGCTCTCTGGGTTGCGAGACCTGTAGAAACGGTATCTCTCATATAGATGCATTATCCTCATGTAGGACATGGGATGCAGGCCTGTAAGTTCATCACCATGACTTATCTTACCTATAAGCAGACTGGCTGTCCTTGCGGATATGTAGTACTGTGGTGCCGGTTGCTGCCGGGCATAATCTATTGCTTCGCGTTCTGATGCGAACACGAACATACCTCTGCATTTCTTGTAGCAGAGGTATAAGTCACGATCTTGTTTGCGTTTGAGTTCAGTGTCTTTCATTCTGCAAGGACTACATAAAATTACTGCTTTGGGTTAAGATAGACCTTATGCCCAATATGCCCCACGTAATTTTGTTACGTAGGATTGGTAAAAACAACAAATTAATACTATGGTAAATACTGATAATGAGAATGTTATGAGTGCAAGAGACCGGCTTATGTCTCGCGCTCAGCAGCGTTTCCCTGATCGCAGGTATACACCTATTGATGGAGAAAACGGAGAAAATGGACCACAGTCCATTGATGACCTTGATGAATCTATCAATGAGATGATGGACGAGATGGGGCTTCAGATTGAGGAAAACAACACAAAGAACAAACAGCTGCTTGACATGCTGTACCGAGACCCCAAGATTGCGGATTTCATTGACGCATGGATGGAATACGGTTCTCCTGAGCCTGCTCTTGTTGAGGTGTTCGGTGACGAGCTTGAGATGCTTTCCACACCAGAAGGTCGCGAGCAGTTCCGTGGCAACTGGGATAGCTGGCGAGGCCGTAGGGATGAGTCTGAGAGACTGCAGCAGGAGGCTGATGCCAACTGGGATAGATTCCTTGAGAGGCTTGATGCGTGGGGTGATAGCAAGAGCCTTGACAATGACACCAAGGCCAAGGTTGCTATCCGTCTTATTGACGTTAAGCAGAAGGGTGAGACAAACAGTTATGACGAGGAGGACTTTGATATGGCACTAAAGGCTCTGCGCTACGATGATGCCATCAACAATGCTCGTCAGGAAGGTATAATTAACGGACGTAATCAGCGTATTGAGGCCAATCGCAGGGAGCGCGGAACAACAGCCGGCATGCCACCATCAATCAGTGGCGGTCGCGGCATGAGCATACCAGCGCCTCAGCCCAAGAAGGAGAGAAACGTCTGGGATGAAGTAGAGTAGTAATCAAAATCATAAAATCTAATAGTATGAAGAAAATGATTTCATTTATGAGAGAGAACAAGCTGAGCGTTCTGTCAATGCTCCTTGTTGTCGCTGCCCTGGCACTGGGTGCAGGTAGCGATTTTGTTATGGCAGTAGTAGATCCTGTTGAGCCGGCAGCTGAGCCTAACCCTTCCGATGAAGCTAACGGTGGCATAGAGGCTCGTCCAGCAGGAGAGAAACCAGTAGAGGATGAACAGGGCAACAAGACCCAGCTGCCTAATCATGCCCAGACAGGAACCGATATCCGCGATGCCGGTCTCATGGCTGAGGACTATGATGAGAAGACTGTTGAGTTCCGCAAGTTCCGTTTTCCTGAGGAAGCTATCATAGCTCGCGTATGCCGTCCTGTAAAGGCCAAGGACTATGTCCACAAGCATTGGATCAGTGGCTCTACCGACCTGGATGCACAGTACAATGGTGGTAGTGCTATTACCATTGCCTTTGGTTCTTCAAGCGGTGCATACAACCACTCAACCAAGAAACTGACCATCCCATTCAATCAGTTCCAGAACGGTGATATTCTTACCGAGTATTCTACTGTTACTGTTGAGGGTGCTCAGGGATTTAAGAAAGATGAGGACGGAAACGGTCTAAAGGATGGTGAGCTCCAGCTGTTTGTGCTTGAGTGCAACCGCAGTGGCAATGTTATCTTCCAGGTAACTAATCCTCCTGCTGTTTCAGGCGACAGCACAACCATCAATCCTGCTTCTGTGCTGCACGTCATGGCTACAGCATGTGCTGAGTCACAGATGAAGGTCGCATCGGATGCATTCATCCCAACTGATGCTCAGTGCTACCTGCAGAAGAAGATTGAGACTGTCACAGTTACCGACTTCTTTGAGGAATCAGAGAAGAAGATGTCATTCAAGACACGTCAGGTACTGGCTTCTGCCAAGGAGAATTTCAAGAGAAAGTGTGCACGCTCACACTGGAACGGTTCAGATTTCCACACACAGGTTTTTGTTCCTGAGACCGGTCAGCGTGAGTCAGTATTCGGCGAGAAGGGTATGCTCCGTCAGATCCCTATGCTCTACACACATGGTGCAGATCTGACCGATGATGACTTCCTGGCAATCACCACACTGATGTTTACCGTGAACGCTTCCACCGACTATGCCTACGCATTCTGCGGTAAGAAGGAGCTGTCACGTATCATCAAGTATGCTAACTCAGCAGCCAAGTACAAGGATATCGGCAAGGTTGAGGTTAACCGCTTTGGTATCAAGATCCGTAAGTATGAGGACAACTTTGGTACCCTTGAGTTCATCTGGGCTCAGTCTCTTGATGATCTGGGTTACAGCGACTTCATGGCTGTTCTTGACCTGCAGAACGCTGAGCGTCCATATCTCGTTAATGAGAAGCAGACCACACGTGACATGTCTAAGACCGCTGAGGCTCGCGAGGCCAAGGAGTACAACCTTGTACGTATTGACTGCATTGACCTGCTTGGCCATAATGCCGTTCTGGTTTGCCCATCAGCACTGGCTATGAAGTCAGCAAACCTTGGTGGCATCCAGGCTACATTCCAGTCTGTTGCTGCCCTGCCTACAGGTGATGATCTGACAGCAGAGGCAAAGAAGCAGAAGTACTACCTTACTGCCGACAACGCTGGCTTTGTCAAGGGTGACGTTGTAGAGTGGGATACCGAGATGGAAGACTGGAAGAAGTTTGAAGGTCTTGTATCTGGTGTAGCAAACGCCTGAGCTTATACCACTTAATTTATAAAAGGGGAGGGACGGTTCCCTTCCCTTTTTATCATTTAATAAACACTACTAAAACAAACACATGATTACAAAGATTTACGGAGTTTACGGATATCGCGAGGCATGCATCACGATTCCAGTGTCAAGAGATGGCAGAAGCTATCTCAAGGTATCATTCGTTAACGGCAACCCTCAGCATGGATTGAACTACCGCCCTGCCACTTATGTTTGCGCAGATAAGGTTGAGCAGTCTATGATTGAGAACAGTATACTTTTTGGTGGAACCATCAAGCTGGTACGTCAGTTCGGTGAGGAAGATCCGGAACCTGAGAAAAAGGCCGTAGCTCCGTCAAAGGACGAGGATGCCAAGCAGGCGGAAGACACTGAAGCCGGTAAGGAGCTGAAGGAATTCCCAGACGTAACCACGATAGATGAGCTCCGTCAGATATTGAAGGCCAATGGCGCTAAAGCACCTACACTGACAAGTGAGAGCGCTATGATGCGTTGGGCCGAGAACCATGGACTTTCATTCCCTAATCTTGTACTTTAACACCAAGATCAATGACTGATATTCTACTTTCCGAGGCTGTAGATGTTGTCCGCAGGAACATTGACGAGGCCAGTGCTGATGCTGCTGCCATGTTCTGGGAGACAACAGACACAACTGCACTCAACTCAACTATTAAGGGTATGCTGGCGCAGGCTATCAACGATGTCTGTGCCATTGCGCCTGCATATATGATGCAGGGTATAACTAAAGACCATGAAGACATAACATACAGCGATGACACACCAACCGCTGATGGTGTAGTGGAGTTTGCTATAGATGGACGTGTAGCGCGTATCGTTGCATTGAAAGCATACCTTAGCGATATAGTTCTGACCGGCAGTGTAGATGAATCCAGTCCGGAAGGTAGGATGCAGCTCAATAAATACACAAGAGGCACTTACGATGATCCGTGCCTTGTAAGGATGCAAGTCTCTAATAGGAGAGACGATCCAGGAGCATCAGTTAAAACATTCTCCACATATAGGTACTACACACTCAAGGAGAATGGAATCTATGATGATGGATACATAGAGTATCTTTCATACTATCCCATAGCAGAACAGTCTGATGATTGTGCTATATGGGACTCCAGCAAAGAAAGTTTTCAGGTGCCAGATCTGCTCAAGGAGACTATCCTCAAGCATATCACAGGGCTGGTGCTGACTATATATGGCGAAACAGACAAAGCTCGTTTCTATTTACAGAACATATCTAATACCCAAGAATAGTAAAAACACCGGCCATGAAAAAGATTAGAATAGGCAAGGATATAAAGTTCAAGTGGGCAATAACCACCAACAACACAGAGCAAAGCCTCACTGGCAGAAAACTGACACTTGAGATAAGACATACAAATTCCTCTTTCTGTCTGGACCTGACAAATAGAATAACTATATCAGGCGAGAAAGGGAATGAATTAAACTTTGTGTTCAAGGGCAAGGAGCAGACACAGACAGGTATATACATGCTCACCCTGTGGGAGAACAAGGGCTTGGATAACCAAACTGTAGTGGATAAGACGCAAGCTTTTGAACTGGTTAAATACACCGACATGGAAGGGTAATATATGGCTGATCTTGAAATAACCACATCTGACCTTGGGATAGAAGGCCTGGATTATGAGAATGTAGAGCTTGGTACATCAGACTTTGCTCGGCAGTCGGTAGATCTCAATACATCGGAACTCAGCACAACAGAGGCCGTTATTGAGACCTCTGACTTTTCTCAGGAGGTTGTTGGCTTAGAGACAGTCAATCTCAGTGAGACTACTGAAGATTTAGGTACCGATAGCATTGATGTAGTATACAGCGGTTTCTCTCCTGAGACAGAAGATTATCTTAAGAAGTTCCTGGAGGAACATCTTGGAAGTGCTGCATGGGAAGAGAAGGAAGAATTTGCATCATCAGAGGATGCCAAGGAGCTGGATAATCGTGTAGGGCATACCGAACAGGACCTTAAGGACAAGGTCAGTAAGTCAGAATCCCAGCCTCAGCCTATGCGTAGTACTCTCCGTAGCGCAGGGTCTATTGAAGCAATGGGTATTGCTGCTAAGGGTATAGCCGACCTTTCGGTTTCAGGCGGAGGTGGTGCTGGTGTAGGCACGGTGTTATGTTACGACGAACTTACCACATCGGAACCCGAGGACACTTCTGTAGTTGCGACGGCTTATTCCGTTGCAAAGATTAAGGAAGATATTGGTTTGAACGATATTGAGGAATTTATAACGAATAAACCTTATGAGCGAGGCGATGTTGTAAGATATAACGGAAAGGGATGGAGATTTGTGACGAACAAAGAACCAGGCTCATGGGACCCATCTTATTGTGAATACTTAAGATATGCGTCATTAGCAAAACCATTACCGATACAAATAAGTGAAATAATAGAATTGAAATAATATGCAATACTTAGACAAAGCAGGACTTAATGAACTTTGGAAAAAAATCAAGGGGCAGTTCCAAGAGCAGAGCACTAACCTTACAAATATCCTTGCTACAAGTGGCACAGGATTTCTAAAGAAGGGCGCCAACGATACTTGGACGATAGATACAAACACTTATCTAACGGAGATAACAAGTGAATTGGTCACGACCGCCTTGGGCTATACACCTATCAATTCAGACAAGATAGGTGCGAACAACGGCTTGGCTACATTGGATGCTAATGGTAAGGTTCCCTCATCACAGTTGCCAAGCTATGTGGATGATGTGCTTGAATACACCAATAAAGCCGCATTCCCTACTCCTGGTGAAACGGGCAAGATATATGTTGATAAAGCCACCAATCTCACATATCGTTGGGGTGGTAGTACCGAGTACGTTGAGATAAGCCCATCACTCGCACTTGGAGAAACATCAAGTACTGCCTATGCAGGCGATAAGGGTAAGGCTAACGCAACTGCAATATCAACCTTACAAGGTTACTTTACCAATGGACAAGCTAAAGTGGCCATTAAGTTAGGCACGGAAACTAAAGGTTCGAGCAATCAACCTATATATCTTAATGCGGGTGTACCAACAGCTATAACCATTGAAAACGGTTCAAGTGATGTTGAAAGACCTATACTTGTGCATAACTCAAGCCAGATATATAGTGTAAGTGGTATCACGGCCAATTATTCAAAAGCTACACTTACGGCCACTAAGTTCATAGGAGCATTGCAGGGCAATGCCGATACCGCTACTAAGCTAAAAACCTCGCGTACATTGTGGGGTGTTTCCTTTGATGGCTCTGCTGACGTCACAACTGCACCGAATCTTTATATTGGAACCACTCAGGTTCAAACGTCATCTGCGCAGCAAAATCTTTCTGGTATTGGAACGCTTGGTGTTGCTGGTGTAGCAACATTTAGTAACACAACGGAATCAACATCTGCTACTACGGGTGCCGTCAAAATAAGTGGTGGACTTGGTGTTGCCAAGAGAATAAATGCTGGAGGTGATATTGCAGCACAAGGAGGTGTATCCGCTCATGGTATAACCGATTTAAGTGTATCGGGTGGCAGTGGTAGTGTGTCGCAGATGCGCACATGGGATGAATACGAGCCAACGAGCACGGACCAGGTGCTTGGAGCAAACCTTGGTGTAGAGCTTCACAATGGCAAGGCTGATAAGGTTTCTATAACTGCTGGTACTGCGGGAACATCCTCGGCAACAAGTGGTGCATCTATTGCTATTCCATTTGTTACGATAAACAATCAAGGTCTTGTTACTAATTATGGAACACATACACATACGTTAGGTTCAGCGGCCACAAAGACTGCGGGTACAGCGAATGGTAATGTTCCTTTGCTCGGTGCTGCGGCAAGTACTACAGCAAATACTCCTGCGGTATTTAATGCAAGTGGTAATCTTGTTCCGCATTCAAGTGGTGCACTTGGTTCTGCTGCTTTTACAGCATCATCTGCATATCTCGCATCAAACCACGCAGCAAGTGGTGTGACAACTGCGAAAATATCTAATTGGGACTCGGCATACGGTTGGGGCAATCATGCTAATGCTGGCTATCTGAAAAGTGTAGCATACAATGACCTTACAACCAAGCCTACTTCGGCACAGATACAAGCACTTGTCGGAAACTACATCACAACCTTTGGAACCAAGACTGGAGCCATCACATTGCGTTCAGGTTCAACAACGAGAGGTGACGTAAATTTCTCTATGTCAAACAATGAATTGAGGGGTACGGTCTATCTTGCTGATTGGGCAAAGGCGGCAAACAAACCAAGCTACGATTTTAGTGAGTTAGGTAACAAACCTACTACAATTAGGGGTTATGGAATAAAGGATGCAGAACTTGAGTTAACGAAAGAAGATACCATCGTGACAGCCTTTGCGCTCACTCTTGGGGAAAATGTTGTGACAGTTGGAGCAATTCCAATTTCCGAAATACAAGCATTATCATAATATAATAAAACATGAATTACTTAGACAAAGCAGGCCTTAATGCCTTATGGGCTAAGATAAAGAATGAATATGTAAGTGTCAAAGGTGGTGTCATAAGTGGCGACATCACCCTCGATGGTATTGATACGGGTTCGTTAATCGTAAGGGGCGCATCGCGTTTCATAGGTGCGGTGTATGCTCCTACCTTCACGGGTAATCTTGTCGGCAATGCGTCTACCGCGACCAAGGCAACACAAGATGCGGATGGTAATGTTTTCACGAGCACATACGCTACAAAGACACAATTGACCAATGGTAGTGTCACAAAGGTAGGAACAAGTACCGTTGGTGGAACGACAACACCTATATATCTCAAAGATGGTGTGCCCACGGCATTGAGCTATACCATTGCCAAGAGTGTTCCAAGTAATGCGGTATTTACCGACACTTGGAGGCCCGTAGTGAATAACCTCACTTCGGATTCTACCGATTCATCGTTGTCTGCCGCACAAGGAAAGGCCTTGAAAGCCTTGATAGATGCCCTACCCACTCCTATGCAGTTCAAGGGCTCATTAGGTACGGGTGGTACTATCACCTCATTACCTACGGCAAGCGCAAGTAATGAAGGCTACACATACAAAGTAATCACTAATGGTACTTATGCGAGCCAAGCGGCAAAGATTGGTGACGTGTTTATCAGCAATGGTACGGCATGGGTTCTTGTACCATCGGGTGATGAGCCAAGTGGTACCGTGACAAGTGTTGGTGTTTCCGTTCCTACGGGACTGAGTGTTTCCAACACACCTATCACCACAAGCGGTACTATAGCAATATCTCTTGCAAGTGGTTACTCTATCCCCACAACGACAAAACAAGCTACGTGGGATGCTAAACAAGATGCAATTACTACATCAAACAAACTTGCATACTCTTTGATTAGTGGTACACCGACAAGTCTTCCTGCAAATGGCGGCACATCTACTACGACCAATAGGGCGAATATCATTGATGTTCGTGGAGCACAACGTCTACCATCATATTTTACGGAAAAATCAGCCACGTTATGGTTTAATAATAGTGGAACTCCTTCAAGTGATTGGTATTCGGGAATACACCTCAAGGGTTGGACCGCGGGTTATCAATCTTGGGAATTGGTAAGCGGTTCTTCAATTGGCTTAAATGGTAATTTGTATTATCGTAATGGCATTGATGACACATGGCAAGATTGGAAAAGGATTGCATTCGCATCAGAAATCCCCACTTCTCTTCCTGCCTCTGATGTATATGCGTGGGCGAAAGCTGCGAACAAACCCTCGTACCACGCTGGAGAGTTAAACATTACCCCTACATCATACAAGGTTACGTCAGTAGCAGCAGGTATAGCTCCATATATCTCAGATATTGGTACTAATATTTTTTCAGGTGCCACAACTAACGAAATTACAGTTGAAAGAAGTACTGATGATGGTGCATCATGGACTGATGTTACTACTTCGGAAGCTGCCAATATAAAAAATGTGTTCAGCGGATGTGTACAAGGAAGCCTTCCAATTTCCTCACGTTCAAAGGCTGTTGTAGGCGACAAGATGAGAATCACATTTAATCCATCTGGAAGCTCAAGGTACTGTCAACTCGCATTTATCTATATTTATTTTAATACAGCAGGCTGTGGCTGTACATGTAATATAGAAAAAAACCTATACACAGACAAGAATGCGTGGACAGCATACGTAAGTGATGCTCCTATTGCTGGTTGGAGTGGTCCAAATATTATCGGTATGGGTGGAACCATTTTTGGACAGGGAGATTCACGCAATAACGGTTATGGAATACGAATGACCTTCCGTATTAACTCGGTAAACGCTGACTATGACAGCCGTGGTTATATTTACACAATTCAAGGATTCACGTCCAATAAAGCATGGGGATTGCCCTCAGGTAATAGTATAGCCGCTGGTAATAGGGCATACAAATTCACAAATGCGGATAGAGCCGTGCAGTTTGATAATGCGGTTGGAATAAATGGTGCATTCTCAGGAGCCACCACAGGTTCATTTAGTTCTAACGTAACCATCGGCGGCACCCTAAGCGTTACAGGGGCAATTACTGGTTCTCTGAATGGTAACGCTTCATCTGCTACCAAACTCGCTACATCACGCACCTTGTGGGGTCAGTCTTTCAATGGTACGGCTAATGTAAGCGGAGATATGACGGGTGTTGGTTCAATAACCGCATCGGGTAACATACAATCAACAAAGGGTGTATCGGCTCTCGGAATAGCATCATTGGATGTTAGTTCGGCTACGGGTAGTATCTATGTTACGGGTATTAGATTAGGCTCGTCTACCAATACTCTCATACCAAGTGATGGTATAGTCACATTGACCACGGCTACATCAAGTGCAGACGGAATAATGAGTAAGACCGACAAGGCTAAACTTGATGGTATAGCAAGTGGTGCTACGGCTAATGTAGGAACGGTAACAAGTGTCAGTGTTAGTATGAACCAAACAACCGTAGGTACGATTACTACAAGTGGAGATATTGACCTTGGTATGGTTGTACGTCCGAGTGAATTGGATGGTTATACAAAGAAATGTGCAGTAACTAATACAAGTGTGTCATCAGCTAATGTTGTCTTAGATAGAATTACCGATGGTCCTACATATCAGATATGCACGATGTCAAGTAGTACCGCAACGTGGAGAATATATAATACCGTACCATCAGGACAAACGGTAAGATACGGCTATCCAAGATATGTGAGAATAACGAATAGTACAAGTGACACACATACCATATCAATCAACTTCACTAATGTATGTGGTCCAAAAACATTCTCACTTGCTGCGGGAAAGAGTGTGGAGGTTCGCATATTTGAGCCTGCGGATGGTGTTACTCCTACTGCGGTATGGTCACAGGCTGAACTATAAATTAAAAATATAAAGATATGAGTATAGTTAAGAATGATAAGGTATCGTATCATACAGATGTGACGATACGTAGATTGCCCAAAGGAGAAGTTACATCATTCGGCACAACGTCATGCGTATTCAAGCATTATGTGCAGATGAACAATAGGTATTTTGATACCCCATGGTATCTTGGTGTTGGAGAAAGTGTATTCATTAAAGCCGAGATAGAGCAGAATGCCGAAGGATATTTCTATGGGCATAACCGCAATGCATCGGGTAGTAACAATGGCCATTCCATACGCAAGAATGGTGCTAACATAGAATGGTTGAATGGAAATACGGTAGTGGTAAGCAAGCCGTGGTCAGCAGGCGTACACCTCTTTGGTTGGGTAGGTACAATAAGTGATAACACCAATGGTTGTAAGCCGTGGTATGACGGAGAAATTATATCAGACACACTCGTGAGAGGTGGCGGTAGAGGTGAATACGCGAGAATAGGCGGTTTGATTGAGGGTACATCTACTACTACTATCGACAACAAGTATTGCATCCATTCTACGGCATCATGGGCCATAAGGGTTTACGAAGTAACGGCATATTCTTTCTCATACTATTCAGGTGTCGCACGTTTCCCACGAATGTATCACATGTATGCCGCATCGTCATCAGATGGCACAGTGGTGTATATGGCTGAGCCGCGCTATTCATTGACTGTTTCATCTATAAATGATGGTGGAGCGGTGAGTGGTGTTACACGTTCGTCAAGCGTGGTTGATTTCCCCGATGGTGTAAGCGGCTATGGTATTCAGTTCGCAGACCTTCGTGAGATAACGGGTAGTAATTACACCCAACTCCTTGCTGTCCTTACGGATGACGATGCACGCAAAGCATCGGAGAATGCCGACGTTCCTTACGTTATCAACGGACGTAATTTCGCTTTCAAAATCAACACAGTACCAAGCGGTGCCACAACATCGGGAGGTGTGGGCTATGCCGATGGCGACATCATTAGGGGACGTAGACCTAAATGGGATATTTGGAATGATGCTATTAAGTTCGGCAAATATGCAACTAAAGAAACATCTGCATCCGCTCCAAGACATATTCATTTCAATATTTTCAAGAACAACAAAGGTGAAACACTAAATGATATGCTTGGTGTGTTTGATGGTTATAATACAGGAAATAGTACGCACGAACCATCATTCAGTATTAAAGGCAATGTAAACTTTGAATGGCACAATGGATTCCTTGCAAACATTGCTTATGATGATAGGATAATTGGCAACCCAACACCTACAACATCAAACGGAACGGATGAGCAGACCATATTCAGACTCCGCAGAGAAACGAGTGGTATGGGCAGAGTTGTACTTGGTAATTTGCCACTATGGAACTATACCGCAAGTGAGCAGAGTGACGGAGTGAGCAATCCGCTTACCAATATGCGCTGCATAGGTGGCGGTGTTGTGCTTGAATGGCAGGATGGTAGCGGATGGGCAAGGTTTGCATCTATGGTGGAGTTTACGGAGCAGATGAGTGGTGGCAATATTGTCCCCTTGTCTTCTAACTCCAACCAAGAAACGATGGACAAGTTTCGTACTAATGGTTTCGGTGGAGATATGTTTGTAGTTGGTAAGCGCATAGAACAACTGCGTAGGCATTTCATTATACACAATACCAATACTATGAATATGCGTGCCAACCTTGTACTTGCGACTGAACATAACATCGATGTGGATTCAAATTTAATTGAATGTTCTAACCTAATACCTACCAAGCTGTCTACCTTTAGCGGAGTGTTTGATAATCGTGTATCTTTAGCAACACTGACACCTACTGGTTATTTAAAGATTGGAGATAGAACAATCTACGCAAGTGCTGTAAACGATGTTGTGATAAATGGAACTGCCTATGAGTTATGGGCACAAGGCAGTGGAAAGACTCAGAGCTATCCATACTTGTATCAGTTCATGCTTTCTCATAATACCACTAATTATGGTAATGCCATAGCCTTGCCCGTTGCACTGTTGTCTGCCAACACTGAGCAGACACCTCTAACACTCTTTGATGTTGATAAGGATGGTGAACCTATCAGTGAAAAACCTATCATTGCAGTGTATGCTATGGTTACGGCATGGGATGTGACAAACAGAAAGATTGCAGGTAGATACTATGGTTTTGCGTCTATGCTTTGTGCTGACTTATATGAATACTATTACAACATCCAAGGTGGAGGTTACACCACCACATATCATAGTATGGATGTGCCATGCGCAAATGATATTGTCAAAAGGGTATCAAGAGGGCAGACAGCTGATGCAATACTAATGTGGAAAGACCTATTCAAGAATTTTGGCGGTGATTCAAGTATTGTTCGCCCATCCAATCCTATTACTATCTATGCGAGAGCCTTTGCTCTTGCGACAGCACCACACGCATGGGACACATACCATAGTAGTTTTGATACCAGTATGGAGGCGGACTCTATAAACCTTTCTACACCAGGGCTCAAGTTTGTGTTCCACAACAATGACAGGCTTATACCAATGGGTACAAGTATGCTTGTGGGTTATGAGGTGTTTGCCGATATGTGGATTTCTCTTTGGGATACCAACACAGGTAGTAGGGTTACATCACAATGGAGCAAGCTGAACGGAAGGACAATCAAACTCTACGGGTTGATAAACGATGACATGCATGACCCGTCAACGGGCCGAGGTGGTAAGATTGCAGAGCTGGCATCTTTCGCTATTCTTAATGGCACGTTCCATGATGATACCACACTTGCCGTACAAAATAAAAATATATACTCCGGTGACGATTGTATGTGCAATATCCAGGCGAATGTTACATACCCCGATTTTGCCATTTTAGGCACCGCAGGAGCATTGGAGCAGACTAACATGATACATATACGCATTACGTCATTTGATAGTGCTATAAAGCCATTGAAGGGTGCAATGTATTATGTAGATGTTTTGTGATTATAACAAATTTTGCGTATATTTGTAGTATAATAATTTAATAAAATGAGTAACAAGAAATCAGAAGAAAAAGAGGTCAGGATTATTAACCTGGCAAATGTAAAGGTAACTAACATTGACGGTTCCGTAGCAGAACTTGATGTAGCCAAGGATGTAGCGTCTATCGTGTACAAGAAGACTGATAGTCTTGCCGTGGCAAGCGCTTGCATGGACCTTTTCAAGAATGGTAAGTGCGAGTGGAGTGAGGAGGTTGCAAACGAGCTCAAGGAAACAGTGAGTCAGTTAGCAAGAGCTACATCAGATGGTCAGTTGGAAAGCGTCGGTATCGTTATCAAGAAAGCTATTCTTGAGGCTATAGGCTAATTAAATCAAATCATTATGAACGAACTCTATTGGGTTATTTTCGCTGCCGTTGCAACAGTTGCAAGTAGCTTGAGCGCCGCCATCATTGGTGGTTGTGGTATTGAAACAAAGTGGGTAAAGAGAGTGATCTCTTGGGTGTCTGCCATTGCGCTGACATTTGGTGCATGGGCAATAAACCTACTCCCTGGACTGGGAGAACCTGCATGGGTGTTTGTCCTTTTGCAGGGCATATGCATCGGACTTACGTCAAATGGTATATACTCCATTGATGCAATCAAGAAGTTCTATGCGCTTGTGTTCAAGGAGAAAGAATAAATTGTTTTATAGATAATGAATTACGCATCATCCGAATAAGATGGTGCGTAATTGTTTATATTCGCACAATCAATAATCCACGATATGAAGAAATCAGAGATATTCAACATACTCCTTGATAAGGTAGCCGAGATATGCGAGGTCAAGCGTGACAGTATAATCAATGGTATTAAGCTACAGGCAGTAGTTGATGCCAGAATGTTGCTTGTGCAATACCTTCGCAGAATAGGACTGTCAAGTGATGACATAGCCTTGGTTGTGATGAAGTAACAGGGTATTGAGCCAAATGACATAAAGGACATCAAGCAGAAGGCAAAGAACATAGATAGATTGTTTAATGCCTACTCATCACGTTGCTTGCAGTCCTATTCATTCTGTCTTATGTCTCAAGATATTTCAAAGTGGTGCAAGGAACAATATCAACTGATGTATCTTGAACATCATGATATGAAAAAACCACCCAAATAACTATCCACATAACTATCCATAAAAGGTTCTATAATACACCCAACCTACTGCCTATCATACTTTTATGATAGGCTTTTTTATGCTCATAACTTTGCTATCACGGAAATGCGCATACCGTGAAAAACATTTTAAAAGCAAAAAATTATGAGTGAAAAAACTTATGTATTCCCAGAAGGTTCTGGGAACGGATCTCTTGATCCGAACCTGCTGCTATCGATGAATGGTGGCGGTTTTGGCGGTGGAATGTGGAACAACCCAATCTGGGCAATCGTATTTCTTGCCGCACTCCGTAACGGAGGTATTTTTGGTAATGATGGTGGCAATGGCTACCATTCACAGCTCAGTCAGATACAGGACACTCTGAATACAAATCAGGGTAATACCCTTCTGATGGATGCCATCAAGGGTAATCAGACTGCTATTGGACAGCTGGCATCAACCATTAACTGTAATTACAATGCTGTGCAGTGCGCAATCAATGCAGTTCAGTCAGCTATCGCAGGAGTAGGCAACCAGGTAGGTATGGGTCAGATGCAGATCATCAATTCCGTACAGGCTGGTAACACTGCAATTGCCAACCAGATTGCTCAGTGTTGCTGCGACAACAAGTTACTCACTACCCAGCAGGGTTATGAGAATCGCATCAACAACCTTCAGCAGAGCCAGCTGATTCAGAACGGTTTCTGCCAGGTCGGTTATGAGGCAGCTCAGAACAGCAACAAGGCTATCCAGGCATCTACCGACAACACCAACCGCGTGATTGCCAAGTTGGATGCTATTGAGGATTCGCGCAAGGACAGAGAGATTGCTTCTCTTACTGCTGCTCTTACAGCCGCTAACTCAAGGGCAGAGCGTCAGGCAGAACTCGCTCCGATCTACAAGGCTCTGAATGATATTCAGTGCAAGCAGCCATCCACAATCACTGTTGCCAATCCGTCAGCCGTTGCTGTTCCTGCGTGTGCCGCATGGCAGATGGGACTCAATGGTGGATACCCTTACGGCTACAACCCAAGTGGTAGCATCTGGTCTTAACAACTAATAATGTACGACTATGGCAGTAATCGTTAAGAGGGTGAACCGCTTGGGCATCCCTGCTATCAAGACTATCAACGCAAGCCTCAGTGACACAAGGTTGACGCTGACATTTGCTAACCATGCTAATGTGAGTGATTTCTTCCAAGGACTGTTCCTTGTGTATGTCACGAGCCTTCCAACCCTTCCCGCGCCGGAAAACGCAGTGCCTATCTATGTGAACACGGAGGGCTATCTCGGTTCGGACAAGCAGTTGTTTACACCGCAGGGTGTGGCTGTGACTACAAGTGTCATTGCAGAGGGTGTGTATCTGTGTTTTTATGATTCCACCACTGATAGGGTCAGAGTGATGATGTAAAAATGTAATTAACCATGTTTCAGAACATAAGACAGAACTCGCAGGTCTATATCCTGCATAAAAACGGAAAGCCATCTTTAGAAGTTGGCATTGTTCAGAGTGTATCTAATCCGATGCCCAAGTATTCATTATCTCCTCAGAGCTATTATTCGCCACAGGAGATGGTGGTAGATCTTGTTGTATCGGTTGGTGATAGGAATATACCTTATTCTAAAATATCGGCCAACGCAGATGTGGCAGAGTTTATGGGTGATGGGGTTATTATTGCCACCAGCAGAGAGGCTATGAACACCGAGGTCGCTAATCTTAAGCAGAGGAGCGTCGAGGCTATCAATAACGTGGGATATCACCAAGACGTGATTGCCGCATGCGATACCATCCTTAACACTCTCAACCCAGAGTTTGCTGAACGTCAAAAACAGCAGAACGAGATTGGTGAACTGAAGCAGCAGATAGCAGAGCTAAAGAAAATTCTTATGGCTGAAACATCTAAAACAAACTAAACTATGGCAAGACTTTGGGAAATTAGAGAGTCTTACGGTGACCGCATGTCTCCTGAAGATATGAGCGAAAAAGAACGTGAGGCATACGAATGTGGCTACGAAGATGGCTATGAGGCCGGCATGGAGGAAGCGGAAGAATCCAGTATGGGTGAACGCTACGGCATGCGGCAGGGTAACATGGGTGAACGCTACGGCATGCGCGGAGGTTATGGCGAACGTGGCGGTAACCATGGTATCTATGGCGAACGCAGAGGTCGCACACGTTCTGGAAGATTCAGATAAACTCGGCAGCTATGTGCAAGAAAAGACTTGATTCAAGAGACAGATTCCCATCAGGCATGGAAGACTATCTGTCAATGTATGGCTGGCATTTCAGTAAGAAGTTGTGTGAGTTCGCAATCTCTCGCATGAGAGACAGGAATGGCAATAAGATCAGCATGACCAAGGAGCAAGCAGAAGAGCTTCTGAAGAGAAATGGTGTGCAGGTTAACAGCGAAGGCTATGACCATGTGTATGTCATGGCCATGGCCAAGGCTGACCATTATGGATCTGCCATCAATGACGAAGCTCATCTTGCACTCTTTGTGCGTGATTATCTACAAGACCCTGATGGTTATGACGAGGTCGCCATGACACGATTCTATGCAGACTGCATAGGTAGTGGCACGGTGATTTCCTGGGAGGATGTGATATGATCTTTCAGGAGATTCGTCTAACACCTTGGATGTGGACGGTACTGGCATATTACAATGCCGGTACCGAATCCGCTGAAGGTATACTGGCTGTCCTTGAGATGGTCGGTTGTAAAGGCCATTCGCTGGAGCGAGCCGAAGATAATCTTATGTCAGGGTTGTTAAACTCAGGACTGACATACACAAATCCGAAACACAGGACAACAGTCATGGTCATAAATGAGTCAACAGGGCCTGAGCAGTTCTGGAATACACTGGACCATGAGAAAGGTCATGTGGTTGAACATATAGCCGAGGCTCTTGATATTGACAGGGCATCAGAGGAATATCAATACCTGCGTGGCTATCTTGCTCAGATGATGTACCCAGCAGCTGCCGCTTATGTCTGCCCATGTGGTAGGCGCATCAAAGATTAAGGTTAGGTATAGCATCCACTGCGGCACGTTTCTTCTCATCTACAACCTTTGCATACACCTGAGTGATAGTCACCGATGAGTGACCGAGGATCTTACTGACGGTATAGATGTCTGCCCCATTAGTAAGCAATAGAGTGGCACATGTGTGGCGAGCGCAGTGGAAGGATATATGTTTGGTTATTCCTGCTTGCTCAACCCATTTTTGTATTGTTTTATTAATAGTACTGCGACTATTAGGCTTAACACTGGGTAAATAGAAGACCTTACCATCCCCAGGTTTCCCAAGTAGGTTCTTGGCATTTGCGGATAATGGCACATACACGATGCGTTTACTCTTCTGCTGGCATGCCTCGACTTGCCATTTGTCTCCATCACGATGTATCTGACTCCATGTCAGGTTGCATACATCGGAAAGTCGCAGGCCGGAGAAACACGAGAACAGGAATGCACGTTTATATTCCTCATTATTACAAGGTGTATCAATGAGTTTTTTTAATTCCTCCAAGGTTAGATATTCCCTTGATGTATCTGGCTTTTTGGGCAGATCGGTTTGGTCTATATATATCAACTTGTTTTGGGATATCATCTTGCGCTTTACAGCAATATTTAGCTGCGTTTTGAGGATCGCAAAGTATAACCTAATACTACCACTACTAAGGTTGGTTGATTTGAGATACTTTATGAATTTTACAGCGGCATCCTCTGTCATTTCAGACAGACGTATGCCTGGTTTCCATCTTCGTATATAGTGATTCAGATAATGTACAGCTTCTGCACATACCCTACTGCCGGCATTACGATATTCATCCGCTCTGCTATCAAGATAATTCACAAGTAATATATTGTTCTTGCGACTGATTATACCAGTCAAACCTTGCTGAATCTCAAGAATCTTCTTTGCCTGCATGGTATTTGCCGCTGCCATTGTTTCCTGATTAAGCTGCTTGTCTCGTCTGCTATTCTCTGGTAGCAGATAAAGTTTGAGCATCTCCTTGACTCTGGTTCCATCTATGTAATAATCAAGGAATAGAGAATGACCACCATTCTTCATTGGTCGTTTGCGTAGTGCCACAATTTGTTTCATATTAAGGGACAATAAAGGGACAAAATATAGGGAAATTATAGGAATTTGTGGGATAATATGGGAAAATTAATGTCCCAAAATTGCCCCTTGTGAAATACTCTGTGCATATAAGTAGTTTATAATCAGCCACATAGTCATATATCTAAAAGCTTTATGCGTTAAAGGTAATCAATAGTTACGGTTTGTCAACAACGGTAACGGATTTTGGGGTTACAATAAGCCGTTTTTGCCCCGTTATGTGTTCCCTTACCATATCCATATTGGTAAAAAATACATTTAGGGCCGATGAGGTAGGGAACCTGTTGAACCACGGATCCCGCTCAAGATAGTATTCTATGCAGGCTATCCGGCCGCTGCGGCTCAATGCCCTGTGCCATGCTATGATACGCTCATCGTTGTGTGTAATCAGCTTTATACCCTGGCGCCCGTCATTGAATGTTACTATGGCCACCACATGCCAGCGTACGCGCTTGTCTATGGACTGCTCGCGCTGCTCTGGGGTAAGGCGGTGGGAAATTCGTATATGTCTGCCCCATTCCCTGTTTATCCTGTCCATCATGCTGCGGAAAACCTTTCCGTGGGCCGATGTATCACGTATTCCGTTATACCATATATAGTAATGTATCATCTCGTGAATTATGGTATCCTGGATCTCGGATTCGGGGAGGTCCAGCCGGGTGCTTATCCTGAGCCGGAAATCATAGCGCTCCAACCGTCCGTCCCACCGGCGGCGTACGCGTGACGTACACAAGCCAAGCCATGTGCGTGCATTGCTCAGTTCAATCCTTACAGGCGGGAGTGCGCCGTCAAAGAAATCCCTGTTGTACTCATTGAACCTGTCTGTGATGTACTCAATAGTTGCAGTCATAGTGCAAATGAAAGCATATATTTTGTATTTTTGCGGCCTGTTTAAAAAAAGGATATGATTACACTTGTTTTTTTGGCAGCCATGATGGCTGCGCCAGTGCATGAAGGCAATTCTACCGTAAGTAATGACCATGAAGTTTACACAACTGATATTCAGATACTTGCGGACCGTCCTCAGCTGGCGTCGGAGTCTTATAGGATGATTTCAGTGATTGGTCGTTCAGAGATTGAATCCCTTCCAGTCCATAACATAAGTGACCTGCTCAGATATCTTCCGGGAATAGACCTGCGCAGCCGTGGCGTAAATGGTTCACAGGCCGATGTATCGGTCCGTGGCGGAACTTTTGACCAGGTGCGCGTACTGATAAACGGTGTTGACATGACCGATTCACATACCGGTCACTACTCCCTTAACCTTCCAGTCAACCTGGAACTCGTAGAAAGGGTAGAGATACTCCAGGGCGGCGGGGCCGTGAACATAGTTACCCGCAGCAACAACGTAAAGGGTGGTGAGTACTCAGTGAGTATGACACAGGGTATGTATGCACTGTCCAATCCATCTGTGGCTGGCCGCTGGCGCAAGGGAGACTGGTATGCCGATGCATCGGCCTCTTACACACATGCCAACGGCTATGATGCTCCGGATGCAAGCCCCAAGGAAAAGATCAGCATGGAAAACAGTGACCTGAACCTGGTCAATGTGTTTGCACAGACCGGTTGGAAGGGCCTCAATGTGCAGACCGGACTCCAGATAAAGGATGCCGGAGCTGGTATGTTCTACGGTTTTGGCAGCCAGGACCAGTTTGATGCCACCAGGACAGCATTTGCCAGTGCCTCTTACGCACAGAAATGGAACGAGTCCTGGAGCACCGTATTCCAGGCTGGCGGACGTGCCAACTATGACCATTACGAATGGCACCGCGGACAGCGCCTGTACGGTAATTTCCATTTTTCCAGGAACATGGAGGTGCAGGCACGCACAAAATATGCCGGAGAACATGGAACCACATCGTTTGGAGTTGAGGCAAAGAACAGCGCAATCAACAGTACCAATCTTGGTGATACCATAAATCCCGGCGGCCAGGTACCAAACGTAGAGGGATTTGACCTTAAGGACCTGAACGTGTTTGACCTTGTAAGAGGAAAGAAACGCATGAGTGCTGGCGCCTATGTGGAAAAGGTCCTGTTCTGGAATGACCTTACAGCCAGTGCGGATATAAAGGGATTCTGGACCAGTGAGTTTGGCTGGAACATGACAGGTGGCCTGAATGTAGGTTACGAGTACCTGCCTGCATCGGTCGTATATGTTAATCTTAACCGCAGCCTGCGACTGCCTACATTCACAGATCTCTACTACAATGCCGGCAACCAGCTTGGAAGCCGTGACCTGCGTCCCGAGAAGACCCTCACACTGTGTGCCGGTGCCACATACCAGGGCTCTCTGTGGAATGCAGCCCTCTCCCTGAGTGCCGATGCATACTACCGTTGGGGAACAGATATCATAGACTGGGTATATGTACCGTCCGATGCCAAGCGTCCCTTCCATGCAACCAACTGGAGCTCATATAATGTTATGGGTACAGAGATGGAGGCATCGCTCAGCTGGAAGCGTGGTATCCGTGCCGTACGCCTTTCTTATTCATATTCTACACCCGATACCCACGAGGACCGTTCCGGTTCACGATACCTGGACTGCATGAAACACAAGCTTGTGGCCCGTGTGGAGCATGATATCTGGAAAGGACTTGGTGCATCGTGGGCATTCTCACTGCAGAGCCGTGACGGCAATTTCAACAATGCCGACGGTGTGGTATGCAGCTATGAGCCGGCAGCCCTGCTGGACGGTCAGATTTTTTGGCGCTGGAATAGCCTTAAGCTGTCTGTGGACTGCACCAACATTACCAACAGCCACTATTATGACTATGGTGGCATACTGCAGCCGGGACGCTGGGCCAAGGCCGGAATCTCCTATACATTCTAATATGTTACATAATTAAGTTGTATTTAGGTGTTGGTTTCTGTAATTATCAGTATCTTTGACAATTCAAGAAACTAACACTGTACAACTAACAATTATGAGAAAAATCACCTTATCATGCTGCATGGCAGCTGCCGTGTTGTGCATGACCGGATGCAAACATTACGATTATCCGTTCCAGAACCCACGTCTATCATTTGAGAAAAGAGCAGACAACCTTCTTTCGCTTCTTACTCCAGAGGAGAAGATAGGACTCATGATGAACGGCTCGGTATCTGTGGACCGCCTTGATATTCCTGCCTACAACTGGTGGAATGAGGCTTGCCATGGAATCTGTTATGACGATGTTACCGTATTCCCACAGGTGATTGCCCTGGGTGCAACATTCAATCCCGAGCAGCAGTTTGAAATATATACAGCAGTGTCCGATGAGGCACGTGCCGTATGGAATACCACAGACCATCATCAGCTTGGTGTAACCCAGCCAAACGGCAGTATATGGCATCAGGGCCTTTCTTTCTGGTGTCCAAACGTGAATATTTTCCGTGACCCACGCTGGGGACGCGGCCAGGAGACTCCGGGTGAGGATCCATACCTGAACTCTGTAATGGGTACCCAGACCGTTCTTGGTATGCAGGGCAATGACAGCAAGTATCTCAAGCTCCATTCATGCGCCAAGCATTATGCCGTTCACAGTGGTCCGGAACCTCTAAGACACCAGTTCAACGTAAGCGTGTCGGGCCGTGACCTGTGGGAGACATACCTGCCTGCATTCCGCTCCCTTGTAAAGGATGGCAATGTTCAGGAGGTTATGTGCGCTTATCACCGTTATGACAACGATCCTTGCTGCGCAAGCGACCGTCTGCTCCAGAATATCCTGCGTGAAAAGTGGGGATTCAAGGGCCTTGTAGTAACAGACTGCGGTGCTATATCGGACTTCTTCAATGCCAGACAGCATGGTACCCACAAGGATGCCGCAAGCGCAGCAGCCGATGCCGTTCTCTCCGGTGCAGATATTGAATGCGGTACCAACTACCGTTCACTCACACAGGCCATTGAGCAGGGACTTATAACAGAGTCCGATATAGACGTAAACGTACGCCGCATACTGCTGGCACGCTTCCAACTGGGTATGTTTGACCCTGCCGAGAACCTGCCATGGGCTAAGCTTGGACTTGATGACCTGAGCAGCCCCGAGCATACCGCACTGGCCAACAAGGCCGCACATGAGGCTATAGTACTGCTCAAGAACAAGGACAACATACTGCCACTCAGCAAGAACATGACCATTGCCGTAGTTGGCCCAAATGCCGACAATGCCCGCGTAATCCTGGGTAACTACAACGGCTATCCTAGTGCAGCCAATACCAAGACCATCCTGGATGCCATCCGCGAGGCTGCTCCAAATGCAAAGATCATCTATGAGAAGGGCTGTGACCTTAATGAGCCATACATTACTACTCACTACGTTGAGCAGATAAACGGCGGCAAGGGTCTGCATGCAGAATACTACAACACCCTTGACTGGACTGGTGCTGTAGTGGCAAGCACAGACTATGACGAGCCTCTGTCCCTGAACACAACATCACCAGCCCTTGCACATGAGGATTGCCCATGGATAGACGGTCTTAACCAGACCGGATTCTCAGCCCGTTATTCAGGCAGTTTTGTTGCAGACTACACAGGCGACATGATCTATTCCGTACGCGGCAGCTCCAAGTTTACATTCAAGGTTAATGGTGAGACCATAGTTGAGAATGCCGGTCAGGGCGGTGGCCGTGGCGGATTTGGCGGATTTGGTGGATTTGGCAGGGGTGCAGCCCAGACCTCATTCAAGGTAGAGCAGGGTAAGACCTATCAGATCTCTATAGAACTCAGCCAGCCAGAGGCCCGTTCAGCTTCTTTCTCTTTCGATATCTACAGCCGCGGTCCTGTTAACTTTGCTCCAGTCGTTGAGAAGGTTTCAAAGGCCGATGTCATTGTAATGGTTAGCGGTATCTCATCGGACATAGAGGGTGAGGGACATGACCGTTCAACCATTGAACTCCCAGAGATCCAGCAGGAGCTGCTTGCCCAGATAGACGCTACCGGCAAGCCAGTTATCCTGGTTAACGTATCGGGCAGTGCCATGGGATTTGGCAATGTAGAGAACCAGTATGACGCCCTTATCCAGGCATGGTACGGCGGTCAGGCCTGTGGTCAGGCTGTTGCCGATGTACTCTTTGGTGATTATAATCCTGGTGGCCGTCTGCCTGTTACATTCTACGCTTCTACAGAACAGCTTCCTGACTTTGAGGATTACTCAATGCAGAACCGCACATACCGTTATTTCCAGGGTGAGCCTCTCTATGCGTTCGGCTATGGCCTGAGCTACACAAGCTTTAGCTATGGCAAAGCCAAGACTCAGGGCAAGCCTCAGTCCATGACCCTTACCGTTCCTGTTACCAACAGCGGCAAGCTGGATGGCGATGAGGTTGTCCAGGTTTACGTAAAGGCACTCGACGATGCTGGTGCTCCAATCAAGTCTCTTGCCGGATTCAAGCGTGTGAATATTGCTGCCGGTCAGACTGCCAATGTAAAGGTTGAACTCAACAAGGATGCATTCAGTTTCTACGATGAGTCTATTGATGAGGTTGCATTCCGTCCTGGACGTTACCGTATTCTTTACGGCAGTTCATCACTGGATAAGGACCTGCAGAGTATTGAAATTACTCTTTGATAGGACATATAACAAAAAATTACTAATTTTGGGGCTCTCAAACTAGAACGTACATAGTTTTAGAAAAATAGTGTCAACTTTTAATAATAACAAAATGAAAAAGCTTTCAACAATTGCTCTCTTTGCAACCGTAGCACTGATGAGCGCATGCGGTCCAAAGGACCCAGGTCTGAAGGATGCCTATAAGGGCTACTTCAAGATTGGTGTTGCTGTTACAGGTCGTAACGTTGCAGACTCTGCTACAGCAGCTATGATTATCAAGGAGTACAACAGTGTTACTGCAGAGAACTGCATGAAGCCAGGTGAGATCCACCCACAGCCAGGTGTATGGAACTTTGCAGAGGCTGACCGTATTGCAAACTTCTGCCGCGAGAACGGTATCAAGATGCGTGGTCACTGCCTTGTATGGCACAGCCAGTTTGCTAACTGGATGTTCAACAAGTATGATGAGAACGGCAACCAGGTTGTAGAGCGTGACGAGAAGGGCGATACCATTTGGGTAGAGCAGGCTGGTCGCGGCGGATTTGGCGGCTTTGGCGGATTTGGTGGTTTTGGTGGTGGTTTCCCACAGGGTGGCCAGCGTCCTCAGGGTGCTCCTCAGGGCGGACAGCGTCCACAGGGTGCTCCTCAGGGCCAGCGTCCACAGGCTCCAGCTGCAGCTCCTCAGGTAACCAAGGTTCCAAAGTATGCTAAGGCAACCAAGGAAGAGTTCTATGATTCACTCCGTGCTCACATCCATGTAGTTATTAACCGTTACAAGGACGTTGTATATTGCTGGGATGTTGTAAACGAGGCTATGAGCGATGGCAACAATCCAGATGTTCCTTACGAGCAGTCATTCCGTCAGTCAACAGCTTATCAGCTCTGCGGTGATGAGTTCATCAAGAAGGCATTTGAGTTTGCTCACGAGGCAGATCCAAAGGCTGACCTGTTCTACAATGACTACAGCGCTTGGACTCCAGCCAAGAGAACTTACATCTACAACATGGTTAAGAAGCTTAAGGCAGAGGGTGCTCCTATTACCGGTATCGGTATGCAGGGTCACTACAACATCTATGACAACCCAACCCTTGAGGACTTTGAGAAGGCTATCCAGATGTATCTTGAGCTCGTAGATAACCTGCAGATCACTGAGTTCGATATCCGTATCAACCAGGAGGCCGGTGGCCAGCTCCAGTTTAGCCGTGGCGAGGGTCAGGTTTATACCGACGAGATTGCTGAGCTCCAGAACAAGAAGTATGCTGACCTGTTCGAGATCATCCGCAAGTACAAGAAGAACTTCTCTTGCGTAACATTCTGGAACGTAAACGACGCTGCTTCATGGCTCGGTGCAAACAACTTCCCACTGCTGTTCGACAAGGACAACCAGCGTAAGGCTGTTTACTATGTAGTACGTGATTTCAAGAAGTAATCAAATACTATCTTAATAAGGAGAGGATGGCTGCCAGGTCATCCTCTTTTTTTATCTATAGGTCCAGAGCATACCGCAACTGTAAGAATATACACGCTTAGATGTGTGTAGTTTAATGACAGTTTCCTAATTTTGCATATTGTAATAATAGTTCGTATGAAATCAGTATCTAATCTTGTTATCCTGTTCGTAATATCGTTACCTCTCTGTGCATGTGCCAATGTAGAAGGCAATGAAGATCTGAATTCCCTGGCCAAGCAAGTTGGAAAGTATGACAACAAGCCACTCAAGGAGCAGACCACTGTAAGCTATCATGACGTGGAGTATAAGGTCTATCCACTCAAGAAACGTAAGAAAGACGTTGGTGCCGTGGTACAGACCGGTGCAACTGGTTTTGCTGGCCCCATATCCATGATGGTAGCGTTCAGTGCCGATGGTAAGATATGTGGCTACAAGGTGCTCAGCCAGAACGAGACCCCACGCTGGGGCGATGTGGTGGGAGAGTGGTTCCAGCGCAATGGCCAGGGCAGTATTATAGGTATGGATGCATCGGGCGCAGACCTTAAGGATAAGAAAGATGGAGGTACCGTAGATGGTATTTCTAATTCCACCATTACCACACGTGCGTTCCTGCATGCCATAAACAGTGCCTACAAGGTTTATCAGGGACAGGAACCCGATAAACAGGTCATCCAGGGCAGGCGCAGGCGTTAATTACAAATAAACACTATCAGATTATGGTCAGACTGAACAACAACTACCAGATACCACAGATTGGAGTAGGAACCTGGACGCTGCGTGATGAGACAGCAGTAAACAATGTAAAACTTGCCCTGCAGGCAGGTTTCCGGCATATTGATACTGCACAGATGTACCAGAATGAGGCCGAGGTAGGTCAAGGCCTGATTGAGAGCGGTGTTCCGCGCAGTGAGATATTCCTTACCACCAAGGTTTCTACAGACAACATGCGCAAGGACAAGGATGGAATAAGGGATTCCATAAACCAGAGCATAGAGAAACTCAAGGTAGATTATCTGGACCTTCTGCTCATTCACTGGCCTGTCCAGGGTCGTGTAAAGGATACCTGGCAAGTAATGGAAGAGTTTGTAAAACAGGGTAAGGTACGCTCAATAGGTGTGAGCAATTTTAACCGTCATCATCTGGATGAACTCATGTCCTATGCAGAGATAAAGCCTGTAATAAACCAGATAGAGGTTCATCCTTTCCTCAGTCAGCAGGAGAACATAGACTACAACCGTTCACTGGGCATTCAGATACAGGCATGGGGACCATTTGGTCAGGGAGATATAGATGTAGTGGGTCATCCATTGCTGCAGTCCCTGGCTCAGAAATACGGAAAGACCGCATCACAGATAGTACTCAGATGGATAGTCCAGCGTGATCTTATAACCATACCACGTGCCAAACCAAACCATTTTAAGGAAAACCTAGAAATCATGGAATTCAGCCTGTCCGCAGAAGACATGGAGCAGATAAATGCGCTGAACTGCAATCTGAGGTCAAACGTGGACAATGATCCCGAATCATTCCCATGGTAAAAACTTACATCCAACAGCCTTTTAAACATAATAAACTATGGAATTTACAGAACTTATAAAAAACCGATATTCCTGTAAGAAGTATGACAGTTCAAGACAGATAAGCCAGGAACAGCTTACCGCCATCCTGGAGGCCGGCCGTATGGCACCAACTGCCAAGAACCTGCAGGAACAGCATATCTATGTTGTACAGAGTGCCCAGGGACTGGCAATCGTGGACAAGCATACACCTTGCAGGTACGGTGCTCCTACTGTGCTTGTTGTGGCGTACGATAAAACCAATGTTTACACCTATCCTACATCCCGTGGGCCCGAAACCGATCACCGCCAGTCCGGTGTGGAGGATGCAGCCATCGTGGCTACCCATCTTATGCTGGGTGCAGCCAATGCCGGTGTGGACAGCTGCTGGCTTAACTGTGTGCATATAGATGACCTCCACAGGGAACTTGGTCTTCCTGCCAATGAGGACATCCTTATGCTGCTGGACCTGGGATACGCAGCTCCCGGCACCCAGCCATTGCCCAACCATTTTAGCCGCAAGCCCCTGTCAGAGACCGTAACTTTTAAATAATTATATATACAAAAACAGATATGAAATTTTTAAAACTATCAGTAGTCCTGACCGCAATCCTGTTCATGTCATCATGCAGCGATGGATTGCTTTCCATGTTTGACAAGGCTCGTGACGATGCCTACATTACAAACCAGACAGATTGTGATGTTACAATAAGGCGCAAGTATTATTACAGTACAGAAAACGATCCAGGTGACAGCCTGTATGTAATACCTGCAGGCCGTACACTCCAGATACCTATAACAGACCGTTGGAGTATGTCTCTCCATACACATGAGTTCGATACCGTCTGGTTCTATTTCTCAGACAGTACCAGCTATATCCACACTGCCCATGCCATGCGTGACAGGAAAGGTCAGGATAGCATAGTGTATGATCCAGCCGATTACAATATCCTTAAGATCAATGGTCTTAGCACAAAACCCGGAGATAACAGCTGGACCTATTCCAAGATCAAGGGTAAACATTACCGCTATGATTTCCACGTAACAGAACAAGGAAAACAGCGCTAAAAAAAAACGGGGATGGCATTGATGTCATCCCCGCTTGTTTTACTTGAGGTACTATTAGTAGATGATGGTTGCCTGGAAAGCAACAGCGCTGTTGTTCTTCTTCTGTGCAAGAAGATTGGTCTCCATCTTGTAAGTGTAGTCAAGCTGCAGGCGCAGGTTCTTTACAGGATAGTAGCTCAGTGCGGCTGTTATGTGCTCGCTCTTGTTCTTGGCATCAATGTTTGAGTCATAGTAGTCATAGCGTACACCAAGGCTCAGGTCCTGGTTGAACTTATAACCGGCAAGTCCGTATGCACCATTCTGCTGGCCACCGTTGGCGTAACCCCAGATGTACTCAGCACGGGCAAACAGTTTGTCTGAATCATAGTTGGCACCAACACCGGTGCGTGAGAAATTATAAGTATTTGAACCTTCTCCAAGGCGTGAGAGGTTGTATGCACTCAGAGTAAGTTCCTTTATAGGATTAACCATGAGTCGGCCCATAAGATCCTTGCCCTGGTTGTTATCGGTCTTGTTTATTCCGTTGCCATTGAACAGACCGGCCTGATAGGTGAGCAGGCTGTAGCCTTCTTTCTGGAAGAACTTGCCGAATACCTGGATGCCAAGGTCGCGTCCGGTGTTACCATCCATGGCAAACTTCTTTACGGCCAGTGAATAGTCAATGAACTGGAGCTTTACTGGAGCATACTCAGAGTTCTCGTAGGTGAGCAATGTCTTGGCCTGACCAAACTGAATACCAAAATGGTTGTTGAAAGCAAACTTGAGCCACAGGTCTACAAGCTTGGGAGTGCCTGCAAAATCAACCTGGAGTCTATAATCAACCTTTTTCTCGCCTTCCTTAAGCAGGTTGCCGCTTACAGACAGCCTGGCTCTGTTTATACCAAAAGTGTTGTTGTTCAGGGTGTCTGTATCGGCCTTGTAGTTGGTCTGCAGGAAACCGGAGATCTTGGGTCCTTCCTGTGCAAAAAGAGGTAAACTGAGAGACATTGCAACTGCAACGCTGAATAGTCTGATAATTCTTGATCTTTTCATTTGGTTTATTGTTAGATTACTAGTGCAAAGTAAATCAGTTATTGATAAATAACCATCAAAATCTGTAATAATGGAGAATTTTTCTTTGTAAAGCTGTATAGGCAGTAAATACATTCTATGATATGGTGGGAATCTTTTTACTAGCTTTGCACTCGCTTAACAAAACAGATAAAGAATAGATATGGATCATTTGCCAATGTCCGATGTTGCAATGCTGTTGTCTACTGTCAATACCATGCTGCGCGACGGTGAGTTCAGTTCACTGGATGAGCTGTGCGAGCACTTTGGAATAACCCGCTCAGAGCTGGACGCAAGAATGGCTGAGGGAGGATTTGAATTCTCGGAACAACAGAATAAATACTGGTAAACTATTGCAAACCTTATGACACATACTGGGCGATCTCATGTGCGTAGGCGGACAGCTGTCATTCTCCATCTACCTGACAGCGTTCAAGAGAGTAATATCCCGCCATTCGCCAATAACATGCCAAAAATGGATGATGACCTTTGCAGCAATAGTAATCCTTCCATTCTGCATGCCTTATCTTATGCGGATAGACTGGGCATCGCTGTCCATGGTTACGTACCTGGAAACCGCATTCGTGGTTATAGGTGGTACCTTCCTGAGTTTCCTGCTATCTACTACCGCGCAGCAGATACTTAGCCCCACAGTAATAGCCATGTACAACTATCTGCAGCCCATAGTGGCTTGTACTTTCTCTGTAATTCTGGGCCTGGGAGTACTATCGGTCTATCACCTTGTTGCCACACTCATGGTGTTTGTGGGTGTGTATATGGTAAACTCGGTAAAAAAAGAACGGACCGATGCCTTGAAACACCGGTCCGCTATAAAGTAAACAGCCTTATCAGTTCGCCATGACATAGATGGCAGCCACATCGGCCTTGGAAAGGATCTTAAGACCACCCAGGGTATGGGAGTCATTGCCTGTAGCCTTGCTGGCCATCTCCTCAATCTCCTGGACAGTAACTTTCCTGCCAAGAAGGGCGTGGATGCTGGTAGGCATTCCAATAGACTCAAAGAAACGTTCCATGGCCTGGATACCGCTTTCTGCAGCCTCCTCACAGCTCATGCCGGTGGTGTCTATACCCATTACGTTCTTGGCAAAGCGGGCAAAACGTGGCATGTTCTCAGAGCGTGAATAGCGTGCCCAGCTTCCCCATACGGCAGCCAGTCCGGCACCGTGGCTTACGTCGAACATTCCAGAGAGCTCGTGCTCAATGTTATGGGTAGCCCAGTCTCCTGTGGTACCGCAACCGGTCAGGTCATTGTGTGCCAGACTTCCGGCCCACATTATGTTGGCACGGCTGGTGTAGTCTGTAGGATTTTTCATAACCTTATGACCCTCTGTCATACAGGTGCGGATAAGGGCCTCTGCAATGGCATCGGTAATCTCCATGTCATCGTCCTTGCTGAAATAGCGCTCCATGGTGTGCATGATCATGTCTGTAAGACCACATGCAGTCTGCCATGCAGGAAGGGTGAATGTGAGCTCAGGGTTCATGATTGCAAATTTTGGACGGCACAGGTTATTGCTGTAACCAAGCTTTACATCGCCCTGCTCGTTGGTTATTACACTTGAGTTACTCATCTCGCTGCCTGCAGCAGGGATGGTTAGTACTGTAGCTACGGGAACAAATGTCTTGGGCTGGGCCTTTCCGGTATAGAAATCCCATACATCACCATCGTAACCAATACCGTAACCTATAGCCTTGCTGGAGTCAATTACACTGCCGCCACCTACGGCAAGGATAAAATCAACGCCTTCCTTGCGGCACAGTTCTATGCCCTGATGTACCAGGCTGAGACGTGGGTTAGGTACAACACCTCCCAGTGTAACATACTGTATGTCGGCGGCATCCAGTGACTGCTGTATGCGTGACAGCAGACCAGACTTGATGGCACTCTGGCCACCATAATGTAGCAGGACCTTGCTGCCACCGTATTTCTGTACGAGTGCAGCAGTCTTGTTCTCGGTATCGCGTCCAAAAACAACCTGTGTAGGAGCGTAATAGTTAAAGTTTTGCATTGTGTTTTTATGTTGGAATATTTGTCTTGCGGGCAAGACATGAATGCATATTTGGTAATTGGCTTTTAAAAAAAACGGTTGAAGCGTACTTCAACCGTTTTATTGAGTGTGATATTAAAATCAGATAGCGAATGGGTTCTCGCCTGGGTAGAGCTGACCTGCTGGCAGAGGAGTGTTGATGTCCTCAACGCCGAGCATCTTGAGAGCCTCAAACAGAACCTTACCGCAGTGATCAAATGCGTATGCACCGTGGTGTGGGAAGTGCTTGCCTACCAGTACGTGACGGTAGAAGCGTGCAAATCCTGGGATAGCGTGGATACCAATGCCACCAAATGAGCATGGATCAACATCAAGGAACTCACCCTGAGCAATGTAAGAAACAAGCTTAGAGTCGCTGTTAGACTGCAGACGGAACATTGTTGACTTACCTGGAGCAATCTGACCCTCAAGAGTACCCTTGGTGATATCTGGACTCATAAGACGAGCCTGGATGAGCTGGTACTTGATCTTGCAGTCCTTCATGCAGCTTGAGCGTGTGTTACCGCAGTGGAAGCCCATGTAGAGGTCCTTCATGTCTGCACCTGCAAGGCAAGCGCCGGCTGGGATAACATCGGCAGGAACTGAGTTGTTGATATCGAGCAGGGTAGCTGGTTTCTCAGTTGCGCACTCAGCCATGAACTCTGACAGAGCACCGTACAGGTCAACCTCGCAAGCTACTGGAATACCGCGGCCAGTCAGACGTGAGTTAACGTAGCAAGGCTCGAACTCAAAGATTGGCTGCCATGCTGGCCAGCACTTGTTAGCAAATACGGCATACTTAGAAGCACCCTTCTGGTTGTTGTACCAATCCATGAGGGTAACCTCGAGCTGAGCCATCTTTCTGATGATCTCAGGATAGGTGTTACGTGAAGGACCAAGCTCCTTCTCCATATCCTTAGCAATAGCATCGATCTCTGCAGTCTTGCAAGCTGTCTCGTCGAAAGCCTTCTTAAGGTCGAGCTCTGAGTTCTCCTGTACCTCAATGACAAGGTCATACATTGGCTGGATAGGAGCGTTGCAAGCCAGGAAGTCCCATGGACGTGGACCAAAGCCAATAACCTTGAGGTTCTTAACGCCAATAACAACGCGGGCAATGTTACGGAAGTCAGCAAGCTCCTTAACAGCCTCCTCTGGAGTTACGTTTGGATACTCAGGGATATATACCTTGAGACGGCGCAGACCTACGCTGTATGAGAAGTTCAGAACACCGCAGAGAGCGTCACCACGGTCAGAAGCAAGGTTAGCCTTACCCTCCTCCTTAGCAGCGAGTACCATAGAAGGACCGTCAAACTTCTGGCAGAACAGAGTGGTAGGACCTTCTGGACCAAAGTTACCAAGGAACATGCAGACAGCATTGATACCATTCTGCTTAGCCCAGTCAAGAGCCTTGTAGGTGTCAACGTCATTCTCGATTGTAACAGGGCAATCGTAAACTTCTGGAAGACCAGCCTTCTTAACCTCTGCCATAACAGCAGCCAGACGGGCCTGAGTCAGTGTGATTGGGAAGCAGTCGCGGCTAACACCAACGATACCAAGCTTCACTGTGGGTTGATTGATCATTTTTTAATCGTTTATCAGTTAATAAATAAGTTATTATATGCTCTAGGTTGTCTATGTTTCAAGATACGCCAGGCGTAATTCTCTTTTATGAATTACAAATATAACCATTCATTTTATATTCTGCACCTTTTAGGCCGATATCTTGAAATTACAACATTTTTTAAACTTCCTTGTTCTTTACTACAGACTCGTAGTAGGAAACATAGTCGTCACTGTTCTCGCTGGCCATCCATGCCATGGCTGAACGTGGGTGGTCATTCTGTGAACCTGTAATCATGTAAGGAATAAAATAGCCCCAGCTTATATCTTTCTGAAGAGGCTTTATGTAATCCTGGATGCAGCGCAGTACCGGAACCATATCATATTTGGGGTTCTTGAGGAAGGACAGGAGCAGCTCCATTGGGCAGTTGCCTGCACCACGTCCTATACCAAGCATGGTGGCATCGAGCATGCTTGCTCCCTTTCTTATGCACTCAATGGTGTTTGCAAATGCAAGCTGGGTGTTGTTATGTCCGTGAAAACCTATCTGCTTGCCAGGCAGGGCCTTGATGTACTTGTCCATAAGGCTGTGAATATCCTCTGAGTAGAGGCTTCCAAAACTGTCTACCAGGTAGAATGTGCCAACGCGGGATTCGGCAACATCGGCCAGCACCTGCTCAAGGGCACGGTCATTGACCTTAGAAACGGCCATGAGGTTGATGCTAGTCTCATAACCCTTGTCCATTACATGATGTGCCAACTCAATAGCCTTGTCTATCTGATAGTCATAGCATGCTACACGGAACAGGTCCACCACGCTCTCTTCCTTGGGGCGGATATCATCATACTTAATACGGCCTATATCGGCCATTACGGAAATCTTGGTCTTGGTGTTGTTGTCGCCCATGATCTCACGCAGGTCATCCTCTGCGCAGAACTTCCATGGACCGTACTCAGTGCGCGGGAACTGGTCCTCGCTGCTTATGTAGCCAATCTCCATGTAGTCTATGCCCGATGCTACGCAGGTGTCATATACATTTTTTACCAACTCCTTGCTGAACTGCCATTTGTTCATGAGTCCGCCGTCGCGGATGGTGCAGTCAAGTACTTTTATGTCTTTCTTGAACATGTTATAATATGTGTGTTTCCTTAATTCTTAAATCTTGAAACTTGGCATGAGCTGCAGCTTGTGCAGGTTTGCCTTGTGCATACGGTCTATCTTGTCTACCTTGAGTCCCTCGGATTCGTTGTTGTGTACAAAACCCTCCGGTGCCTTGCCGGTGCGAATATATACATCCAGCTCAGCGTATGTAAAACCAATCTTCTCCTCATCGGGACAGCTGTGTGGCAGTCCGTCATCGGGAGTCTTGTGAACCCATTCGTATGGAACACCAAGATAATCGCCAATGGCGAGCACCTCTGTTACGGTAAGGTTGGCAAGCAGGGAAAAATCTCCGGCGCCGTCGCCAAACTTTGTGGCATAACCTATGTAGTCCTCGGACAGGTTGCAGGTATTGACCACACGTGCATTGTTTGTCTGACCTATTGCGTAAAGAGTGGTCATGCGTACACGTGGCGGGATATTCTGGATGCTGGCCTTGGTAAGCTCCTCGCCGGATTCGGCAATGGCCTCCATCAGGCTCTGGCATGCCTTTCCTATGTTTACGGTATACATTTTAATGCCAAGCTTGCTGCATATAACATCGGCCTCATTGAGGGACTGGCTACCCTGGGGCATGGATACTCCGATTACCCTGTCCGGGCCAAGAGCCTTTGCCAGCAATGCGGCAGTCACGGTAGAATCCTTTCCTCCACTCACGCCAAGCACGGCCATGGTATTGGGGCCTGCCTGCTCAAAATAGTCCTTTGTCCATTGAATCAGGGCCTTAGTGGTTTTTTCTGCATCAAAAGTGTATTCCATATTAAAATGCATGATACTTAATCAATGCTCAAAAATACTGCTTTTTTTCTAATAAAAGGGTTTTAGGCTAATGTTAGAGGCGGTTTTATGTCAGAACAAACCTTTTACAAGATAAAAGATTACCGGCACCAGGAGACTTGGCAGCAGATTAACGGTCTTGCAGTCCTTTATACCGAGTATTCCCAGTCCGGAACTTACAATCAGCACACCGCCCACAATGCTCAACTCGGTGCGCATGGGTTCCGGCATTGCACTGCCAAAGAAAAACGCTATGGCATAGAACATTCCCTGCCAGCAGAACAGGACAGGTGCTGCGAGTAGCATGATCCAGCCGTATGATGCAGCAAGCACTGCGCTTGTTACAAGGTCAAGGGTTGCATTTGTATATAGAAAGGTGTTTGCAGGCTCGCTGAATGCCCAGCCGTGGCTTGGCGAAAGGCAGGACAGAACCGGTCCTACAATGCTGAAAGTGCCTATGCAGTATAGCAGCAGGCCTGTAATGAGTCCCTGCAGGCCATTGTTCTGGTTACCGTTCCTGGTGTTTATCCTGTCGTTCAGACGGTCAATCCTGGCGGCCAGGTCCAGCTTGGTGCCAACAACCCCGCCAATTACCAGGCTCAGGATGAACATTACAGGATACTCGCTCTTGGACATGTTTGGAAGAGAAGCATTCATGCCCAGTATCAGACAGCATAGGCCAAGGGCTGTGAACATGGCCTTCCTGTATTTCTCTCCAATGCCGCTGCGTACTATTGCACCAAAGGTGCCTCCAATAAGTATAGTGCTTGTATTTACAATTGTACCTAACATATATAAGCCTGTTTAAATGTTACTGATCTGTTTTTTCCTGAAATCCGTAGGAGACATGCCTGTCTTGGTGCGGAAGAACCTTGTAAAGTGGTTTGAGTACCCAAATCCAAGCTGCTCAGCTACCTGGCTTACCGACATGGACGGATCCGACAGCAGTGACTTGGCTTTCTCTGCAATCTTGCTCTGGATATACTCCTGGGCCGTTACGTGCAACTGTCTCTTGAGCATCTCACCAAAATAGTTTGCCGACAGATGGAACTGGCTGGCACACCAGGCAACCGTGGGCTGGCCCGAACGCCGGGTGTTTTCGGCCGATGACAGATATGTATCCAGCAGGGTGTCCAGTTTCATAATGAGATCAGAGTTGCGGAACTGCCTGGTGTCAAACTGGCGCTCGTAGTAGCGTCGGCAGTAGCTGAGCAGCTGGCCTATCCCAAGGCGGAGCATGTGACCGGTAAGTTCATCGTTCGGTGCATTCAGCTCTGCATTGATGTTTGAAAAACAGTTCAGCATGATGCGCCTTTCGCTCTCGTGCAGCTCCAGTGCCTCAAACACCTCATAGTCAAAGAAGTTGAACATGTAGAAGTCACGCCCTAGTCCTGTGTTCTCTATCAGTTCCGGCCTGAACGCAAGCATCCATCCCCTGGGGTGTACCGTGTGGTCAAGATTCATGGAAACAATGTCGCCAGGTTTCATGGTAAACATGGTACCCGCCTTATATCGCATGCTTGACCCCCTTAGATTGAGCTCTCCAAAATCCACATCCATCAATACAGCGCAGTACATACCAAAATCCGTAGGCTCAAACAGCGACAGATGGGCCTTGCTCAGATCTGCAACGCTTACAAGAGGATGCAATGTGGCCTGATTGAAATAGCTGTTGAATTCCTCAATACTGCTAACCCTTATAACCCTGTCTTTTAAAGGTACCATTATTAATGTACAAGTCTTTTGGTATGTAATTTTGGTACATAGTTAGCTTAAAAATGTTATAAATCAAGGATTTTGGTATATTAAATTGGTATTTATTTCTGATACAGGTAAAAATGGTATTTATTTCAGTAAGATTGTTCGTAGAAAAACAGTTTCCGCTTGCGTTTTTTGCAGACAGGAAAACAATACTAACTAATTACAATACCAATGGCAGTAAAATTCTACAAGAGTGAGAACCAGGTTCCACTCGAAATGCACAAAGTTCGCATGGTTCAGAAACTGAACCTCCTTCCAGTAGATGAGCGTCTCCGTAAAATGCAGGAGGCAGGTAACAACACTTTCCTTCTTGAGAACAAGGATATCTATATGGATATGCTTACGGACTCAGGTGTAAATGCAATGTCGGATCTCCAGTTTGCAGCAATGATGCGTGCAGACGATGCTTACGCCGGCACAGAAACATTCCTTCGCGTAAAGGCTGCTGTAAAGGAGGTTTTTGGATGTGAGAACGTTCTTCCTGCTCACCAGGGACGTGCCTGTGAGAACATCCTTGCCGAGGCATTCTGTGCTCCTGGTAAGGTGGCTATCATGAATTTCCACTTTACTACAACCAAGGCACACGCTACACGCTGTGGTGCTACCGTAGAGGAACTTGTTCAGAAGAAGGGTCTTATTCCACAGTCTGATGATCCGTTCAAGGGTGACTATGATCTGGACCTTCTGCGCAAGCGCATAGCCGAGGTTGGTTCTGAGAATGTTGCATACGTCCGCGTAGAGGCAGGTACAAACCTGATTGGCGGTCAGCCCGTTTCTCTTGAGAACATGCTGGCAGTAACAGATATCTGTCATGAGACAGGCTGTCTTTCTGTGCTCGATGCATCACTCCTTCAGGATAACATCTACTTTATGAAGACCCGTGAGGCACGCTGCAAGTACATGGATGTCAAGGAAATCTATCACCTGCTGGCAGACCACTTTGACCTTATTTACTTCTCTGCACGTAAGCTCTCCTTTGCCAAGGGTGGTATTATCTGTTCAAAGGATCCCAAGTGGACCAAGATGCTCCAGACTTACATTCCTCTGTATGAAGGCTTCCTTACTTATGGTGGTATTGATGTACGTACAATGGAGGCAATGGCTCAGGGTCTCTATGAGTCTCTCGATATGGACTACATCTCACATGGTCCTATGTTCATTGATTACCTTGCCAAGGAACTCGATGCATACGGTGTACCTGTAATCCTTCCTCCTGGTGGACTGGGCTGCCATCTGAATGCTGGCGCATTTGTTCCAGACATGCCTCATAACCAGTATCCTGCCGCAGCAGTAGGTACAGCTCTCTATATCATATCTGGTATCCGTGGTATGGAGCGTGGTACAGTATCTGAGCAGCGTGAGCCGGATGGTACTGAGCGTTATGCTGAACTTGAACTGCAGCGTCTTGCCGTTCCACGCCGCGTATTCACACTCTCACAGATCAAGTACTGCGCTGACCGCGTAAAGTGGCTGTGGGATAACCGTAACCTTATAGGCGGTCTGGAGTGGACAGAGGAACCGGAGGTTCTGCGCTTCTTCTTTGGCCGCATGAAGGAAATCGGCAACTGGCAGGAGAAACTTGTTGAGAAATTCAAGGCAGATTTTGGAGATAGCCTCTGATAAACTGCTTGGTACAAAAGAAAGGCGCGCCATTACCGGTGCGCCTTTTCTGTATCATGACCATCGGTCAAAAACAACTTATTTCCTGTTCAGGATTTCTATGAAATGGTCGAGCAGGGTAGTCATGGCCTTGAGTTCCTCAACATCCATACCCTGACCCACAATATTGCTTGCCATACAGTTGGGAACATCCTTTATTTCCTCCTCCAACTGCTTGCCAGCCTTGGTCAATGAGATAATGCGCTGACGTGAATCTATCTGGCTGGTCTGCCTTACAATGAGGCCCTGTTTTTCCATGCGCTGCAGCAGTGGCGTAACGGTATTGGTCTCAAGACAGAGCTTTTCTGTAATCTCGCTTATAATGCGGTTGTCCTTTTCCCACAGAAGCATGAGAACAAGGTACTGGGCATAAGTAATGCCAAACTTCCTGAAATATGGAGTGTATGATGATGTAACCAACCGTGCTGCCGTGTACAGACGGAAGCACAGTTGGTTGTCTAGTTTAAGCTGTGGGTAAGACATGCTTACTTTTTTAAGAGTTCTGTAATAACCGGAATAATCTGGCTGGGAGTGGTGGTAGGCTCAAACCTTGCCACAACATTACCGTTCTGATCTACCAGAAACTTGGTAAAGTTCCACTTGATGTCCGATGTGTCACGCCACCCCGGCTGACTGTTGTCAAACATCCTCTCAAGAATAGGTGTAAGGTTGTGGTTCTTGTCAAAACCCTCAAAATTCTGCTGTTTCTTGAGATAGGTGTACAGTGGAATCTCGCCCGGACCGTTTACCTCAATCTTGTGGAACTGCCTGAACTCAGTGTTGTATTTAAGACGGCAGAACTCAACATACTCGGCATCGCTCTCTGGAGCCTGCTGACCAAACTGGTTGCATGGAAAATCCAGGATCTCAAAACCCTGTGAACTGAGCTGCTTGTACATGGACTCAAGCTCCTCGTACTGTGGAGTAAATCCGCAACGGCTGGCAGTGTTTACTATGAGCAGGACCTTGCCCTTGTATTCAGACAGTTTTACGTCCTTGCCCTTGGCATCCTGCACGGTAAAATCATATATGCTACCATTCTGTGCCGATGCAGCACCCATGGAAAGTGTGATACCCATAATCAGACTGAGCAGTTTTTTCATTTTGAATACTTGTTAAAGTTATATTTCTCACATACAACGGCACGCTCATCATCGGGCAGGGAAGTTATATAACCCTTCCATCCCGGGCAGAAATTAATGTGCCAACGCCAGAAACGTCCCATGAGTGACTTGGGAGCCTTGTCATATTTTGCGCGGAACTTGCAGTTTGCGCATGGTTTCTCATTTGCCATATTATATAGTCTGTAAGGTTTTAATGCGTTTATTACTTAAGTGTTGCACCGTCGGAGAAAGCATTGCCCACGCGTGAGCCAAGCTCAATGTAACCCAGGTGGATAGGGTCAAATACAACCAGCTGCATCTTCTCTACATCGGGCTTGCCATCCTCGGCAATATAGCTCTCATCAACTATTACATTCACAATCTCTGCAATCAGATTGTATCCGCCATCCTTCTTGAGGATCTTGTTGCTTGTCCTGCACTCCAGGGTAAGGGGGAAGTCTGTAAATACAGGTGCGTTTACATTTGGAGCCTTCTCTATGTTCCAACCTGTCTTGGCCATCTTCTCAGGATCCTTCTTGGCGCTTACTATGCCAACATAATCGGCAGCCTTTGCGGTAGCCTTTGTGGCAAAAGCAACAGTAAACTCACCGTTGTTGGCCTCCAGATTCTCTGTTGTAGCATGGCTGCCCATAGAGATCATTATCTCATTGGCATTCCACTGACCGCCCCAAGCGGCATTCATGGCATTGGCTTTTCCGTCCTTGCTGAAAGTACCGATTACAAGAACCGGCTGTGGCAGTACCCACGGGCTTGATTTAAAAAATTTCATAGTTCCTTTATGTATTTATATTAATGATTTGATCTGGTTCTCAATATCCTCTGGCTTAAGGGTAGGGGCAAAGCGCTTTACCACATTGCCGTTACGGTCCACCAGGAATTTCTCAAAATTCCATTTTATATCACTGTCCTTGCCGCTCTTGCCATTAAGACGTGAGGAGAGGTTTATCATTGCGTTCATGATAAACCCGCCTTTTCCCTCACGCTTAGAAACGGCATTTTTCAGGTATGTATAAAGAGGTGATTCGTTATCACCGTTTACGTCTATCTTCTTGAAACGGGGAAAGGTTGTGTCATACTTGGCAGAGCAGAAAGTGTTTATCTCCTCATCACTGCCCTTGGCCTGCTCCATGAACTGGTTGCATGGAAAATCCAGGATCTCAAAACCACTGTCCTTATACTTGCGGTACAGCTGTTCCAGAGCCTCATACTGTGGAGTAAGACCACATCCTGTAGCTGTGTTTACTATGAGCAGAACCTTGCCCTTGTACTCACCCAGAGAAACCTCAATATCCTGGCGGTTCTCACGTTTAATAACCTTAATGTCGTATAGTCCCATATCCTTTTGTCTTTTCTGGGCACAAAGGTAGTATAAAATCTTAAATATATCGCATACGATATAAAAAGAAAAAAAGAATCCTCGGCTTTTTTTGCCGAGGATGCTTTAATCTGCTCAACGGATAAAGTTCAAGGGGTTCCAGGGTTCATTCTCTGGAATATCGGCCTTGCCTGTGGCATACATCTTTAGCATGACAGACATGTTGTTGGCCAGCGTGCGCATGGTCTGCATGCCCTCTGTGTCCTTGCTGGACTCGCCCTCGGCACGTCCGTAGGCAATGTTCCAGTACTGCGATGTAACTATAGGCATGTTGCACATCTGGAAAGGCATCTGCAGGGTCTGGAACGCAGCACTTGCGCCACCGCGCCTGCAAACCGTAACGGCTGCGGCCGGTTTGCCGCGGAATACGGCACCTGCTGCATACAGCATGCGCTGCTGCAGGGCCTGGGCCTGGGCGGCAGGCTGTCCCCAATATACGGGTGCACCTATTATAATGGCATCGGACCCGGCCATCTTTTCTATTACCGTGTTTGTAACGTCATCATTGAACACGCACCTGTTGTTGGCATTCTCCTTGCACTTGTTACATGCTATGCATCCTCTTACGGGCTTGTTGCCAATCCAGAACAGTTCAGTCTCTATACCGTTTTTCTGCAGCTGGCAAGCGGCCTCATTGAGTGCTACGCCTGTGTTGCCGTCCTTGCGTGGACTGCCGTTTATTAAAAGTACTTTCATATATGGTTTATTTTCATTGTTTAAGAACACGCAGGATAAAGGACTTAATGGCTGCGGCCGATTCCGGACCCAGGTTGCCGTGGGGTGCCCTGTCGTTGAGCAGCAGCTCTGCCTCTACACCTGCATCATAGAGTGCCTGGTACATCTTTATGGCCTGGGCCGATGGCACCCTAATGTCTCGCTGACCGTTGATGATCAGGATGGGAGGGTCATCGGGGGTAACATGGAAGATTGGACTTCCCTGTTTTACAAGCTCGTACTGTTTGGGAAACTTGTCTGGATTGGCGCTCACCGTACCCAGGTTACACTCATCGGTTGTAAGGCCAAACAGCTGTGAGCGGCTGGAGTTCTTGTCTTCAACCAGCTCATAAACCTGTGCATCCGTGCGGCCCAAGTCCTTGCGGGCATACAGGTCCTGTGCCAGGGTAAGGAAATCGGTCATGCCATAACAATCTACACAGCCAATCACCTTACTGTCCACGTCCAGATTGCCGCCAATGGTGCCTTCCAGGGCTTGTTCTCCGTTGGATACGGCAGCCAGCAGAGCCAGCTGTGAACCGGCCGATTCGCCCATGGTCATTATACGGTCTGGGTCTATTCCGTATTTGCCGGCATTGGCCTTGAGATGCCTGATGGCAGCCTTTACGTCAAAAATCTGTGCCGGAAAGATAGATTCGGCCGAGAACCTGTAAGTGGCGGCCGCAACGGTAATGCCCTGCTCGCGCAGTTCCATAAGGGCCCTTATCTGCTCGGAGTTGGCGCGGTCCAGGTTGTTATCGCCCGAGTTCCATGCTCCGCCGTGGACAAACAGCACCACCGGCTGTATGCCGTCTCCTTTACCTTTCCATATATTGATTTTCAGGCTCTTTGTGCCACCGTTTGCGGTAGGAGCCTGGGCAAACTCAATATTGCGGAATACCTCCTGTGCGCAGACCTGCTGCGTGCCCCATGCCAGCATGATGGCCATCATGGTCAGTATAGTCTTTCCTGTTTTCATATATCATTGGTCAATAATCCTGTTCAGTACAATGCCGGCTATAGACATGCCAAAGATAGCAGTTATGTGGCAGAGTGAACCGTTAATCTGTGCTTTTACGGGGCTCCAGCCCTGCTCGGAGAGCTGCTGCTCGTCCATGGTATTGGGCGCTGTGGCATTCTGCATGCTCTCATGGTTCTCGCCCAGGTTCTTCATGGGGAGCTCCTCGCTGTACACACATGTAAATTTTCTTGCGGGGTACCTTTTCTGATGCTTGAACTTGCCGCGCAGGGCCCTGGCAAGCGGGTCTCCCTTTATGTCCCAGAACTCAGCCTTGCGCACCTTGAATGGATCGCGTCTCAGTGCAGCACCCATAGAAGATATAAAGGTAATGCTCTTGGGCAGGCTGGTGGCCCTGAGTATCAGGTCGGCCTTGTCCTTGAGCGAGTCTATGGCATCTATAATGAAATCATACTCTTCCATGTGGAAAGAAGGGGCCGATTCCTCATTGTACACTTTCTGCAGTGCTGTAATGTTGGCCTGTGGGTTTATGTCCAGAAGTCTGCTCCTGAGAGCTTCTACCTTGACCATGCCAACGGTCTTGCTGGTGGCCATGAGCTGGCGGTTGCAGTTGGTGGCACATACAATATCGGAGTCCACAAGGGTAATGTTCCTTATGCCGCTCCTTACCAGACACTCGGCACACCAGGAACCAACTCCGCCAAGTCCAAAAATCAGAACCTTAGCGCTGCGTATCCTGTTAAGGTTATCCGTGCCAAGCAGCCGCTCGGTGCGCCGCTGCATCTCAGTTTCATGGAAGTCTGTCATATTTGCCTCTGTTCCTTGAATGCCCAAAATTAGATAAAAATTGCAGCTTGTAAAATGGGTACACCCTTAACGTTTGTCAATCCTTAGGTCGGATTAATAATGGGGTGTGATTGTTGTTTGTTACATGTAATTGCTAAAATAGCAACTACGTAAATGACTTAAAAATACTATATGAGATTGGTAATCAATGATTAAGTGTATTTTTAACTGTTAATAGTTATGTTAACGTAAGATAAAATAATAACATTTGCGCTTAACCTTTAACCGTTTTTGAACTCTTATTTGCGAACACCGCAGAACAACGGTGACAAACAAAAACAGAATAAGTAAAACAAAAAAAAATAAAGGTTATGAAAAAGAACATCATCATCGCAGCTATCGCAGCAATTTTCTTCTCAGTTAACGCTAACGCACAGTCAGTAAAGGAAAACGAGTCTAATGACATTGCAACCGTTGTTGCTGAACTCAGCCAGGCCGATGCCCTCCAGTTCATCCCAATGTATCAGAAAATGCTCTCTGACATTGAGAAGGTAAGCCGCAGCGAGAAACTCAATGACGATCAGAAGACAGCCCGCATAGAGGACCTCAAGGATGTATATTCAGAGAAGTTCAGCACAGTGCTGGTATCGGACCAGAACGAGGTTGCTATAAACAGCATTCCAATGGAGTACATCAACAACCGTCTGGCCAAGTAAGTTATTGGTTAATATTAGCATTAGGTAAGTTGCGGAACGCTGACGGGGCGTTCCGCAACTGTTTTTTTACGGGCTGATTCCAAAAAATCAGAATTTCTTTTTCCTGATATGGCAGTAGGGGCTTCCACCGGTATTCTCGTAGTAGTCCTGGTGGTACTGCTCGGCTATCCAGAACTGGCCGGCTTTCTCTATACGGGAATTGACTGTCATGCCATGTTCCCTAAGGTAGCTAACCAGTTGCTGTGTGGTGTTTAGCTGCTCTCCTGTGGTATAGAATACGCCGCTAAGGTACTGTGGGCCTTTATCGGGGCCTTGACCATCGGTCTGTGCGGGGTCATGGATCTCAAAAAAGAGCTTGCACAGGGACTCATAAGAAACAATGCTTGGATCATATTCAACAAGCACAGCTTCTAGATGGGTGGTCTTGTGTGTGCGCACCTCCTCATAAGTGGGGTATTCCTGGGTGCCTCCAGTGTATCCAGCCAGGGTCCTGATAACTCCTTCCTGTCTGGCCATGTAGTGCTGGACTCCCCAAAAACAACCGGCAGCAAAAATAGCGTACTCTATGCCAGCAGCCGGAATATACAGGGAAACTTTTTCCAATTCTTGCAGGGCATTGCCAATGGTTTTCAATGCCGGACCATGCTTGGCCTGCAGGTCTGGATAGTTCTTGCCGCGGCTATAGTTGTGCGTAAGGTCATTGAACTTGACTTTAAGGGCAATGGGGTTGCGGGAGTCTATGATGGAGTGGATATAGTCATTGTATGGCGTACCTTTTCTATGCGTGAGTATCTTGAGGGCGTTGACCACACTCTGTGGAATACCGGCATCAAGAAGGTCATTGGCGGTAAAAGTGGAGTCTTCCAGTACATCATGAAGGAATCCGGCCATGCGCTCCTCATCGGTCTTACCCATTAACCCAACGGCCAGTGGATGGAGTATGTAGGATTCGCCATCCCTGTCGGTCTGTCCCTGGTGTGCCTTTACTGCAAAAGCCAAGGCTGTTTCTATTTTGCTCATAGCTTCCTTCTAAGTCTGTTAATAGTCTTATGTATTATATTTGCGTCATTAATCGGCTGCAAATAATTATTGATTAACCAATATTAAATTACTGGTTAGTGCCGATGCTTTTGCCTCTTTTAGCCAGTGACTTTTGGGAGGTTATCGTCTTACGGTGGCAGAGATATTGGGTATGGGTCTGGGGTCTGTGGACCATTCAATCTGGATGGTGCAAACCTGCTCCTGGGCTGAGTTGCTGAGCTTTACAAGATACAGGTTCTCATTATCGGCATTCATATTGTATCGGCATGTCACCGTATCGCCCAGGTAGGTCTGTTTTTCAAACTTGACCATGAGATTCTGTACGTGGTGGGTCTGGTTAAAATCATCGGGAATGCCACGGAGCGCAAACTCCACGTATGAACGGTTGCCCATGTGCCTGTTAAAATCCAGTTCGCTAGGGGTAACGGGGGAACTTGTCTCCAGTACGGTATGGGGTCCGTCTATATACCTGAACTTGCCGTGCTTTACGGCTGGAGTGCTGTCGGCCGGCTCGAGTATCTGGCAGAACTCAGTGATGCTCAGTGGCTTGCCTGTGTGTCTGGATACCGGAACCCACACGCCTGTGCCGCTTGCAAACACGGTGCCGTCAGTGCCCTTTATAGTGTAGTCAAAATACACCCTGAAAGACGAAATCTCCGAAAGTCTTATCTCAGTGAGCAGGTCATCCCTCCACATGGCATCATTCCCGCCATCGGCAAATGTGATATCGGAAATAACCCACATTATATCCTTCTTGGCTACATCAAAAGCCGCAATATTCCGGGTGGTCATGAAAGCGGCCACAGTGTCTTGGAAATATGCAAGGTAGGCTGTGATCTTAACCCTGTAGTCGGGGTCAATATCCTGAAATGTAGCCGGATAACTGGCACAGAAGGTGTCGTTGAGCCTGAGATAACAATTGTCTTCCATATCTGAAATCTTGGATAATGCACGCAAAGTTATTACTTTTTTATGTAAACTTGCACCATATACCACAGTGTGGAACTACATAAGGAAATTCAAGAAAACAATGGATAAGAGCATAATAACCGTAACCGGCAAGGATACAGTAGGTATCATAGCAAAAGTCTGCACCATACTTGCAGAGAATCAGATTAACATCCTGGATATTTCTCAGACCATAGTAGGCGGCATATTCAACATGATGATGATTGTAGATACCGATAAGTCTCCAATCGTATATGACGAGCTCATTGCCAGACTCCAGGCCGCAGGCAGTGAGATGGGCGTGCGCATACTGTGCCAGAAAGAGGAGATTTTTGACAAGATGCATAGAATCTGATAAACTTTTTTGGGCCACATGATTACGCAGAGAGAGGTCATAGAGACCAACAAGATGATTGCCGAGGAAAACCTTGACGTGCGCACCATCACCATAGGAATAAGTCTCCTGGACTGTGCCGATACCAGCCTGGAAAAGACCTGCAAGAACATACAGAACAAGATACGCCGCTACGCCAACAACCTGGTGCAGACCGGCGACGAGATATCGCGCGAGTATGGCATACCCATAGTGAACAAGCGTGTGTCCATTACCCCCATATCGCTGGTGGGAGCAGCCTGCTGCAAGACCCCTGGTGACTATGTGACCATAGCTATGGCGCTCGATGAGGTGGCCCATGAGATAGGCATAAACTTCCTGGGCGGCTATTCTGCCATAGTATCCAAGGGCATGACAGCCAGCGACCGCCTGCTCATAGAGAGCATCCCCGAGGCCATGGCCCGCACCGAGTGCATTTGCAGCAGCGTGAACGTGGGCTCCACCAAGACCGGCATCAACATGGATGCAGTACGCCTTATGGGAGAGATTGTCCGCAAGACAGCGCTGGCAACATCGGACCGTGACTCTCTTGGCTGTGCCAAGCTGGTAGTGCTCTGCAATGCTCCGGATGACAACCCATTCATGGCTGGCGCCTTCCATGGCGTGACAGAGCCCGATGCCATAATCAACGTGGGTGTAAGCGGTCCTGGCGTAGTAAAGCACGCCCTGCAGAGCGTACGTGGCGAGAGTTTTGAGATACTCTGCGAGACAATCAAGAAAACTGCTTTCAAGATAACACGTGTAGGACAGCTGGTTGCACAGGAGGCATCACGCCGTCTGGGCATACCATTTGGTATTATTGATCTTTCTCTTGCACCAACTCCTGCCATTGGCGACAGTGTGGCCGATATCCTTGAGGAGATTGGAGTGGAGAAAGCCGGTGCCCCCGGAACCACAGCCTGCCTTGCATTGCTCAATGACCAGGTCAAGAAGGGTGGTGTTATGGCATCGTCTTATGTGGGTGGACTGAGTGGTGCGTTTATTCCCGTGTCGGAGGATCAGGGCATGATAGATTCCGTGCTTGCAGGAGCCCTCTCTCTTGAAAAACTGGAAGCCATGACCTGCGTGTGCTCCGTTGGACTGGACATGATAGCTATCCCGGGCGACACCCCCGCCACCACCATCTCCGGCATTATAGCCGATGAGTCCGCCATTGGAATGATCAATCAGAAAACCACTGCGGTGCGTATTATTCCAGTCATTGGCAAGGGAGTGGGAGAGAACGTGGAGTTTGGAGGCCTGCTGGGTCACGCTCCCATAATGCAGGTCAACAAGTTTGGCTGCTCCGATTTTGTAAGCCGAACCGGCCGCATCCCCGCCCCAATCCACAGCTTCAAGAACTGATCCTGCACCTGCCTGGTGCCTGGTGTTTGGTGCTTGGGCTTGGTGCCTGGCCTGGTATTTGGTGCCTGGCTTCCCTGATTTCTGCATACCGTTTTCCGCGTAATAACGTATTCAGAAAATTGTTACGCAGGTGCGTTACATTTTATATGCGCTCCAGGAGGCTTGTAGAGGGGTTTTTGTTTCCTTGTGCTTAGCTGCCTAGATTTCTGCATACCGGAATTGGCGTAAAATGGTATTCAGAAAATATGCTCGCACCTGCGTAAACTAGACAACCCCCTTCAGGAGGCTTGTAGAGGGGTTTTTGTTTCCTTGTGCTTAGCTGTCTGGATTTCTGCATACCGGAATTGGCTCAAAACGGTATTCAGAAAATACGCTCGCACCTGCGTGGATGATGTAACCCCCTCCAGGAGGCTTGTAGAGGGTTTTTTGCTTCCTTGTGCTTAGCTGCCTGGATTTCTGCATACCGGAATTGGCTCAAAATGGTATTCAGAAAAATGTAAAGCACCTGCGTGGATGGGGAGCGGTTTGGGGTGTATGACTCCCGAACTACGCGCTTTCAGCGCTATCCCTCCCAGTAATCTGTTCAACTGATTCCAAAAGCAAGCTTTTTCCATCACTCGAACAGATTCCCGGGCCCCTCCCGTTCACAACGCCACGGGCGGCGATGGTTCTGGAAGCCACACACCCCAAAACCTTTGT
>JAZUFR010000007.1:0-6457 GCA_045640825.1 Bacteroidaceae bacterium
TTGGTCCAGACGACCGAGAGGCAATGACTGTCGCTTCGAGCACGCGAATGAAAGTTCCTATTTTACTTGGTCGTTTTTACATACAATGCCTGATGTGTGTCGCAAGTTCCACCCTGGTACCTGCTATTCTTTTGTCTGTCTATACAAAATGAATGTTTAACAGAACTGCCTATAGGGGTGGTTCACATATAACTACTTTACGAATGAAAAAAATAATTATCCTTACATGCATCTTGTCTTTAATCTCTGTGATCATACTCAACAATAAAAAGGTGTTTACTGTGATTGAAAAAGAAAACATTGAAGCTTTGTGTAACTGGGGTGATGATTATAACTCGAGTTGTACAGGACCTGATGGTTTGATGGGATATTCAATGAGATATTTTTCAGACTATGCAGAGACATATGTTGCAACATATACTGGATCAAGAACATTTTTTAATAAGACAGTCTCGATTAAAATTGGAATAAAATATAAAACTCAGTTTTCAGGCTATCGATGTGAGGAAGATCCAGAAACTCCAAATGCTTGTTGCATGCAATCACATCAGTATGTTACAACAATTAATCATACAGAGATAAGCGGAAGTATTGATGTCTCCTAAAAACTTTATAATCATATATGGTTTATGAGGTCTGTGTATACAGTCATATGAGCCATATATGATTATGAATAATTACTATTTAAAATAACTGGTGCTCGGTGAAAATCATAAATGTTCTTTGAAATTATTGAAAGTTAAGTGGTTACAAGGCTTTTTTGAGTCAACCGATTTGAATTTATCTTTGCCAGACTAACGTAGAATGGCACATGAATAAAGTAAAATACGTGTTCTCTCAGCTTTTAGACTTCCTGGATGGTAACGATTTCAACTACCTCGCAAGAAAGTACGGCGGTGACAGATATATCTGGGTTTTGGTAAGCATATGTCCAAAAGTACCCTTACCGATGCAAACACTAGGCGCGATTGCCGCATCTTTGAAGGGTTTGCGTACAAGGTGGTGGCCGAAGCCAGGGCCCGCAGAGCTGATAACATATTCAAGTTTGGAGGTTTACTCTACAATCATTTGCTATTGCTTGACGGATATCGTGCGGGAGAAGACTGGTGTTGACAGGTCAATCTATGAGATTCTCAAAATTGCAAGTATCTTATTGACAGACACCACACATTTGAGAGACTTGTTTGGAAAACTTAACTACAATAATGTCAATGAATTTGTTGGTTCTACCTAACCGGGGTTATTTGATTGTTTAACTTTTAAAAATTGAGCCGGATTTTTTTACTGGACACACATGATTAACAACAATAATAAAACAGATTAATATGAAACTTTATTCTCTATTTTCAATTGTATTAATTGGCATTATTTGTTCATGTAATGGAAAAGAATCACCTGCGATGATAGTGGATGAAACCCGTAACACCTATTTTCTAGATGATATGGTTAAGGATTATTCATTGTTAACACTCAAGGATGACTCTGTTGATGGACTAGTAGGTAGAATCAACAAGGTGCTTATTGATGATGACTTAATCTTTCTTTCACATTTTCCGAATGAACAAAGTGGAGATTTACAACAACAATTAGGAGTCTACGATTTAAAAGGTAATTATTTGCATGGTATTGGTCACACCGGTAGGGCTTTTAATGAATATCAAGCAGTAAGAGATTGGAGTATAGACATAATAAACAAGGAAGTTTTGGTTTATGATCCTTTCAGAAATAGAATACAAAAATATTCGTATGATGGCTCTTTTAAGTCCTCCATTACGTTGAATAATGAAATATTGAGAGCAAATCAACTCTATTGCAATAATAGTCGTATCTACATTCAATCGATGATTCCGAATGAAAGTTCAGATGATATTACTAGAATTTTAAATGATGGAACGAAAGTTCCATTGATGCCTAAAAGAAAACTTTCTACTGAGGATTTCTATATTGCTGGTGTCAATCAATTATCTAATCCTGGCAATGATACACTATATCACATTAGGCCTTTGGATAATAATCTTTATAAGATAATTGATAAGGATTGTTCAAAGATGCAAACTTTGGATTTTATTCTCATTCCATCAGCAGAAAAAATGAAAAAGTTTACCACCGATGATTATGATTATCTTATTGCAATGCCTCCTTATTGTTACGACACCAAGAGTTATTTTTTTGTTCAAACAATTAAAGACGGATTATATGTCTTTTCAAAGAATGAAATAAAATGGACTCATTATATTGAAAAGGATCAAATCAACGCTACGATTATTATTCCTAATTCAATTGTAGGAGTGTCAGAAGATAAGATAATTGGTCAGATAACAACAATGAGGGCAAGGGATGAATTGAGGTACAATCAAAATTTGACAGAGAATGAGAAAGTAGTGTTTGAACAAATTCTGAAGAGTGAGAATCCTACATTAGTTTTCTATAATCTGAAATGAAAAATATAGTTGTAAGTTTTTTTGTTTTGATATTGTTGTCATGCAGTTTGCATGACAACAATATCAACGCGTTGCATGATTTGTATGGGCAACAGATATCATTCCCAGATTCTATACTGATTGTTTCAAACGGTAAAGTAGAAAAACTAAGATATCAACATGACAGCCCATCGGTATTATGTTGGTTGGATTCAAATGTTTGCAATCCATGTGCGGTTAAAGGATTGTACATGTGGGAGGATTTGATAAATATTGGGAGATCTGACTCAATGTCTTTTGATGTTGTCTTTGTATTTACTCCTAAACATGATAATCGGGATGCAATATTGGAAGAAATAAAGAAACGACCAACTTTTAATGGAATATTACTGATAGATGACGATTATTCTTTCATTAACAGAAATCAGAACATCTATAAGAAGATCAAATATTTTAATACATATCTGATAGATAGTGAAGATACTGTGAAGATAGTAGGTAATCCCATCAGGAATGATTCTATGTGGAATCTATATATAAAGATTCTCAAAACTCCTGATTTATAAAGTATTAAAAGACTTACCTTCTATGCAACTACTATCTCACATAAATAAGGTTGATGTATTAATATGTCTATTAACATTATATCTGTCTGTGTTTTGTGATATGCATACTTATGAAGTTAATATAGACTATAATCCATTAATCTTAGGCCTTTTGACTTATTCTGCAGTAAGGTTAATCCAAGTATTGGTTCCACAATTCTGTGATTATATCTTTCTTTCCTTTTTGTTCGTCATACTGGTGTGCGAGATAAAAAAAGGTTGTTCTCAAATATTGCATTCAAACGAACCCCTTTCATTTTGTCTAACAGGTTCATTCATCCAATCAGGATTGTATGGAGGGTTTATTTCAGTCCTTATATGTGTATTTTGTGGTTTTTTTTTAGCAGACAAAAGCTTATTTCATCAGTGCATCATTGAAGGCAGTAAATTCATAAAAAGAAAAATTATTTCGCAGATTATTCAATATGTCCTGTTATTTATTGGAATAGTTGCTTTGTTTTTGATTCTTTGTACTCAAAGCCGCACTTCTATTCTGGCATTGGTTTGTAGTTTGTCAGTTTTGTCTTTCAAGAATGCCAATATCTTAACCTTCGTGAAAAAAAATAGGATAAAAATAATAGCTCTTATAATGACATTTGGAGCAGTGGCCTATCTGTATAAGAAGCCTTCTGCTGATGGACGATTTCTAATGAATAGGGTCAGTTTTTTAGCATTAACTACAAATAATTGGAATGGAGTGGGTAGCGGACACTTCGGAGGAGCATATGGGGAAGCACAGGCATCTTTATTTGCTGAAATGATGTCAAAAGGAGATGGGGAGATGGATTGGAGGGTTATTAATGAAGGAATAAGATTAACGGCAGATTGTCCTACAAAAGCTTTTAATGAATACCTTAACATAGGTGTAGAATATGGAATAATAGCAATGTTGCTACTCATGGTTATGATAATTGCGGCAATAATAAAATCTTTTAGAAACGATAACGCGTGGTGTTTCGGTCTGATAGTTTTCAGTGTTTTTGCAATTTTCTCATATCCGTTGCATTCGATACAATTTCAGATTCTCTTTCCATTTTTACTTGCAACATGCAGTTGGGATAGAGTTAAAGGTGATCAAATATATCATTTTTTGTTTTGCGTCTCTATGTTAACTATCACTGTATGCATGAATAAAAAGCAAGTTAACAAAGCATGTGATTCAGTAGCTGTTGAACGGACACGTGCATTTTATTGGTACAACATTGAAGAATATGAAAATGTCGTGGAATGTTGCGATACTCTTTTACCCTACTTGGAGCAAGATTATCATTTCCTATTTATTTATGGCCAATCATTAAACAAAACCGGTAACTATGAAAAGAGCGATTCAGTATTGAAGATGGGTGCTAAAATTAGTAGTGACCCCATGTTTTGGAATGTGATGGGAAATAACAGTTTAGCTGTTGGTAAATATCGTGATGCGGAAGAGTGTTACAAGCACGCTTTCTATATGGTACCTAACAGACTTTATCCTTTATATCTTCTTGCCAAGTTGTATCATACAGAGGATAATGCTGTCAAATTTTTGAATATGGCAGAAATGGTGGAAACATTTGTTCCCAAGGTAGAGTCCGTAAACACCGAGAGCTTACGAATGGAAATAAGAGAATTGAAATCAGGTTATGTACAATAAATACGATAAACAGATGATAGAGTGCAAAACAGATAATAATCCTATTGATTCGTCTAGCAACAAAAAATCCATCAAAGCCGATTTATTGTGGAATCTGATAATATGGATACTGCTGGTGTGGGCTTTCCATTACTGCAGAAGAATATTAATTGCGGAACGGTTCATAATACCGACAGAATCCATGACACCAACCCTTGTTCCAGGAGATCGCGTTTGGGTTAACAAGATTCTACATGGAGCTAGAATCTACAAGTCATTTAATTTTGATGATCATGCGCCGCTAAAGTGTTTCCGTATGTCTGGCATAAGGAGAATACGCCCGGGCGACGTAATCTGTTTCAACTATCCTCTGGGTTATGACAAGTGGACGGAGATAGAGTTCAAAATTAACTATGTTTATTGCAAGCGGGTTGTTGGGGTTCCGGGTGATACTATAGGTGTTAAGGATGGAATTACCTGGAATAACAATTATTCTGGAACCATAGGCGTACTAGAACAGCAAATGAAGATAAATAACACGCCGGATAGCATTCTTTGGCGCACAACATTTATGGCAACTATGCCATTCACCCGCCCGATGTGGACAATCAAAAATTTTGGTCCCATGTATGTTCCCCAAAAAGGTGTGACTATTGAACTTGACTCCATAGGCCGCGCCATATACGGTCCGGTCATTCAGTATGAGACGGGATCTTGGCCGGCGGATGATATGACGAGTCACACCTTCCAACATGATTACTATTTTGCCTTTGGAGACAATAGCCTGGAATCCCAGGATTCCCGCTACTGGGGTTTCATCCCCGAGGATTTCATCATCGGAATTGTAGGCGGCAGAAAGGTAAGAAACAATCCCAACCAATCAATCGCAGATTATGAGAAATAGTAGCCCCATCCTGATATTGTACAGTCTCCTGACGGTGCTATCCTTGTCAGCTTGCTGCAATTCTGATAATGGAGCAATTACTGTGCGCCGGGACATGATAAATGCCGGCAGTGCCGCTGTAGGCGATTCTGTCAGCGCAACGTTCAGATTCAGGAACAACACCGATCAGGCCCAGACTGTCACCTTCCTGCCCGAATGCGACTGCACGACAGTCAGCACGGAGAGCATGAAGTTAGCCCCCAACGAGACTGGTAAATTGAAAGTCAAGGTCGCAGTAGAACAACCCGGTGAGTTCACCAAGTACGTGTTCGTTGAGACCGCAGGCAGTGACGGCTTCTTCACCGTCACCGTGAAAGGCCGAGGCAAGTGACATATATTACGCATCATCATATTCAAATGAAACCCCGTTCCAAATGAAAATTAGACCAGTTCTATTATTCGCCGCGGCTCTGGCAGCCGTACCGCTTCAGGCCCAGATCCGCCTGACCATGCAGGATGTGGTGGCTCTGGCGCAGGACAACTCCATAGCCGCGATGAGTAACCGCAACATGTTCGCATCGGCCTATTGGAGTCACCGCTCGTACAAGGCGGAGCTGCTGCCGTCACTTAATTTGAGTGCCGGCCTGGCAAATTTCAACCGCTCGCTGGTGGCCCTGCAGGACTACAACACCGGTGCCATCAGCTACCGCGCCAACTACACCATGAACAACGACGCCACGCTCTACTTCAGCCAGAACATACCCTGGACGGGCGGTACGGTGTCGCTGTCCACGTCACTCAACCGTCTGGACCAGTACAGCCCGGAGCGCCTGACCACCTACTACGCGCAGCCCGTCTATCTGAGCTACGCGCAGTCGCTGTGGGGCTACAACCGCTTCAAGTGGAGCAGGAAGACGGCGCCCAAGGAATATGAGGC
>JAZUFR010000008.1:0-2209 GCA_045640825.1 Bacteroidaceae bacterium
AACAGAAAACAGAAGAAAAATCCGACCAAGACGGCCGGAATGAGATATAAAAAACGTAATTTTGATGAGACGGATGCAGAAAACGGATGGGACCAGTCGCTGCTTCGCTCAAATTGAAAACATTAAACGACAATCCCTAAAGTATGGTCCGGTTACTCCGGTCTGGGCCGATGACAATACATTCTTCTATACCACACCGGGAAACAAGGGCGATGAATACTACAGGGTGGACCTGACTGACGGAAGCAAGACCGCTGTACCGGCCGACAGTCTGGAAAACGCACGTAGGAGTACCGCCAGTCCTGCACGTTTTGGCGGCTATGGCGGACCATGGGGCTCAAGGGCACAGGGTACATCGCCCGATGGCAGGATGGAATGTCTTATACGTGACAATAATATATGGGTCAGAACGGTCCAGGACGGAACCCTTACCCAGCTCAGTTTTGACGGCAACGAGAAATATCCTTACGTGCAGTTTATGTGGTCGCCGGATTCCAGGCGCATCTCAGCTCTCCGCAAGGAAACGCATACCCAGCGCCAGATCCTGCTGCGTACATCGCGCCCATCGGACCAGGTTCAGCCCACGTACCGTTGGCTGGACTATGACAAGCCAGGTGATTATCTGCCTCAGGCCTGCCCGGCATTGTTTGATGCAGAAAAGCTTGTCCAGATAGAGATAGCTCTCATGGATATTTCCAACCAGTATGACCTGGGATGGATGCACTGGTCGGCAGATTCGCGCTTCTTTACCCTTGAATACAACCAGCGCGGACATCAGCTCTACAGCATGATAGCAATAGAGGCCGATGGTGGGGTGCATACCGTGCTTGAGGAGAAATCGGCCACTTTCATATCGTGGAATGACACTTACCGCCGCTGGATGAGGGATGGAAAACTGTTGTGGATATCGGAGCGCGATGACTGGCGCCATCTGTACCTGATAGACCCCAATGACGGTAGCATGCGCCAGCTTACCAAGGGCCAGTGGAACGTGCGTGAAATATTGCATATAGACGAGCAGCAGGGATTCATGCTCTTCTATGCCAACGGTTATCCTACCAATAAGGGCGAAGATCCTTATAACAAGCACCTTATAAGACTGGACATAAACAGTGGCAAGACAGTGGACCTTACGCCTGCAAACGGCTTCCACGAGGTGGATTTCAATTCATCGCATACTGCATTCACCGATGTGTGGTCACGTCCGGACCTTCCGCATGAGAGTGTGGTAAGCAGTGCTGTAGATGGTCATGTAATAGTTCATCTGCAGAAATCAGACTGGTCAGAGCTGCTTGCATCGGGCTACACCATGCCCGAGGTCTTTGTTGCCAAGGGACGCGACGGCAAGACCGATATATGGGGCAATATCTACAGACCGTCAAACTTTGATCCCAAAAAGAAGTATCCTGTAGTGGAATACATCTATGCCGGTCCTCATGGCTCTTTTGTTGAGAAAAAATTCCGTGCCACCGACAGGTTTACACGTCTGGTGGAGATGGGATTCATTGTGGTTACCATAGACGGAATGGGTACCGATGACCGTTCCAAGAGCTTCCAGGATGTGGCATGGCGCAACCTTAAGGATGCCGGCTTTCCCGACAGGGAGTTGTGGATAAAGGCTGCCAAAAAGAAATATCCCTACATGGATATAGACAACATGGGTATATATGGCTATTCGGCAGGTGGTCAGAATGCCCTTTCGGCATTGCTGTTCCATAATGACTTCTATAAGGTTGCTGTATCGCTGGCCGGATGCCACGATAACCGCATGGACAAGATCTGGTGGAATGAGCAGTGGATGGGATGGCCCGTGGGCCCATGGTACAGCGAGAACTCCAATGTGGACAATGCCTGGCGACTGGAGGGACACCTGCTCCTTATAAACGGTGAGATAGATGATAACGTTGATCCGGCCTCCACACTTCAGGTAGTGCAGGAACTGGTAAAGGCCGATAAGGACTTTGAACAGCTGTATCTTCCGGGTTACACCCATGACCTGGGCGATGCCTACGTTACCAAGCGCATATTCCGCCATTTCTGGCGTTATTGCCGTAAGTGATAAAAAAGAAAGAGGGTGACTAAAAAGTAGTCATCCTCTTTTGTTTGACCAAAGACATCTTCGTTTTGTGGTTGGAATATAAAAAATAATGGCTATTCTTTTGAATATCAAAGGAATAGCCATTGTTGTTTGGCTAATTATTTGTATATT
>JAZUFR010000009.1:0-57675 GCA_045640825.1 Bacteroidaceae bacterium
GGAAGAACCCTGAGTTCCACTGAGACCACTTATGTCTATGCGCAATGGACCGTCGGTAGGATTGGGATATACGGTAACACGGTGATGAGACAGCGTTTCCTCAAGTGGAGAGGCCTGCTCCTGACTGTTGGAGCTAAGACTGCGAACACTTATTTCTTTATGGCTGGAGATGCGGTTGCCCGATGAATCATATGTGAACAGTACCCGGTCAGCATGAAGGGAGGTGAGACAGAACAGTAACATTATACATGCAATGACTGGTACGGATTTCCTGAATTGTTTTCTCATAATTGTCTATAATATGGATCAGATTCACAATGATACACATTAATGACTACAATCGCAAAATTATTTGAGAATTCTGGAAATATTGGTTCACATAGGATGATAGGGCTTCTATCTGTTCATCCCTCTCAAATCGCTAGTTGTAACTGCTACTCATAACTCCTGTGCCGGAATATCCACACATTGGACATCCAATGACAGGTTTGCCAACCCCTTTGATACTAGGTGACTCCCACAACCTACCACATATATTACATCTTATCATACAGGTATTCTCACTTGGCGCTTCATCACACTCAAATTTTAAGTTTTCATTAATTTGCTGATGGTGCAGAGCCCTTAAATTTGAAATCAATAATGGTGAAGTATTCGTTATGTTGTATGCTTTTACTCCAAAGGCAATACTGAACGAAACTACAAATATCATTGCGATTTTAGAAATTCTTTCTTCATTGTTTTATTGCTTGGTGATAGTTACTTATTTACAATTTAAAGTTTATATAATCAGCGTTTTTACGGACAGACAGGACGAATAGTTATTCCATAAAAGCGGAGCGTTCTATATTGTCTAACCTGTTCCTTATTTGATGGCTCCAGTTCAAGAATAGTTGCACAGAATGGCTGTTCTTTTTTTGAATAAAGTGAATTTGACCAATATTGTCCATCTTTTCCTACGCTATATAGCTCTGTACCAACTCTGAAATCTGTAAAAGGAAAGAATATCCATTTATTCTCATATCCTACTTTCTTGCTGATAGCCTTGTATCCATTAATTCCGTTTAACTTGGTTTTTATCCAAATGCAGTTTTTTAACAGGTCATCAAATTCATCTTTTGTTGGCATGCGCCAATCACCGCCCCAGTTTACATGTGCGGCATCGTCTTCAATGTCAAGTACTGTCTTCATTGCGTCTTTAACTGTGGCAGATTTGTCAAGATAAACCGTCACGCTGTCTCCCAGATATTTGGTCCATTTGGTTGCCATTCCGTAATCAACATATTTGTCAGTCTGGTATGGAGTGTTGATACATGCGTAGCCAAGTTCTTTTCCTTTATTCCAATGTTGCTGAGGACTCTGCTGAGCATAACCAGCTTTGTAGAAAGGTTCTATTGCACCCCATGTAAAGTAATCTCCATATTCTTCCGGTTTTGTGGCTCTGTAATGCCAGAATAGACAATCAGGGAATCAACAACCTTCAAGCATCCGTAATTGAACAGAAAACTGTCATTCAGAACTTTTACACCAGTATTTATCTCTTTTTCAAAGGTTGGCTCGTTATACTCCAGATTGCCTTTGTTTCCTGTGTTGATACAACTGCAGCAAATGGCTATATCAATTGCCAACAAACAGATTTTTCAAGTCTTCTCATTTATTTTGGGGTTAGATTTGTATTGGTCGTAAAAATTGAACTCCGTGAATGTATGACATATCATATAGTATGGGCAATAATTCTTGGATAGTTCAGAATGAGTTCAGCAGGTTTACTATCTTGCTTACTTGTTCCTGAGTGATAGTTGGGCTTATAGGCAGGCTTAGTTCCTGGTCCGCCAGACGCTCTGTAATGGGGAACTGGAGTTGGGGTGTATTCCAGGCCTCCTTACTGTAGCACTCCTGACAGTGTGGAGGAATTGGATAGTGGCAAATGGTTTCTACTCCATTCTCCCTGAGATAGTTTTGTAAACGGTCACGATTTACCTTGTCCTTTACAAAGATTGGGAAAAGGTGGTATACGTTCTGATTATCGGGCAACAAATCCGGCAAAACTATGAGTGGATTGCTAATATGCCCGTAATAATAGTGAGCCACAGCCTGGCGTTTGGCATTATCTTCCACAAGATACTTAAGCTTAACATTCAGAACGGCAGCCTGTATTTCATCCAGACGGCTGTTGCGGCCTGCATACCTGAAAACATATTTCTTTTGGCTACCATAGTTTGCCAGGGCACGAACGGTCTCTGCAAGTTCTGAATCATTTGTGGTAACAGCACCACCATCGCCAAGAGCTCCAAGATTCTTGCCAGGATAGAAAGAGTGGCCCGCTGCATCTCCTATAGAACCAGTAACACGGCCATCAGTATATTTACAGCCATGGCTCTGAGCACAATCTTCTATGAGTTTGAGGTTATATTTTTTGCATATGGAGCCAATCCTATCAGTATAAGCAATACGGCCATATAGGTGAACTATGGCTATAGCCTTTGTCCTTGGGGTTATGGCCGCCTCAATAAGATTGTCATCTATCTCCAGCGTGTTAGGCCGGGGCTCAACGCACACTGGAACCAGACCATTATCTGTAATGGACAGAATGGTGGCAATATATGTGTTTGCCGGTACTATGACTTCATCGCCAGGCTGCATGACTCCCATTTCCATATACGCACGGAATATGAGGGTCAATGCATCAAGTCCATTAGCACAGCCAACAGTGTGCCTGCATCCTATGAACTCTGAGTAGTGTTGTTCAAACAGCCCATTCTCCCTGCCCTGGAGGTACCAGCCGCTGTTGACAACCCGGTTCACAGCCTGGTTGATCTCTGTTTCATGAAGAGCCGTTACTTCCTTTAGAGAGAGAAATGGAATCATAGTTACAGGTTTTTAATTGGCTTTACTCAGCCTTACCATTGTAGCGCCTGCGCCAACGCAGGAACAGGAATATAAGGAGCAAGGTAAACGCAGCACCGCACGAGTACGATATAGCCGGCGAAAGGTTGAGTCCCTCCTTGGCCAGCAGTATGTAAACAGATGTCACGAATGTCATGAATATAGCCGGAACCATTGTTATGAGGACATTCTTTTTCTGAGTTACAAAATACACGGTTATTGCCCAGAGGGTAAATACAGAAAGGGTCTGGTTAGACCATGCAAAATAACGCCATATAATATTGAATCCTTCCTTGTCTTTCATGCTGTATGCCAGGAATCCAAGACATACAAGTACCATGGGGACCGATACAGCCAGACGGCTGCGGATACTGCTCTGTTTTATATTCAGGAAATCGGCAACGATAAGACGGGCCGAACGCAGGGCGGTATCGCCCGATGAGATTGGCGCAACCACAACTCCAAGGACAGCAAGGAGTCCTCCTACCTTGCCGAGCCAGGTCTTGGATATATCCATTACTATCTGGGCAGCAGAACTACCTGGTCCATGTTCGGCATAGTATGCTGTAGCAGCCACAGCCCATACAAGAGCCACTATACCCTCAGAGATCATTGCACCGTAGAACACCAGGCGTCCCTTGCTCTCATTGGTAATGCATCGGGCCATCATAGGCGACTGTGTAGCATGGAAACCACTTATGGCACCGCAAGCAATAGATATGAACATCATTGGGAATATTGGGTTGGACTCATACTTGGTGCCAAAACCATTCCACATTTCGGGCAGTTCAGGACGGCGTATAAACAGGGACACCATTATACCGAACGCCATGAACAGCAGGGCTGCACCGAACACGGGATAGAGCTTACCAATTATCTTGTCGATTGGGAAAAGCGTAGCCGCAAAATAGTATACGAATATTATGACTACCCACCACATGGCACCCAGGTAATTATTGGTCATGCTGTTTATAAGGTCTGCAGGCTGTGACACAAACACGGCGGTTACCAGTATGAGCAGTATCAGGGTAAACAGTGTAAAGGCCTTGCGCACGCCATCGCCCAGATACGCGCCCACAATCTGGGTAAGGCTTTCACCACCACGCCTTATGGATATCATGCCCGAGAGATAATCATGCACGCTTCCGGCAAATACCGTACCGAGCACAATCCACAGATATGACGCAGTGCCATACTTGGCACCCATTATGGCACCGAATATAGGACCTAGTCCTGCAATGTTCAGGAACTGGATCATATATGCCTTCCAGGTAGGCATGGCAATGTAATCCACACCATCGGCCATTGTCTGGCAGGGAACAGCACGACCTGGGTCGGCCCCAAAGAAACGCTCTATAAACCTTCCGTAAAAAACATAACCAAGCACCAATACCAACAGTGCAATTGCAAATGTTACCATATACTTTCTGTGTTATTAAATCATTTTATCATGGCCCTACTGTTACGGCCGTCAATACATATTTCCAATTCGCGGTCCAGACGCACGTGCCTTATGAATTCCGTTTCCTCTACTGCAGGAAGGCTATCCAGCACGCCAAAATCCATAACATGGGAGCTCTTGCCATAAGGATCAACATTTATATATCCGGCATTGAACGATGTAAGGTTCTGGAAGAAATGCGTTCCCTGGCTTGGGTCCACACGGAAATCCTCCAGGCTGCTCTCCACAATGACCTTAGCCTCCGATATATCGCTCCACTGTACCGGCACGCCAAGAGAGGGGATGCTGCTGCCCCATCGGCCAAAACCTATCAGGACATAGCCCGTTTCACTGCTCAGCATGCGGTTGTTTATCTCTTTTATCTCACGCGCCATCTGGGTTGTTTTCTGGGTATCAAAGGTCTCTTTCTTAAGGTAGATTACATCCCGTATTCCCTTTATCCAGCCAGTACCCAGGGCACTGTCCGATTCTATCATGGAGCCGGCGGTATCTATCTCCTCCCAGTTAACATCTACATTACGGCTATCTACAGAAATCGGTCTGATCTGCAGCACATTGAATTTGGGCAGTTTGTTGCGTCCACCACGGTCCAGGTCGGCTGCAAACTCAATCTCCACACCACATTTCATTTCGCGCTGGGCAATGTCCAGCAGTTCGTTTATGATCTCTGGCAGTGGAAATGTCTTGTACTTGAGCATCTGCGAGAAGGTAATAAAACGCGGTCCATCGGGGTATGTTGAGTCCACCAGACGCATGTTTTCCTTATCCCAGGTAGATGCAACGTACTTGAGATTGCGGAATTTCTCGCAACCGGTCACGTCTATGCGCTCCAGGTTTATGCTGTCATTGACCGATGTCTTGAATGTCTCTGGCTGCAGGTTCAGGGCAAACATGTATTTCTGAGTCTCGGTCATGACCTGCTCAACAGTTGATGTCTGCAGTACATGCTTGGGATACTTGGGAGAGAAACGCAGTACCTGGTCACCGTCCACCACGGCCTTACCCAGTCCAAAGGCTATCTTGACTATTCCGTCATCGGCCTCCTCATGTCCTATAGGATAGAAATTGACCGATCGGGCCACGCCAGAGAATGTAGGGAAGAAATATCCCTGATCCTCGCTGCCGCAGATTTCCTGCAGTATTATGGCCATCTTCTCCTCTGATATAACGTTCGCAGTAGCCTGGATATAGCCTCTGGACGAGGAGAAGAATATTGATGCATATACGCTCTTGATAGCCTTGGACAGCAGGCGCAGTTCCTGGTCATCGTTCTCAGTGTGAGGTATCATGTATGTGGAATACACACCTGCAAAAGGCTGGTAATAAGAGTCTTCCAGCTTGGAGGACGAACGCACGGCCAGAGGCTTGCGCACATTGCGTATGAATACGCGCAGGGCATCGGTCAGGTCTCTTGGCAGGGTTGAGGCCACAAACTCAGACAGTATCTCGGCATCGGATATATCGGAATTGATAACATACTGGAGTCCGTTGTCTATAATAAAACGGTCAAAGTACTCCGTAGTGATTACAAGCGTACGCGGAACGGTAATACGCACATCCTCATACTTGTCATACATATCGTACTTGACCAGTATATGGTTAAGGAATGCCAGGCCGCGTCCTTTTCCGCCCAGCGACCCATTGCCAAGGCGTGCAAACCGTATGGTATCATTATAGGTATCCGGACTGAATTTTGCCACTACACCCACACCCTGGTTTATACGATAGTCATGTATAAGTTCCAGGTTCATGCGGCGTATCTCCGGCAGGTCATTGTCATTGTGTATGGTAAGCGGCCGCAGCTGCTTTCCAAGTGCAAACAGACCTCTTGCAAAAAGCCAGCGGGATATGTAATTCTTGTCCGACAGACGGCGGAAATCACTGTCCGATATGTTCTTTATGATCTTTTCAAATCCATACAGGTCACTGGCCCTGAGGAGTTCCTCACCCGACTGGGGGTCTGTAACTACAAAATCTCCAAATCCAAATTCACGGCCTATGAACTCCGACAGTTCATGGGTCAGGGTTTTTGAGGTCTTTACCACAAAACCACAGCCAAGCTGTCGGGCTATCTCCCTCATGGACTCCTGTGATGACTGCATCAGTATAGGCATGGTGGGATTGTCATCATGGATATGATGGCACAGGTCTATACCGGCATCCAGTTTTTCCATCTCTGGAGCATCGTCCTTATGTACCACGAATCCTATATCGGATATTACTCCCAGTATGTTCTGCTTGTAGCGCTCGTACAGTTCAATAGCCTCATCATAACAGGTTGCCATGAGTATCTTAGGACGTGAGCGCTTTCTCTGGGTCTGCTGTTTTTCATTCAGGGTGTCACGGATGGATTCTATGTTCTGCTGCAGTACCAGTTTGTATAGCACTGGCAGATAGGTTGAGTAGTAACGTACGGAATCCTCAATGAGCAATATGGCACGTACTCCCTCTTCTACTATGTCATGCTCGGCATTCATGCGGTCCTCCAGCAGTTTGATGATGGCAATCATCAGGTCCGTGGAGTTGTTCCAGCAGAAAAACCAGTCTATGGCAGAGTTGTTGTGATCCTGGATACGGTTGTAGATTTCACGGGAGAATGTAGCAAGCAGGACTATAGGGGTATCGGGCCAGATGGCTTTCATGCGTTTGGAAAAATCAAACACATCTATCTCTCCCACATTGTACATGGTCAGGATAAGGTCAAACTGTTCACCGTTCTGCGCCAGTTCAAGAGCCTCGGCAGTAGTTTCCACCCTCTGTATTACAGGTGGGTTACTCAGGTTCAGTTCTGCATAATCCTGTGCAATCTGTGTTTCTATACGACCATCTTCCTCCAGCGAGAAACTGTCATAATTATTGCAGACAAGAAGTATACGGCGTATCCTTCTTGCCATTAGTCCTGTGTTTTGCCTTTCGTTATTCTCCATATTTCAAAAAAAATGGGCCGGTCTTGAGAGACCAGCCCAAAATTATGCAATTTTCAGGTTTTATACAAGACCCTGGTCGCACATAGCGTTGGCAACCTTCATGAATCCTGCAATATTGGCACCCTTTACATAGTTGATGTAACCATCTTCCTCTGTACCGTACTTAACGCAGGCAGCGTGAATGTCGGCCATGATGTTGTGCAGCTTCTGGTCAACCTCCTCTGAAGTCCACTTGAGACGCATTGAGTTCTGAGACATCTCAAGACCTGATGTAGCAACACCACCGGCGTTAGAAGCCTTACCTGGTGAGTACAGCAGCTTGGCACCCTGGAAGATTGCGATAGCATCTGGAGTAGTAGGCATGTTTGCACCCTCAGCTACGCAGTAGCAGCCATTGTCAACGAGCTTCTGAGCAGCCTCAGCATTGATTTCGTTCTGAGTTGCGCAAGGCAGGGCAATGTCGCACTTGATACCCCATGGCTTCTCGCCCTCAAAGTACTGTGCTGTTGGATACTGCTTAACATATTCCTTGATACGGCCACGGATAACGTTCTTGAGCTGCATAACATAAGCCAGCTTCTCAGGAGTGATACCGTCTGGATCGTAGATAAAGCCGTTACTGTCTGACAGGGTAACAACCTTGGCGCCGAGCTGGGTAGCCTTCTCGCAGGCATACTGAGCAACGTTACCTGAACCAGAAACGAGAACTGTCTGACCCTCAAAGCTCTTGCCGCGTGTAGCAAGCATAGCCTGAGCAAAGTAGCAGGTACCGTAACCGGTAGCCTCAGGACGCATGAGTGAACCGCCCCAAGCCTGGCCCTTACCAGTAAGTGTTCCGGTAAACTCGTCACGCAGACGCTTGTACTGACCGAACATGTAACCTACCTCACGGCCACCAACACCTATATCGCCTGCAGGTACGTCAGTGTCAGGACCGATGTGACGCTGCAGCTCTGTCATGAAGCTCTGGCAGAAACGCATTACCTCAGCATCTGACTTGCCGCGTGGGCTGAAGTCTGAACCACCCTTGGCACCACCCATTGGCAGGGTTGTAAGGCTGTTCTTGAAAGTCTGCTCAAAAGCAAGGAACTTCATGATGCTCAGATTTACGCTTGAATGGAAACGGATACCACCTTTGTACGGGCCGATGGCGCTGTTCATCTGAACGCGGAAACCGCGGTTTACATGAATCTCACCTTTGTCATCCATCCATGGAACACGGAACATGATAACTCTTTCTGGCTCAACCATGCGCTCCAGAATCTTCTGATCCAGAAGATGTGGGTTCTGCATTACATAAGGTGCAACACTCTCCACAACCTCACTTACTGCCTGGTGGAATTCCTTCTCACCTGGATTCTTGGCGATAAGCTCAGCCATGAAATTCTCAACGTAATTCTTTGTCAATTTGTCCATAATCTTAGCGTTATTTCGTTTAACTATTCCAAAATCAAATTGATTTGTGTGATTTTGCTATCAAAACCACTTGCAAAGTTACCTTATGTCATCAATACATGCAAAAAAATATGCAACTTTTTTCAAGAATAACAAAAAATAATTCAGAATGTCACAAAAAACCGGAATAATTATACGTTTTTCAATCTCCCGCTTTCAATTTGACACTAAAAGTCCTTTTTTTGTATCTTTGCAGTGATACAATATTATAGTAATGAAAATACTCGTAACCGGAGCTGCCGGATTCATTGGATCCAGACTGGTCTACAGACTGCTACAGAGAGGAGACCAGGTAGTTGGGCTGGACAACATGAACGACTATTATGACGTGCGCCTCAAGATTGGACGTCTGGAAGAGTGCGGCATTTTTTCCAAGAGCAAACGCTTTATAGACGGCTCCGTCCGCGAGAGTACGCTGTTTCCCGGTTACCGTTTCATAAAGATGGACCTGGCCGACCGCGGTCAGATGGCAGAGTTCTTCAGGAATGAGCAGTTTGACATTGTGGTAAACCTGGCTGCACAGGCTGGCGTACGTTACTCCATTACCAACCCGTTTGCATATCTTGACAGCAACCTGGTAGGTTTTATGAATATACTGGAATGCTGCAGGAACAACCAGGTCAAGCATCTGGTATATGCGTCTTCATCATCGGTCTATGGAATGAATGACAAGGTGCCGTTCTCAGAGGATGACCGTGTGGACAATCCCGTGAGCCTGTACGCCGCCACCAAGAAGGCCAACGAGCTCATGGCGCATTCCTACAGCAAGCTTTACGGACTTCCAACTACCGGACTTAGATATTTTACGGTTTACGGCCCTTGGGGACGCCCCGACATGGCACCCATGCTTTTTGCCAATGCAATCAGCAAGGGAGAACCCATAAAGGTTTTCAACAACGGTAACCTGAGCCGCGACTTTACGTATATAGACGATATTGTAGAAGGAACCATCAAGGTGATTGACCATACGCCAGTCTCTGCCGGATGCCCCGGAGGCATACCTTTCAAGGTTTACAATATTGGATGCTCCCACCCTGTCCAGCTCATGGACTTTATAAACGAGATAGAGACAGCCCTGGGCATGGAAGCAAACAAGATATACCTGCCTATGCAGCAGGGCGACGTACTCCAGACCTATGCCGATACATCACGTCTGGAACAGGAGTGCGGTTACAGGCCCACAACCACCCTGCACGACGGCATTGCCAGATTCATAGAATGGTTCAAGTCCGATAAGAACCCTCTGCGTTAATACTTAGATAAAGGATATATGATTAAAATACTATTTGTATGTCACGGCAATATATGCAGGAGCCCCATGGCAGAGTTCATATTCAAGGCCCTGGTACGCGCCAAAGGCATAGAGCACCGGTTCTATGTTGAATCGGCTGCGGTCTCCACAGAGGAGATTGGCAACGGTATCTACCCTCCTGCCAGGCGGTGCCTTACCCAGCACGGCGTATTGTTTGACAAGAGCAAGACAGCCCGACAGGTTACCCGTGCCGACTACGACCGTTTTGACCGTATAATCTGCATGGATCACAGTAACCTTAACTGGATCAGATATATTATACCCAGTGACCCGGAGAACAAGATACATCTCATGATGTCCTATACCGGAAATCCGCGCGATGTAGCCGACCCGTGGTACACCGGAGATTTTGAACAGACATTCCAGGATATCCTGGAAGCTTGTGAATGCATGCTCAAGATATGAAAGAAACCCATTCCATAATTACAGTATCGGACCCGTTGCTATCATACAGCGAGCAACTGGATACCGTCCTGAACGCCATTAAGGAACCGTTTTTTATACGGTTCTTCCTGAGTGACCCTGCCACCCAGACATCCCTGCTCAGGGAAAGAATTCACTGGGACTGCCCCATCTCCATTATTGGACAGGCACCGCTTAACGGCACCAAGATTGCCGCCTGGGTATGGAGCAACCCCAACGTTACGGTCTGCCGCGAGAACGGACTTTACAAGATCCAGGACGGAGACCAGTGCCAGTACTGGTACTCCAACGGAGTATCCAACGGAGATGGTTCTTTCAACCAGACCGTGAGCCTGCTGGATGATTTCAGCAACAGGCTGGAGTCTGTTGGACTTACGCTGCAGGACAACTGCGTGCGCACCTGGTTCTATGTCCAGAACATAGACGTAAACTACAAAGGCATGGTGCAGGGACGTAATTCCGTTTTTGACAGGCACGGCCTGACCGTAGATACACATTTTATTGCCAGTACCGGAATAGAGGGACGGACCGAGCATCACAGCAACCTGGTCATGATGGATGCGTTTGCCGGCAACCAGGAGATAAGCCATCTGTACGGCCTGACCCATCTTAACCGCACATCGGAGTACGGAGTAAGGTTTGAAAGAGGATCTGTTGCCGGAGATCACGTTTACATTTCCGGAACCGCCAGCATAGACAACAAAGGACAGGTCATGTATCCCGCAGACATAGTTAGCCAGACCTACCGCATGATTGAGAACGTAGGGGTTCTGCTGAACGAGGCCGGCTGTGACTACAACAGCGTTCTCTCCATCCTGATATACCTGCGTGATCCTGCCGACTATGCCATGGTAAAGTCCATTTTTGACAAAGAGTTCCCCAACCTGCCATGGATAATCCTGCTGGCACCTGTGTGCCGCCCCGGATGGCTGGTAGAGATGGAGTGCGTAGCAATCAGACAGCAGTAACAGCCCGTCTGCCTGTTCATAAAATCAGAAAGAATCCCTTGTCTTAAAGAGATTCTTTTTTTATTTTTGCTTTTTGAATATAATATGGCGCTCTGTGCCTGCTTTTACAGGTGGTTACGGTATTGGATCATACCGGCATGGCGTACTTAACTCTCAAAATGATGAAAATAAAAAAATATATAGAAAATGAACTTCAGATGGAACTGTGTGCCCCCCACCCCGGAGCTGACAGAGGCAGCCAATGAACTATCAAAGGCTACAGGGATCAGTCCCATACTCTGCAGACTACTTATACAGAGGGGAATAACCAGCAAGAACGAAGTACAGAAATTTTTCCATCCGCAACTGAACGAGTTGCTTGATCCGTGGCTTATGGAAGACATGGACAAGGCCGTGGCACGTATCAATACGGCCATGGAACGCGGCGAGCGGATACTTGTGTACGGAGATTATGATGTGGACGGCACTACTGCCGTAGCACTGGTTTACAATTTTTTAAAACGCGATTACAGCAATCTGGACTACTACATTCCCGACCGCTATAACGAGGGTTATGGAGTATCGGTCCAGGGAGTGGACTATGCCTATGAGACAGGCGTAAAACTGGTTATCGTGCTTGACTGCGGCATAAAGGCCATACAGGAAATAGCCTATGCCAAGCAGAAAGGCATAGATTTTATTGTCTGCGATCACCACGTTCCCGATGACGAGCTGCCACCGGCTGTAGCCATTCTAAACGCCAAGCGTTTTGATTCCACCTACCCATTCAAGCACCTTTCGGGCTGCGGAGTAGGATTCAAGCTCATGCAGGCTTACGCCCTGGACAACGGAATTCCATTCCAGGAGCTGTTGCCCATGCTGGACCTGGTTGCAGTGAGCACCGCATCGGACATTGTACCTATAATGGGAGAGAACCGCGTGCTTACCCACTATGGACTGGAGCAGCTCAACAGCAATCCATGCACTGGCCTTAAGGCCATTATCCAGGTATGCAAGCTCAATGACAAGAACCTTACCATAAACGACATAGTCTTTAAGATAGGCCCGCGTCTAAATGCAGCAGGACGCATGAGCAGCGGTAAGAAAGCCGTGGATCTCATGGTGGAGAAGGATTTTGCACGTGCCATGGAACTTGCAGAGCGCATTGACCAGGAGAACGACGACCGCAAGAAGGATGACAAGGAAATGACCGAAGAGGCCAATGAGATTGTTACAAGCCTGAGCGATGGCGAGAACCGCCATGCAATAGTCCTGTACAACGAGAACTGGAAACGCGGTGTAATAGGAATTGTAGCATCCCGCCTTACCGAGGTGTTCTACAAGCCGGCTGTTGTGCTTACCAAGACAGGCAATCTGGCAACCGGTTCTGCACGCTCGGTATCTGGGTTCGATGTGTACAAGGCAATAGAGAGCTGCAAGGACCTGCTGGAGAATTTTGGAGGCCACACCTATGCCGCAGGTCTGTCTCTCAAGGTTGAGAATGTGGAGGAATTCAAGCGCAGGTTTGAGGAATATGTAACCAATCATATTGAACCGGATCAGATTGAGGCATCCATAGATATAGATGCAGACCTGGATTTCAAGGATATTACCCCAAAGTTTTTCAGGGATCTCAGGAAATTCCAGCCCTTTGGCCCCGACAACAGCAAGCCTATTTTCCGCACACGCAATGTGTATGACTACGGCACCAGCAAGGTTGTTGGACGCGGCCATGAGCACATAAAGCTGGAACTGATAGACAGCAAGAGCGGCCACCCGCTTAACGGAATTGCATTTGGACAGAGTTCATTTGTAGGATACATCAAGACCAAGAGGTCATTTGACATCTGTTACACCATAGAGGAGAACAATTTCAAGCAGAATGAAGTGTTGCTCCAGATAGAAAGCATAAAGCCAAACCAACCCGACGTCAAAGCATAACGGGCAAACATGACATACCTTGAAATCCTGCATGAATACTGGGGTTACAACAGTTTCCGGGGTATTCAGCAACAGATAATTGAAAGCATAGGCAGCGGTCGGGACACACTTGGCCTGATGCCTACAGGTGGAGGCAAGAGTATTACCTTTCAGGTGCCTGCATTGGCTATGGATGGAGTCTGCCTTGTAATTACTCCCCTGATAGCTCTCATGAAAGACCAGGTAAGGATTCTCAGGGAACGTGGAATAAAGGCTGCAGCCATCCACACTGGCATGAAACGCGAGGAAATCATTGCCACTATGGAGAACTGTATATTTGGAGGCTGCAAGTTCCTGTACGTATCGCCCGAAAGGTTGTCATCGGAACTGTTCAAGACCAAGCTCAGGCATCTTAAGGTATGCATGATAACGGTAGATGAATCTCACTGCATATCACAGTGGGGATATGATTTCAGGCCCTCTTACCTCTCTATCTCAGATATCCGCAAGGAGCTTCCGGGTGTTCCCGTACTGGCACTCACCGCCACTGCCACGCCAAAGGTTGTAACGGACATACAGGACAGGCTTGGTTTTAAGGAGTACAATGCCATACGCATGAGTTTTTCCAGAAGCAATCTCTCATACGTAGTGCGCAAGACAGAGAACAAGCTCAACGAGCTCAAGCATATACTGGATCGCGTACCCGGTTCTGGCATTGTTTATGTAAGGAACCGTCTTGCCACAAAGGAGGTATCCGATTTCCTGAATGCGCAGGGTATATCGGCCACATTCTATCATGCAGGGCTTGAACCGGCCATAAAGGATGCACGCCAGAGTGCATGGACTCAGGACAGATTCCGCATTGTGGTTGCCACAAACGCATTTGGCATGGGTATAGACAAACCCGATGTACGCACCGTGGTACACATGGATATTCCCAGTTCCATAGAGGCATATTTCCAGGAAGCCGGACGCGCCGGACGAGACGGCAACCGCTCATACGCCGTGCTGCTCAGTTCCCCGGGCGACAAACGCACCATGAGCAAACGCATAAGCGATACATTCCCCAAGGAGGAATTCATACGTGGCGTGTATGAAAAGCTGAGTTACTTCTACGAGATGGCAGTTGGCGACGGACGCGGCTGCACCTACCCTTTCTCCCTGGGCGATTTCTGCCAGCACTATTCGCTCCCCGTAATACCTACCGACAGTGCCCTCAGGATACTTACCAGGATGGGCTACATTGAGTACATGGAAGAAATGGACTACTCAGCCCGCCTTATGTTTACCGCAGGCCGCGAGGATCTGTACCGTTTACACCAGGACCATGTTACAGAAACCGTAATGGGTATTATACTGCGCCTTTACAGCGGCGTGTTTACAGACCTCACATATATAGACGAGCGCCTTATTGCACAGCGCGCAGAGATAGACCGCCACGCCCTGTACCAGACACTCATGTCACTTCAGAGCCAGGGAGTGGTCCGATACATACCCGAACGCAAGACTCCGGTCATAATCTGGACCAGGGAAAGGATAGACACCCACCTGCTCAGGTTTGACCCGGAAGTCTACAGGCTGCGCTTTGAGGAATTCAAGGAAAGGATTGGAGCCATGATGGATTATGTAACACGCGGCGCCGGTTGCAGGAGTGCTATCCTGCTCAGGTATTTTGGCGAGAACCAGAAACAGCCCTGTATGTGCTGCGACCTGTGCCAGGAAAAGGTTGACGGCCAGATGTCCCGTGGCGAAAGGGATACCATAGCCCATGCTATTCTTGAACAGCTTGGGTTGGATCCCCAGAACCCGCAGTCAGTCTATTCCCTGCCCTTTGACAGAAAGAAGACAGACATGGTTATACACTGGCTGGCAGCCGAGCAACGTATAGTAATGAACGATGGAATAATACAAGTCAAACAATAACCTACACAAAACAGAACTATGAAAAGGAACCTTACCATTATCATCTCAGTGATATTGCTCACGCTCTCATCATGCAAGAGCGAGCCAATCAGGGTAGCATGCGTTGGAGACAGCATTACTTACGGCCACGGAATCCGCGACCGCGAGCATGACGCCTATCCTGGATTATTGAGTGCAGCCCTGGGCGAAAAGTACAACGTACGCAACTTTGGAGTTAGCGGCTCCACCACCATGAACGGTACCGACATGCCTTACATGAATGAGCAGGCATACAAGGATGCGCTGGCATTCAACCCTCAGATTGTAACAATCAAGCTGGGTACAAATGACAGCAAGCCATACAACTGGAACAAGAGCGAGAACTTTAAGCAGGACCTTAAAACCCTGATTGAATCATTCCGCAGCCTGCCTTCCAAACCCAAGATCTGGCTCTGCCTGCCTGTCCCAGCCATGGGTCATGCCTGGAATATAAACGACAGCGTAATCTATAACGGAGTAATACCTTATATTAAGGAGGTTGCCCAGGAGGAAGGACTGCCAGTCATAGACCTCAACACACCTTTCCAGGGCAAGAAGCAGTATTTCCCAGATACCATCCATCCCAACGAGGACGGACAGAAAGAGATTGCATCGGTCATACTGGACGCTGTCTTTAAAAAGTAACAAACCCTTATTTCAATAATGGATACAATATTAAGAATTGAGAACGTTTCCAAGACATACACGGGCCACAGAGCCCTTGATAATGTCTCGCTGGAAATTCCCCGTGGTTCAATCTACGGCTTACTGGGTCCTAACGGAGCCGGCAAGACAACACTCATAAGAGTAGTAAACCGCATGACCATTCCGGATTGCGGCAAGGTAATCTTTCAGGACCATGAGATTACTCCCGATGACATATACCAGATTGGCTATATGCCCGAGGAGCGTGGTCTCTACAAGAAAATGAAAGTTGGCGAGCAGGCAGTGTTTTTTGCACGTCTGCGCGGCATGTCCAAGGCCGATGCAACCGCACGCCTCAAGGAATGGTTTGGCCGACTGAACATAGCCGACTGGTGGGACAAGAAAGTTGAGGATCTGTCCAAGGGCATGGCCCAGAAAGTACAGTTCATATCTACCGTGGTGCACGAGCCCAAGCTGCTTATCTTTGACGAGCCGTTCTCCGGTTTTGACCCCATAAACCAGGAACTGCTCAAGAAAGAGATCCTGGGCCTGCGCGACCGCGGTGCAACGGTTATATTCTCCACCCACAACATGGAATCCGTGGAGGAGATATGCGATGACATAACACTCATAAACAAGTCTCAGAACATACTGTCCGGATCTGTGGAGGAAATCCGCCGCAAGGCAGGTGGAAACACCTTCCAGGTAGTTTACAGCGGCGAGCAGCAGACATTCAACAATGCAGTTACCGGAATGGCCAACCTGATTGGAACTCCAGAGGGACTCATAGGAGGATACACTCAGCAGAAAATACATATTGCCGACAACGCTAACGTACGCCAGGTAATAGGCCGTTTGAACGACAGCGTTCAGCTGCGCTCTTTCCAGGAGATCATTCCAAGCATGAACGATATATTTATCCGTGCCGTAAACGGTACACTTTAATTAAGCCGCCATGAACAGAATAGGTTTGATAGTACAGCGCGAGTTCACAGAGCGCGCACGCAAGAAATCTTTCATAATAACCACCATCCTGACCCCGCTTCTCATGATACTTCTCATGGCTGCCCCGTCTCTTATGATGGCACTTGGAAAGAGTGAGACAAAGAAGGTTGTTGTAGTTGACAACTCTCAGGACCAGTCTGTAGGCAAGGCACTCCAGTCCAGCAGCACCGTAGAATTTGAGCTGCTTGCCCCTGGTACCACAACCGGACAGGCACGTTCCCAGTTCAGCAATGCCCAGGATGCTTTTGGCGTACTCATAATTGGCAGTGGCATACTGGACAATCCATCGGACATCCAGCTCATACTCAACGATGCCTCTTCCATGACCATAGAGGAGTCCATTACCAATCAGGTTCAGAATATAATCCGCAGCGCCCGCCTGAGCAGGTATGACATAGAGAACATAGATGAGATACTGGCCGATGCAAACGTAAGGGTAGGCAACCTGCATACCCTCAAGAACAACGGACAGGAAAGCGATGAGGAGTCCATGGAAGAGACCTCATCCCTGATCTCATGGATACTGGGACTTGTACTTGGCATGTTGCTCTATTTCATACTCATAGTATATGGACAGCAGGTCCTGCAGTCCGTAATAGACGAAAAGCAGACACGCGTACTGGATGTAATGGTTACATCCTGCACCCCATTTGAGCTCATGATGGGTAAGATCCTGGGTATTGCGCTGGTGGCTGCACTCCAGATAGCAATATGGGCTGTGCTCGTTATTGGAGCAAGCGTATTCGTAATGCCTATGCTGTTTGGAGCAGACGCAACAGCAAGTGTAAGCATGGAGGCCGCAGCAATCATAGGCATGGTGACAGACGTACATTTCCTGTCGGGTCTGTTCCTGGAACTGTTCCTGTTCATAGTAGGTGGATTCCTGTTCTATGCTGCAATGTTTGCAGCAATTGGTTCGGCCGTTGACACGCCTCAGGACGCGGCACAATTCAACACCATAATAATGATGCCTATCATACTTGCCATCATTGTAATGATGAACATAATGAACGATCCTAACTCCGGACTTGTATTCTGGTGCTCCATGATACCGTTCACATCGCCAATCGTAATGATGGCAAGAATACCGTTCGGTATTCCTACCTGGCAGGTTGTGGTATCGCTGGTTGCACTCTTTGCATCATTCCTGGCCATGACCTGGCTTGCATCCAGAGTATTCCGCGTAGGAGTATTCATGCACAGCAAAAAGCCGTCATGGAAGGATCTTGGCGCATGGATCAGGATGAAATAAAACCAGGATCAGTTCCACCAGTCGCAGGCAGACTTCTCGCCCGCCAGCCAAACCTTATCTCCGGCCTTGAATAAGAATTCAGGGCCGGGATTTGTTGTTACCTCATCATCACGGATAATGCTTATTACCATACAGCCTATTGCGCGCATATTAGTCTGGCGCAGGGTCTTTCCGGTTAGCCAGGACTGGTCTGTAAGAGTAATTGCCTCCAGTTCAAACTCACTGCTGGTAGATGGCTGGGCTGCGTTTGTACGTATGCTCTCTTCTAAATCCTGGCGGAACTCAGAAAGCTGCTCGTGAGTACCAACGGCCAGCAGTTTGTCGTATGGATATATTATTTCATTGCCCGATGGTACCATGATATTGCGGCTGCCGCGTATTATCTTGACTATATTAACACCGGACCTGTTGCGGAAAGGCAGGTCACACAGGCTCTTGCCCACACAGTCAGAATCGGCCGGGATGGTAACGGTATCGGTAGTAACATTGTAACGGGACATCTTGTCTGTAACAGACGATGCTACCGGCGTGAGCATTCTCTGCCGCTGTTCCTTCTCGTTAAGATTGGCCATAAAGCGGTCCTCCACAACAGTAAACTTGCTTATGGAACGGCGGCCTATAAAGAAGAAAGCTATACCCGCCACCATTATGAGCAGTATTGTTCCGAAAGCCAGGTTAAAGTGGCTGGCAACAACACTGATTACAAATCCCATAGCTATAAAGTTACGGAGCAGCGTAAGCGATATTACAGGCCAGAAATTGGAACGGCGCTCACGTATGAGTTTGAGCGATGAACGCGAAATCTGTTCTCCCGATATGGCAATTCCAGCCAGGAAAGGAGACATTATTACAAGAGTAGTGATTACACTTATAAGACTGCGTACAAAAGGAGAAAAGGCATTCAGTCTGGTATCTATGAACTTATCCAGGAACATGTGGCTGCCCATCTCAATGGCCACCAGTATTACTCCATACAGAAGGGTCCTGAGCAGCAGTTCCTTGATAAGGTGCTTCCATTCATTCTGGGCAGCAGTGGAGTTGTCCTTATCATGAGACTCCAGCGAGCCTATCCTGTCCAGGATATCTGATGGCAGCTTGCGTAACAGGAACCTGTATGCAGGAGTTCCCGCCTTAATCATATAAGGTGTAGTGAATGTGGTTATGACCGATACCGTTATTATGACCGGATAGATAAAATCACGCATTACTCCCAGTGAGCATCCCAGTCCTGCAATAATGAATGAGAACTCTCCCAACTGGGCCAGGCTGAATCCGGCATGGACTGCGTTGTCCAGCCCCTGACCTGCCAATATAGCACCAGATGTAGAGAAAAACAGGATTCCGGCCATAACGGTTATGGTAAGGATAAGTATGGAACCCCAGTATTGAGCAATTACATGAGGATCCACCATCATGCCTACAGATACAAAGAATATGGCGCCAAACAGGTCCTTTATACCCTTTACAAGATTCATTATATGCTCACTCTCCAGAGTCTCGGCCAGGATGGAACCCATAACGAATGCTCCCAGAGCTGCCGAGAAACCAGCCAACTCAGCCAGAGTGACCATAACAAAGCAGAGTCCTATGCTGACCAGCAGCAGGATCTCATCATTCAGATACCTGCGTGCTTTCTTGAGCATGGTTGGTATAATGTATATACCCACCAGGAACCAGAGAATAAGAAAGAATATAAGCTTGCACAGACCAAACAGCATCTCGCCTCCAGCAAACCTGTTGGATACTGCCAGGGTTGACAGGAGCACCATGAGTACTACTGCTATAAGGTCCTCAAATACAAGGGCTCCAAAAACCAGAGGTGCAAAAGAGCTGTTTTTCATACCCAGGTCATCGTATGCCTTTATAATGATGGTTGTGGATGACATGGAGAGCATACCTCCCAGGAATATGGATTCCATATTGCTCCAATTCATGGAAAGACCTACAACGTAACCTATTATGAACATGCCCACGCACTGGGTGATTGCAGTAATAAGAGCACTGCTGCCCACCCTGATGAGTTTCTTGAAACTGAATTCAAGACCTAGGGCAAACAGGAGGAATATAATACCTATCTCAGACCATTGGTTTACCGTTTCTGTACTCGTAACAGTAGGAAAAAGACCAAGGTGGGGGCCAACCAGGAAACCGGCCACTATATAGCCAAGAATAAGTGGCTGTTTGAGCGCTTTGGATATGATGGTAAAAACACCGGCTGATATAAGGATCAGCGCCAAATCCTTTACAAGATTGATTTCGTCCGACATATTATTATAAACAACGCGCAAAAGTATAAAAAATGCCGTTTGCCATAGCCAGGCAAACAGCACTTTTAAAATATAGGGATGTAAGGAATAATCAGCAGCCCAGTGCAATACGGGTAAGTGTGCGGTCCACACTTGATTTGTATTTCCTGGACCATGTATTACCTATGGTCATAAGATATGGTATTTCCTGGGCATCCACGGTAACCTCCCCAGACTGGGAAAAATCGGCATCAAGATGAGCCAGGTAACAGGCTGTATTTATAAAGGGTTTCATATTGTCTGTGCATCCGGTAAAACATACTGTCTGACCGCGACGGAAATCCTTTACCATAAGTCCATAGGCAAGATTGCGTACAAGATCCTCAAAAGTCCTGATTGGAACCTGGGTCCACGCTCCGTCGCATAAAGCTACAGGATTACTGTTACCTAAAATTTTTAGAAGGGCTGACTCATTGCAGTCCATTGGGCAGATTGTTGTCATATCTTTTATTTTTCTGTTCGTTTTAATAATGCCATCGGCATTGTTTTCGCCACAAAATTACTTTATGTATTCCATGGGTAAAAATAAAAGGGATACATACGGGATTAAAGGCATAAAAACGCAAATAGATGGGTGAATTTTGATATATGAGGGTAAAATTTTGGAAAATTTAAAATCACCCCATGTTTTATGGGACTAAAATAGTCCCTATATTTGCAGCAAAATAACAAATTCATCACACATATATGAGCAAGATTCCGGATTCATATTTCAGAAAGGACATCCTTGCATGTTACCTATTACTGATTCCCCTGTATGCGTTCTTTTTCCTTATAGGAGTAAAGCCCTTCCATCTGGACATATTCATGCAGATAACCCCAGGACAGTTGGCTTTCCGTGCAGCCATAATGGCATCTATAGAGATTGGAGTGGTCCTTTTGAGCCGTCTGCCAATGCTGCTTGTACGCAACCATCACCGGCTCAGCTACACTGATTACATTGTATGGGAACTCATGGAAGGACTGGCCATATCCATGTTCTGCACTCTTTTTATATGGCTCATGAGCAAGAGAGAAATGGCATACGTTGACCTGTTGCCCAAGATGTTCCTCATTACGTTCTCCATACTCCTGTTCCCCTATGTAATAGTGGCTCTTTTGTCGGAGATCCAGGACAGGAACCACAGACTGGCCAAGGACCAGGTCACCATAGAGAAATATCAGAGCGGACAGATAGGACGCCAGGACAGCACCCTACCCTTCCTGGACGAGAAAAAATCCCTTAAGCTTGCGGTAACGGCGGCATCGGTCCTATATATAGAGGCCGCCGACAACTATGTTTATATATGCTACCTTAACAACGACAAACTCATACGTTTCCCGTTGCGGAACTCAATGAAATCCATTGAGCAGATATGTGAGTCCAACAATATAGTGCGCTGTCACCGTTCCTTTTACGTAAACATACGCAAGGTGCGCGCCATCCGCAGGACATCAGAGGGCGTTTATACAGAGCTTGAGTACGCTGCAGCCCCACACATTCCGGTATCTGTAAAATACGCAGACTCATTCATAGGCAAATACTCCCAGCTTAATGGATAAGCATTTGGCCGGGAGTCCTGTTGGAACGGTAGTATCGTATATAGATCAGTACCGATGTCATGAAATAAACCATAGACATTATCCACAGGTTGTAATACTCTTTCATTACATCGCCTATCATGGCTCCCGATGTATTTATACGGCAGAACCCGTTTATGGCATGGGTTGACGGGAATACCTGCGCAAGCCAGCGCCATACGTCAGGCATATTGGATGTAGGCCAGGAAATGCCCGACATAAAGATAAGCGGCACAGATATGAATACAAACAGCAGGAAACAAGACTCCCTGTCACGTACAAAGAACGATATTGTAATGCAAAAGAACACGCATGCCAGCAGGAACGGTACCATGAAGGCGGCCAATGTAATGCCATGCCATAGCTGAGGCATGTGGAACATCCATGGAACAAGGCATAGCACATATACCGATACAGCAGTATAGATAATCAGGTATGACAGTGCCTTGCCACCCAGCACTACAATAGGGTTGGAGTATTCCTGGCCAAGTTTGAGCAGGCCCTTCTGTCTTTTTTCAAACTCAGTACCGGCCATCATGCTTATGCCAAGGAGCATGGTCTGCTGTATTACCAGAACCAGGACCGCGGGTATAAGGAAACTCTGGAATCCGCTTACAGGGTTGAACATGGCAACGTACTCATTCTCCACCGGCATGGTCTGTACCTCCAGCTGGCGCTCAGTAAGTCCGGCAAGCCTGTGCATCTGTATATCACGGTTCATATCCAGCGACACCATTGTACAGCCGCTCAGAAGAGCCTTGTAATAGAGCAGTCCGCTCATGTCACAGTACAGGTTAATGGTAGCCTGGTGGCCATCGTTCAGAGTCTTGTCAAACTCCCTGGGAATCTGTATCAGTCCGTAAGCCTTGTGGCGGTGCATCACATCACGCGCCTCCTCCATATCGGCACAGTAAGAAACTATATTGATATCGGCAGTAGCATTGCACTTGCGCAGGAATTCGCGGCTCAGGGAACTGTGGCATTCATCCACCACTACCACAGGTACATCGGTAACAATCTCATGACTGTACAGATAAGCATACAGCAGCGGATACAGCAGTGGGACTACCAGGAAGAACACCAGCACTCCGGTATCGGAAACAGTCTTTCTGAGTTCTGTTCCACAAATGTTAAGCAAGTCTTTTATCCACATGATCTTTATTCTGAATAAGTGTATTCATAGGCACTCCTGCGCAGGAGCCATATATCTATAAGCGGCAGTAGCATGAACGCCATGAGAGCCACATAGAACCAGGCTGTATAATGGAAAGGAATGCCGTTCAGGGCCTGATCAACATATATCAGGAAATAGTACCTTACAGGGAACAGGTAAGACAGTGCCCTGAGCGGGGCCGGCATACCCATTACTGGGAATGAGAATCCGCTTATGGGAATTGACAGCACACCCCAGAGCGTACACAGACTGAGTGACCATCTGAGTGACGGTATGGCCGATACAATGAACACTGCAAATCCCTGCGATGCCAGCACCAGCATTACCGATGCCAGGATCATTGGCCACAGGCCATTCTCATGCGGGAACCCCGACCAGCAATACAGCGCAACAATGTATATCATGGCCATAAGGATGAATATAAGGGTCTGCGGTAGCAGTTTTCCACTAACAGCCTTAAGCACATTCCCGCCTGCCATATCCATCCATTCGGCTCCTGTTCCATCCTTGGTCTCCGTATGAATGGAAAAACTGGTAACAAGCAGGATGAGCAATGATAGAACTGCAGGCAGCATGGTATTCGATAGGTATACCGAGTAGTTCATATACGGATTACCAAGCGCATGCATGTCCAGTTGTATTGGCTGCAGAAAACCCATGGCCTGATCCATGGTAGCTCCGCGGGCCAGCAACACCTCTCTGCCAACTGCAGCCGATGCCATTACCGCCATTGTTTTCATGTCCCTGTAAAGCAGTGACGATGGAATAAGGTATGTGGCATTGGTGTAGATAGAAACCATAGGCTGATTCTGACCGCTGGCATCCTGCTCAAATCCGCGTGGAATATAGAAAAAGCCATATATCTGACCTTTCTGCATGGCATTGCGGGCATCGGCAAAATTAGAGTACTGCCTTATGATGGATGTCTGCTGGAACGAATCAAGGTTTCTAAGGATTGAGCGGGAAACAGTAGAATTGTCCTCATCTACCACACCGGCAGGAAGCTCCTCTGGCAGACCCTCGCGCATGAGGGTCAGAAAGAATGTGTAGCAGAACAGCGGGGCCAATATCATGATGAGCCCATACAGCGGACGTGAGGTCATACGCAGGATTTCACGTCTTGCTATTGCCAGTACTGCACTGTCTTTAAGAGCCATGGCTTACTTCTTTATGAGAACTGTCATACCTGGGCGCAGGTTCTCTACTTTCTCCATAGGTACGGCACGTACCTCGAATGTCTTGAGATCATACTGTCCCTTTACCTTGGTTGCCTTCCATGCTGCGTATGAGCCCAGGTCACGCACGTAAGTAACCTTAAGTCTTACGTTGCGGTCCAGAGCAGGGACATAAGACTCAAACTCAGAGCCCATTGGCAGGCTTGAGAGCAAATCTTCACGTACATTGAACGTAGTCCACATCTTATCCATTACAGCAATATTCATGATAGGTGCGCCCGTTCCTACAAGCTCTCCCACCATTGGGAATATCTGGCTTACCTCTCCGTCCAGTGTGGCCAGCAGAATAGTCTCCTCTATATAGGCATTGACCTCTGCAACAACACCCTCGGCCTGATGCATCTGGGCCTCTGCCATCTCCTTAATCTCCTTCTCTGCACCGCTAACAGCCATGTTATACTGAGACTTGGCAGCCTTCTCTGTAGCAACGGCTGCATCATACTGAGCCTTGGCCTCGTCCCGTTTCTGCTCACTTACTACGCCCTGCTGGAAGAGATTCTCAACACGGTTGTAAGACTTCTCATAGATTTCCAGTCCGGCACGCGCTTTCTGCCAGAGTTCGTATGCACCCTGGATCTCTTCCTCACGTGCACCCTTCTGGGCCTTGGCATTCTGAGCCGTAGCAGCTGTGCGGACAGCCTGGGCCTGTGCCAACTTGGCATCTATATCGGGAGTATCCAGGATGGCAAGGGTATCGCCGGCCTTGACAGACTGTCCCTCCTCCACAAGAATCCTGGCTATGCGTCCGGGAACCTTGCTCGACACTCGGTACTCGTTAGCTTCGGCCTGGCCCTGGATATACTCCGGTTCCATGTGCCTTGATGTAACCACTCCCACAACACACACTACAGCTATTGCCACTGCAAAGCATACCAACGAAAGTACAATGTTCAGTTTTTGAGATTTGTTGTCCATATCCTTATGTTTTATCATTTACATATTATTTGAGCATTCCCGTAGCCTGACGCAGATATACGCCAGCCATGATACGGTCAATCCGCGCATCTATTTCCTCGGAGTGTGCCTGCAGCCATGCGGTATGCGCCGCCAGTACCAGCTGTGACTCCACTACCCCCTCCTGGAATCCTATGGTGGCAACCCTAAGGTTCTCCTGGGCATTCTCCATATTCCTGAGGGCCATCTCCAGGCGGGAATCGGCCTCGGCAATCTTGCGCTCATACTGATTGACCTGTAGAGTAACCTTGCCACGTGCCTCATCAAGCTGATACTGTGTAAGCAGCATGTCCGATTTGGCCTTACGGTACTTGTTCACGCCCTCGCCAAAATGGAATACCGGAATACGGGCCACCACTCCAACATTCCACATCCCGTGGAATTCGTTTGCTATACCGTTGCTGGCCGATGGATTAGTCACCATATAATTACCCATCAGGGCTACGGTAGGAAGATAGTCTGCACGCACAATCCTGGACTTCTCATCCAGCATGTCAACAGCCAGCTGCAGGCTCTTTAGTTCAGTGCGGTTCTCATAGATATCCTCCTGTGTGTACTGCACCGTATCACATACAACATCCAGAATGCCTTCCTCCTCATCGGCAAGAATTATATCGGAATCCAGGTCCATGCCGCAAATCTGGCAGAGAAGCATCTTGGAGAGCGCCAGTCCGTTCTGAGCCTTTATCTGGGTCATCTCTGCCTCGTTCAGTTTTACCCTGACAGACAGCTGGTCCGATGCCGTAGCCAAGCCCTCATTCTTCATAATCTCCACATTGTGGTCCATCTGGCGGAGCAGGTCCACATACTGGTCTGTCAGTCTTAGTTTGTTGGCAACCGATACAATCTGCCAATAGGCCTCGTCCACCGTTACAAGCACTTTCTGGTCCTCGCCCGAGAGCTGTGTCTGGGCCAGTTCCCTGGCATAGGCTGTAACCTTGTTATACGCACGGATCTTGCCGCCTGCATAAAGAGGTTCCTCTATTGATATTACGCCCACATATATGTTCCCTATATCCAGTTTGAGGTCATTTGACAGATTCTGGCCAAGCTGGTTCAGGGTGTTTTCTATGTCAGACATAGACATGATTTGTAAAAGATTGTCCACAGTACCCTTAAAGTTGGCATCGCTCATATATTTGCTCAGGAAATCCGGGTTGGTCATAAGACTGCCGGCAACCCCCGATATGGAGCCGCCCAGGTTGGAAAGGGCATTCTGCTGCTCAGTACTGGCCAGGTTAATATTCTCGCTGTTGTGGAGATACATACCTGTGGCCGATATTTTTGGGAGATAGTTGGCAAACGCAGCCTTCTGGTCATATTGGGCAGCCTTTACTTTTTCCTGGGCCATCTTGGACTGGCCGTTGTTTTGCAATGCCATGTCACGGCAGTCCTGTAAGGTAAGGACTGTCTGTGCACTTACAGGAGCAATAGCCATGCAAGCCATGGCAACACTCAATAACAATCTGTGGATTTTCATTTGTTTGTACTCTTTTTTCAAAACCGACGCAAAATTAGTGCCAAACTCCGTTGCGCAGGTAATCCAAAAAGAAACACTTTATATCTTTTGGTCGGATTTTTGTTCGTATTAGCATTTATTTACAATAAATTCATTACTTTTGGACCATAATCAACACCCACATGAACCCAATAACCGAAATTGCAGTTACTCCCTCCAAGATCAAGAACATGATTCCTGGAGGCACCTCAATAGGTATAGCCGATGATTTTTTCATATCCAGGCTCATGGAAGCCCCGGATTACCAGTATCTCAAATACCCGTTCCGTATAGACTGCTATGTAGCAGCCTATTGCACGGAAGGCCAGATTGACTGTACCGTAAACCTGACCAGTTACAGACTTACTCCCGGCACCTTATTAATAATAACCCCGGGCAACATTGTAAACCTTACTGTTCCCAATGGAAAGAAAGATGAACTAAGGTTTACCATAATCTGTGCGTCATCGGATTTCATAGCAGGTACCGGCATAGACCTGTCAAAGATCCTTGTTGAGGCCGTGGATGTACTCAGGGATCCGTGCATGCATCTAAACCCGCAGGAAGAATCCATGTTACGCAAGTATGTGGACTTTACCATGGAGATTGCCAGTGCCCAGCCACAGTACATGAAAGAGTGTATTGGAGGAATTGTAACATCTGTATTCTACCAGTTTGCCGGTTTCCTGTGGGCCTCCCGCAAAAAGCAGGAGCAGGAGACCCCGGTACGCACTACACGCCAGCGTCAGATCATGGAACAGTTCATGAAACTTGCCATAACGCATCATACACAGGAGCACCTTGTTGGCTACTATGCCGACCGCCTGTGCATTACACCAAAGTACCTATCCAAGATAATCAAGGAATCCAGCGGCCGATCTGTCCCGGAATGGATCAACGAGCTGCTCATACTCGACGCCAAGAGCATGCTCCGCCATTCCGATCTTACAATAAAGGAAATCTCATCGGCCCTGAATTTTCCAAACCAGTCATTCTTTTTCCGTTTTTTCAAGAACCACACAGGCGTAACCCCTACCCAGTTCCGGAACGAGTAATGACAAAAAATCCGGCATGCTTGTTTTATCTTAGACAGGCTTGCACTATATTTGTATAAGGAAACAGAAACATAATTACAAAAACCGATTATATGAAAAGACTTATGATTTTGGTTGCTGCAGCAGCAAGTGTATGCAGTTCACTCAATGCTCAGAAGATTGAGGCAATGGATGATTCCAAGTACCTGATTACTGCCGGCAATGTTCAGATGACCATCAATGCCGCCGAAGGTGGTAAGGTAATATCCTACAAGCTGGGCGATAAGGAAATGCTCTCACAGCTCAGGATGCAGAACCAGTACGGAAGTACATTCTGGACCAGCCCCCAGGCAGAGTGGAACTGGCCTCCTGTAACAGAGATTGACCGCCAGGCTTATACCGGAGGTATAGAAAACGGAGTTCTTACACTCAAGAGCGCAGTGGCCCGCAAGGTTCCATTCAGCATTACCAAGAAGTATGCTCCCGCCAAGAACGGTAAGTCAATCAAGATTACCTATACTATTACCAACGAGGGTACAGAGGCCCGCAAGGTTGCTCCTTGGGAGATCTCCCGCGTAGTATCATCAGAGACCGGTCTTATTTTCTTTGATGCTCCAGTAGATCAGATAGAGGCTGCCCAGGGTGAGCTCATTCCATTCAAGGGACTTGAGAATGCATCATGGTACAATTTTGAGGAGACACGTGCCAACCGTAAGATCAACTCCGACGGTAAGGGTTGGCTTGCATACGCATCGGACGGTATGCTCATGATCAAGAAGTTCGATGACATTACACCAGATCAGCCAGCTCCAGGTGAGGCCGAGATTCAGATTTATGTAAATGCAGGCAAGACCTATATTGAGCTTGAGAGCCAGGGTGCTTACAAGACCATTGAACCGGGTCAGTCTCTTGACTGGGCTGTAGACTGGGTTCTCATGCCTCTTACAGATGCCACACCTTCCAAGAAGCTGCTCAAGACCGTAAAGAAGACCGTAAAGGCCATCAAGTAATTACCATACTTACAACAATAAAAAAAGGACAGCTCTGTCCTTTTTTTTATTGTTGTTACATGAGGTCCCGCTGACACACAAACATATCCGGGAACAGGTCCGCAGGGTTTTCCAACGGCGTCTTGAACAGGCCGTAAACGGTAGATCCGGAGCCACTCATGGCTGCATACTCCGCACCAAGCCCATAAAGACGGTTCTTTATATCTGCCAAGAGAGGGAATTGAGCAAAAACACTGGTCTCAAAATCGTTTACAATGCATTGTTTCCACTCGCTGACCGGTAGTTTTATTGAATCGGCAAGAGACAGTTCCGGGCGTTTGGGAGTAACTCCCCTGTAGGCCTGAGCCGTACTGACATATACATTTGGCTTTACCAGCAGTATGGTATATCCCTTAAGGCTCAGATCAACAGGATTCAATATCTCTCCACGCCCTGTGGCAATACAGGGGGTGTTACGGATAAAGAAAGCACAGTCCGAACCCAACCTTGCAGCATAGCTCTCCATAAGGGAATCACGCATTCTCAGGTTAAAACGGCGGTTAAGCAGCGATATCATGGCTGCGCAGTCCGATGAGCCTCCGCCAAGACCGGCACCCGATGGTATATGCTTGTGCAGTTTTACCTCCACTGCAGGCAGGTCAAAATCCTTGAGTAACAGCAGATAGGCCTTGGTAACCAGATTATCGGCCGCAGGGAAAGGATATTCATTTCCTGTCATCTCCAGGGAGCAGTACGGAACCTCCTCCTGGGTTCTGTGCCTGTACAGGCGCAGGAACGGATCATCGGGCTGAACCAGCATGCCAGCCTCAATACGACGTCTTATCTGTGCTGCATCCACATGGCGCACCGGATTTATCTCCAGGGCATCCTGAAGGAGGACGGGATAGAATACAGTCTCTATATCGTGGTATCCATCCTCACGTTTGGACACCACGTTAAGACCAATATTTATTTTTGCGTTGGGAAATGCAATCATATTAAAGTCCCAGAGCAACAGCTATACCGTGATCCACTCCGCTAAAGCCCATGAATGCCATGGCAAGCAGACCGGCGGTAATGAGAGCTATTGCCATTCCCTGCATATTCCTGGGAATGCTTACGCGTGCAAGCTGCTCGCGTATTCCTGCAAATACAACCATGGCAAGGGCAAAGCCCAGTGATGTGGCAATTGCATATACAACACCGGTAAGCAGGTTAGGCTCCAGACCCTGTGCATTATAAACACCGTTTGCAACCATGATGGAAACACCCAGAATGCAGCAGTTGGTGGTTATAAGTGGCAGGAATATACCCAGAGCCTGATACAGTGATGGAGAGACTTTCTTGAGAACAGTCTCGAGCATCTGAACCAGACCGGCAATTACCAGAATAAACAGGATAGTCTGCAGATAACCCAGTCCATAAGGATTGAGAACCCAGGTCTGAAGTCCATAGGTTACTATTACTGCAACTGTGAGCACAAATGCTACAGCCATTCCCATACCGGCAGCAGTACCAATCTTCTTGGATACTCCCAGGAACGGGCAGATACCCAGGAACTGAGAGAGTACTATATTGTTTACGAATATAGCGGATATGAATATCAGAAAGTATTCCATAGTTATCAGGCTTTACGGTTCTTGATTGAGTTTACAGCTGCCATTAACAGACCCAGGGTAATGAATGCACCCGGAGCCAGTACGAATACCAGCATGTTCATTGATGACGGGAATATCTTGAATCCCCATACTGCGCCGTTTCCCAGCAATTCACGTACAAATCCCAGAAGACCCAGAGCCAGGGTAAAGCCCAATCCTATACCAATACCGTCGCATAATGATGCAAACACGTTGTTCTTTGCAGCAAAAGCCTCGGCACGGCCCAGGATGATACAGTTAACCACAATCAGCGGAATAAAGATACCAAGTGTAGCATACAGATCCGGAACATAGGCCTGCATGAGCATCTGCAGCACTGTTACGAACGATGCAATCACTACTATGTAGCATGGAATTCTAACTCCATCGGGGATTACGTTCTTGAGCAGCGATATGAACACGTTGGAGCATATCAGCACAAACATGGTTGCCACGCCCATACCCAGACCATTCTGGGCCGATGTAGTAGTGGCAAGCGTAGGGCACATACCCAAAAGGAGGACAAATGTAGGGTTCTCCTTTACTATACCGTTTATTATTGTTTTAAGGTAATTCATGAGCATTCAGTATTAGTTCTGTTCCGTTGCGCCACTCACACCGTCAGCACCGGCATCTCCAAACACTGACTTGTATGCGGCATTTACTGCACGAAGGAAAGCCCTTGATGTAATGGTGGATGCTGTAATGGCATCTACCTGGCCGCCATCCTTGGTAACGGCCATGGCATCCTTACCCGGGTTCATTCCTATTATATTGTGATTACCAGGTTTGCCGGGAGCACCCAACAGCACATCTACTATGGCAGGCTGTGTGGATACCTCCTGGGAAGGCTGGCGGAACCAGGCATCGGCCTGAGCTCCCAGACCAGGAGTCTCACTGTGCTCAAGTACCCTGTAACCCAGGATTACACCCTTGGGATCAAATCCTACCATGATCTTGAGATCACCTCCAAATCCGTTCTTGTCTGTAGACTCTACTGCAGTACCTATAAGGTTGCCATTCTTGTCTTTTACACTGTGGAACACGAATCCGTCTTTCTGGCTCGGAGCATCAACGGTAAATTCCACCTGACTGTCACCCAGAATAACGCTGCGTATTCCGTCTTCTATATTCTGCTCATTTATAGCCTGGATAGGACCGCTTGTAACATTGTTTACCCAAGCCAGCAGACCGGCTGCAACCACCGCAATGACGGTGAGCATGACAGCCATATTTGTAATGTTTGATTCTAATTTTTTCATTTTGCAGCCTCCCCAAAACGTTTAGGTTTGCACCAGTTGTTAATGAGCGGAGTAACGGCATTCATAATCAGGATTGCAAAAGACATACCCTCTGGATATGAGCCAAAGAATCTGATCACGACTGTCAGGAATCCAATTCCCACGCCATACCAAACCATACCCTTTACACTCATTGGCGATGTTACATAGTCTGTTGCCATAAAAATGGAACCGAGCATAAGACCGCCGGCGCAAAGATGATACAGTGGGTTAACATAAAGTGCAGGATTAATAAGCCACATTATACCGGTAAGTACGGCAACAGTTGCCAGAATGCTTACAGGAATATGCCAGGTAATAACCTTGCGCCAGAGCAGTATGCCCAGTCCAATGAGCAGTGCCAGTGCACTTACCTCACCAAGACATCCTCCTACATTACCAAGGAACAGGTCACCCAGTCCTGGAAGCTGTGAGAGTGCGGCCTGGTTGCCACCTGCTACCTGACCTATCAGGTTAAGTGGGGTAGCACCCGTTACTGCGTCGGTATATGCACCAAGCTGGTGAGGTACCGGCCATGTGGTCATCTGTGAAGGGAAAGAAATGAGCAGGAATACGCGGCCCACCAGTGCAGGATTGAATGGGTTGTTTCCAAGTCCTCCAAATACCATCTTACCAACTCCTATTGCTACAAGCGCACCCATTACAATAATGTAAAGTGGTACGTTGGACGGCAGGTTGAATGCCAGCAGGATACCGGTAATGATAGCAGAACCGTCGGCAATAGTAGACGGCCTCTTAAGGAAGTAACGGGTTATGAGCCACTCAAACAGCAGGCATGATGCTACCGATGTAGCCGTAACGGCCACGGCTCCTATTCCAAACACGATAACCGATGCAATAAATGCCGGAACAAGTGCCCAGATAACGGTGTACATGTTCCTTTCGATTGTATCACCGCAATGGATATGGGGTGATGTAGTTATATGCAGTTTCTGTGCCATAGTACTTATTATTTCTTGGCGTTACGGGCACGGATAATACCTCCTACCCTGTTCTTGGAAAGGCGCACCCAGTCAAGCAGTGGTCTGCGTGACGGACATGTGCTCTGACAGCAGCCGCACTCAATGCAGCTCATAATCCAGTTCTCCTCGGCATATTCCCAGTCCTGAGTCCGGGCTGCAGTAGCGAGCAGATATGGTTCAAGTCCCATAGGGCAGGCCTGAACGCACTTGGCGCAACGTATGCAGGGTCTTTCCTCCTGACGTGCAGCCTGTGGCTCAGGTATCATGAGTACACCCGATGTGCCCTTTACTACCGGTGCGGTGGAATCGAGCAGAGGACGACCCATCATAGGACCACCGGAGATGAGCTTACCGGTATCCTCTGGCATGCCTCCAGCATATTCAACCAGCTGACTTACAGGAGTACCCATACGTACCAGCAGGTTACATGGACGTGCTACGCTCTTGCCCGTTACGGTAACTATTCTCTCAAACAGAGGCTTGTTCTTGGCAACGGCCTGGTAGATTGCAAATACGGTACCAACATTCTGGACTACGCAGCCTACACTGGCAGGGAGCGCAGGAGGAGGTGGAACCTGACGTCCGGTAACAGCCTCAATGAGCTGTTTCTCACCACCCTGAGGATATTTCATCTTGAGTGGCATTACATCTATTCCACTTACCATGAGAGTCTTGGACTTAAGGAGCTCTATGGCATCGGGCTTGTTGGCCTCTATGCCAATCACTGCATGGTCTATTCCCAGTATCTTGAGAATAATCTTAATGCCAACTATAATCTCATCGGGATGCTCCAGCATGAGACGATGGTCGGCAGTAAGGTATGGTTCGCACTCTACGGCGTTTATTATAAGAGTGTCTATTGTGCAGTCCTTGGGAGGACACAGCTTTACGTGGGTAGGGAAACAGGCACCGCCCATACCTACAATACCGGCATTCTTTATTATCTCTACCAGTTCCTCACGGGATTTGTCAAACTGCAGGACAATCTTATCGGAACGGTCTATGGACGGTTCCCACTCATCGCCTTCCACGTCTATGAAAATGGCTGGCTTACGTACGCCACTGGCATCTATCACAGAATCTATCTTGGCAACCTTACCCGATACCGATGAGTGGATGCATGCAGACATGAATCCGCCCGGTTCGGCAATACGTGTTCCCACTTTTACGGTATCGCCTTTCTGTACACATGGCACAGACGGAGCACCAATATGCTGAGACAAGGGGAATACGGCCTGCTTGGGTAAATCCAGGACCTCTATTTTCTTGTCTGCGGAGAGTTTGCTGGGCTCTGGGTGGATACCACCTATTTTAAATGTATTAAGCATTTGTCTCTACAGTTTTATCAGTTTGTTCCTCTACCGGCTGTACTGTCTGGGGAGCAGGCTCAGCTACTGGCTGAACTTTCTTTGGCGGGAAGTTTACAGCCATGATTGTGTGCTGAGGGCACTCATCCACGCACTTGCGGCACAAACGGCATTTTTCAAAATCAATATAAGCCAGATTGTTTTCAAGGGTTATGGCCTCAAACGGACATGCCTTTACGCATTTTCCGCAACCTATGCAGGCTGCTGCGCATGCCTTTTTGGCAACAGGCCCCTTGTCCTTGTTAACGCACGATACATATACCCTGCGGTCCAGCTTGTTCTTATTGCGGAGTTCAATTACGTTTCTTGGACAAGCCTTTGCACAGGCTCCGCAGGCAGAACACTTATCCTGGTCAACAACTGGCAGGCCTGTCTCTGGATCCATGTGGATTGCATCGAACTTACATGCAGATACGCAATCGCCACATCCCAGACAGCCAAAGAAACAATCCGTATCACCACCATTCATCATGGCTGCTACGGCGCAACTGTGAGCACCGTCGTACACGCGTGTACGTGGACGGTTGGCACATGATCCGTTACAACGGACCACAGCAATCTTTTCTACACCCTGCTCGACTGCATGGCCTGTAATGGCCGCAATCTGCTGCATGACCTCACTCTTGCATACAGTACATTTCATACCGTCCATTGAGTCCCGCTTAACGCAGGCCTCTGCAAATGCCGCGCAGCCCGGAAATCCGCAGCCACCGCAGTTTGCTCCCGGCAGAATCTCTGTAATCTGCCCCACACGGGGATCCTCCTCAACCTTGAATTTTCTTGAAACAGCATACAGGACCACTCCAAGAATGAGTCCTGTAAGTCCAAGTACAAGGATAGCAGTTAAAATGAAACTCATATTGTACTAAGCTATTATCTTAAAAATAAACTCTTTCTTAATTCTGTTACGCAACAGGAACAGCACCAGATAGTAAGGTACAAGCACCAAAAAAGCAGCCGCAGCTGCTGTCTTCTCACTGCCGGTAAACGCAATGGCTGCAACCAGGGCTGCAAGCATAAGCAAGAGTGGCATACCGAAAGCCATCATCACTGCCCTGACAGCCAACCTCTCCGTTCCCATAACAGTTACACTCTGTCCAATCTGGTAGCTGGAAGCATCCGGGCATTCTACCTGTACCAGCTTTTCCTTGGATTCGCTGGCACGGCAAATACCGGCGGCATGACATCCCGAACAGGCCGACGCTTGTAGTATCCGTACCGTAACAATCTGTCCGTGAACGGCATCCACCACACCACCGTGCCTGATTTGGGAGTCCATATCCTATGTTTTATGCAAAAAACATACAAATATAAGACAATTTGAGCAATCAGCATACCTATATAACGGGATTTTATGTACCTTTGCACCGCCGTTACGGGATAACGGCTATTCAAATCATTTATAAATTCAATAAAAACAACAACTTATGGCAGCAAAAATCAGATTGCAGAGAAGAGGTCACAAGGCCTACGCTTTCTATTCAATCGTAATTGCAGACACCAGAGCTCCACGTGATGGAAAGTTTATTGAGAAGATTGGTACTTACAATCCTAACACCAATCCTGCTACAGTAGATTTGAATTTCGAAAGAGCACTGTACTGGGTAAATGTAGGCGCACAGCCAACAGACACCGCACGCAACATCCTTTCCCGCGAGGGCGTTTACCTGATGAAGCATCTTCAGGGTGGCGTAAAGAAGGGTGCATTCGACGAGGCAGCAGCTCAGGCAAAATTCGACGCATGGAAGCAGTCTAAGGAGAGCGCTCTCAAGGCTATCGTAGTTAAGGACGAGCAGGCTAAGCGCGAACTTGGCAAGGCTAAGCTTGAGGCCGAGAAGAAGGTTAACGAGGCTATTGCCGAGAAGGTAGCAGCCAAGAAGGCCGAGGCTAAGGCAGCAGCAGAGGCAGCAGCCGCAGAGGCAGCAGCTCAGGAGGCTGAGGCTCCAGCAGAGGAGGCAGCTCAGGAAGCTCCAGCCGAGGCTTAAGTTTTTCTTAGACCTATCGGTTAAAGAAAGGACCCTGGACAAAACCAGGGTCTTTTTTGTATAACAACAGGTCCGGGCACACTACCCCGGCATTCAATAACGGCAAAATGGGTAAATTCAGATCATTCCTTGAGAGAAAGGACATAGTTATTTCCGGTAAACGGTATGGTGTTGAGGCACTTGGAGCAATGGCGCAGGGACTGTTTGCATCATTGCTCATAGGAACCATCATAAAAACCATAGGAGAGCAGACCGGTCTGAGCATACTGGTAGAGATTGGCACCTATGCCATGAGCATGGCAGGCCCAGCCATGGCAGCATCCATAGCCTATGCGCTCAAGACCCCAAATCTGGTATTGTTCTCCATGCTGGCAGTAGGCGCAGCAGCCAACAAGCTTGGAGGCGCCGGTGGCCCGCTTGCCGTCTATGTGGTTACAATCTTTGCAGCAGAATTTGGAAAAGCTGTATCCAGGGAAACCAAGATAGACATTCTCATTACACCACTGGTAACCATTGGTGTGGGAATAGGTCTTTCATACTGGTGGGCACCGGGTATAGGCTCCGCAGCCAGCTGGGTTGGCCAGATCATCATGTGGGCTACCACACGCCAGCCATTCATTATGGGAATCATTGTATCGGTAATAGTGGGCATGGCACTTACACTGCCAATCAGTTCGGCAGCTATATGTGCAGCGCTCAGCCTGACCGGTCTTGCAGGAGGAGCCGCCCTGGCCGGATGCTGCGCCCAGATGGTTGGGTTTGCTTTTCTGAGTTTCCGCGAGAACAGATGGAACGGACTCATATCCCAGGGACTTGGAACCAGCATGCTGCAGATGGGAAACATTATACGTAACCCCAGGATATGGATAGCTCCCACCCTGGTATCGGCCATAACCGGCCCCTTAGCAACCTGTCTTTTCCATCTTGAGATGAACGGACCGGCCATAGCATCGGGTATGGGAACTTGCGGTCTGGTTGGCCCTATAGGAGTTATTACCGGATGGGGCACGGAATCGTATGTACCTGGTATAACAGACTGGGCAGGTCTTGCCTTGGTGTGTCTTATACTCCCTGCAGTACTTACTCCCGTTATAGGACAGCTCCTGCGTAAGGCAGGATGGATAAAGCCAAATGACCTCTGTCTTAACTAACCCAAATCCTTGAGCCACATGAAGATAGCACTTGTTCAGAACGCGCCTCAGCTGGGGCAGACTGCCGCTAACATAGAGAGATTGGATTCACTCATTGGAACCGGATGCGGGGCCGATATCTATGTACTGCCCGAGATGTTTGCAACAGGCCAGAGCAATGACCCACGCCAGATTGCCCAGGAAATGGACGGCAGCATTATGAACTGGCTCTGTAGCAAGGCCGCACAGCTCGATGCAGCCATTGTGGGCAGCGTTCCCATACTGGAAAATGGCTTGTACTACAACCGCCTGTGCTTTGTTGAGCCAAACGGGAGTGTAACCATATACAACAAGAAGCATCTGTTTACCTACTCGGGCGAGGGAGATTACTACACACCCGGCAATGAGCGCGTAATTGTAACATTCCGTGGGCTCAGAATACTGTTGCAGGTATGCTATGACCTGCGTTTCCCTGTATTTAGCCGCAACAGAAACGATTACGATGCCATAATATACAGTGCCAACTGGCCCGACAAGCGTATCTCGGCATGGGATATCCTCTTGCGTGCAAGAGCAATAGAAAACCAGTGCTATGTATTTGCCGTTAACAAATGCGGGACCGATGCTTTTGGCAACTACCCGGGTCACAGCGTAATAATAGGTCCCTACGGAGATACCATGCTCCAGACAGACGGAGAAGAACAAGTAACGGCCCAGGTTCTGGACCTGGACCGTCTGTATAATTTCCGCCAGAAATTCCCTGTTCTAAGGGACGCGGACTGAGCACCTTATTCAGGAATACTCAGGATAGCACCGAGTGCCGGTTTTGGGGTACGGTCACGGTTATAGAGTAGCGGATAGTTTGTTCTGTTGGGTACGGGATAACCGTTTTTCCACGACATTCCGTCATGCAGGCCCCATATGGTAACGCGGTCTATCTTATCCCTGCGGTCATAGAAAATCTGCATCAGTTCTTTCCAGCGTGCTGTAAGCTGGTTCTGGACATCATCCGGCAATCCGCTCCTGTATGGATCCAGGTAGGTCTTGAACTCTTCCAGCTGAAACTGCGGATCACTCATTACCTGACCTATTATCTGTCCTTCACGCGTAAGTGGCAGCACATCCACATCGAGTTCCGTTATCATAACCTTTACGCCGAGCGCAGCAAAGGTATCTATGGCTGCGGTAATATACTCGTTCCTTGGGAAATTGAGTCCCCAGTGTGCCTGTATGCCAACTCCGTCAATCTTTATACCGTTCTCCTGCAGCATACGTACCATGCGTGCTATACCATCACGCTTGGTAGGCCTCCACACATTGAAATCATTGTAATACAGTTCGGCATTGGGATCATATTCATGCGCAAACTGGAAAGCAAGCCTTACCACCTCGTCGCCATTGCCTCCAAAAGCATTGGTCCACTTGGTCTTGCGGTATGAACCGTCATTGTCTATTATCTCGTTAACCACATCCCATGCATTTATCCTGCCGGCAAAATGCTTCATTACCGTTTCTATATAGGAACGCATGGTCTCTACCATCTCGTCATGGCTCTTGGGGGTACCGTCGTCATGATTGAAAAAGAAATCGGGGGTTTGGTTATGCCATACCAGGGTATGTCCCAGTGACCACAGGTTATTGTCCTGCGCATACTGCACATACTGGTCTGCAGCACGGAAGTTCCAGGTATCGGGACGCGGGTGCAGAACCTCGGGTTTAAGGTCATTTTCGGGCGATACGGCATTGAACTGCTTGAGTATAATGTCCGATGAACGCTGGTCACGTCCGGCCACGATCTGTGAATTTACTGCGCATCCCATCTTGAATGCATCAACATAGGCATCCTTGAGCGCTTTCTGCGCCTGGACTGGTGGAAGGGATACAATTACCCCCACCACGAAAAGTGTAAGTTTTCTCATAGCGGGGGTAAATATACAAAAACAGTTTATTTAAGAGAGCCTGCAGCCCTAAATTCATAAAGTTTCCGGTAACAATGCTCATCTATAATGCTTGAGAGCTCGCGGTCAAAATAATTCCGTATCTCACACATTCGGGCCCAAACATAAAACACAAAGCGTTCTCTCTTGTAGCTTAAAAAAAATAAGTCAAGGAATTGTTTCCCTATACTGACTTTTGTATTTACTTTTGCTCCAAGATAATACATATAATAACTGCACATGAAGAAATTTTATTTCCTTGCTACCATATTGGCAGCAGCGATGGCTTTTACAGCCTGTGAGAAGAACGGGTCAGAATTGGAAAATGGAGAAGACGGAAATGGCACCAATGTCAAGAACGCCATGGTGATTGGCGATAAGGTCTACTCTCTTGAAATGGGAAATGATACGGTTCTCTACAATGATGGACTTTGGGAAATCTATCTCAACGGATATGAATGGGGTGCAATTGGTCATGGCGCTCCAAACAGTGGCGACATAAATTTCACCAAGGGACTTCTTGGACAGGAGGTTGACCTTATGGAAGTACAGAATGAAGAGGCAGACCGTTCTGATGAATTCTGGAACATATACTTTGAGAAGGATACAATCATGACCCTCGAAGGCTATATGAATGAGGGACTGTTTGCATCTGTTGACAGCACAACCCAGTTAACATTCAAGAAGGCTGTCATGAATACCAACTATAATGAAAAGACCAACTCATTTACTATCGATATAAACGGTGAGTTCTCTAATGGCCAGAAGTTCTCCCTTAATAAGGAATTCAAGACTGTCATTGCAAGCTATGCCTTCAACACTTCTGATAATTATTATGATTATAGCCCTTCTGACTCTGTTTCATACCATGCTTTATTCAAGCCTTTCACTGGCAATATGTTCAAGTTAGTGGCTCCTTCTCCTTCAAAGGCCGACAAGGAGGCTGCCTATAATCAGGCACGTGCAATTTTCAAGGAACTGGTTGAAAGTATTGACCAGGAAAAAATACGTCCGGCACAAAATGCAACTACTTTTTATCGTACTGAGTTGCTTACATGGGGACACAGGACTGGTAATACAGTAATTGCATACGTTCAGCTTTCATCAAGCGGATTCAAATATGAAGAGTCATGCAGCAGAGAGCCTGCTTATGATGAATTATATTGATTACACAAAACAACAATCCCCCGAAAGTTCATTGAAACTTTCGGGGGATTGTTGTTTAATATCTACAGTATTTCCACTCATTCTATTTCTTCTGGACGCCAATCTTCAAAGGTCCATTTAGCAGGATCAACTGTTTTGCCGTCAAATTCATCGGCCCACACAAGTTTGTAACCTTTAGGGGCTTTTGGCTTCTTTGCCTGAGCACCGAGCACAGGAACTGCCAGGAGAACAGCGAGTAGGATTGTAATTCCTTTCAATGTTATCTCAAATTGGGTTATTAGTTTTTCAAAGAGCCGGTTTCGCGAAATTTATCCAGCTTCTTGAAATTATACTTGTTGATGATCTCTTCAAGAGCGCGGTCAAAGTTGTTGCGGATCTCGCATTCAGGCCCAAACAGAAAACACTCACCGTTCTGGGCCGTGTAAGGGTGCCACTCAGGCAGTCCTTCAACATTAGGATTGCCCGTGTGGGCAAAGTTTGCCCAGGACTGTGCCATGCGGTCTGCCAGACGGAGGTCTGATTCGCTTGGATTGGGCAGGTCGCGTCCGGCCAGGTGCAGTGTATTGAAACAGAAATTCAGTTCGGCTCCATGTGCCGATACTCCGTTAAGCGGTGACTTCCATGTGAACATGTAGTTATAAACCGGAGCACTCTTTGAGGCCGATGCAGCATCGGCTGTAATGATTGTCTTTGGACGAAACATGTTGTCAATTGAAGGCAGGTCCTGCGGAACATAGTCAGGCCATGCCTTGGCAAGTTCTGCGGCAAATGCATCGGTATCATCGCCATAGACAGACTGGACTGATGCCTTGGCTGCATCGATATCCATTTCACGGCCATACTGACCGCGAACAAGCTCGTTGAATGTTGTACCAATAACAAGAGGTATATCGCTTGAAATGCTTGCAAAATCAGGCTGGAAAGGCTGCTGAAGGAGTACCTCACCATCTGGTGTTGGGCCAAATCCCCACATCATAGGAGTGCCCGGGGTGCGTGTGCCTATGCTTGCGGCAAGAGCACGCTGTCCTGCCTGGTATAGCTGGTCGTAAGGTACATCCTTTATGCGGTCAACCTCTGTTGCAGGAATGCCAAGCTGGTCAAGGACAGCCAGACCAAGTTCCTCAGTCATGGCTTTGTTATTCACGTTCAGGATGGTTCCGCTCATGATTATTGCCTTGTGGTACAGTCCTTTTGCAGCTGGCATGCACATGAGTGTTCCAACCTTGCCACCGCCGCCTGATTCGCCAAAAACGGTCACATTATCCGGGTCTCCTCCAAACTTCTCAATATTGTCACGAACCCACTCCAATGCGGCTACAACGTCCATCATGCCTACGTTGCCTGAATACTTATACTTGGGATTGCCTGTTGCTGAGAGGTCAAGGAAACCTACAATATTCAATCTGTGGTTCAGACTGACTACAACCACGTCTTTCTTGGCCAGACCCATACCCGGATTCCAGGCCGATGTGCCAGAGTCAAATCCACCGCCATGGCACCAGAACATAACGGGTTTGCGGGACTTGGTACTGGTAGTCCACACATTCAGCACGCAGCATTCCTCTGCACTGCCCTGCTGGATGCGGCCACCCTGCAGGGACTGTGGTCCCCATTGGGTGCAGTCCATCACAGTATCCCATTTCTCTACCGGTGCAGGTGGCATGCAACGTTCAGCATGGGCATAGGGTATGCCCTTGAATGCCATTGTGCCTTCCTCGTCAAAACCGCGCACAAGACCGTTAGTAGTCTTGATAACATACGGATCTGCATGACAGCTCACAAACAGCGCCGTCATAGCTGCAGCTAACAGAAACTTCTTCATATATCTATAATAAGGTTTATAAACCACCGCTCGGAGAGCGCCCGTTTGCGATAGCAAACTAAAACAAGGTCGTAAAGAGGAACCAAAGGTATTCCAACCGCTCGGAGAGCGCCCCAACACCTCTACCGCTCGGAGAGCGCCCGTTTGCGATAGCAAACTAAAACAAGGTCGTAAAGAGGAACCAAAGGTATTCGTTACTGCAATTTGCGGTAACGAATCCTCTTTGGTTCCTGATAGCCCAACTGCTTTATTTTGTATTCCTCGTAGTCACTGTAGGAACCCTCATAGAACACAACCTTGCTGTCGCCCTCGAACGACAGGATATGTGTACAGATGCGGTCCAGGAACCATCGGTCATGGCTAACAACCACAGCGCATCCTGCAAAATCCTCCAGACCTTCCTCGAGTGCACGCAGGGTGTTTACATCTATATCGTTGGTAGGCTCATCGAGCAACAGCACATTACCCTCTTCCTTGAGTGCCATGGCCAGCTGCAGGCGGTTACGCTCACCACCCGACAGCACACCGCATTTCTTCTCCTGATCGGCTCCGGTAAAATTAAACCTGCCCAGGTAGGCACGTGCATTTACGTCACGGCCGCCCATACGGATAAGCTCATTGCCACCGCTAACTACCTGATAAACACTCTTGGCAGGATCAATATCCTTGTGCTGCTGGTCAACATAGGCAATCTTTACAGTCTCACCAATCTCAAATGAACCCTTATCTACGGTCTCCAGACCCATGATAAGACGGAACAGGGTTGTTTTACCTGCACCGTTAGGACCAATTACGCCCACAATACCATTTGGGGGAAGACAGAAATTAAGGTCATCATACAGGAGCTTGTCGCCAAAAGCCTTGGCAACTCCCTTGGCTTCTATAACCTTGTTTCCCAGACGCGGTCCATTTGGAATGAATATCTCAAGCTTTTCCTCCTTGGCCTTTACATCCTCATTCATGAGCTGGTCATAAGAATTAAGACGGGCCTTACCCTTGGCCTGACGGGCCTTGGGAGCCATGCGTACCCATTCCAACTCACGTTCCAGGGTCTTTCTGCGCTTTGAGGCCTGCTTTTCCTCGAGTGCCAGACGCTGTGATTTCTGATCCAGCCAGCTGGTATAGTTACCCTTCCATGGAATACCCTCTCCGCGGTCCAGCTCAAGTATCCATCCGGCTACCTTATCAAGGAAGTATCGGTCATGGGTTACTGCAATAACCGTACCGGGGTACTGGTTAAGATGCTGTTCCAGCCAGTCTATGCTCTCAGCATCCAGATGGTTGGTAGGCTCATCGAGCAGCAGTATATCGGGGTTCTGCAGCAGCAGGCGGCACAATGCAACCCTACGGCGCTCACCTCCGGAGAGCAGGCCGGCTTTCTGGTCCTCGGGAGGGCAACGGAGTGCATCCATAGCCTGCTCCAGACGGTTGTCTATATTCCAGGCATCATAGGAATCTATCATATCCTGCAGTTCAGCCTGGCGTGCCATAAGGGCATCCATCTTATCCTGATCCTCATAATACTCCGGCAGCTCAAACTTATGGTTTACCTCATCGTATTCCTTGAGTACATCATAAACCTGCTGTACGCCTTCCATTACAATCTCCTTGACAGTCTTGTCTGGGTCAAGCTGAGGTTCCTGGGGCAGATAGCCCACGCTGTAACCGGGGCTGAATACCACCTGTCCCTGGTAGCTTGTTTCCAGTCCGGCAATAATCTTGAGCAGGGTAGATTTACCCGAACCGTTAAGACCTATAATACCTATCTTGGCTCCATAAAAGAAGGAGAGGTATATATCCTTTAGAACCTGTTTGTTATTCTGGAAAGCCTTACTCACTCCCACCATGGAGAAAATGATTTTCTTGTCGTCTGCAGTTGTCTGTGCCATATAAAATGATTTTTGTGTAAAGATAGGCATTTATTCGGGCCCCGGCAAGTAAAAATTAAATGTTAAAAGTGCAGTAAGATGGACAATGTGTCAAAAAGTGACATACCTTTGCGGCCGATATGAAAGCATATAGCGCATACTTCTTTTACTTTTACTTTACCAGACAGATAGCCGGGTAATTTGTTGTATGCACAATAATAAATGACAGAGAGCCCGGATGTAAGATTCGGGCTCTTTTTCATTATAACACAGAAAAGAAATAAAAACATATATAGAACATGATTGCAGTACTCAAACAGGGAGTCTCCGAGGCTCAGAAGAACAACCTGATCAAATGGATCAAGGGACAGGGTGTTGACGTTCACATATCAGAGGGTCAGTACCAGACCGTAGTTGGTCTGATTGGCGATACCAGCCGCATTGATCCGGATCTGCTGGCAGGCCTGGACATCATTGAGAACGTAACCCGCATAAGCGAGCCTTTTAAATGTGCAAACCGCCGTTTCCACCCGGCCGATTCTGTGATTGAGATTGGTCAGGGAGAAAACATGGTCAAGGTTGGCGGAGGCAATTTTGCCATGATAGCCGGTCCATGCTCTGTAGAGTCCGAGGAGCAGATTACACAGATTGCCCAGTCTGTAAAACAGTCCGGAGCCAGTATGCTCAGGGGTGGCGCGTTCAAGCCACGCACATCGCCCTACGATTTCCAGGGACTGGGACCCGATGGTCTGGAACTGCTGCGCAAGGCACGCCAGGCAACAGGCCTGCCCATTGTTACCGAGATAATGAGCGAGAAACACATAGACCTGTTTGAGGATGTGGACCTTATTCAGGTAGGAGCCCGCAACATGCAGAATTTTGAGCTGCTCAAGGCACTTGGACGCACCCGCAAGCCTATCCTGCTCAAGCGTGGACTGGCCAGCACCATAAAAGAGTGGCTCATGAGTGCCGAGTACATAATGGCCGGAGGAAACGAGAACATCATCCTGTGTGAGCGCGGAATACGCAGCTACGATACCTATACCCGCAATGTACTTGACCTGTCGGCCATTCCCGTAATAAAGGAACTCTCCCACCTGCCCGTCATTGTAGATCCAAGCCACGCCACCGGCAAGTCACGTCTGGTGCCTTCCATGTCGCTGGCAGCAGTGGCAGCCGGGGCCGATGGTCTTATAATAGAGGTACATAACGATCCCGTACATGCTCTCTGCGACGGAGCCCAGTCACTCACTCCTGCACAGTTTAATGAACTTGCCGTCAAGGTTAATGCATTGAAGCAGATTATCTGATATGGAAAGGACTGTAGGAGTAATCGGACTTGGACTGATTGGCGGTTCACTCGCCAAATGCTACAAGGCAGCCGGATGGACCGTATACGGCTCTGACCTGAACATACAGGTAAGCCGTTTTGCCCAGTTGGATGGTACTCTGGACGGAATCCTGGACAGTAGCAACATAAAGGACTGCTGCCTTATTCACGTAGCCGTAACGCCAAACGCCGCATGCGCCTGGCTCAGGGAGAATGCTCCCCTCATAGACCGGCAGACAATGGTAATAGACGACTGCGGAACCAAGCTCAAGGTAGTGGAATGCGGCATGGAGCTGGCAGGCAGGTACGGATTCACATTTGCAGGCGGCCACCCCATGGCAGGCACCCACATGTCGGGTTACAAGTACTCCAGAGCCACAATGTTCCAGAATGCATCCATGATAATTGTGCCTCCGGTTTACGATGACATTGTATTGCTTGACCGCATCAAGACCCTGCTTGAGCCCATGCAGCTCAAACGTGTGGTGTTTACCGATGCACAGAACCATGACAGCATGATTGCCTTTACATCACAGCTGCCGCATGTGGTATCCAACGCATTTGTAAAGAGCCCATCGGCCCTGAGTCACAAAGGCTACAGCGCCGGCAGTTTCCGTGACCTTACACGTGTAGCATGGCTTAATGAGAACATGTGGACAGAGCTGTTCCTGGACAACAGGGAGAACCTTCTTAACGAGATAAACACACTTATTGGCAACCTCAAACAGTATGCCGATGCCATAGAGGCGCGTGATTCCGAGACTCTGCGCACACTGTTGCGCGACGGACGCATTGCCAAGGAACTTACAGAGAAAAACTGATTTTTACGCATGAACAACCCAACAACCATTACCGTACGTGCATCGGGCACATACGATATTCTGCTGGATAGCGGAATGCTGGATAACATAGGACAGATTCTTGCATCACGGTTCAAGACCTGCAAGATAGCAATACTGAGCGACGACCGCGTTTTTCCTCTATATGGGGCACGCGTTGTGGAATCACTCAGCAAAGCCGGATTTGAAAGCGTTAACCTGGTACTGCCCAACGGAGAGCAGTCCAAGACACTGGACAATGTAGTAAGGTTCATAGACTGCATGGTCCAGGCACAGCTTACCCGTACCGATATGGTACTGGCTCTGGGCGGCGGCGTGATTGGCGACATGGCCGGATTTGCTGCAGCCATATATCTGAGAGGCATAAAATATGTCCAGGTTCCCACCACCCTGCTGGCTGCCGTGGATTCATCGGTAGGCGGTAAGACAGCCGTGGACATAAGTGCCGGAAAGAACCTGATAGGCGCTTTCCACCAGCCCGTACTGGTATGCATGGACCCCCAGACGCTCAATACCCTGCCAGAGGATGTAATGCGTGACGGATTTGCCGAGGTAATAAAATACGGAGTAATCCTGGACCGTGAACTGTTTGACAAGGTTGCAGTCCCAGGTCAGGCAGACATAAAGGATGTAATTGCACAATGCATTACCATAAAGCGTGATGTAGTGGAACAGGATGAGTTTGACCGCGGCATGCGTGGCCTGCTCAATCTGGGACACACCTTTGGACACGCAATAGAGAAACTGAGCAATTTTACCATAACTCACGGCAGCGCAGTGGCAAGAGGCATGATAATAGCAGCCAAGGTTGGCGCCGTTTACGGACTCAGGGACTGCACCGATGAGATAACCCGGGTTGTAAGCGCGTATGGCTTTCAGACCGACTGTCCCTATCCTGCACAGGAGCTCTACGGAGTAATCCTTTCCGACAAGAAACGCAGCGGGGCCGATATAACCCTGGTACTGCCGGAATCCACAGGACAGTGCGGACTGTTCAAGATGCCGGCCACACAGGTTCTTGAACTCATGAAAAAGGCTGGACTATGATCTGTACAGTATCTGGAACACCACGGGGAGCCGTACAGATCCCGTCATCCAAGTCTGTAGCACACCGACTTCTTATCTGTGCTGCCCTGGCAGATAATCCATGCACCGTAGAGTGCCCGGCCATTAACCGCGACATGGAAGCCACGGCCGACTGTCTGAATGCACTTGGAGCACATATTGAATATAAGGACGGAGCATTCCATGTAATCCCAATTGGCAGCAACCCCAGACTGAACAATACCCTGGACTGCGGGGAAAGCGGTTCTACACTCCGGTTCCTGCTACCTGTGGCTGCTGCCCTTGGGGCCGATGCCATATTTGTAGGACACGGACGTTTGCCCGAGCGCCCACTGTCTCCGCTCTATGAGGAGATGACAGCACATGGGGTAAGCATGTCTCCCAACGGACACATGCCGCTTACATGTTCCGGCAAGCTTGGAGACGGAGTCTATACAATCAATGCCGGCGTATCGTCACAGTTCATATCGGGCCTTCTCATGGCACTGCCCCTTACCGGAAAGGACTGCAGCATTGTTCTTACCGGACATGCTGAGAGCGTGTCATACATAGGCCTTACCATAGATGCACTCAGGACATTCGGAATAAATATCATCAGCACAGACAATGGCTATTCCATACCGGGAGGCCAGAAATTCCACACCCCGTCAGGATCTGTAAGGGTTGAGGGAGACTGGTCTGCAGCAGCATTCTGGCTTACCGCCGGATGCGCCGGAAAGGAACCCATCTGCTGCCAGGGACTTGATTATGGGCGTTCCCATCAGGGAGACCGCTGTGCGGTAGACATACTGCGCAAGATGGGGGCCAATATCCAGACCTCCCAGGATAGCGTTACAGCATACCCATCGGTTCTCAGGGGTTGCAATATAGACTGTGCCGATTGCCCCGACCTGGTGCCGGTACTGGCGGTTGCCGCATCGGCCGCAAATGGAACTACGGTATTTGACAACATACGCCGTCTGCGCATAAAGGAGAGTGACCGCGTGCAGTCCATCCTGGACATGCTCAACGGTGCAGGAATACAGGCCAGCGCTACGGAGAACACGCTGAGTGTAACCGGAGGACAGGCCCACAGCATGACATACAATCCACAGGCAGACCACCGCATGGCCATGTCGGCAGCTATCCTGGCAGCTATATCAGGTGCCCAGATGACCATCCTGGATGCAGAGTGTGCAAGCAAGTCTTATCCAGCTTTCTGGGAAGATTTCAATAAACTGACAAAACAATAACAACAATATGGATCTTACAGATTACAGAAAACAGATTGACGGCATAGACGACGAGATATGCCGCCTGTTCGCCAAGCGTATGGGTGTTGTTTACAACATTGGAAAATACAAGAGCGAGCACGACGTACCACTCAACAACGGTTCACGTGAGAGAGAAATCCTTACACGCATATCCAAGCAGCTGCCACCCGACATGGAAGATTTTGGCCGCGTCCTGTACAGATCCATGTTTGATATAAGCAAGGCATACGAGGCCATGCACATGGAAAAGTCATCCATACTCTACAAGGAAATCTCAGAGCTGATCAATGTTCAGCCCGTATCATTCCCCAAGCGTGCCGTTGTGGCATGTCAGGGACGTGAAGGTTCATACTCACAGGCAGCAGCCGAGAAACTGTTCGAGGTACCAGAGATCATGTTCAACAACAGTTTTGAGGGTGTAATACGCATGGTGACCGATGGTTTGTGCGAGTACGGCATACTTCCTATTGAGAACTCTACTGCAGGTTCTGTGAACGAGATTTATGACCTCCTTATAAAATACAACGTACATATAGTAAGAAGTACACGTGTACGCGTAGACCACCAGTTACTGGCTCCCAAGGGCACCAAGCTCAGCGACATACGTACCATATACTCACATCCTCAGGCCATACGTCAGTGCTCACACTATCTTAGCACACTCAAGAACGTGGAGATTATCCCTTACGATAACACTGCCATGGCTGCACAGAAGGTATCCATGGATGCCAGCGGCAAGTCCGCATCAATCTCGTCGGCAAGCTGCGCCCAGCTATACGGCCTGGATACCCTGGCACAGAACATACAGAACTATGACAGCAACCATACCCGTTTTATCTGCATAGCCAAGGACGCATTCATATACCCCGGTTCAAACCGCACCAGTATAATGATGGTAATGGCCAACAAGCCCGGCACCCTTTTCAGTGTCCTGTCCAAGTTCAATGCCACCGGTGCCAACCTGGTTAAACTCGAGAGCCGTCCTATCCCAAGCCGTGATTTTGAGTTTATATTCTATTTTGATATTGAGCTCTCCGCTTACGACAGCAAGTTTGTTTCGCTCATCAGCGAGCTTGACCACTGTGGTGAGAGATTCAAGTATTTTGGAACCTATCAGGAAATAGTATGATAAAAAAAGTACTTGTAATAAACGGTCCCAACCTGAATCTGCTCGGACTCAGGGAACCGGCCATCTACGGCAACCGCGATTTCAAGGCGCTCATAGAGTTTGTCCAGGCCAGTGCCGCCAGTGCAGGTCTGGAAGTGGAATGCTTTCAGTCCAATCATGAAGGTGCCATAGTGGACTGCATACAACAGGCATACGGTAAGTTCCAGGGTATAGTAATCAACCCTGCAGCCTATACCCATACGAGTGTAGCCATACTGGATGCCCTTAAGGGTGTGGCCCTGCCAACAGTAGAGGTTCACCTGAGCGATGTTGACTCACGTGAGGAGTTCCGCCGCCATTCATTTGTATCACTGTATGCAGAGAAAGTAATAAAAGGCCATGGTTTTGAGGGCTATAGGGAAGCACTGGAATACCTGGCACAGAAAAAATGATAAAAAAAGCCTGCCGCATGTGTAACAAATCCAACAAGGTTGCGTCTATAAGTAAAAAATATAGAAAAATGACTGGAAGATTTATTATTGCGGCCATGGCCGTACTGCTTGCAATGCCCGCACAGGCACAGGACAACACAGAAGGATGGGCACGCCGTTTTGCATACAATTTTGCAGAGAACCTGATTGGAGCAGACTATTATGAGGTTTACAATGAGAAAGGTCAGATAGAGCGTTATGCCCCTGAGAACTTTGACCACAGCATAGACAGGACATTCCGTCATTATGGTTCCGGCCACACCCCGGACTTCTATCTGGGAATCAACCTGCTCTGCGACAACCAGAGTCTGGCATTGACAGATGGCATACCCCAGAAAGCCGGCAAGGGTTTTGAGTTAGGTATTAATCTAGGTCAGTGGGGTTATTATCTGTGCAAGAACATAAACCTTAACACTGCATTGTACCTTTCACGCTCACGTTATTGGATAGGCAATAGCCAGTACCTTAATTATACTACCGATGCCAGCAATGTTACAGCACTGCGTCTTACATCAGACCCAGTGGGTGGAAAAACAGTTAAGCAGGGATACATACGTTACTGGAGCCTGCGTGTTCCACTCTGCCTTGAGCTATGTTCTGCATCAAGCAAGGGTCCATTCGTTGCTGTAGGACCGGAACTTGAATATCGTTTTGCAGATGTATCCAAGGTAAAGTACGTTGATGGCGGCAAGGATAAGCTGGTCAAGGGAATAGACATTAATCCATTGGCCCTGAATGCAGTTGCCAGGATTGGCATAAATGATTTCGGCATAATTGCACGCTATTCGTTTACCAGTCTGTTCTCTCATAACTCACCTGTAGAGACATATCCATTCACCCTGGCCATATCCACCTCATTCTAAAAGATGGCAGTAGAGAGCATACTTCAGATTGATGGCCTGTGTAAATCATTCGGTGACCGAGTGATTTTTGACGGACTGTCCCTGAGTATTGCCCAAGGTGAGAAAGTTGGTCTTATAGCCCGCAACGGTCAGGGTAAAAGCACATTGCTGGATGTTATTTCCGGCAGCGCCGACTACCGCAGCGGCAGCATAACCTTTAGGCGCGACATAAAAACAGCATATCTGGTACAGACACCTGTATTCCCCAAGAATGCCGACGTGCTCCAGGCTTGTTACCCGGGGGCCGATGACCAAAAACGCCTCAAGGCAATCCAATTGCTCACTCAGCTCCAGGTCCTGGAACTGGACAAGCCCATCTGCCAGTTGTCCGGTGGACAGCAAAAACGCGTAGCCATTGTGCAGGCACTCATGTCGGAACCCGATTTCCTTATTCTAGACGAGCCCACCAACCATCTGGATGTAGAGGTAACCGAATGGCTGGAAGAATACCTGTCTGCCTCCAGGCTCACCCTGCTCATGGTAACCCATGACCGATACCTACTGGACCGTGTATGTAGCCGCATCATTGAGATTGATGATTATAGGGCCTATTCATACTCAGGAAACTACAGTTACTATCTGGAAAAACGTCAGGAACGGCTGGATGCAGAGGCGTCACAGCGCGAGAGTGACCTTAACCTATACCGCCACGAGCTGGACTGGATGCGCCGCATGCCCTGTGCACGCGGAGGCAAGGCCCGCTACAGAAAGGAATCATTCCATGATCTTGAAGAACGTCTGCAGCATCGCAGGGACGAACGCAGTGTATCTCTGGACGTAAAGGCATCATACATAGGCAACAAGATATTTGAGCTTGAACATGTAAGCAAGTCATTCGGGGACAAGAAGATCCTGAATGATTTCAGTTACGTGTTTACACGCATGGAAAAAGTGGGAATAGTGGGCGAGAACGGTGTTGGCAAGAGTACCTTCCTCAAGATGCTCCTTGGACTAGTACAGCCCGACAGCGGAAAGATAGACCGTGGCACCACTCTCAGGATAGGTTACTATTCCCAGGAAGGACTTAGTTTTTCTGAAAACGAGCGGGTAATAGACGTTGTTACCGCCATAGCCGACCATATAGAGCTCGATGACGGCCGCCGCATGTCGGCCGGACAGTTCCTGCAAAAGTTCCTGTTTTCTCCCAAGACCCAGTACAGCTATGTAGGCAAGCTCTCTGGTGGCGAACGCCGCCGCCTGTACCTGTGCACCATCCTGATGCGCAGCCCCAATTTCCTTATACTCGACGAGCCCACCAATGACCTTGACATAATGACCCTTCAGGTTCTGGAGGAGTATATAGCACAGTTCAAGGGTTGTGTCCTGGCGGTTTCGCATGACCGTTATTTCATGGACAAGATAGCCCAGCACCTGTTTGTATTTGAGGGGCAGGGCCGCATAACAGACTTTCCCTCATCATACAGCGACTATATGGAATACAAGGTACTGCGTGAGGATGAGGAGAAGGCACGCAAGGCCGCTCAGGCGGCAAGCTCCAGACCATCGGTCCAGACTCAGGACACCCACAGCAGTTCCCGCCCCGTAAAACTATCCTTCAAGGAAAAGCGGGAAATGGAACAGATTGAGCAGGAGTTGGAACAGCTGGAGCAGGAAAAAGCCGCTCTTGAGCAGGAACTCAACAGCGGCACTCTACCTTATGACATCCTTCAGACCAAATCGGCCCGCATAGGCCAGATTATGGACAGGACCGATGAAATAACGCTCAGATGGCTTGAACTGAGCGAGAAAGAATCAAATAGATAATGTGGTCAGTACATTGATAAGCTCATTTTCAATGGGCTTGTCATACTTGATGGCACGTGAGAACGGAATGTACACCATCCTGTCATCGTCAATACCTATCATTACATTACGCTGACCTTCCTTAAGGGCCTCTATGGATGCCACGCCCATGCGGCTGGCCAGGATGCGGTCCAGAGCACTTGGACGTCCACCACGCTGTAGATGGCCCAGGATAGATACACGCACGTCAAACTGCGGATACTCCTTGCGCATGCGCTCTGCGTAATGCATGGCTCCCCCATCCTTCTCTGACACAATCACTATTGAACTGCGTTTTGACTTTCTAATGCCACGTTCAATGAATGCAGCCAGCTGGTCAATGTCGGTGCTGCTCTCAGGAATGATTGCAGCCTCGGCTCCAGCTGCTATGGCGCTGTTCTGAGCCAGGAAACCAGCATCACGTCCCATTACCTCTATAAAGAATATACGGTTGTGGGAGCTTGCCGTATCATGGATCTTGTCCACACACTCAACAATGGTATTGAGTGCAGTATCATAACCAATGGTATTGTCTGTTCCATAAAGGTCATTGTCTATGGTTCCAGGCAGTCCCACTATAGGTATATTGTATTCCAGTGCAAGCTGCTGTGCACCTGCCAGGGAGCCGTTTCCTCCAATAACTATCAATGCATCAATACCATATTTCTGAATGGTCTGGTATGCCTTGGCACGTCCTTCCTCTGTCATGAACTCCTTGCTGCGCGCAGTACGCAGAATGGTACCACCCTCAAAAATAATGCCCGATACACTCTCGGTCGTCATTTCCTTTACATCATCATTGATGAGTCCTTCATAGCCACGGTAAATTCCAAACACCTTCCAGCCAGCATAGATTGCCGCACGGGTAACCGCACGGATGGCTGCATTCATGCCAGGAGCATCGCCTCCCGATGTCAGAACACCGATTGATTTGATTTCTTTCATATAATCAGATTTAATTTTGACGTGCAAAATTACAAATATGACTTGATACATAATCCATAATGAAAAAGAATAATTACCTTTGCGCCCTGAATGAAAGGGGGTGCCCCGGACAAAGAGCCGTGGCTGAGATTATACCCTAGGAACCTGATTCGGTTAGTACCGGCGTAGGGAGTGGATTTCAAGACATAGTGTATCCCTTTTCATTTAAGAGTAAAACAACAATCTTACATAAATGAAGAGGGTATTTTTATTTTCAATGCTCATGGGCGCAGCAATCAGTTCAAGCGCTCAGACAGATTCCCTGCTCCTTGAAAAGCTGCAGGAAGTGACTATTCAGGGTGTTACCCTCCAGAAGGATGCACCGTTCGCAGTAACAGACCTTAGCCGTAAGGAACTCGATTCGTTTTCCAAGACAGGACGCGAACTTCCTTTCCTGTTTTCACGCACTCCGGGTGTAATGGCATGGAGCGAGAACGGTGTAGGAACTGGTACAGTCTATATGCGTATACGCGGTGCAGCCGATTCACGCATCAACGTAACCCTGGACGGTGTACCACTCAATTCACCCGAGGACCAGTGCGTGTTCTGGGCAAACATGAACAGCTACGGTTCACTGCTTGGCAGTGCCCAGATCCAGCGCGGCGTAGGCTCATCCACCAACGGTGACGGCGCATTTGGTGGCAACATTGCTCTTTCATCAAAGATTCCCAGCCCAATCATGGGCGGCGAGGTCAGCGCGTCTTACGGTTCATTCAACACTATGAACGTGGGTGGTAACCTCTCAAGCGGACTATTGTATGACCACCTGATTGTGGACGGAGCGTTCCACCACACATCTACCGACGGTTACATACATGGAACATCGGGCAAGTCTGGCAGCTGGTATGGCGGTCTGGCATGGCTTGGTGACAATTTCATTGTACGCTACCGTTCAATCAACAACTATGAGCAGACAGGTCAGGCATGGAACGGTGTAACTGCCGGCAACGATGATTACAGCATGAACTCATACGACGGAATAAAGACCTATGATGACATGTACAATGCTGGTCTGGGTCAGTTCAACAGCCTGTATGAGCATTTTGAACCGGACTGGAGCGGTGGCTGGGAGATCTCACGTTACAAGATGGCCGATGGCAGCTACTGGAACCAGACAACCGATAATTTCTGGCAGAGCCACAACATTCTCTCCATGTCATGGGACATAAATGAGAACTGGCAGACAACAGCCGCCCTGCACTATACCTACGGTTATGGCTATTATGAGGAGTTCCGATACAACAACAAACTCAAAAAGTTTGGTCTGTCCAACTATGACATTCCTGGCGGTGGCACGGTAAAGAAAAGTGACTTTGTAAGAAAGAAGGGCCTGAGCCAGAACACCGGCGGCCTGGTATGGAGTGCCAAGTACACATCAGATCCAATAGACATTACAGCCGGACTGTCGGCCCAGACGTTCAAGGGCAACCATTTTGGACTGCTTACCTATGTTGGCAATGCTGATCTTGCAGCCTTCCTTCTCTCCGACGGGGCATACAAATACTATGATTCAGATGCTACAAAGAACGATATAAGTTCTTACATAAAGGCTTCATGGCACCTCTCTGAGATGCTCGATGCCTTTGTAGACATTCAGTATCGTCACGTAGGCTATGTTACAGACGGATACAATGACAAGTTCATTGACAACGGTGACGGCACCTATTCCAAGCATTATCTGGACATATACAAGAAATACAATTTCATTAACCCCAAGTTTGGTCTGAGCTATCACCAGGACGGCCACAAGGCATACGCATCCATTGCCACAAGTAACCGTGAGCCAGAGCGTAACAATTTTACGGACAATGGCCACTATGCAGCACCTAAGGCTGAGCGAGTAAATGACTTTGAGGCCGGTTATGTATATTCAGGCACAAACTGGTTTGTAAACCTGAATGCATACTATATGGATTACCGCAATCAGTTTGTACAGACCGGACTTGTAAGTGACATAGGCGAGAACCTTACCACAAACATAGAACGCAGCTATCGTACCGGTATAGAGTTAAGTGCAGGTGCCAGTCCTCTCAAATGGCTCGACATTGAGGCCAATGCAGCCCTCAGTCAGAACAAGGTTCTGGATTTTGATGAGGTTGTTGAGACATACGATGACTCATGGAATGACCTTGCTCCCACTACAATCCATTACGACAACACTACTCTTGCCTACTCACCAAGTGCAATCCTGAACGGATTCGTGAATATCCACAACGGCAACTGGGCAGCACAGTGGCACACCGGATACGTAGGCCGTCAGTATCTGGACAACACAGAGAATCAGGACCGCTCACTTGAGGCATACTGCACATCAGATATTCAGTTAAGCTATACACTTCCTGTTGGCAACAAGAGCCGCTCAAGCCAGCTGGTGTTCTCTGCCAACCTGAACAACGTATTCAATAAGCACTATGCTGCCAGCGGATGGGTTTACTCTGCAATCGTAGGCAGTGCCAATCCAAATGAGAACCGCTACTACCAGATAGGCTACATTCCTATGGCCGGTTTCAATGCCATGGGTAGCATAACATTCAAATTCTAATATGGAATATCTTTCACTGGACATAATGGAGTATCTCAGAAGTCAGTTCACCGGAATGGACTTCTGGGATATCATCCAGATGGTTGGACTTATACTCAGTTTTATATACCTGTGGCTTGAGTTCAACCAAAAACCATTCTACTGGGTACTCAGCGCCATGTGCTCCATGATCTATGGAAGTGTATATTTTCACTCCAAGATCTATGCCGACATGGGATTTAGCTGCTTTAACATCTGCATGTGTGTTTACGGCTATATAAAATGGTGGCAGTCAGGAAGAAAGATTGCAAGCACCCAGGCAGATGCCAAGGCAGAAAAACAGATTGAATACCGCCATTTCGGCAAGACAGAACTGGTTTGGGTTGCACTTGCATCGGCCTGTATCTGGGCTGTAATCTACGCGATACTCCGTTTTCTCACAGACTCTCCTGTACCTGCTACCGATGCTGTTACCACCATGCTAAACATTGTGGGCACATGGGTTCTGGCACAGAAAATCATTGAAGTATGGGGTATATGGTTCATGGTCAACCTTATTTCAATCTACCTCTACTGCAAGCGCGGACTGCACCTTAGCACTATCCTACTGTACGGATTCTATCTCTCAGCATCGGTCTACGGCTACGTTAAGTGGCTCCGCAAGGGCAAATGCCTTAATCAGGATTGTTGAAAACTCCTTATACGAGAAGTAACAAAAAGGGGCATTATATTTTCAGTTAGCACTTACATTCAGGTACCAGAAATACCCTATAGGTAACAATAAAAAGAATGCGTCATGACTTGCAGATATCTGTTTGCCATGACGCATATTTTGTGATTTTACCGGTATTCAAATATTATCATGGACACTTTTGGATGTCCTTTGATGTATTAAATATGAAAAAAATCAGATCTGTTAATCCTACACTTGACAAGGAAGCGTTAAGACTTGTTGCAGGCATTGTAATTTTATTACCTATTTTTGCATATCAACATTGGTTATAGACAATTATGAGAAAACAATTCAGGAAATCCGTACCAATCATTGCATGTATAATGCTACAATTCTGTCTAACCTCCCTCCATGCGGACCGGGTTGTCTTTACGTATGATGCATCGGGCAACCGCATCTCCAGCCATAAAGAAATAAGTGTACGAAGTCTTAGCTCCAACAGTCAGGAGCAGGCCTCTCCACTTGAGGAAACGCTGTCTCATCACCGTGTTACCGTATATCCCAATCCTACCGACGGTCCATTGCGCATAGACATAAGTGGTCTCAGTGGAACTCAGGGTTCTTCC
>JAZUFR010000010.1:0-2619 GCA_045640825.1 Bacteroidaceae bacterium
AACCTGAACGCCACTGATTGTCAGAGTATCATCCTTGAGAGGATAGAAACCGCACTTGGTACCTGTTGAAGCACCTGTTCCCTTCTGGAATTTATCTGTTCCAGAGTGAACATACACGGTTGTAGGTATAGGACGGTTGCCATCATTGTAATTATCTACATAATTTCTCCAGTTGGACTGGGCAACAAGTGTAATCTTAGGATCGCGCTCAAATGCACCAAAATGGTAATGCATGGTAACCTCGGCACCTTCCTCAGTACCCATGCCAAATACCTGGATGAGCTTAACCTCTACGTCGCCAGACAGGGCCTTGGCACCGGCAGGTCTGGTAAGAACAATAACGGAATCATTGCCTTCCTTATAAGAAGGTTTCCAGATATCGTTGCCTACGTAGGCAATAAGCTTCTCAGAGGTCTCACCCTTGTCATCTATCAGTACCTTACGTGAGAACTTGAACTCCATCTGATCTACTGGAGTAATACCGAATGAACCTTCCTCATAAGGAGGTCTCTGCATTACTGGAGGCAGGTCATATAGTGAATGTACACCCTTAAAGATATTTGGGTTAGGAGTAGCAATCTCGTTATAGAAGTCTGGAACAACCTTACCAGCCTTGATCCAGGCAGTGTCGAGTGCCATTGGGAACAGGCTACCAGAGTACTTAAGGGTAGTAGCCTCGCTGTTCAGAGAGTTGTTGAATGTTACAACAACCTTCTCATAGTCATCAAACTCAAGTGCAAATTCCTCACCGTTAATGTTAAAGAACTCGGTAAAGAGGTACATGTAACCATCCTCGTGGTACTCTGCAGAACGCATAGGCATATCCTCCCATTCGCCTTTTGAATTAAGACCCCAAACCTCAAAGTTCTCACCTGGGATTTCTACAGCACCAATACCGGTCTTTTTCTTGGCCTCCTTAACAATGTCTGACAGGTTGGTCTGGTAACCAAAGTCAACACGCATCTTGTCACCATAGTACTCGCAACCACCAATCCATGACTTGGTCAGGGAGATGTTATCTACAGAGAACTCAGTAAAGTCTGATGAGAAACCAAGACGTACAAAGAACTCATCTGGCTGAACTATATAATAAAGGTCACTGCCTGTTGGGTTCTCCTCCTTGTCCTTGCTCCAGCGCCATGCGTTATCCTCGGCCCACCAGTAACCGTTGTTGAATACAAAATAGTTTGCAACGGAGTCTGTCAGATAATAGGTCATGAATGTAACCTTTTCCCAGTCACCGGTAAACTCTTCCTTGGTGTACTCAAAAGCGTTGTTGTACTCGTAGGGGTGTGAGCTGCCGTTGCTATGGAAGCCCATAGAGAAAGGCTTCTCTGCATGGTAGTAACCACGCATTACGTCGGCATAGAATGTAGGACTGCTCAGTGTTGACTGTGGGAGCAGGTTAGCCTTTACATACAGAGTAAGTCTGTATGAGGAGTTCTCCTCAATGTCAATGCCACGTACAAACAGGTTACGGCGATAACGGGCTGCCTTTCCGCCTGAATAGCTCTGGGTATTGGACGGAAGGCTCTCCACTGTATCTGATACATACTTGAAATAGTAGTTACCACCCTTGTCTGATTCACCAAACAAGGCAAGTTTCTGGTGTCTAGGACTGGTTGGATCCTTGTCCTCTATGATATCAGGACCAGTACCAGCTACATTACCGTCTCTCCATGTCTCATCTTTAGCATCGGTTACAACTACACCATTGTAAAGTGTAATAACAGAGTCTGTCCTAAAGATACCTCTCTGCCAATTTGCCTTGTCATTCCATGGTGAAAGGGAGGCAGAGTTTGTTTTTCCTGTGTTACTGTAATACTCCAGGGTGTCGATTCTTCCCACAGGAGTAGTAGTCCAGGTTTCCCAGTCGCTCTCAAATTTCTGCTCAAAGATTACCTTGGCATCCTGATCAGTAAACGTGGGACCCGACTGTGCAAATGCAGGTGCTCCCAATAATAGAAGACCTGACAAGAATAAGTCTCGCTGTTTCATAAAAAAATGTTGGTTAAAATATAGATTAATAAGACAATGTTCTTTATTTCAATTCCTTACTTTTAGTTAAACTCACTCTATGGCAATGCCTGTACATAGATATTGATGTAAAACCGCAACATAGCACTCTCAAGGACTTCTTTTCTTATTATACAGGTTATACAATATAACTACCATATAGCCAGGTATGCATATAGTAACAAGCTATGCTACATGGAGTTAAACTAAAACATAATAAAGGTGCAGAGAATTGAAACGATTATATGGCAATGTTGGTTGAGGCTGGCCAAAACGGCTCAATGCCTCTGCATGCGTCAAAAATAGTACTTACAAAGAATAAAACCAAATTTTTTTCTAATTAGATTTCTTTAACGTCACGATTTTTTTAGGAGTATTCTGTTTTATCTTAAATACCTATCAGAATTTTTGAATAAAAAAAGAACCGGCAGCATGCCATTTGCATACTGCCGGTCCAAAGTTATAGGTCAGTAGGGATTACTTTACAAGAACCTTGTCTACTGTAACCTTACCGTTGCTAAGCACAGTCTTGCGGATTACTATCTCGCCAGACTTGGCTGAATCTATCTTCATACCACCAAGGTTGTAGAACTCATAACGTAC
>JAZUFR010000011.1:0-105022 GCA_045640825.1 Bacteroidaceae bacterium
ATGATGGATCGGAGATACTTTCTTTAGGTTAGAGCTTAGTGATAATAGACCATAATGGAAGAAATAGATAAACTATTCTTTGAACTGATAAGAGTTGCGATAGGCACGCAAGAAGGCTTGTCGCGACTACCATCCCAGAAAGAGTGGAAGGAGCTGTATAAGGCGGCTAAAAAGCAGTCGCTGGTAGGCGTCTGCTTTGCCGGCTTGCAGCGGCTTGGAGCTGATGCGGATGAGGGCTTTGCCCGAATCGGCATGAGCGAGATGCTGTACATGACATGGATGGGTATGACTGCTCAGATACAGAAAAAGAATGAGACTGTGGATGAGCAGTGTGTCGCTTTGCAGAAGCGACTCTCTGCGGACGGTCTGCGTTCGTGCATTCTGAAAGGTCAAGGAGTTGGTCAGCTTTACGCTGAGCATCTCCGTGGCCTTAGGCAGAGTGGCGACATTGACCTGTGGGTGGATGCTCCCATGGAACGTACAGTGGAGTACGTGATGGGCATTGCGCCTACGAGGGATGTGAACTTTCAGCATGTGCATTTCAATGTGCTGGAGGATACTGAGGTGGAGCTGCACATGGTGCCGGTGAGCCGTTATAATCCTCGTAGAAACAGAATCTTGGGCAGGTACTTCGACAAGGAGATTGACCGCCAATGTGCGAACAGGCAGATGGTTGGCGGCTATGAGATGTCGGTGCCTACGGCTGACTTCCAACTGGTGCATCAGTTGCTGCATGTGTATAGTCACTATGTGTATGAGGGCGTGGGTCAGAGGCAGCTGATGGACTTGTATTTCGCTCAGAGGGCGTGTATGGATGGTGAGCAGCGTGAGGAGGTGTTAGCATTGTTCAAGAAGATTGGGCTGATGAAGTTTGTGGCTGGTATGCAATGGGTGCTTCGGACGGTCTTCGGCGACGGTGATTGTCTGCTCTGTGAGCCTGACGAGAAGGAGGGTGAGCAGATGTTGGCTGAGGTGCTGGAGGGTGGTAATTTCGGCCACTACAGCGAGAAGAACCGGATGAAGGATGAGTCGTTCGGACGGAGAATGTGGCGCAGAATGGGTCAGAGTCTTCGCATGGTCCGTTATGACTTGCTTGGCATTGTTTGCGCACCATGGTATCGGCTTCGCATCGAACTGTGGCGTAGGAGCATCGCTCGGAAATATAATGTCTAACGAAATAAATACATTAAACAATATGAACATATACTTAGTTTACGGAATCATTTTCGTGATTCTTTTGGTCTTGGAGCTGGTGTACTTCAAGATTGCGGATAAGTTCAACATCATTGACAAACCAAATGAAAGGTCAAGCCACTCAAGTATTGTACTCAGGGGTGGTGGTATTATCTTTTTATTGGGTATATGGGTATGGAGCATCGCTTTTGGTTTTCAGTACCCATGGGTCCTGTTGGCTGTGACGATTGCAGCCGGAATCAGTTTTGTTGATGATATCCATTCTTTGCCGGACAGTGTCAGGTTGGTAGCGCAGTTTGTAGCTATGGGACTGTTGATATTGCAGTTGTTTGTATCTTCAACTAGTTCTGTAATAAGTGAGAGTGCGCTGTGGGTGAAGATTGCTTTTATTCTGGCTACTCTTGTAGTTTGTGTGGGCGCAACGAATATCTATAACTTTATGGATGGCATAAATGGAATCACTGCAGGTTATAGTTTTGCCATTATTTTGCCATTGATTCTTTTGAACAGTACTACAGGTTTTATTGAGCAATCTATGTTGATTACTATTGCGCTTTCTGTGCTGGTTTTTGCCATTTTCAACTTCCGTCAGCGTGGCAAGGCAAAGTGTTTTGCGGGTGATGTGGGTTCTGTTGGCATTGCGTTTATTCTTCTATTCTGTATAGGACTGCTCATTATGAAGACTGGTGATTTAACATGGCTCATGATGTTGGTGGTCTATGGAATTGACGGTTGTTGCACAATTGTTCACAGAATTATGCTGCATGAAAATATTGGTGAAGCCCACAGAAAGCATGTATTTCAGTTGATGGCTAATGAACTAAAGATGAGTCATCCTTTGGTTAGCAGCATATATATGATTCTGCAGCTGGTAATCAGTTTGGTTATGGTATATCTGGTTCCAAACACTATTTGTGCGCACTGGTGCTACACGGTTACTGTTGTAGTGCTTTTGGTGATTGCATATGTTCTGTTCAAGAAGAAGTATTACCACCTGCATGAGGAGTATCTGGCCAGTTTGAAGAAATAACATATCGCCATGATTCAGATAGATAACAACTTGATTGAGGATTTGTTCCTGAAGGCGGAGGCATCGGACCGCAAGCGTATGAATTACGATTTGCGGACATCGGCGGCTGATGGAAGCCAGAGGATGCTGAATGCTCTGTTGCCGGGTACGAACGTGCCTGTGCATAGGCACCCCAGGAGCACGGAGAATGTATTTTGTCTGAAGGGGAAACTGGTTGAGGTTCTGTATGAGGAGGTCGATGCTGTTCTGTCACCATTGAATGGGGATGAGGCATTGGCATTTAATATGGGCATGGACGCGCAGGATGTTGCTAACGGCAAGCGCCTGAAGGAGGTTGCGCGCTATGAACTGGACCCATTGGCCGGCGTTTTTGGCTGCGTGATCCCCGTTGGCACCTGGCATACCATGGAGGTGCTGGAACCGAGTGTTATCTATGAGTCCAAGGATGGAGCTTATGGTGCAGATGGTAGCGAGGTGTGGCGAGAAGTTCAGTAAACCGATTGATTAAATTACTACATATAGTTTCATGTACTTTTGTAAAACAGTTTTTTTATTATTCTTATATGCCTAAGAGAACTATAACCAGCTACTTTGCTGGGTTTACTTTTTTGCTGGCTACTGTAGCACTCCAGCTTTACTTTAATAAGGACTACTATTTTGCCATGAACCGTGCCAAGTGCAGTTTTACCATGATTGTGCTTATTGGTGTGTTGTTCACGTTTGTGGTTTGGACAATTGAACGACTATTCCGGAAGGGGTTGTTTGTTAAACAGAAAATGACGCTACTGGACTGGTGTGTACTGGTGTTTGGACTGAGTTCCCTGGTTACGTGCGTGGTATCTAAGGATCCTGTATTTGCTTTTGTGGGCACTAAGGGCATGTTTGTAGGAGCTTTCAGTTATCTTACTGGTATGCTTATGTACTTTGTGGTGTCACGTAATATGGTGGCTGGTAAACTGAATATGGGTGTCCTGCTGTCAGGATGGACTGTTATTTTTGTTTGGACTGTGCTGAATCAGATGGGTGTTGATTTTCATGGTATGCATGAGAATATTAATCCAATAGATATACGTGGTTTTGTGTCATCTATGGGCAATGCCAATTCTGCTTGCGATGCTTTTGCTACAATACTATCTCTTGGCGCAGTTCTTATGATATTGGGTAATAGATGGATGGAACTTTTTGTAATGATTGCTGTGACAGCAGTTTTCTCATTAGGTGGCGAAGGAGTACTGATAGGACTGGTTGCTATGGCAATATATGTGTTGTATATATCTACTCGCAGTGAAGAAAATATTAAAAGATCCTTGAGATTGTTGGCTTATGCTGGTGCGGGTATAACGTTCTACCACATGCTTGGACTGTTTGGTGTAATGTACTATACGGGATTATCGGCCAAAATTGCGGGTACATATACCGGTGAGATAATTCTTATACTGGCTGTGGGCATGAATTATCTGTTTAAGAACAATGAATTGCATCTTGATGTTGAGAAGATAAAAAAGTACGGCAAGTATGCATCTTTTGTCTTTGCCGGAGTGATAGTAACATTCATGGTTGTTGCTCTAATAAAATCTACATACGATCCTAATTTTGGAAGTACTCGCGGAGCAATTTGGAAAGGGAGTATATGGTCTTTCCGATTGTATTCTCCAATTGAGATGATATTTGGACAGGGCTCTGGATTGTTTGCCGATAATGTTACATTGGCATTTTCAATGTTGTCTGGTAGAGAGTCTATAAAACTAACATACGCAACCTGCCACAACAGCCTGCTGCAGGCCCTGCTGGGTCAGGGTATAATAGGCCTAACATGTTTGCTGCTGGGTCTGTACTCTATAATACGGGACTGGTTCAGAATGGATCTGGCAACAGAGAACCCAATGCGTGTGGCAAGCCTTGTAGCAATAATGGGTTATTTTGGAGCAAGCCTGGTGGAGAGTACTTATCCGCATACTGTGATACTGCTGTTTGCTATGCTGGCGCTGTACAGGAACAGTTTTGTTGTTAGTAAGTAAAACTGCCAGCCTTACCCACATGCGCACAATAAACAAGATTATAATACACTGCAGTGCAACGCCACAAGGGAGGTGAATATAGAATGATAATGAGGAAAAAGCTTTTTATACTGGTTTTTTGCTTTGGCTGTTTGGGTAGTTGGGGTTCGGTGCTACGGGCTCAGAGTGGGGGTGATATTGAACTTGATTTTGAGACTGTGGCTGAGATGGGACGGGGTAGCAATGCTCCGTTTTGGTTGACGTCTAACAGGCAGGGACTATCGTCTATAAGCAATAACAATGGTTATGTGCGATTGTCTACTTTCTATGATTTTGACAAACGGGATTGGAGGCTGAACTATGGCGTTGATGTGGCTATTGCACATGGCTTTGAGACTGGATTATATATACAGCAGTTTTATCTGGATGCTTCGTGGCGATGGCTGGGGGCATCGGTCGGAATGAAAGAGCATTGGAGTGACAAGAATGCCAGGTTAAGCAGCGGTGCACTGACTTGGTCTGGTAATGCACGTCCCATACCGCAAATGCTGGTTGGTATTCCAGAATACACATGCTTGCCATTCCTGGGGAGGTGGTTCTCAATCAAAGGACATGTGGGATATGGATTCTTAACAGATAATGAATGGCGCAAGAGTAGGGCAAATGTTAGTTACGCTAATGGTATTCTGTTTCATGCTAAGCAGGCTTTTGTTCAGTTTGGTGATAAGGAACGGTACCCCCTTTTGGTTACACTTGGGCTGGAGATGAACAGTTTGTTTGGTGGCAGCAGGTTTAATGGACAACGGACAAAGGATTATCCATCGGACCTGGGGGCTTACTGGACAGTCCTTTTCCCGTTCCACCATGTAGAGAATCAAGGGGATGAGGATGGTGATAACCTTGGTAGCTGGCACCTGAACTTTGATTACTACGTTAATGATTGGCGTATTTCATGAATACACGCGGACAATGCGGCCCAATAATGCATAGTACTTGCGCAAACAGTGATGGAATGTATGTTGTGGAGGGGGTCGATGGCCGTGACGGTATGTACAACCATGGTATTTATGACTCATACAGTCACCATGGCTTTGCAATTGGTAATCCTGTATTGATATCGCCTGCATATAATGAATCCCGTTTGCAAAAATTCCGCAGTAATAGGGCTAGGATGTTTCATGTAGCTGTGGATGGCGATATCCCACGTTACGCTACACCTTGAGCGCTGGTGATGAACTGCCCTTGCTTTGAGGTGCAGGGAGTTGCGTAGGGGCTTGTTATGGGACTTGGCAGAGTTCTCTGGCATCGGTCCCTTTTTAGAGCGATATAGTTGTTTCCATAATTGGCGAATACAAAACGAATAACAATCTTACACACATGCGCACAATAAACAAGATTATAATACACTGCAGTGCAACGCCACAAGGTAGGGCGGTCACTGTGCAGGAGATTGACAAGTGGCACAGGGACCGTGGGCTCAGGTGTATTGGATACCATTATGTTATTGGGCTGGAGGGTCAGATTGAGATTGGCCGACCCCTGGAGGAGAGTGGGGCGCATTGCCGAGGGTTCAATGCCGATAGCATTGGGATTTGCTATATTGGCGGGTTGGACAGCGCCGGGCGGCCCAAGGACACCCGGACCCCGGCGCAGAAGCAGGCGCTGCATCAGCTGGTGCAGCTGCTCAGGCGTGCGTACCCCGGCGCGACTGTCCACGGGCACAGGGAGTTCGCTCCCAAGGACTGTCCCTGCTTTGATGTGCGTGGGGAGTTTTGAGGAGGGCTTTCTGCAGCTGGTTTGCTTTTCTTGGCTTGCGGAGTGGTTTACTATTGTTTTGCCACGCATGGAAACGGGCATCGGGGTTGTGAGGCTTGTGAGCGGGGTTTGTGTTTCTCAGTGGCGTTTTTTTGCGTGGTGAGAAACGCTGATATGCATTGTGAACCCTGTAGAGCTAGTTCGTGTTTCCATCTTTGGCGGAAAGTGAGAAAGCGGGAAATGAGCAAAACTGCACATTGGGGCGGCGAGGGCGCATGTTGTTACTTTGAGCGCGCACTTGGCGTTACCTTGACAACCTTGTACGGGAATTGACTTGTAGACGGGTTTTGCGTGCAATGTTCTCCGCAAATACCACCGCACCTGCGACCACCATGACGGCAGAAGTGCCGGTGCTGGATTGTCTTAAGAAGTTTTTGAGAAAAACTGCAGTAAGCATCCCTAATGCCACTGAAAAGGTTTAATTTTGTTTTTGATGTTCAATTGGACAGTTACATATAACAATAAAGAAGAATCTATGGCAGAAGGCAAGAATAGCATAGTGCCGAGTAGTGAGCAACTGGGGAATTTGGTGATTTACAATTCGGAGGATGGGCGCGTCAAACTGGATGTACAGATTGGGGGTGAGACTGTCTGGTTGACGAAAGGTCAGATGGCTGAGCTGTTCGGACGTGACAGAACGGTTATCGGTCGCCATATCGCTAATATCTACAAGGAGGGTGAACTGCTGAAGGATATCACATGTGCAAAATTTGCACACATGGGTTCGGAAGGTGATCAGGAGTATAATCCGGATTATTATAATCTGGATGTGATCATTTCTGTGGGATATCGTGTGCATAGTGTTCAGGGGGTGAGATTCCGCCAGTGGGCTACTGGTGTGCTGAAGGAGTACATCGTGAAGGGTTTTACGATGGATGACGAGCGCTTGAAGCAGTTGGGTGGCGGTGGCTACTGGAAGGAGCTATTGAACCGTATCCGTGATATTCGTACTTCGGAGAAGGTGATTTATCGTCAGGTTCTGGACATTTACGCTACGGCTGTGGATTATGACCCGAGGAGTCTGCAGTCGATTGAGTTCTTCAAAATTGTACAGAATAAGCTACACTTTGCTGCCCATGGACATACAGCTGCTGAGGTGATTTTCGACAGGGCTGATGCTGAACAGGATTTTATGGGTATGACCTCGTTTAAGGGTAAATGGCCAACGTTGAGGGACGCTCAGACGGCTAAAAATTACTATGGATTTGAGTTAACATTAAAAAATGAAATATATGAGCGAACATTTTCTTATGGAGAACAATTACAAGGTGAACTCTGGGGCAGAAACTGTCCTGAATGTGCTTAACACAGTTTTGTTTGTGCTTTTTACTCTTCTTTCCATAGCGATGGTTGGAATTGGTATTGCACAACAGGGCGACGGTAACCCCTATGGTATTGCTGTTATTGTAGGTGGGGTAGTGGTGTTCTTGTCGGGCCTGGTTTCTTGGGCCGCGTTGAAGGTTGTAATAAACATCTCACGCAACCTGTTCAACATTAACGACGCCATCCGCGCCCTGAAATAGTGGGCTATTATACTTTTGTTTTGCCACGCATGGAAACGGGCATCGGGGTTGTGAGGCTTGTGAACGAGGTGAGCGTGAAAAATCTGGGGCGGGATGGCGCGCTAGCCAATTATTAGTGTATTTTTGTAGATACTTGATAAATTTAATACAAACACCATGTGCGGAATAGTGGGTTATATAGGTCATAGGAAGGCCTATCCGATTTTGATTGAGGGCTTGCATAAGCTTGAATACCGTGGATATGATTCGGCAGGCACGGCGCTGATTACAGACAGTGGCAGCCTGCAGGTTTACAAGGCTAAGGGAAAGGTGGCAGATCTGGAGGCTGTAGCGGCCGATAAGGATTGCTCCGGAACCCTGGGAATAGCGCATACACGCTGGGCTACGCATGGCGTGCCGTCGCAGGTAAACAGCCATCCGCATGTGTCGCAATCGGGCAATATTACCCTGGTGCACAATGGAATAATTGAGAACTATGCCGCACTCAGGGATCAGCTCATAGAAAAAGGTTATCAGTTTAAGAGTGAGACCGATACCGAGGTCCTGGTACAGCTTATACAGTATATACAGGATTCCAGGAACATAAAGAGTCTGGGTAAGGCAGTGCGCCTGGCACTGAGCAAGGCTATTGGTGCATATGCCATAGCTGTGATAGATGCCCGTAACCCGTATGAGATTGTGTGCGCACGCAAGTCATCGCCGCTGGCAATAGGTGTGTGCGATGATAACTCTGAGTTCTTTATAGCATCGGACGCACAGCCTATAGCTGCCTATACCAAGAAGATAGTTTATCTTAAGGACGATGAGATTGCAGTGTGCCAGCGCGGACGTGAGCTCACTGTGTTCAATCTGGACAATGAGCAGTCCACTCCAGAGGTTAAGGAGGTTGATATAGATCTGTCCATGCTCTCCAAGGGCGGTTATCCGCATTTTATGCTCAAGGAGATTTTTGACCAGCCCAATGTGCTGCGTGACTGCATGCGCGGACGCGTTATAAACGCTCCATACTCGCTGCCATGGGAGAAGGACCAGAAAGGTGGACATCTGTCTGTGGTGTTATCGGCCGTAACCCAGCATAGGCGTGAGCTGCTGCGTGCAAGACGCATAATAATTGTGTCTTGCGGTACGTCTTGGCATGCCGGACTTATTGGCAAACAGTTGATTGAGCATTTCTGCCAGATTCCGGTGGAGGTGGCGTATGCATCGGAATTCCGTTATTCCGACAGCGTGATTGAGCCCGATGACGTAGTTATGGCAATCTCCCAGAGCGGTGAGACGGCCGATACAATGGCGGCCATGGAGATGGCCAAGGCCAAGGGTGCGCTGGTGTTTGGTATTGTGAATGGGGTAGGATCATCCATTGCACGCATATCTGATACCGGTATTTACATACATGTGGGACCGGAGATTGGTGTGGCAAGTACCAAGGCGTTTACCGGCCAGGTTACGGTGCTGGTTATGCTGGCACTGGCGCTTGGAATGGCCAAGGGTACCGTGGACCAGCAGGAGTACGATGAGGTGCTGCATGAGCTGGTTTCCATACCTGACAAGATAGAAAAGGTACTGCAGCAGAACGACAAGATTAAGCATATTGCACAGACATATACTTACTCGCGCAACTTTATTTATCTGGGCCGTGGCTGGAACTATCCGGTGGCCCTGGAGGGTGCACTCAAGCTTAAGGAAATATCTTACATCCATGCCGAGGGCTATCCTGCAGCAGAGATGAAACACGGACCTATTGCGCTGATTGACGGTGAGATGCCGGTAGTATTCATTGCAACACACCACAAGCTCTACCAGAAGATAATATCCAACATGCAGGAGGTTATATCGCGCAAGGGCCGCATACTGGCCATTGTGACCGAGGGCGATGAGCAGGTTAAGAACATGGTGGAGGATGTTATTGAGGTTCCGCAGACAATTAACTGCCTGGCTCCGCTGCTCACTGTAATCCCGCTGCAACTGCTTAGCTATCATGTGGCAGTATGCAAGGGCCTGAACGTAGATCAGCCACGCAACCTGGCCAAGAGTGTTACAGTGGAGTAATAATATGTCAGGTATTAATGCTACCTTTGTTTACGACTAGTCAAATTCAATATGAGAGATTTTAAGGATTTAAAGATTGCAGTGGCCGGCACAGGTTATGTAGGACTGAGTATTGCAACCCTGCTGGCACAGAAGCATCAGGTTACAGCTGTGGATGTGGTGCCGGAGAAGGTTGAGAAGATAAACAAACGTATCAGCCCTATCCAGGATGAGTATATTGAGAAGTTTTTTGCTGAGAAGCAGCTCAATCTTACAGCTACCCTGGATGGTGCAAGTGCCTACAAGGATGCTGATTATGTGGTTATTGCGGCCCCTACAAACTATGATCCTGTAAAGAACTTCTTTGATACCCATCATATTGAAGATGTGATAGACCTGGTCCTGAGTGTGAACCCGGATGCAGTGATGGTTATAAAGTCCACAATACCGGTAGGTTATACACGCAGCCTGTATGTAAAGTATGCACTTAAGTTTCTTACAGATCCTGCACTAAAAGGCAAGAAGTTCAACCTGCTGTTCTCTCCAGAGTTTCTGCGTGAGAGCAAGGCGCTGGAGGACAATCTGTGGCCAAGCCGCATAATTGTGGGCTTTCCAAAGATGCTGCCCACCGGTACAGACAGAAAGTGGGATGAGGAGAATGCTGCAATAGCTGCCATTGGCAATCCTGATGCTGGTATGTATGCAAAGACTTTTGCTGCCTTGCTGCAGGAAGGTGCAATAAAGGAGAACATTGATACCCTGTTCATGGGCCTTAAGGAGGCTGAGGCCGTTAAACTGTTTGCAAATACCTATTTGGCCCTGCGTGTGAGCTACTTTAATGAGCTTGATACCTATGCCGAGGTTAAGGGCCTTGATACTGCTGCCATAATAAATGGAGTTGGGCTTGATCCACGTATCGGTACTCATTATAACAACCCAAGTTTTGGCTATGGCGGTTACTGTCTGCCTAAGGACACCAAGCAGTTGCTGGCCAACTATGCCGATGTTCCTCAGGATATGATGACAGCCATTGTGGAGAGCAACCGTACCCGTAAGGACTATATAGCCGATGCCGTTCTGCGCAAGGCTGGATACTATGCCGAGAATGCATCGTGGGATTCGAGCAAGGAGCATGAATGCGTGATTGGCGTGTACCGTCTTACTATGAAGTCAAATAGCGATAACTTCCGTCAGAGTGCTATTCAGGGCATTATGAAGCGTATCAAGGCCAAGGGTGCAGAGATTGTGATTTATGAGCCTACACTCAAGGAGGGAGATACGTTCTTTGGCAGTAAGGTGGTCAACAATCTTGATGAGTTCAAGAAAATGACCAAGGCAATCATTGCCAACCGTTTTGATGACTGCCTGGCCGATGTAGAGGATAAGGTTTATACAAGAGATATTTTTAGAAGGGATTGATATATGGTAGAATACAATGTAAGCCTGGAGGGCAAGACAGTGCTTGTAACCGGTGCGGCCGGTTTTATAGGGAGCAACCTGGTTAAGAGGCTCTTCCATGACGTAAAGGACATTAAGGTGGTCGGCATAGACTCAATGACCGATTACTACGATGTAAACATAAAGAAAGAGCGTCTTTCTGAGATTGAGGCTCTGGGCCGTGATTGGACTTTTGTGCAGGATTCCATTGCAAACAAGGATGCAGTGGAGGAGATTTTTACCACATACAAGCCCGCAGTTGTGGTAAACCTGGCTGCCCAGGCTGGCGTACGCTACTCCATTACCAATCCCGGATCCTATATTGAGAGCAACCTTATAGGTTTTTACAACCTGCTGGAGGCTTGCCGTCATCATGAGGTTGAGCATCTGGTATATGCATCGTCAAGCTCGGTCTATGGTTCAAACAAGAAGGTTCCGTACTCGACCGATGACAAGGTAGATAATCCTGTGTCATTGTACGCTGCAACCAAGAAGAGCAATGAGCTTATGGCTCACGCTTACTCTAAACTGTACAACATTCCTTCTACCGGTCTGCGTTTCTTTACCGTTTACGGTCCTGCCGGCCGTCCGGACATGGCTTATTTTGGTTTTACCGATAAGCTGCGTGCCGGAAAGACCATCCAGATTTTTAATTACGGCAACTGCAAGCGCGACTTTACATACGTTGACGACATTGTGGAGGGTGTGGTCCGCATTATGCAGCATGCTCCTGAGAAGCAGAATGGTGAGGATGGACTCCCAATACCGCCATACAAGGTATACAATATAGGTAATAACAGCCCAGAGAACCTGCTGGATTTTGTTACAATTCTCCAGGAAGAGCTCATTGCCGCAAAGGTGCTGCCGGCCGATTACGACTTTGAGTCCCACAAGCAGCTGGTGCCAATGCAGCCGGGCGATGTTCCTGTAACATACGCAGACTGTGGCCCTCTGGAGCAGGATTTTGGCTTTAAACCAAGCACTCCATTGAGGGATGGCCTGCGCGCCTTTGCGCAGTGGTATGCTAAGTATTACGGCACAAACGAGTAAGTAACATGCGCTGTCAAGAGAAGTTTTTTGAGATATACGGACGTGAGTCTGAGGGACTGGCGTTCTGCCCGCAGAGGGTGGTGCCGGTTGGTGCACATTCTGACTATGGAATGGGCAAGATTACCGGCCTTGCACTGGACAAGGGTATTCATTTGGCGTACAGGCCCAAGAGGAATGGTGTGATAGAGCTCATGTCTCTGCAGTTTGGCAAGCGTGCGCAGTGGCATATTGCCGGTACTCCAGAGTTCAAGGAGAATGACTGGGCCGATTATCTGCGTGGTGCTACCATTGGTCTTGCACAGAAATACAAGCTCACAACCGGACTGTGCGGTGTGATTGAGGGTAGCCTGCCCATAGGCGGACTGTCGTCCAGCGCGGCTGTTACGATTGTGTTTATATCGGCCCTGGCTAAGGTCAATGACATTAAGTTGACTCAGCAGGAACTCATACATATTGCACTGTTTGCTGAGCGGAACTATGTGGGTGTGAATGTGGGTACTACAGACCAGTCCTGCGAGGTGTTCTCCAAGAAGGATCAGCTGGTGTTTGTTGATACCAGGGATGACAGTTTTGAACTGATACCTACATCGGCCAACATGAAACCGTATGAGATTGCTATTTTCTTTAGCGGTCTGGAGCGTCAGTTGGCTGGCACCAACCTGAATATGCGCGTGGATGAGTTGCGCAGCGCTGCATACGCTCTTAAGGCATACGCAGGCATTGAGTACGGCAAGTTTGCCGAGACCAATACCCGCCAGGTGCCCCGTGAGGTATTTGAACAGTACAAGAACCGCCTGCCCGATACATGGCGCAAGCGTGCTGAGCACTGGTACACAGAGCAAGAGCGCGTGGAGAATGCGGCCATAGCGTGGCGTAATGGAGATATAGAGGAATACGGACGCCTGTCTTTTGCAAGTGGCCAGTCATCCATAGACAACTGGGAAACCGGTTGCCCGGAACTCAAGACCATTTATGACATAATGCTCCGCACCGACGGCATATACGGCGGACGTTTCAGCGGCGCCGGATTCAAGGGCTGCTGCGTGGCTCTGATTGACCCCGCTTACCGCGAGAGCGTGGTTGAGCGCGTAACAACGGAATACCTTAAAGTATTCCCCGACCTTAAGGACAAGTACAAGGCCATTATCTGCCACAGCGCTGATGGAGTGGTACTGTAACCCATTTGGGTAAGACCACGTATCCATACTTGGCGTGTACCATGTAAAAAAAGATGTATCTTTGCAGCCATGGAACTGTACCCGCTACTCTTTGAACCCAATCTGCACCCCGTAATCTGGGGCGGCAGCCGCATAACCAGTTGGAAAGGGCTTGAGCCTGAGAGTGGGATAGGAGAGAGCTGGGAGGTCAGTGCCGTTCCTGGGAACGAAAGCATAATAAGCAACGGTTCCCTGGCCGGACTCAAGCTCACGCAGGCAATACTCTGCATGCCGCAGGAGATACTTGGTCCTAAGGTTGTGCAGAAATACAACGGTAAGATGCCGCTGCTGGTAAAGTTTATAGATGCACAGGGAGATCTCTCCATACAGGTGCATCCCAATGACCAGATGGCAGCCCGTGAGCATGGCAAGCTGGGCAAGACAGAGATGTGGTACGTACTGCACGCCGAACCTGGTGCCTGCCTGTACTCCGGATTCAAGGATAACCTTACACCGGAACAGTACCGCCAGCTTATCCAGGATGGTACAATTTGCGACTCGCTTGCCCGCCACCAGGTGCACCAGGGCGACGTATTTTACATTCCCGCAGGTCGCGTGCATGCCATTGGCCACGGCATAATGCTGGCCGAGGTACAGCAATCCAGCGATATAACCTACCGCATATTTGACTACAACCGCCCGGGACTGGACGGCAAACCACGCGAACTGCACACAGACCTGGCTGCACAGGCTCTCAATTTCCAAGTACAGGATGAGTATAAGACCATCTACCCGGACCAGAGCAACCACGCCAATAAAGTAATAGAAAGCGAGTACTTTAGTGTGCGCATAACCCAGATGGACGGACCGTTCCACCGCAACCTTATAAAATACGGAAGTTTTATAATACTGATGTGCCTTGAGGGTGATTGCCGTGTAAGCATACGTGCCAACGGGGCACAGGCCACAGTAAAAGAAGGCTACAGCTGTCTTATCCCTGCTGCCGTGGCCGATTACGATATAATTCCCATGAATGGTAGCACCCGCGTGCTGGAAACATACATAGACAACCGTGAGGAAGGCATAGGCCGCAAGATTACACGGTTCCTGCATCTTACAGACTGAGATCCCCGCTGTTGGGTGGGCTCCGGATACAACAACCCCCATCCGGACAACACTAAACCGGATGGGGGCAACAACCACAATAACAAAAACAGAGAATTATCTCAATTCAATTAGAGGAATTATTTCTTGCATGACAGACTGGGGAAGTGGGGCTTGCAATCCTTTTCCTGGTAAGGCATGATGGTTTTCCAGAGCCCGTGCAGGTTGCAGTACTCATACACGGCAATCACGCATGCAGTGTCATAGATACTGATGGTAACTATGGGAGTGTCTGAGGGATGCAGATAGTGCACAATAAGGCTGTCCTTGGTTTCTACGACCACAAAATGGATGTAGTGTTCCGGTAGCATGGGGTGCATTGGGGAGCCTATCTGGATTCTTAGGCAGTGGCGGTCCAGCGTTGTTACCTGGGGCAGGTGTTTCTCGCCAACCCCGTCTGTAGTGTTGGGGACCAGCTTTTGCATGGGCTCCCCACAACAGTTTGGTGTAATACCACTGTCATGCAGCTTTACGATTACGTTGCCGCATTTCTTGCAAACAAAGAATTCTGTTGACATAGCTTTAAGTTTTAAATTGGTGCTACAATAGTCAGTTCAGCGCTTATGACAGTGGCAAAAGTACTATGGTCCTGCAGTGCTACAAATTGATGTTATAAATATTATTCAATTTATAGTATTGATAATATCAATAATTGGATATATTTGCAATCATGGAATTAAGACAATTAAGGTATTTTGTTGCAGTGGCCGATAACCTGAGTTTCTCAAAGGCTGCCAAGGTGATGTATATTACCCAGGGTACACTGTCGCAGCAGATCCGGCAGCTGGAAGCCGAGATGGGGCACGAGCTGTTTGTAAGATCCAGCCACTCTGTTGAGCTTACTGATGCTGGGCAGGAGCTTTTGCCGCTTGCCCGTAACACCATTGCACAGGGCGATGCCTGCATGGACCACATGAAAGAACTCAAGAAAGGTCTTGCGGGTACCCTGAACATAGGAATTACACACTCCTTTATAGAGCTCATGACTCCTGTGGTAAGGAAATTTGCCTTACATAACCCGGGTGTAAAACTGAACATAGTATTTAATTCTGCAACGGCCCTGCACGAGATGCTGCAGTCCGGCATGCTGGATTTTATTGTGGCGTACAAGCCGGCCGCAAGGTATGACAATGTGGTATCGGAACCGTTCTCGGAGTCACGCCTGGCCGCAATTATGCGCAAGGGGCACCCGCTGGCTGGGAAGGAGGTTCTGGATTATAAGGACCTGAACGGCTATGGGGTAGTGCTGCCGCGTGGCGGTGCGCACTCCCGCAAGGTTTTTGAGCATTTTGTAAACGTAGATACCAGCGCTCTGGATGTGCGCATAGAGCTGAGTGACCCTACCAAGATTGTGAGCCTGATTGAGGGTACAAACATGGTGGGAATACTGTCCGATATGGCACTGGACTACCATACGGGCATAGTGGCGGTACCAATAAAGGGTGTGGATATACCCATGATGGGCTGCGTGCACTGGCTCAAATCCGCGTACCGCAAGCGCTCTGCTCAGGAATTTACCTCCCTGATTTTTAATCCCTCTTAAAAAATCCCTGTTAATAAGTTTTTTATTGAGTGGTTGTACGTGCGCAGGGTTTTTGTATATCTTTACGGAAAATATGTAAAAATACTATCCTTCAAACAAACATATTGACCGATTTATGAAAACGGATATAGAAATAGCCCGTGATGCCAAACTCCAGCCTATTGCAGAGATAGCCCAGAAGCTTGGAATAAGTGAAGACGTACTTGAGCCTTATGGCCGATACATAGCCAAAGTGCCATACGAACTCACTGATATGCAGAAGGTGAGCAAGAGCAAACTGATACTGGTTACAGCAATTACCCCAACAAAGGCCGGCATAGGCAAGACCACGGTATCTGTAGGTCTGGGACTGGGCATGGCCAGGATTGGAAAGAATGCGTGCCTGGCACTGCGTGAGCCCAGCCTGGGTCCGTGCTTTGGCATGAAGGGTGGGGCAGCCGGTGGCGGTTACGCCCAGGTAGTCCCTATGGATAAGATAAACCTGCACTTTACGGGCGATTTCCATGCCATAACAGCTGCCAACAACATGATAGCGGCCCTGCTGGACAATTACATATTCCAGCACCAGAAAGAGGGATTCGGTATGAAACAGATTCTGTGGAAGCGCGTTATGGATATAAACGACCGCTCCCTGCGCCAGGTAATAACCGGTCTTGGACCTCACAGCAACGGCATACCGCAGCAGGCAGGTTTTGATATTACCCCTGCCAGCGAGATTATGGCAATACTCTGCCTGGCAACCAGTATAAATGACTTGGAGCGCCGTATAGGCAATATACTGCTTGGCTTTACACTGGAGAACAAGCCGTTCTACGTAAAGGATATGGATGTTCAGGGTGCAATAACGGTGCTGCTCAAGGATGCCATAAATCCTAACCTGGTGCAGACCACAGAGAACACTCCTGCATTCATACACGGCGGCCCGTTTGCCAATATTGCACACGGTTGCAACTCTATAATAGCCACCCGTATGGCCATGAGCCATGCAGATTACGTTATTACCGAGGCTGGATTCGGTGCCGACCTGGGCGCCGAGAAGTTCCTGGATATAAAGTGCCGCAAGGCCGGACTTACCCCGTCCCTGACCATTCTGGTGGCTACACTCCAGGGCCTTAAGATGCATGGCGGAGTACCCGAGGCTGAAATCAAACTGCCAAACGTGGAAGGCGTAAAGCGCGGATTCTCCAACATGGACAAGCATATACGCAACCTGCAGGGATTTGGACAGACGGTACTGGTTTGCTTTAACCGGTTTGCCCAGGACACCGAGCAGGAAATCCAGCTGGTACGTGACCATTGCAGGGAGCTGGGTGTTCCGTTTGCCCTTAACAATGCCTTTGCCCAGGGCGGCAGCGGTGCAGTGGAGCTGGCAGAACTTGCGGTAAAGACCATAGATGAGACTCCATCAGGTCCAATGACATATACCTATACAGATGATATGTCTGTTGCAGCCAAGATAGAGGCCGTTGCCACTAAGATATATGGCGCAAAGAGCGTTGCGTTCTCCAGCAAGACTCAGAATGCTATTAACCTTGCAGAGCAGTTGGGCTATTCGCACTTCCCTGTATGCATAGCCAAGACCCAGTACTCGTTCTCCCAGGATCCTAAGGCATACGAGCTGATGGAGGGCTTTAACTTTGATATTCAGGACCTTGTGATAAATGCCGGAGCAGAGATGCTGGTTGCTATTGCAGGCGATATTATCCGTATGCCGGGACTCCCCAAAGAACCGCAGGCACTCAAGATAAAGCTTAACGGAAACAATCAGATAGACGGCCTGAGCTGAGCACTCAGAACCATAAGGACAGGACTCCCTTTCCCGCGTTATTATAATATTGCGCGCGGAGAGGGAGTTTTTTTTCTTTTTTTACTTAACTTTGTAGCTCAATACTAAGTATCATATAAAAAACATCTAAGATGAAGTTTTCCAGACTTTTCCTTGCTTGTGCCGCAGTAGCCGTGCTTGGCAGCTGTACATCGTCTAAGGAGATTCTGTATTTCCAGAATATTGACGATGCCGAATTAAAGCCGCTCACAACAGAGTATGAGGCTGTTATAAAGAAGGATGACAGGCTTTCCATAGTAGTTAGCGGTGCCGATAAGATGGTTTGCGCCCCGTATAACCTTACACTGAGTGAGTTGGGAACATCGGGCGTTAGCAGTACCAATCCCGAGAATGCCACACTTACATATCTGGTAGATCCAAACGGTGATATAGAATTTCCAATACTTGGTAAAATCCATGTGGAGGGCATGACCCGCAACGAGCTTACCAACTACCTTACAGAGAGGATAGGACAGGATGTAAAGGATCCCATTGTGTATGTGGCCATAAAGAACTACAAGATTACCATTCTTGGTGAGGTGCGCAGCCCCGGTACTTACGTAATGGACTCTGAGAAGACAAATATACTGCAGGCCCTGGGCCGTGCGGGTGACCTTAACCTTACAGCACAGCGCGAGAACCTCCTACTTATACGTGAGGTTGACGGCCAGCTCATGCACGTAAGGATAGACCTAAGGGACAAGGACCTGCTGGAGTCTCCCTATTTTTACCTGCAGCAGAACGATGTGCTCTATGTGCAGCCAAGTGCCACACGTGTAGCAACTGCCACTACCGCGACCGGTATTTGGAGCGTAGTACTCTCATCAATTACCACAATGATTGCCATAATAGGTTTCCTGAGCAAATAAAGATAAAACAACTAGAACAGTTATGGAAAATAACATAAATACACAGCAGCAGGAAGAAAGCCTGAACATACGTGAGATGCTTGAGTTTGTTTGGAGGCTCAGGTGGTGGATAGTGCTATCTGTATTTTGTGTATGCTCTCTTGCATTCTTTTACCTGCGCATGCAGACTCCGGTTTATGAGCGCAGTTCATGGATAATGCTCAACAGGAACGACGGTAACAATGCAGAGCTTGCACTGCTCTCTGAGTTTACCGGCCGTACCACAAACAAAAGAATTGACAATGAGCTTTTTATAGTAAAGAGCCCCACCATGATGAGCAAGGTGGTAACGGAACTTGGTCTGAACACCCGCTATCATCACCATGTGTTGCCAGTTGCTGACAGAATGAAGCACGGACGCAAGTTCTTTGACATAAAAGTGCAGGAGTATTATGGCAACAACCCGTTTACATTCACGGTAGTGCTCGATGAGCTCTATCCAAGCGACATGCGTCCATCGGCCGTAAGCATATCTTTCAAGGACAAGGGTGCCAAAAAATTCAGCATAGCATCCATGAGCGTGAACGGTAAGAAACAGGAACTGGAGAGCAAGGAATACTGCTATGGCGATACCGTGTATGCCGAATCATTCAAGTGGGTAATAAGCATGGTTAACCCAGAGGAGATGCTGGATGGCGACAAGTACGGCTGCTCATGGACCACACCAATTGTGGCTGCCCGCTCAATGGTTAAGAACCTGGATGCAAATGCCCAAGGAAAGGCCGCTACCCAGACCGATGTAGCCATACTTACATACAAGGATGCCATACCGCGCAGGGCCGATGACATACTGAACACTCTTGTGGTTATGGTTAACCGTGAGAACAGGGAATACAAGAACCACACCACACAGAGCACTATAGACTTTATAGATAAGCGTCTGGAAACCATAAGCAAGGATCTGGGCGATGCCGAGACCGAGTACAAGGACTATCAGTCCACAAACTCGGCAGTAAGCCTGGAATCCCAGACCCAGCTTGCAGTATCGACCGACAGGGATTACCGTAAACAGCAGACCGAGGTTGAGTTGCAGCTGCGCATACTGGACATGATTACCAAATATCTTGCAGAGACTCCTCAGGGTGAGTACAAGGTGGTTCCTGCCAATGTGGGTGTGAGCGATGCCGGCCTGAACTCAATTATAGCTGATTACAACAGCAAGGTAAGTGAGCGCAATAGGATGGTGGCCAACTCCAGTGAGACCAATCCACGTGTAATAAGCATGAATATGGTACTGGAGGACAGTAAGCATGCTATTGAGCTGTCTATTGCCAACCTGGTAAAGATTTACAAGATCCGCGAGAAAGAACTGGGCAAGGTGCTTGGCTCCAGCCAGCGCCAGATGGCCGAGATCCCGCAGCAGCAGTTTGAACTGCAGCAGATATCCCGCAAGATGGAGGTTATAGAGCCTCTGTTCCAGTTGCTGCAGCAAAAGCGTGAGGAGGCCCAGATAAGCATGTACAGCGAGTCCGATAATTTCCGCCTGATAGAGGCTGCATTTGGCTCCAACCAGCCTATATCGCCAAACAAGAAGATGATAATGCTCATGGCACTCATAATTGGCGTGGGTATTCCGGTGGGAATTGTAATGCTGCGTAACATGCTCAAGACCAAGGTGGAATCCAAGAAGGACATTGAGGACCATATAGATGCCACTGTACTGGCATGCCTGCCTAAGAACGCAAATACAAACTACAACCTTATTCCCAAGAACGGCCGTGATACTACATCTGAGTCTTTCCGCATGCTGAGGTCAAATATTCAGTACCTGCCGGGAGTTAAGGTAATACAGATTACCAGTTCCACACCGGGTGAGGGTAAGAGCTATGTGGCAAGTAACCTGGCCCTTTCCATATCCCACACCGGAAAGAAAGTAATTCTTGTGGGTATGGACCTGCGCAAGCCGGCTCTGGTAAAGATTTTCCCTTCCATTCAGTTTGACAGGATGAAGAGCGTGGTTGGATACCTGATTGGTAAGTGTGACGATATAGACAGCGCAATTATGCCAAGTGGTATATGCGATACCATGGATATAATGATGGCTGGCCCGGTTCCGCCAAACCCAACCGAGCTGCTTGCACTGAACAAGGAGAAGGACCTTATTGAGTACCTGCGTGCAAAGTATGATTACGTGATCATAGACAGTGCACCGTACTTGCCGGTATCGGACTCTTTCCTGATAAATGCATTTGTAGATGCCACACTGTACACCGTACGTGCCGACTATACAGATATAAAGATGCTGGATGAGATAGACCAGGCCATAAAGTCCAAGAGCAAGCCCATGAAGAATGTAAATATAGTACTGAACGGTCTTGACCTGGAATCCAGCAAGTACCGTTATGGCTATGGTGCCGGTTACGGATACGGTTATGGCTATGGTTACGGTGATGGCAGCGACATGGGTGAGGACGTACCAGAGGAAGGCAGCAAGAGCCGTGTGCGCCGTATTTTTAAAGGTATAGGCCGTAATAAGGACTGATGGGACTGCTGTTCAACAGGAAAAAGCCCATAAGCCTGCGCGAGCGGGAGATGCACTGCCACATACTGCCCGGTGTGGACGATGGTTTCCGCGATGAGCGGAGTGCCCTGAAGGCAGTGGAGAGGCTGCAGCAGGCTGGGGTAAGGGAGATAGTCTTTACCCCGCACATGAACCCGGATGTGTATCCGGACATGAATGAGTCTGTGCTGCGCAGCGTTTACAGCAGTTTTGCCCCTAAACTGAGCATACCCACGCACCTGGCTGCCGAGTACATGGTGGTAAAGGATTTTGAAAAACGTGCCGCCAGCGGTGAGCTGCTTGCATTCCCGGACCGCTCCATACTGATAGAGATGTCTTACTACTTTCGCAGCTACAACCTGGAGGATACAATCTTTGCACTGCAGACAGAGGGGTACAAGCCCATTCTGGCGCATCCGGAACGCTACCTCTACATGTCTGGCAACTTGGAAGAGTTTGACCGCATACACGATATGGGCTGCAGGTTCCAGATGAACTGGCTGTCTCTGACGGGTATGTACGGGGATGCATCTGTACGGATATTGGATTACATTATGGAAAAGGGCTGGTATGATTTTGTAGCTACGGATTTGCACAGCCTGCACCAGCTGGACAAGATAATGGATATTAAACTTTCTGCAAGGAAATTGAATAATATTCCATAAAAAATACGTACATTTGCGCAGATATTATAAAAAGGCTATTTAACATGAAAAAGTTCATTCTTTCTGCAGCAGCAGTAATGCTCTGCGCAGTTGCCAGCGCCCAGATCTGGGTGGGTGGTACAGTAGGTTATTCAAGTGAGTCTTACTACCGTAAGCTTGACAAGCAGACTGTGGCAATTTTACGTCCTCAGGTAGGTTACTCAATCAACGAGAACTGGGATGCCGGTGGTATTGTTGAACTCAAGAACAAAGAGACTCATGCAGAGGGTAACAAGTTCAACTATGAGATCAAGGCTTTTGGTCACTGGAACTTTAAGCACGAGGGTAATTTCCACCTGTTCCTGAATGCCGAGCTCGGTTTTGGCATGCTCTCACCAGAAGGTTATGTTCAGAAGCACCTTGGATTTGAGGTTGGCCCAGGCATGAAGTACAATGTATCTGAGCACTTTACAGTAGCTGCCATGTTCAATGGACTGAGCTATACACACTTCTGGAAAGGTAAGCAGGATGCATATAACCACTGTGAGAAGAACCAGTTTGACCTGGGTGTTAACGGTGAGGCACTTAAGTTTGCCATCTACTATCAGTTCTGATAACAGGACTACAAGAGTCTAAATAATATGGACGGACCGTAAGTATTTGCTTATGGTCCGTTTATGTTTTATATAAATAATGTATATTTGCGGTCCGGAAAAATACAATTCACACAATAATAAATGAAATACTACATTCTTTTTGGCCCCCCGGGGGCAGGTAAGGGTACCCAGGCTGGATGCCTGGCAGAGAAGTATAATCTGATGCATGTAAGCACCGGAGAGTTGCTCAGGAACGAGATTGCTGCTGGCACTGAGCTGGGCAAGCAGGCCAAGAGCCTTATTGAGGCTGGCAAGCTGGTACCCGATGAGGTGGTAGAGGGCATGATGAAGTCCCTGTTTGCCAGCAACCCCGACAAGAGCGGATTCCTGCTGGACGGTTTTCCACGTACACTGGGTCAGGCCAATGACCTGGATGCTATCCTTGCAGAGCGTGGCGAGAAGGTGAATGCCGTTATCTCCATAATGATCCAGGATGAGACCATACAGAAGCGTCTGGCTCACCGTGCCGAGATTGAGGGCCGTGCCGACGATGCCAACCCAGAGACCATTAAGAACCGCATAGCCACATACCACAAGCAGACTGAGCCTCTGATTGAGTTCTACAAGGCTGCCGGCAAGTACCGTGAGGTAAATGGTGAGATCGGCGATATTGAGGCTGTACGCAGCGAGATGCTCAAGGTGTTCCGTGGTATAGACCGCTCGTTTGTAAACAAGCAGGTGGTACTGGACGAGGAGCTGCTTGACAGACTGCAGACCCAGGCTCAGGAGAGCGCAAGACTCAGAATGAACTATGACCTGCGTGACACCGAGGAGGATCAGTCACAGCGCATGCTGAACGTGATGCTTCCGGGCACAATGACCAAGATACACAAGCACATGCAGTCCAGCGAGACTATCATTCTGCTGCGTGGCAAGATGGATGCTATTTTCTACAATGAGAATGGTGTGGAGAAAGAGCGCATTCATTTGGGTGGCGATACCGGTGTGTTTGGCGTGAACATTCCCCAGGGACAGTGGCACACATTCCAGGTTTACGAGCTGGCCATTATATTCATGGCTCAGGACGGACCATGGAGCCCCATGTCCAAGGAGAACATGCTCAAGCACTGATTTAAAGGAACTGAATAATGGCACTCCGCAGTGAGCCTGCGGGGTGTTTCTTTTATATGTTTATACAATGAAGCGAATTTTACTTACAATTGTTGCTGTTGCAGCATGCGTTTTAAGCGGTGCACAGCAGATGCCAAAGCTGCCTATTGACCCTGCGGTACGTATAGGCCATCTGGAGAACGGGTTGACGTATTACATACGCCACAATGAGGAACCCAAGGGACAGGCAAACTTCTACATTGCCCAGAAGGTGGGTTCTATCCTGGAGGAGGAGCATCAGAGAGGTCTGGCGCACTTCCTGGAGCACATGTGTTTTAATGGTTCAAAGCACTTTAAGGCAGGTGGTATAGTTAACTACTGCCAGTCTATAGGTGTGCAGTTTGGCGGTGACCTGAATGCTTACACCAGCATTGACGAGACGGTGTATAATATTGATAATGTACCGGTAGGCGTGCAGCCATCGGCCATTGACTCCTGCCTGTACATTCTGTATGACTGGGCCGACGGCCTGCTGCTCAACGACAAGGATATTGACGATGAGCGCGGTGTGATACACGAGGAGTGGCGTCAGCGTCGTAATGCCAGCATACGTCTGTATGAGGCTATCCTGCCCAAGGTTTATCCGGGTAACCGCTATGGCGAGCGTATGCCTATTGGTCTTATAGAGGTTATAGACAATTTCCCATATCAGGCCATACGCGACTACTACGAGAAGTGGTACCGTCCGGACCAGCAGGCCTTGGTTGTGGTTGGCGATATTGATGTGGATGACATTGAGGCCCGCATAAAGAGTATTTTCAGCGAGATAAAGATGCCTGAGAATGCTGCTGAGCGTTATTACATTCCAATTGAGAAGAACAGCGAGCCAATCATTGCAATGGCTACAGACAAGGAGCAGCCATACGCACAGACCTACATTTTCATGAAGCACGACCCTGTGCTTCCTGAGGAGAAGGAGGGTCTGGATTACATGCTGACTGATTTTGCAAACAGCGCCATCTCTATAATGATGGAGAGCCGTTTTGCTGAGATGACCCAGAGCGCTGAGCCTCCGTTTGTAAGGGCATCAATGCAGGATGATGATTTTTTCCTGTCTAAGACCGAGGGTGCGCTGACAGGCGTGGTAATGAGCTCTGAGGCGGAGTATGTTAAGGGTGTGACAAGCCTGTACCGCGAGATGCTGCGTGCAATCCGTGGCGGTTTTACTGCCAGCGAGTTTGAGCGTGCCAAGGCCGAGATCCTTACTTATGTGGAGAGCCAGTTTAACCAGCGCGAAAAGAAGAAGAGCGCCAGCTACTGCAGTGAGTACGTGCGCCATTTTATAGACAATGAGCCTATTATGGGCATTGAGACTGAGTATGCTCTGCTCCAGCAGCTCTCCGGCCAGATTCCGGTGGAGATGATAAACCAGTACCTGCAGGAGCTGGTGAGCGACAGCTGTCTGGTTGTTGCATCAATGCTGCCCGACAAGGATGGCGTATCTTACCCAACTGAGTCTGAGATGGCTCAGATCCTGGCCCAGGTTGCAGCAGAGGATATTGAGGCGTATGTGGATAATGTATCGGACCAGCCTCTTATGAGCAATATGCCTGTACCTGGCAAGGTGGTAAAGACCAAGGCCAGCAAGTTTGGCTATACCGAGTACACCCTGTCCAACGGCGTTAAGGTGTACATGAAGCAGACTGATTTTAACAAGGATCAGATTTTGATGAGGGCTGTGAGCTGGGGCGGTACATCGCTCTACGACGAGAAGGAGGCCCTGAACCTGAATAACATTGACGTGTTTACCTGCGGTGGTGTGGGTGAGTTCTCCGTGACAGACCTGAACAAGGTGCTGGCCGGCAAGAAGGTGAGCGTGAGCCCGGGCGTGAGCAGGCTGAGTGAGTCTGTAAGCGGTTCTACCACTCCAAAGGATTTTGAGACCATGATGCAGCTCACTTACCTGTACTTTACTGCTCCAAGGGCCGATGCCCAGGCTTTCCAGTCCTGGCAGAACAAGCAGCGCGCCCTGCTGCAGAACGCCGAGGCACAGCCTATGAGCGCGTTCCAGGATTCTCTGTACAGCCTGCTGTATGACAACAATCCACGCGTAAGACAGACCAAGGCCGCCGATATTGACATGATTGACTATGAGCGTATTATGGAGATTGCAGCACAGAGGTTTGCTAATGCAGCCGACTTTAAGTTTGTGTTTACAGGTGCTATTCCAGACTCTGCGTTCATACCTATGATTGAGATGTACCTGGGTTCTCTGCCTGCTACCAAGGGCAAGGCCGAGAAATACCGCAACGTGGTGGATTTTGGCAAGGGTGTGCGCAGGCTATCATTTGACCGTAAGATGGAGCAGGAGATGGCTACCGTGGTGTTCTTCCGCAATGCCAAGAGCAAGTACAACCTTAAGGAGGTGCTGGCCAACGACATAGCCGGTCAGGTGCTGGATATTATCTACACCGAGGAGATCCGCGAGAAGGAGGGTGGTACGTATGGTGTATCGGTACAACCCGGTATTCAGGATGTTCCTACCAAGAAGAGCTATCTGCAGATTGTATATCAGACCGATCCTTCACGTGCCGATGACCTGAACGCCAAGATGGTTAAGATCCTGGAGGATTTTGCAGTGACCGGACCATCGGACGAGAATATGTCCAAGGTTAAGGAGTACATGATAAAGAACTACAACGAGAACATGCGTGAGAACGGCTATTACCACTCAAGCATGACTGAGTACCTGCTGACCGGCTATGACCAGATGACCGGCTACGAGAAGACCCTGAACAGCATTACCGCCAAGGATGTGGCCAAGTCTGTAAAGAACATTCTCAAGCAGAACAATGACATGATCCTTATAATGAACGGCTACAGCGAGTAACTGACACGCCGCAGCTGTGCTGGTCTCTTGCGACCAGACAGTGAGCATTGCGTGAGTTTTTGGGCACCCTCCATCTGGTGGGTGTCCATTTTTTTGTACCTTTGCAATGTTAAGATGGATTAGTTATGACGTTGCGTGAATTAAAGGTTGGCCAGAGCGCCAAGGTTCTGGAGATAGGAGGGAAGGGCACTCTCAGGCAGCATTTCCTGGACATGGGTATTCTGCCGGGAGCTATTGTAAAACTGCAGAAGTTTGCTCCCATGGGCGACCCTATGGAGGTACTTGTGCGCGGCTATGTGCTGTCGCTCCGCCTTGCTGAGGCTCAGGAGATTCTGATTGAACCCATCCTGGAGTCCGGGGCCGATGCCACGCCTGATGCGCAGTCATGCCCTGCCTGCGATGGTCTGGAGGGCCAGGAGGGTCTGGAAGGCTTGGATGGTTTGGATGGTTTGGAAGGCTGTTCACGTTTAGGTCAGCGCCAGATTAACGAGATTAATCAGGACGATTTTGGCTACAGTCTGTCTCTGCACGAGCATAACTCCCATCCTGGTATAGGTGAGGCCGGCAAGTATCACGACCCCACGCACGAGGATCCCCTGCCACAGGGTACGCTCATTACTTTTGCCCTGGTGGGTCAGCAGAACTGCGGCAAGACCACACTGTTCAACCAGCTTACAGGCTCCAACCAGCACGTAGGAAACTTTCCTGGTGTAACGGTGGACCGCAAGGACGGACAGCTTATATGCAGCAGCCACTCTTATGGCTCTGGCTCTGGCTCTGGCTCTGGTGGCGATGGGTCTGGAGTCTCTAGTGGCGCTGGGGCTTCTGGCGTTTCTGGGGCTGGCTTTTACCCACATAATCATACCCGTAAGCGTCATTGGATTGAGAATACCCGTATAACTGACCTTCCGGGCATATATTCGCTCACTGCATACACCCAGGAGGAGCAGGTATCGCGCGACTTTCTGCTCAGCGAGAAACCGCATTGCATTATAAATGTGGTAGATGCAACAAACATTGAGCGTCATCTGTACCTTACGGTTCAGCTCATGGAGCTTGGTGTTCCAATGGTGCTGGCCGTGAACATGATGGACGAGCTTACCGGCAACGGAGGCTCTATCCGCGTGAACGAGATGGAGAAGATTCTGGGTATTCCGGTTGTGCCTATATCGGCCTCTAAAGGCGAGGGTATTAACGAACTGGTGGAGCATGCCATGCACGTGGCTATTTATAGGGAGGTTCCCGCCCGCAACGATTTTTGCAGCAAGGAGGAGTTTGGCGGTGCTGTCCACAGGTGCATGCACAGTATTATGCACCTCATTGAGGATCACTGCGAGCGCGTGGGGCTGCCCGTGCGTTTTGCTGCCGGCAAGCTGATTGAGGGCGAGGAGGGTCTGATGGACAAGCTGCAGCTTACTCAGAATGAGCAGGAGCTGATTGAGCATATAAACGTGCAGATGGAGGAGGAGCGCGGACTGGACCGTGCCGCCGCCATGGCCGACATGCGTTTTGGCTTTATAAGCCACCTGTGCCAGCTCACCGTTGTAAAGCCGCGTATAAGCCGTGAGTACATGCGCAGCAAACGTATTGACCGCATCCTGACTGGCCGCTGGACCGCAATCCCCATCTTTGTGCTGGTTATGTGCCTGGTTATATGGCTGTCTATAGACGTTATTGGCGCACCGCTCCAGGACTGGCTCCAGAGTGGGATAGACGCTCTCTGCGCCCTCTGCGTGAGCGCTATGGAGAGAGCACATGTTACGCCTGCCGTTACGTCGCTCGTGGGTGACGCTATTTTTGGCGGGGTAGGCAGTGTGCTCAGTTTTATGCCTATCATCATTGTGCTGTTCTTCTTCCTGAGTCTGATTGAGGACAGCGGTTATATGGCACGTATTGCTTTTGTGACCGATAAGCTGCTGCGTAAGCTTGGACTGTCCGGCCGCTCTATTGTGCCGCTGCTCATAGGATTTGGCTGCTCTGTGCCCGCGGTTATGGCTACACGCACGTTGCCATCGGCCCGCGACCGCAAGATGACTATTCTGCTTACGCCGTTCATGAGCTGCAGCGCCAAGATTCCTATTTACGGTTTCTTTACGGCTACGTTCTTTCCCGGCAAGGGTGGTCTGATCCTGGCTGGCCTGTATGTGCTGGCTATTCTGATTGGCATTCTAGTGGCGCTTGTTGTTAAGCTGTTCCACCGTAATTACACGGCTGCTCCGTTTGTGATGGAGCTGCCCAATTATCGCATGCCGGGCATGAAGAATGTTACGCACCTGCTCTGGGACAAGACCAAGGACTTTGTGCAGCGCGCGTTCTCCGTGATCCTGGTGGCTACTATTCTGATCTGGCTGCTGCAGTCCTTTGACCTGCGTTTTAACCTGGTTGAGAACAGCGCCGACAGCATGATGGCGGGCCTGGCGGGCTTGCTGGAGCCTCTGTTCCGTCCTATTGGCCTGGGTGACTGGAGAATTGTTACGTCGCTCATAAGCGGATTCATGGCTAAGGAGAGCGTGGTGGCTACCATGGAGGTGCTGGGTGTGACCGCTATCCTGACCGTGCCCATGGCTGTGTCTATGCTGCTGTTCTGCCTGCTCTACAGCCCCTGCGTGGCTGCCATCAGCAGCATTAAGCGCGAACTGGGCTGGGGCTGGGCCCTCTGGGTCATCCTGTTCCAGTGCCTGATTGCCTGGGTTGCCGCACTGATTGGATTCCTTCTGACTCAGGCTGTGGTAGCTTAAACTGTGGTGGCTTAAACTGTGGTGGCTTAAACTGTGGTGGCTCAGGCGGTGTGTGATTTTACTGACAGCTCCAGTGCCTGATTGCCTGGGTTGCCGCACTGATTGGTTTCCTTCTGACTCAGGCTGTGGTAGCTTAAACTGTGGTGGCTCAGGCAGTGTGTGATTTTACTGACAGCTCTGGTTAGGATTGCTCTAGGCTTGAATGCTTGAGTTGGTGGTTTTGCTGAGGTGTTAGATTGATAGTGTTGTGATTAGATGAACGTTTCTACAATAATAGTAATAGCAATCCTGGCAGTGGTTCTGTTCTTTGCCTTCAGAGCCATTTTTAGAGGCCGTGGCCGCTGCTCCCACTGCTCCCACACCAACTGTCCCCTCCACCGCTAACTCCCCACGCCGCGCCACGCCGCGCCACGCCCCTCCACGTCCCTCCACGCCCCTCCACGTCCCGCCACGCCTCGCTGCCCTCTCCACCGTTAACTCCCCGCTCAACGCGCTTGTTACGCAGGTGCGTGCGTATTTTTTAAGGAACGGAAAGTGCGTACGGCCCCATTTTGCACTTCTCAGTGCGTGACTAAGGAATGGAAAGTGCGTACGGTCCCATTTTGCACTTCACAGCGCGTGACCAAGGAACGGAAAGTGCGTACGGTCCCATTTTGCACTTCTCAGCGCGTGACCAATGAACGGAAAGTGCGTATGGTCCCATTTTGCACTTCTCAGCGCGTGACTTTTCTAAATACGTTATTACGCGGAAACGGTATAAAATGTACCGCACCTGCGTGGGAGAGAAAATTTATACTTATCTTTACAACAGACTAAAACGCAATAGATATGCTATTCGATTCCAAGACATACGTTGAGCGTCGCCAGGTTCTCAAGGAGAAGGTTGGCGGGGGACTGATTCTGTTTTTTGGTAATAACAATGCTCCTTGCAACTATCCGGCAAACGGCTATACGTTCAGGCAGGACAGCAGCTTTCTGTACTACTTTGGACTGGAGCAGGATGGCCTGATTGGAGTGATTGACGTGGATAATGACGCAGAGTGGCTGCTTGGCGATGATATTGATATTGAAGATATTATCTGGACGGGGTTTGTGCCATCCATTGCTGACCTGGCGGCTCAGGCTGGGGTAGGCAAAAGCGCACCGCTGGCTCAGCTGCCGCTCATGCTGGAGGCTGCACGCAAGGCTGGGCAGACGGTACATTTCCTGCCGCCTTACCGTCATGACACCATGATCCAGATTGCGGACCTGATGGATATGCACCCGCTGCAGACAAGGGCGGCGGCATCGGTCCAGCTCATAAAGGCGGTGGTGAGCATGCGCAGCATTAAGAGCGCAGCCGAGATTGAGGAGATTGAGCGCGCCATGGCCATTGGATACAAGATGCATACGGCGGCCATGAAGGCTTGCAAGCCGGGTGTGACCGAGAAGTATATTGGTGGTTTGATGGAGGGCATTGCCATGTCACAGGGCGCAAAGGTCTCTTTTAACAGCATTGTGACCATGCATGGCGAGATTTTCCATGGTGACCCAAGCCTTAAGAAACTGGAGGACGGACGCCTGCTGCTGGTGGATGCCGGCGCGGAGACGGTGAACAACTACTGCAGCGACAATACCCGCACAATGCCTGTGAACGGCCGTTTTAGCTCACGTCAGCGCGATATTTATTCTATTGTGGAGGCCTGCCACGACCTGACTATCCAGAAGGCGCGTCCGGGCTACAAGTGGATGGACATGCACCTGGATGTGTGCCGCTTGATGACCGATAAGCTCAAGGAGCTGGGCCTGATGAAGGGTAATACCGATGATGCCGTGCGTGCTGGTGCGCATGCCATGTTCCTGCAGCATGGCCTGGGTCACATGATGGGCATGGATGTGCATGATATGGAGGGTCTGGGTCAGATCTATGTGGGTTTTGATGATGAGGTGCGCCCGTCGGACCAGTTTGGAACCAACTGTCTGAGGTGCGGTCGCAGGCTGGAACCCGGTTTTGTTATGACCGATGAGCCCGGCATTTACTTTATTCCGGCCCTGATAGACAAGTGGAAGGCCGAGAAAATGCATACGGAGTTCCTGAACTATGATGAGATTGAGAAGTACCGCGATTTTGGCGGCATTAGGATTGAGGACGATATTCTGATTACCGAGAGCGGCTGTCGCGTACTGGGCAAGGACATGATTCCATACCATCCCGACGACTTGGAGGCTTTCATGAATTCATAATAGCCGGGGCTTAAAAGCGGGATGGGAGATTTAACCTTGGAGCGATGGAGGCATCTTAATAATAGAGAACGCTAAGACTGATATGTTATGAAGAGGATGTTTTCAATTATTTCTGTGCTGGTGATGGTCGCTCAGCTGGCTGTAGCACAGGCTCCGGTTTGGAAGGAGGGTACCCTGAGATACGGTCTTTACATGGGACCCATAAAGGCTGGCGAGGCTGAACTCAAGACCCGCAGCGTGAATTACAATGGCGAGAAGGCTATAAGGATGGATCTGATTGCACGTACTACGAGTGCGGCCGACAAGCTGTTCAGCCTGAATGATACGCTGTCCACCACGGTGAACCGCAGCACGGGTAACCCTATGTTTTTCCAGAAGCACTGTTTTGAGGGCGACGACATAGTCCGCGAGAAGGCTGTGTTCAGCACCAACAGCGCGGGTCAGTGCGTGGCTGCCATGCGCAAGGACTATAAGGACGGACGTGTAAAGGAACGCACCCAGACCAGCACAACACCTATATATGACATGGTGAGCGTGGTTGGACTGGCTCGTAACATGGACATAAATGGCCTAAAGACGGGTCAGAGGATGAATTTTAAGCTGGTCGATGCTGCATCGGTCATAAACGAGGCCCTGATTTATCAGGGACGCGAGACTGTAAAGGTATCGGGACATAAGTTTAACTGTCTGGTATTCAAGCTGGTGGAGCCTTACGTGGAAAAGGGAAAGAGTAAGGACCGCGAGATTCTGAATATTTATGTGGCCGATGATGCCGAGCGTACAATAGTGCAGATGGATATAAAATTCAAGGTTGGCACGGCAAAAGCAAAAATAATTCTCTGACGGATTTAACCTTTTTGACTTTTTAGTATCTAAGTAAAAATAAACCTTTCAAAATTAGAATGCATATGAGAAAACTTATGTTGGCTGCCATGATGCTTGCAGCTGTAAGTATGTCAGCAAATGCTGCCAAGAAGGATAAGACAGTTCAGGCTGATCCTGTCCTGGGTATAAAGTCTGGTGTAATAACCATGGCAAATAACATGGGTAACTTTGGCGGCGCCGGTGGTTTTGGCGGCGGCATGGGTATGGGCGGCTTTGGCGGAGGCCAGATGGGCGGTCAGATGGGCGGTCAGCGTCCACAGGGTGCTCAGGGCCAGCGTCCACAAGGTGCCCAGGGTCAGCGTCCACAGGGCGGTCAGGCTGCAGAAGGTGGTCAGCGCAGACAGATGAACTTTGACCCAAGCCAGATTGTTACCAAGATATATTTTGATGATTACGGCAAGAAGACCGTTACTGTAACCAGCCGTGGTGAGGCAGGTACAACACGTAACCTTTCTATTGGCGAAGATACTTATAACATCAATGATGCAGAGAAGACTGCAACCAAGATGCCTCAGTTTGGTCGTCGTGGTGCCCAGGGCGGTGGCCGTGGCGGCATGATGGGTGGCATGATGGGCGGCATGGGCGCTCAGACCACTCCAATGTTTGACTGGGAGAACCTTGATGCCAAAACAATAAAGAAGAACAAGATCAAGGAGCTTGGTGAGGAAGAGGTTGCAGGTGTAAAGTGCAAGATTTACTCAGTAACTACCAGCAACCAGGGTTACAAGACTACTCAGACCCTCTGGATATACAAGAACCTGACCATGAAGTCAGAGACAGAGAGCGACTGGGGTACCACAACTACCAGCATTGAGAAGCTCGAGGAGACAAGCGTTGACAAGGCTCTGTTTGAACTGCCTGCAGATTACACCGTAGAGGAGATGCAGATGGGCAACTTTGGCGGCGGCATGGGCGGCGGCAACTTTGGTGGCGGCAACTTTGGCGGCGGCGGCTTTGGCGGCGGCATGGGAGGTGGTGACTTTGGCGGCGGCATGGGCGGCGGCTTTGGAGGCGGCTTTGGCGGCGGTTTCTGATCCACACATTCCAATCAGCATAGAGGGTGACTGTTAGCAGCCACCCTCTCTTTTTGCCCTTTTCCCAATTACACTACATTCTTGTATATGCAACTATATTTAATTACATTTGTACTCGCTGCATTCATGCGGCAAACAGTGAGGTATATATCAATTACTTAAAACCTTATAAATGAAACATTTACTTACATTGATCGCGGCCGCAGCCATTGCACTGCCAATGAGCGCAGCCGAACCCTACAAGGACACAAACCTGCCTGCCGCTGAGCGTGCAGCAGACCTTGTAAGCCGCCTTACACTGGAACAGAAGGTGTCTCTGATGCAGAACACATCGCCTGCAATCCCAGAGTTTGGAATTAAGGGCTATGACTGGTGGAACGAGGCTCTGCATGGAGTAGGCCGTTCAGGACTGGCCACAGTATTCCCACAGGCTATTGGTATGGCAGCATCTTTTGACGATGCCCTGCTTCTTGATGTATTCACAGCAGTGAGCGACGAGGCTCGCGCCAAGTCTGCACAGTACTCCGAGAACGGTCAGCTGCGCAGATATCAGGGTCTTACATTCTGGACTCCAAACGTAAACATATTCCGTGACCCACGCTGGGGCCGTGGTCAGGAGACATACGGCGAGGATCCATACCTTACATCAAGGATGGGTGTATCGGTTGTAAACGGACTCCAGGGACCTGCCGGCAGCAAGTACGACAAGCTGCACGCATGCGCCAAGCACTTTGCAGTGCACAGCGGTCCGGAATGGAACCGCCACGTGTTCAACGCTGAGAACATTGAGCCACGTGACCTGCGTGAGACCTACCTGCCTGCTTTCAAGGCTCTGGTTCAGGAGGCCAATGTAAAAGAGGTTATGTGCGCCTATAACCGCTACGAGGACGAGCCATGCTGCGGAAGCAGCCGCCTGCTGCAGCAGATCCTGCGTAACGAGTGGGGCTACAAGGGTATTGTAGTAAGTGACTGCTGGGCAATCAACGACTTCTTTACCGAGGGTCATCATAATACAGAGCCCGATGCCAAGCACGCTACATCTAAGGCTGTCCTTACCGGTACAGACCTTGAGTGCGGTAGCTCATACTCAAACCTTGTTCAGGCTGTCAGGGACGGACTGGTTAAGGAATCGGACATTGATGTTTCTCTTACACGACTCATGACTGCACGTTTTGAGCTGGGTGAGATGGACGACGATGTAGAGTGGAACAAGATCCCATACAGCGTGGTTGACAGCAAGGAGCACAAGGCTCTGGCTCTCAAGATGGCTCAGGAGAGCATGGTTCTGCTCAAGAACAACGGCATCCTGCCTCTCAAGAAGGACCTTAAGGTTGTTGTGATTGGTCCTAACGCCAATGACTCTGTAATGATGTGGGGTAACTACAACGGTAATCCTTCCAAGACCGTTACCCTGCTGGAGGGTATTAAGGCTATTGCAAGCGACGTGACTTTCCTGCACGGTTGCGACTATGCATCCAACTCTCTGTCACTCAACAGCCTGTTCAGCCAGTGCAACGCCAGCGGAATGCAGGGTTTTGATGCCAAGTACTGGAACAACGCTGCCAAGGAGGGCGATCCCGATGTTCTGCGTCATAACACAACACCACTCAGGTTTACCACTGCCGGTGCAACCGTATTTGCTCCAAACGTGAACCTGGAAAACTTTGCAGCTGAGTACACAGCAACTTTCCATGCCACAAAAGACGGTCCTGTAGCATTCTACCTGCAGAACCAGGGTAACACTACCATAAGCATTGATGGTCAGCGCGTTGCTAACGGCCGTAACGGCACTGAGTCACGCAAGGTTTACACTCTTGATGCAAAGGCTGGTAAGGACTATGAGATCCTGATTTCTTACACCTGCCGCCGTGGTGCTGCTTCTCTCTCTTTTGACCTTGGTTACGAGGAGGAGGTTAGCGTAGATAAGAGCGTTGCCGCTACCCAGGGTGCCGATGTTGTTATATTTGCCGGCGGTATTGCTCCAAGCCTTGAAGGTGAGGAGATGCCTGTAAGCATTCCTGGATTCAAGGGTGGTGACCGTACTGCAATTGAGCTGCCTCAGGCTCAGGTTGAGCTTGTAAAGGCTCTCAAGGCTGCTGGCCGCAAGGTTGTGTTTGTAAACTTCTCTGGTTCTGCAATGGGTCTGGCCGATATTGAGGCTAATTCCGATGCAATCCTGCAGGCATGGTATCCTGGTCAGGCCGGTGGTACAGCTGTTGCAAGCGTGCTCTACGGAAACTACAACCCAGGTGGACGTCTGCCAGTTACATTCTACAAGTCTACAGACCAGCTGCCAGACTTTGAGGATTACTCAATGAAGGGCCGCACATACCGTTATATGACTGAGAAGCCTCTGTACGCATTCGGTTATGGTCTGAGCTACTCAAGCTTTAAGATTGGCAAGGCTAAGAAGAAAGGCAAGAACGGTAACTTTAAGCTTACTGTTCCTGTAAAGAACACCAGCAAGATTGCCGGCGATGAGGTTGTTCAGGTTTACATTAGCAAGGTAGGTGATTCTGAGGGTCCACAGCGCACTCTGCGTGCTTTCAAGCGCGTTAACGTAGCTGCTGGCAAGAGCGCCAAGGTTCAGATTGAGCTTACTCCAGAGAGCTTTGAGTGGTTCGATACCAACTCCAACCTGATGCAGGTTCTGCCTGGTCAGTATGAGATACTGTACGGTACTTCATCGGACCTCAAGGACCTTAAGTCAATCAAGGTTACCTTGAACTGATTCCACAAACCACACACAAAAAGAGGGTGACCATCCGGTCATCCTCTTTTTTTTGCCCAGCATTGGGGATAGCGCTGAAAGCGCGTAGTTCTAAAGACATAACCTCAATGGAATTATTCTATGATCTCGAGCTGGCGGAGAAGGGCCTCGGGCTCTGGATCGTGGCCACGGAAGTCACGGTAGAGCTGAGCGGCATCCACGCTGCCTCCGGACTGAAGGAGCTTGCGGAACTTGGTTGCGGTCTGCTTATCAAAGATGCCCTGCTCCTGGAAGAGTGAGAATCCGTCGGCTGCAAGTACCTCTGCCCACTTGTAGGAGTAGTAACCGGCAGCATAACCGCCACTGAACAGGTGTGAGAAGGATGTAGACATCATGCAGTCTGGAACGGCTGGGAGGACGTCTGTTGAGCGGAATGCGTCTTTCTCAAACTGGAGCACGGTCTTGTCTGGGAATGCTGTCAGGGTGTGGTAAGTCATATCCAGGATGCCAAACTGCAGCTGACGCATGTGGTAGTAGGCCGACATGTAGTTCTTGGCAGCTATGATCTTCTCTATCAAGGCATCGGGGATAGGCTGACCTGTCTTGTAGTGCTTGGCAAAGGTTTTCAGGAACTCTTTCTCGTAGCCCCAGTTCTCCATGATCTGGGATGGCAGCTCCACAAAGTCGTGATCCACGCTTGTACCGGTCTGCGATGGGTAGCGCCCCTTGGCAAGCATGCCGTGGAGTGAGTGACCAAACTCATGCAGCATGGTTGTGAACTCATCGTGTGTAATGAGCGATGGGGTATCGGCCGTAGGTTTGGTAAAGTTGGTTACAAGGCTAATGAACGGACGCTGCTCAACACCGTTCTCTATCTTGGCAGGACGGAACTCTGTCATCCAGGCACCGCTGCGCTTGCTGTCACGCGGGAAGAAATCTGCATAGAAGAGAGCCAGGAAAGAACCGTCTGAATCTGTTACCTCATAGACCTTTACGTCTGGGTGGTAAACAGGAACATTGGCAGGCTTGAAGCTTATACCGTAGAGCTTGTTGGCCAGGGAGAAGATGGCATCTATGCAGTCCTCAAGACGGAAATAGGGCTTGAGCTCCTCGTCGCTCAGGTCATACTTGGCAACACGCAGTTTCTCTGAGTAGTAGCTAAAGTCCCAAGGCATGATCTCTGAGCCTGTAAATCCTATGCTCTTGGCATACTCATTGAGGTCTGCAATCTCCTGCTTGGCAACAGGGAAGGCAGGTGCGCGGAGTTTCTCAAGGAACTCCCATACTGCCTCTGGGTTCTTGACCATGCGTCTCTCTGTCTGATAGGTTGCAAAATCCTTGTAACCCATAAGGGCAACGCTCTTGTAGCGCAGCTCAACAATATCGCGGATGGTCTGGGAGTTGTCCCACTCGTCGCCAAAGGCACGGGTGTTATATGCACGGTACATTTTCTCTCTGAGGTCACGGCGGTCACTGAACTTGACAAATCCGCCATAGCTTGGAGCAGACATGTCAAAGAGCCAACCCTCCAGTCCTCTGTCCTGGGCAGCCTGCTTGGCCATGTCGCGGACATATCCTGGCAGTCCGGCCAGATCGGACTCGTTGGTAAGAAGCATTGTGAATGCATTGGTCGATGCCAGGGAGTTTTTCTGGAACTGCAGGGTGAGCTTGGAGAGCTGCTCCTTGTACTTGCTGTAGGTCTCCTTGTCCTCCTTGTTCAGGTTGGCACCACTGCGCTCAAATGACTTGTAGGTATCTTCCAGCAGCATTTTCTGGTCATAATCCAGCTTAAGGCTCTCGCGCTGGTCATAAACGGCCTTTACGCGCTGGAAAAGCTTCTCGTTAAGGCTTATGTACATGTTGTACTCGGTCTCCAGTGGCGATACCTCCTCTGCAATCTCCTGGAGCTGGACCGATGTACATGCCTCCAGAAGGTTGCCGAATATGTAGGATACACGCGATACTGCCGATCCGGCATACTCGAGAGCCTCTATGGTGTTCTCAAAAGTAGGGGCATCGGGATTGTTTACGATAGCGTCAATCTCTGCCTTGCCCTGCTTGAAACCCTCCTTGAAGGCGGGGATGTAGTGCTCTGCCTTGATTTTGTCAAACTGTGGAGCGCCGTACTGCAACGGTGACTCTGAAAGAAGCGGGTTGTCCTTTACCCCGCATGATGTAATTAATGCCATAGCTAAAATGCTCAAATAAGCCTTTCTCATATATAATGTGTTTAATTGGACGCAAAGTTACAAAAATATGTTACCTTTACGGAAATTACGCATTATTATGAACAAGAGCTTTCTTGCTGCTATCCTGACTGCTGTTACATGCGCTCCATTGTGTGCGCAGGAGTACAGTGCAACCTGGTATGTTGACGGTGCCAGGGAGAAGGAACAATACCGCTCACACGTTTCCCTGGAGTGTTTAAAGTCCGATGCCAGCGTGGTGTATGCCACTGGCGGGGTGGACCTTATACTGACGGCCATGCGCCTTAACAAGACATCGGGAGCCGCCGTGGATGAGTACCGTTCCACAGGTCATAACTCCGCTGTACTGGTGGATGGTGCCAGCAAGGTTCTCATAGAGATGTGCGATATTAACTCACATATATCCCAGGCCGATGGTATAGTAGCTAAGGGCGATGGTACAGTTGTAACAATCCAGGAAGGAACGGTCAGCGCCACCAGGTCCGAAAGTGCCGGAATAAACGCCCTGGATGGTGCAGTCTATGCAGTGAACGGCACTACTGTAAAGACTTTCTCAAGCCAGAGCCCTTCTTATTATGCTGCCAGTGGCGGTGTGATTGCAATCCAGGATGGCAAGGGCGAGAACAGCGGATCGGCATCGCCCCTGTTCTACGTGGCTCCAAAAGGCAGTATAACAGCCAGCAAGTGCCGCATGTTTGCAAACTCATGGGCCATTGCAACTGTGGACGGCGGACAGGTGATGCTTACAGGCAACGAGCTTACATCGGGCAGCGTGTGCGGTTTCCTAATGCGCAGCCCAGATGCGCAGACAGACCAGATGGGCGTGCTGGAACTTACCAAGAACAAGATTACGGTGGGAGAGGGACCTTTGTTCCTGGTTACAAACACCACCGGACAGATAAAGGTAAACAGTAACAGCATAAGCGGCTCAACCCGTGAACTCATGGCCGTAAGAGCCGATGACTGGGGTACAAAGGGTCAGAACGGCGGTCATGCCATACTGAATGTAGGCAAGCAGTCCCTGCAGGGCAACATTACAGTAGATAGCATAAGCTCACTCAGGCTGGAGCTGGAGAAGGGCGCCAAGCTTACCGGTAGCATAAATGAGGTTGAGAACCGTGCTGCCCAGGTAAATGTGGTTATGGCTGCCGGCTCAAGCTGGACAGTAAAGTCTGACTGCCATATTACATCCATAGAGTTTGAACAGCCTGTTGAGAAGGCTCTCAAGCAGATAAAGGGCAAGTTCAATGTGTACTACAATGCATCGGACCCGGCCAATGCGGCCCTGGGCGGTAAGGAGTACAGTACATCGGGCGGTAAACTCATTCCCTGGAAATAACAGACGTTAATGAAAAGGCTGATATACACTGTTATAGCACTCCTGACCGTACTGCCTGTCATGGCAGAGGACGTGGAGATTGCGTATGACCGCCTGCCAGCCAAGGCACGTGGGGTGATAGAGAGCGTATTCCCTGATACCAAGGTTAAGAAGGTAAGCATGGAAAGACGCGCCAGCCTTATCCAGTATGAGGTAAAGCTCAAGGGCGGCATTAAACTTCAGTTCAATAAAGCCGGCGAGTTTACGGAATGCGAGTGCAAGGATACTCCCGTTCCCGACAAACTGGTGCCTGCCAGGATAAGGGAAGTTACCCATAATGAGTTCCCTGAACAGAAAATAATGCGTATAGAACACGACAGCAAGCTCTATGAACTGATTCTAGACAACGGCTATGAGCTCAGTTTTAACAGCTCATACAGACTGATAGATATAGATAGGGCCGATACGGAAAAATGAGAATAAGTACCCTGATAAAGAAAATTGCATGCGCATTGCCACTCGTAGCGGCCATGTGCACCAATGTATCATGCATAAACAACCAGATATCGGATGTTGACAGCCGTACCGTCCTGGTATATATGGCGGCCGACAACAACCTGAGCATTAACGCCACGTATAACATCCTGGCCATGAAAGGTGCACTGCATGAGGGACTCTACAAATCCCATCTGGTGGTGTTTGCCGACATTACCGGCAAGAAACCCATGCTCCTGGAGATAACGCCCCATGCCATAGATACAATAAAGGTTTACGATTCCCTTGACAGCACTGATCCTGAGGTTATGAGGAGCGTGGTTGACTTTGTAATGGGCAATTGGAAGACCGATACATACGGACTTGTACTGTGGTCCCATGGCACAGGATGGATTCCCCAGTCATACACCAGGTATGCACTCTCTGACCTTGGATACAGGGCTCCGGCCCGCAATTTACAAACGCCTGGTCCAGAGTTTGACCTTACAGGCGGCCTTACCAAAGCTTTTGGCCGTGAGGACAGGATATCGGGCGGCAAGATCACCTATCACTGGATGGATATAGATAACCTGGCCGACGGACTCCCCGACAATGCCTTTGAGTTCATACTGTTTGATGCCTGCTACATGGGCAGCATTGAGGTTATGTACCAGCTCCGTAACAAGGCCACCTATATAATATCGTCTTGCTATGAGATATGGAGCGAGGGCATGCCGTACCTGAACATAACCCTGGATATGATGAAGGGCAAACTTTACTCCGTATGTCAGTCTTACTACAACCATTACAACAGTATGGCCCCAGACATGCGCATGGCAGGTATTTCCATGGTAAGGACCAGTGGACTGGACAGTCTGGCACGCTGTTTTGGCAAGATTGTGGCTGAGAGCTCAGACAGGATTGCCGACATGGACATACGCAACATACAGTCTTTTGACTGGTTCAACAACCACCTGTTCTTTGATCTTAAGGACCTTGCAGACAGTCTTAAAACGCCATATACAGCCGAGTTTGACAACCAGCTGGCCCGATGCGTTCCCTATAGCGTATCCACAGAGTACATATTCCCGGAAGAACCAAGAAAGATGCGCCCAATAAACCGATATTGCGGAATAAGCACCTACATACCGCTCCGTAAGTATGAGAACTGGGGGCGTGATGCCAATGGCATGGGACTGAATGATGCCTACCGCCTGCTGGATTGGAGCATTGATACCGGATTCTGAAAACAATCAACTACCTTATATGAACAAGAACTTACTTATTCTTTCATGCCTTGGACTGGCAATATGCGGTTGCAAGGGTGATCCAACATTGAATCGTGACAAGAAGAACTATGAGGATCCTCTCATGGTAAACGAGAAGCGCATTGACGGCATAATAGCCGGTATGAGCCTTGAGGAGAAAGTGGAGATGCTGCATGGCAAGCACATGTTTACATCGGCCGGAGTAGAGAAACAGGGTATTGCCGACATGGTTTATGCCGATGGTCCTTTTGGCATACGTGAGGAGATGGAGCCTCATTCATGGAACTCAATCCACCTTTCTACAGACTCTGCTACATTCTTCCCAACAGGATCTGCTCTGGCTGCTACCTGGAGCAAGGATATGGCTTATATTTACGGTACAGGTATGGCCCGTGAGGCCCGTCTTAGAGGTAAGGACATGATTCTGGGTCCTGCCATCAATATTCAGCGCATCCCCACAGGCGGACGTACTTACGAGTACCTGAGTGAGGATCCGTTCCTAAGCTCCCAGCTCTCTGTGGCATACACCAAGGGTGTTCAGGACAATGGCGTGGCCGTATGCGTTAAGCATTTTGCAATAAACAACCAGGAGACCAACCGTGGTAGCGTGAATGTTATTGTTAGCCCGCGTGCCATGCGTGAGATTTATCTGCCACCGTTTGAGGCAACAGTGGTAGAGGGTAACGCATTCGGTATGATGTCGGCCTACAACAAGATAAACGGTTACTGGTGCGCAGAGAACTATCAGCTGCTCAATCAGATACTGCGTAAGGACTGGGGCTTTAAGGGTATGGTAATCTCTGACTGGGGTGGTACCCACAGCACAGTGGGTTCTGTGACTGCCGGTCTGAACGTGGAGATGCCAAGCAATACCTACATGGGTCAGGCCCTGTTTGATTCTGTTAAGGCTGGTGCAGTGGCAGAGAGCGTTGTGGATGAGCGTGTACGTGAGATCCTGCGAGTACGTCTGGCTATAGAACCTGTTCCAGAGGAGAAGGCCAACAAGGAAATGACAGCCAAGCCTGAGCAGGCCCAGATTGCATACAAGGTTGCAGCTCAGTCTGTTGTACTGCTCAAGAACCAGGGTAACCTGCTGCCTATAAACCTTGATAAGGTAAAGAAGATTGCCGTTATTGGAGACAACGCCAATAAGACCATGGCAAGCGGTGGAGTAGGTGCCGGAGTAAAGGCTCTGTACGAGATTACTCCTCTGCAGGGTATTAAGGACCGTGTGGGAGCAAAGGCTGAGATTGTGTATGCCCAGGGTTATACCTCACAGCAGGCCCGTGGCGGATTTGGTGGATTTGGCCGTGGCAGGAATGCTGCCCCTCAGGCTGCACCAAGCCAGGATGATGCTGCAAAGAAGATGATTGATGAGGCTGTAAAGGCTGCCAAGGGTGCCGATATTGTGCTGTTCATAGGCGGTAACAACCGTACATGGGAGACCGAGGGCAGTGACCGCAGAGATATGAACCTGCCATATAATCAGGAGAATGTACTGGAGGCTGTAGCCAAGGTTAATCCTAACGTAGTGTTCATAGCCGTAGCCGGTGCTCCTGTAGATCTGAACCGTGTCCAGGCATGTGCCCCTGCAATAATGCAGTCTTGGTTTAACGGTACTGAGGGTGGTCATGCCCTGGCCGACATTCTTCTTGGAACAATTGCTCCGAGCGGACGTCTGCCTTTCTCTTATCCAATAAAGCTTGAGGATTCTCCTGCATACGCTACAGGCAGTTTCCCACAGACCGATGCTCCTGTAAATCAGGATGTGTTTGTAAGCCTGGTAAGGGAGGATGAGGGTGCCGAGGAGATACTCAAGGGCGCTACAGGTCGTGGAAATGCTCTCTATGCCGAGGATATCCTGGTAGGTTACCGTTGGTTTGATACCCAGAAGAAGCCTGTTATGTATCCATTTGGATATGGTCTTACATATACCACATTTGATTACTCAGGTCTTGCCCTGGACAAGGACAGCTATAAGGACGGTGAGTGCATAAATGTTACTTTCAAGGTTAAGAACAATGGCAGTGTAGATGCTTACGATGTTCCACAGCTGTATGTTCACCGTGTGGATGCTACCATACAGTGGCCTTACAAGGAGCTCAAGGAATACAGCAAGACCATGGTAAAGGCAGGTGCCACAGAGCAGATAAGCCTGAGCATTCCGGTTGAGTCTCTCAAGTACTGGAACGAGGAAAAGCATGACTGGGTTCTTGAGGCTGGCAAGATAGAGATTATTCTTGCCCATGATGCCGGTAACATGGTTGCCACAGTACCTTGCAGCGTTAAATAATTCTGATGAAGAAGAAAAACAAGAAATATTACTCTATAGTAATGGTTATACTGTTGCTCAGCTACTTGCTGAGCAACTATGCGGATTTGTCCAGGGCTCAGGTCCAGACTGTTCAGACGGATGGTCTGGAATATGCCCTGGAGTGTCCGGCAGTTACAGACCCGTCCAAGATTATAAGGCACTTTGCCTACACGGCATGCTACGATGAGATGCGTGTTATACCAGAATGGGTAGCATGGGAGCTTACATCGGAGGAGGTGGACGGCTCTTTTGCCCGTGAGGAGAACTTTCATCCGGACCCTGACTGGAAGGGTATGCAGGCCGAGAACAAGGACTATGTGCGCTCTGGTTACAGCCGTGGTCACATGGCTCCAGCCGGTGACATGAAGTTCAGCGAGCAGGCCATGAAGGAGAGTTTTTACTTTACCAATGTGTGTCCGCAGCTGGCAGCCGTGAACAACGGCAACTGGAAATCCCTGGAGGAGAAATGCCGCAAATGGGCGCATAAGTATGGTACGGTATGGATTGCATGCGGTCCCATAGTTACCAGCAGCAATCCCGCCACCATTGGTTGGAACGAGATTGTAGTGCCCGATGCATTCTTTAAGGTGGTCATGATCCAGGACAAGGGTGTGCTGCATGGTGTGGGTTTTGTGTTCCCGCACGATGATTCCAACCGTAAATACGAGACTCTGGCCATGCCTATAGATAAGGTGGAGAGCATTACAGGACTGGATTTCTTTGCGGCATTGCCCGATGAGGTGGAGAATGCCATGGAGAGCAGTTATGACTGGTCTGTCTGGAAATGAAGCATAATCCACTGTTACCGTTCCTGGAGGCAGGCCGGCTGGAGGCCGGCTGTGATGAGGCTGGCCGCGGATGCCTGGCTGGACCTGTGTATGCAGCAGCCGTTATACTGCCCCAGGATTTCTCAAACCCTCTGCTGAACGATTCCAAGCAGCTTACCGAGAAGCAGCGTTATGCACTGCGTCCCATCATTGAGAAGGAGGCGCTGGCATGGGCTGTTGGGGTGGTGGACAATAATGAGATAGACAGGATAAATATACTCAAGGCTTCTTTTACGGCCATGCACAGGGCCATAGATCAGCTTGACCCAAGGCCTGAGTTCCTGCTTATAGATGGTAACAGGTTTATTCCTTACCCTGGTATAGGGCATACCACAATAGTAAAGGGAGACGGCAAGATGATGTCCATTGCGGCGGCATCGGTCCTTGCCAAGACCTACCGTGACGATTACATGAACCAGATTGCCCTGGAGTACCCGCAATATGAGTGGCAGGTAAACAAGGGCTATCCCACGGCTGCACACCGTGAGGCTATAAGGCAGTACGGAACCACTACGTATCACCGCATGTCTTTTAACCTGCTCGGTGACGGGCAGTTATCTCTTGACCTTTTTTAGAGTGGGGGATTATTCCTCTACGTCAACGTGGCTGAATCCGTTGGCCAGGGCCTTTTCCTGTGATGCACAGAAATAGGTGAGCTCTGCTGTGGTGAGCACGGTTCCAGATTCATCCAGCAGTTCTGCCTCTATGAATGCCACATTACGCATGGTGCGGCTCAGGCGGGCACGTACGGTAATCTCGTCGAGCAGGGTGGACACTGGCTTGAGGTACTTGATCTCCATCTTGGAGGTTACACCTGTGGTCTGGAGCTTGCGGCACACTACCCATCCGGCAGTCTCGTCTATGATAAGGCCCTGAATGCCTCCGTGGAGGGTATTGAGCCATCCCTGGTAGTCCTGGGTAGGTTTCCAGCGGGTAAGGATCCAGTCTCCATCCTCAAAGAATTCCAGATGGAGTCCACTCTTGTTGGTAGGGCTGCATACTACACAGTTGTATCCGTCAAGCTTGAGCCAGGGGTTTATAATCTTGCGTATGTTCATTTCTTGTCTTTTGTCTGTTCTTGGGTATTCTTGGTATCTTCCTTGCGGTCCTGATAGAGGAACCTGCGGATCTTGTGTGTGGCGGTCTTGTTGAATGGTTCTTTCATGATCTCTACATCCTTGATCTTGAGGAACTGGCTTACCTTGGTGTTTACAAACTCCATGACCTCTTTCTTGCGTTTCTCCATGTTCTCAAGGAACTTTTCCTGATCCTCCAGGTCCCAGTCTATAACGCCGTCGTTGAACTGTACCAGCGCTACGAGCTTGCCTTCACGGTTTACAACGAGAGATTCGTTAACGTCGCCAATGTTATTGATAACGCTCTCAATCTCCTCGGGGTAGATGTTCTCGCCCGATGCTCCTATGATTACATTTCCTGAACGGCCGTGTATGTAGTATCGGTTCTTGCTGTCCACACTGGCTATATCGCCTGTACGCATCCAGCCATCCTCTGTCATGACGGCACGGGTGCGCTGGTAGTCCTTGTAGTAACCTAACATTACATTGGGGCCCTTTACCTGAAGCTCACCCTGGCCGGTCTCTGGGTTTATGTTGGCCAGGCGTACCTGTACATCAAAGGAGGCGGTGCCTGTGCTGCCTACATGGGTGTACTTGGGGCCTGCGTCGCAGATGAGCGGTGCGGTCTCTGTAAGTCCGTAGCCTATGGCGTACGGGAAACGTATGTTCTTGAGGAATCTCTCTACCTCTATATCCAGACGTGAGCCTCCTATGCCAAAGAAACGCATGCGGCCACCAAACTGCTGCTTTACTTTCTTGCCTACAAGGAAATAGAGCAGGTGTGGGAAATGGTCCCTGAGATGACGCAGGTAACGGCTGTTCTCTATGGTTGGCATTACCTTGCCGCGTATAACCTTCTCTATGATGAGAGGTACGGCCAGCATGGTGGTTGGACGAATCTTCTTGAATGCATCGGCCAGGATGGTCGGGGTGGGGAGTTTCTGGATGTAGTACACCGTGGAGCCTGTAGAGAATGGGTACAGCATGCCAATACTCATCTCGTATGTATGGGCAAGCGGCAGGACCGACAGGAAAGTATCCTTGTGGCGTACCTTGTGTGCATGCCATGCCTCCAGTATGTTGGCGCAGAAATTGCGGTGGCTCAGCATTACACCCTTGGCCTGGCCTGTGGTGCCCGATGTGTAGATGATGGCTGCTATGTCCATGGGACGTGGGTACTTGCCACGGCCGTCGCAGGTGTAGCGCTCGTCCTCTGCCTTGATGAACTCAAAGGTGTTTATATCTATTATAAGATGTAGTCTGTCATAGGTTTCCTTACTTATCTTGGGCAACTGCTTACGCGATACGAATATAGCCTTTGACTCTGAGTGGGTAAGGATATTCTCAACCTCATTGGGCGATACCTCAGGGAGCATGGGCACTGCAATACGGCCGTTTGCTGTTATGGCAAAGAAAGCCAGGGCCCAATGTGGATGGTTCTCGGAGAGTATGGCTATCTTGTCATCGGCATTGAGTCCGAATGTTGAGAATACACCGGTAAGGCGGTCACAGGTATCGCGGAACTGAGCAAAGCTCATGCGGCTGGTACCATCTGTAAACTGTGATACTATGCGCTTGCGGTTCTTCTCTGTGCTGTATGAGTATAAATCGGCCAGGGTAGAAAATCTGTGTCTCATCTATATCTTATCTGGTAAGGTACTGTTTTGGATGGCGGGCACCCAGATTCATATTCTCGTATATCTGCTGCATGCGACGTGTGTCGTCATTTGCATTGGATGTAAGCTCAAACTTCTCTGATACGGCTACCTTGCGGCGTTTCCAGTCAAAATAGCACAGGTAAACAGGTATGCCGGCAGACTGTGCAATAAAATGGTAACCGGTTTTCCAGTGACTGACAGGCTTGCGGGTTCCCTCGGGGGCTATTGCCAGGTGGAAGACTTTTTTCTTGTCCATTTCCTGGATGACCGAACGGACCACGGAACCGGGGTGCTTGCGGTCAACTGGAATGCCTCCCATGGCACGTACTATCCAGCCGAGCGGTGGAAAGAACAGGCTTTTCTTGACCATGCAGTAGGACTTGCCTCCTATGGACTCATAGAATAGATATGCAACTACAAAGTCCAGCATGGATGTATGTGGTACTCCAAGCAGTATGCACTTGTCCTCAGGGGGCAGGAAAGGGTCTGTCTTCCATCCCCAGACCTTGAGTATGAATCCACATAATTTACGCCACATGACTTCTTTACTAATTTTCTACAAAAGTAATACTAAAAAGGGAGGCTTAGGGTATGTTACCGCGGTTTTGTGGCCTAAAACCGGCTTTTTGTGGATAAAGTGTGCCAATATGTGGCGAAAGCTGTTGTGTTTTGTGTTTTTATGCGTTTAGCCAAAGGTATTTTGATGTATTTTTGTAGTGGTTTTACAACAAATGTATATGACTAAATCATACGAGGAAATAAATGAGAAGATCCGCAAGGGTAAGGCTGTGGTCCTGACAGCCGAGGAAGTGTCGGAGATGGCACTTACCATGAAGCCCAAGGAGATTCTCCAGAAGGTAGATGTAGTTACTACTGCCACATTTGGAGCAATGTGCTCAAGCGGTGCAATACTTAATTTTGGTCATGCCAACCCTCCTATCAGGATGGAGCGTATTGAGCTGAACGGTGTGCCGGTAAGCGGAGGTCTGGCTGCAGTAGATACCTTTGTGGGTGCTACAGACTGCAATCCGGACAATCCTTCTTACGGTGGAGCGCATATTATCCAGGACCTGATAGATGGCAAGCAACTTACACTGGAAGCCTGGGGTAAGGGTACTGACTGCTATCCACGCAAGCACATCCGCACTACAATATCCCTGGATACCATAAATGAGGCTATTCTCATGAATCCCCGTAATGCTTACCAGAACTACAATGCTGCCGTGAACTCATCGGACCGCATGCTGCATACCTATATGGGTACGCTGCTGCCTCACATGAAGAACATGTCATACAGTTCTGCCGGTGAGCTGTCGCCGCTGCTCAATGACCCTGAATGCCGTACAATAGGCATGGGTACACGCATTTTCCTGGCCGGTACACAGGGTTATGTGGCATGGAACGGTACTCAGTTCAACTGCTCCAAGCCTGTAAATGAATACGGAGTTCCAATGGGTAATACCCGTACCCTGGCTCTTATGGGCGAGATGAGGGAAATGTCATCGGAATTCCTGCGCGGTGCATATTTTGAGAAATATGGCGTTACACTGTATCTTGGCGTGGGTGTGCCAATTCCATTGCTCGATGAGGATCTGGCTGCCCGTGTAAGCATACGTAACAGTCAGATAGAGACATCCATAGAGGACTACGGTGACCAGTGGCAGCTTATAGGTAAGGTTAACTATGAGCAGCTCAGGTCCGGCGAGGTGGAGTTCAGGGGTAAGAAAATCCATACTGCACCTCTGTCAAGCCTGTACAAGGCACGCCAGATTGCTGCAATCCTCAAGGATTGGATTGAGAAGGGACAGTTTGAGCTTACAGCTCCGGTAAGACCAATGCCAACCGGCACATCACTCAGGGGTCTTAAGGAGATTTGATTGATAATAAGGAAATTATGGTTAAGAAAGTAGTAGTATCATTCCCGTCAGATTCTGCAGGCCGTCCGCTCATGTACGAGCTTGTAAAGAAGTTCGACATAAAGGTTAGCATTATTAAGGCCGATATAGACGGTGGAGTAGGTGGTAAACTGGTTCTTGAACTGGATTCCGATGCAGAGCATATCAGTCAGGCCATTGAGTTCATGCAGACAACAGGCGTGAGTGTAAGCCCCCTGGAAAAGAAGATCAGTTACGATAATACAAACTGCATTAACTGCGGCACATGCACATCGGCATGTACATCGGGAGCACTATCAATAAAGGCTCCGGACTGGAAGCTGCAGTTCAATCCTGAGAAATGTGTAGTGTGCAAGCTGTGTATTACATCTTGCCCTCTCAAGCTGTTCAAGATTGAATTTGCAGACTGATGGATTATACGGAACGCAGCTACCGCAGCCGTTTTGCCAATGACAGCAAGCGCTGGTTCTGCGTTAAATTCCTGGAATCGGATCTATGGATAGGAGTTAGCAATGACTCCTATCTTAGTTCCATGGAGCAGGATGTGTATTCCCTGCTTGTGGACCTTAGGCGCTCCATGGACGCGTATCTGCTCATGGATCCTGCATACAGGACTGCCCTGGAGCCTTACGATGCCCAGCAGAGCGCACCTAAGATAATGCAGCACATGTCTAAGGTATGCCACAGGAGTGGGATAGGACCCATGAGTGCCGTTGCGGGGGCTGTGGCCGAGCATGTGGCCAGGTTCCTGAGCAGTAAATACAGTCTTGATGATGTTGTTGTGGAGAATGGTGGCGATATTTACGCCCAGTCCACTACAGACATGGATATTGCTGTTTTTGCAGGCAGATCTGCTCTTTCCCAGAAGGTTGGCCTGCATATACCGGCTGCCAGCTTTCCATTGGGAATATGCACATCAAGCGGTACGGTAGGTCCATCTCTGAGTTTTGGCAGGGCCGATGCCATGATGATTGTGTGCCGCGACACTGCTCTGGCCGACAGCTATGCCACAGCTATGGCAAACCGCATACACAGTACAGATGACCTGCAGACGGTGATAGACCTTATCCAGTCTAATCCGGACATAATGGGAGCACTGGCGGTCAAGGATGACCGTATGGCTGTGTGTGGAAATTTTGAGCTTAGGCTGTTCCGGTAAATCAGAACGTAATTCCTACAGTTGCACCAACAGACATGTTGCTGTTTACCCTGTCTAGCATGACTGTAGGACCAAAATCAAACTGGATGAGTTTGGCAGCCTGCTTGAGTTCAATCTCATGATTGTAATCATTAGCTATCTTGTCCAACTCATTCTTGGCTTTCTTTTTCTTTACATAGCCAATTGTGTAGAACGTAGCCATAGGTACGGCTGCAGCTCCTGCAGTTATGAATAACGTGCGTGACAGGTCTTTATCGTCGGTCACGGCAGCAATAAGGGTTACTATGGATGTTGGTATGGCCAGGAGAGCACCCATGCTTGACCGGTTGTCTCCTTTTACATAGAGCCTGCGGGCTGTTTCATAACGCTCAAACAGTTCCTCGCCAGCAACCTCCTTAAAGTCATCGTCGCGGATATTGGTGTTACGGCCTTCCACAAAATACAGGGTGCCGCCTATGCGCTCAATGGCTGTGCTGTCATTTACACCACCAAAACCGCCCCAGCCGCCGCCTCCACGGCCCATTCCGCCGCCCTGGAAGTTACCACCACCGCCACGGTTGCCACCGCCGCCAAATCCGCCGCCTCCACCAAAGCCGCCTCCGCCTCCGCCTCCACCGCCACGCTGGGCGAATGAGACTGCCGAAACCATTACAAGAAAGGCTATGGTGATAAATCTGCGGATGTTCATATTGGTCAGTATTTTGTGATAAATGTAAACTTTAGATGGCTGTAAGGGCAAATGGTTTAATCCAAGCTTACATAAAAAGGCGTAATCCCGGATTATTTTCCAGGATTACCCTTACGTTCAAACAGCTTAAGGTCTATGCAGTCACCCATCTGTACGTAACCGTCGGCATTTGGATGCAGATAGTCATTCTCAAACAGGAACTTTGGATTAAGGCGTGCAGGATCGTCATCGCTGCCCATAAAGGCATCAAAATCAATGACTCCGTCAACATATCCGCCTGAACGGATCCACTGGTTGAGCATCTGGCGACCGGCCTCGTGGTTATCGCTGTAGTAGCTGTTACCCTTGAACTGCATTACCGGAGCACCATAAACGTAAATGCCACGCTCATGTGCCTCCTCAATGATCTGCTTGTACACATCTATGATCTGCTGAGCCTTGGCAAGGGCATCGCCACGGCCACCCAGGTCATTTACACCTTCAAAGAGGATGATATACTTTACACCTTCCTGCTGGAACAGGTCACGTGGGTAACGGCTCTTGCCGGTTGGGCCAAGGCCGCCCTGGAGTACGCAGTTGCCACCCAGACCCATGTTGAGTACGGATACGCGGTTGGTCTTCTTGTTGGCAAGCAGACGGCGTGACAGGTTATCGGTCCAGCGGTTCTGTCCGTTGGTGGTGGATCCGCGTCCATCGGTGATGGAGTTTCCAAGAACAACCACTGCACGGGCATTCTTCTCTGCCTTGATCTCTATGGCATTGATAATGTACCAGTGGGCAGTGCTTACTGCATTGCTGAAATCGCTGGTCTGACCCTCTGCTATGTAGGAATCGGTACGTGAACCCGGATGACCGGTTACGCTGGTAGATGATGCCTCGCCAAGGTGCATGGTGATGGCTACGTTCTGACGCTCACCCATGGGGAACTTTACAGGGTCCGATACTACAAGCTCACCCGGCTTGATGGTTACGGACTTGCTGCCGTTAAAGGTAAGTGATACCTCTGTACCGTTAATGATATCACTGCTGCTGCCTGCTGTGGCTGCATGTGCTATCTCTGCTGCATTTATTGTAACAGGGCCCTGGCTGAACTCGTTTGAGAACTTTACCCTGACTTCCTTTCCGCTTATGGATGTCTGGACTATCTGACGGATGGAGTTTCCGCCAAGTCCGGGAGCGGGAGGACAGTTATGTGGTTCAACTACCTGCTCGGCTGTAGCCCAGGTTGCTACCCAATGTTTTTTTGCCGATACTGTACTGATTGTCAGCATGGACAATACTGCTGCAAGCAATGCGCTCTTGATTCTCATAATGTATGGTTTTTTAGTTGTAATCTGTTTTGATTTGGTAAATGTACTCAATTACCCGGAAATATGTTGTTTTTTGGTGTATATTTGTCCTTATATAAAGCAAAACTATTATTCTGCACCTGATGCAAAGACTATTCCTTTCCATACTGACCGGCCTTTTCCTGTTTGTAAATGCCGGTGCACAGCGTATTTTCCATTTCTCCCTTGGACAGTTGTCCGATAACCGTTTCCATGCCATCTGTGAGGATAAATCCGGATTTATATGGATTGGTACGGAGAACGGCCTGGACAGATATGACGGCTACAGCTATTCCAAGTTCTATCATGACGATTCAGACTCCCTGTCGCTCAGGAGCAACTATGTGGGTAGCCTGCTGATAGACAGGGATGGTACCCTGTGGGTTGGTACAAGTGCCGGCCTGCAGTATATGACTCCCAGTGAGAAAGCTTTCCACACTGTGCGTCTTACCGATGGAGCCCGTCCGTTTGTAAGGGATATAAAGCAGTTCCGTGACGGCACTATATGGGTGTGTTCACCAGGCAGGGGACTGTTCTGGATAGATCCCAAGGTAGACAAGCAGGCACATGGCATACTGAGTCTGAACAGCAGACCAAACCAGGAATGCCAGTTCCGCCAGATCCTGGAGGACAGGGACGGTGTGGTATGGCTGGGTACCCCAAAGGGTGTGTTGCTGTATGATCCCAAGACCGATAATGCCACTGAGTTCCAGAGGGATGTTATATCGCAGGACATAACAGGACTGGATATGGATGCCCAGGGACGGATTTTTATATCCACAAACAGGCATCTGTACATGTGGAATCCACGCAACCATTCACTTACACGCCTTACTCCGCAGGAGGGTGTATGGGAGATTACCCACCTGTTCAAGAGCGCCAATGACAATATCCTGATTTCCCTGCGCGGAAACGGACTGCTGGAACTGGATTCTAATCTAAGGCTCAGGAGCGTGGCGCTCAAGCCATCGGACCCCAGTCTGGAGAAACTGGACGTGAGTGCCTATTACATGGATAAGGCAGGGAACAGATGGATAGGCTGTTTCCTGTCGGACCTGATACTGGTGTCCAGGGACCTGAATGAGTTTGACTACTGGAAGTTCTCTGATTATAATGAGGATGTATCGGGTACGGTTACAGCCATGACTACAGATCCTTACGGACGTCTGTGGGTAGGATACAACAATACAGACCTGAGGTGTTTTGACGGCTATGGACGTGCCGTGAATAAGATAAGCGGCTCCATGTATGCCAGCTGCATGTTCCGTGACAGTGACGGCAAGGTGTGGGTTGGACATCCGGGTGGAGGCCTGTCTATCCTGGATACCCAGACCGGACGGATGAAAAGGTTTGTAAACAATGGATACTCGGGCGTATCGGGCATTGCCCAGGATGAGCAGGGACGTATCTACTTTGCTGAGCAGGGTAACGGATTCAGCCGCCTGGATCCAGAGACAGGAGCGCATGAGCACTACAGCGTATTTGCTGACCGTGGTCCAAACGGGGAATGGATGAACAATGACTGGATCCATTCCATGTTCCTGGACAGCAGCAACCGTCTTTGGATTGCACATGACAACGGTACAGACTGCTTTGACGTGGACCGCAACATGTTTGTGGGTATAAGGCAGCTCAAGAGGGCTTTTGGAACATCGGCCTGCTACAGTATACTGGAGGAACACGATGGCGTGATCTGGTTTGGTACCACTAAGGGTGTTATAATCTACGATACAGAGAATCAGACTATAAGACAACTCAATTCCGGAAGCGGCCTTACAAACGATGACGTACGTGCCATGATTTGCGACAACGAAGGCATGGTGTGGGTGAGCACAGGAAACGGTGTGAACCGTATTAATCCCAATACTCTGGAGGTTATGCGTTTCTACACTGAGGAGAAGTCTTTCAACAGGGTGGCTACCATATCTAACGAGGGTAGGGTGTACTTTGGAAGCAATTTTGGTATTACCGGTGTAGTGCCGAGCAAGATCAGTACGGAGGCCACAGTGAACAGGGTCATACTTACGGGTATTTACCTGAACGGCGAAAAGATTGCATCGCAGACTCTGTCGGGAGGCAAGCCTATATCAAAGGAGGCACTTTACGTGACCAGCGGCATACGTCTGGCCAACCGTGACAATTCGTTCACCATGGAGTTCAGTACGCTCAACTACGGTGACGAGATGAATATTATCTACGAGTACACGTTTGATCCTAATTCTGAGTCCTGGAACAGCGCTCCGGCGGGTATGAACAGGATTACTTTCTCCAATCTGCGCTATGGCCGATATGTGCTGCATGTAAGGGCACGCCTTAACGATATTGTATCGGACTCCAGTTCATACAGGATACATATAGAGGCTCCATGGTATGCCACAGGCCTGGCGTATGTGATTTATGTGCTCCTGGTGCTGGTTCTGCTGCTGTACATACGCAGCGTGAACAGGCAGTCACATGAGCAGGAGATGAACGATGCCAAGTTCCAGGCATTCATAAACGTGGCTCATGAGATATGCTCGCCAATGACTCTGGTGTTGTCTCCGCTGGACGAGATGCTGCACGATGATCGTGTAAACCCGGAGATAAGGCCGGAGCTGCAGCGTATCTACAAGAATTCCACCAGGATACTTACCCTCATTAACCAGCTGCTTGACATGCAGAAATTTGATGAGGGACGCATGCAGCTGCATTACACACAGACGGACCTGATTAACTTTATTATGGGTCCGTTTGAGATGTTTACCCAGACGGCCGAGAAGCATAACATTACATTTACCTTTAACCACAGCATGGCCGAACAGGATGTATGGATAGACCGCAACAGCATGGATAAGGTGCTCATGAACCTTCTGTCCAATGCGTTCAAGTACACCCAGGACGATGGCTCAATAGAGATACGCGTGGAGGTTGGTACGGACGACAGCGTTAAGGGACCGTTGCGAAACTATGCACAGGTGTCTGTATGGGACACCGGAATAGGCCTGGACAAGGCCGAGGCAAACAGGTTGTTTGACCGTTTCTACAGGGCCGACAACAAGCTTACATCGGTCACCATGGGTATGGGTCTTGGCTTGAACTACAGCCGCATGCTGGTTCAGATGCATGGTGGTACCATTATGGCCGATAACCGTCCTGACGGTCTGCAGGGTAGTGTGTTCTCGTTCCGTATTCCATTGGGTAACAGCCATCTGTCTCCACAGGATATTATTACGGCCGATATGGCGGCACGTCCGGAACTGGAGCGTAGCCGTATTGGACTGGAACAGGAGGAGGTCCAGAACAACAGCGAGAGCGGCACCATTCTTAAGGCTCTTCTGGTGGACGATGATGAATCCATGCTTGACTACCTGTCTGACGGACTCAGACAGAGCTACAAGACCATTACCGCACGTAATGGCAAGGAGGCTCTCAAACTGGCTGTATCGCAGCTGCCCGACATAATTGTGACCGATGTGGTTATGCCCGAAATGGACGGTCTGCAGTTTGTAAAGGCCCTCAGGGGCAACTCGCTCATTAGTCATATTCCTGTGGTGATGCTGTCTGGCAAGAACAAGCTGCAGGACCGTATGGCCGTTATGGGAATAGGTGCCGACTATTATCTGCCCAAACCGCTTTACATGAGGGAACTCAGGTCTGTAATGGCTAATCTCATAAACAACCGTCTGCTTGTAAAGGGTAAGTTTACGGGTGCTGTGGAGCAGAATGAGACCATAGATTCTGCCAACTTTGAGACGGCCGATGAGCAGACCATGAAACGTATTATGGCTATCATTAACAAGAACCTGTCCAACAGTGAGTTTACTGTTACACAGTTGCTTGAGGAGGCCGGTGTGAGCCGCACCCAGCTGCACAGAAAGATAAAGGAACAGACCGGTTACTCTGCTGCAAGGTTCATACAGAACATACGTATGCAACAGGCCTACAACCTGCTAAAGGAAAAGAAGGTGAATGTGGCCCAGATTGCCTATACCGTGGGATTTGCAAGCCAGTCCCATTTCTCTACCACTTTTAAGCAGTATTACGGCATGACTCCATCGGAATTCATAAAACAGATGGAGGATCAGGAAAACCAGGAAGGTTCAGAGCAGGAGGTCAGCCCAGATCAACAACAGTAATTCCGTGTCCGCCAAACTGTATATGCTCGTCATGGTAATCCTTGACGGCAGGTACGGTGTGCAGGTACTGGCGTATAAGATTGCGCAGGATTCCGTTTCCGGTTCCGTGCAGTATGCGTACACGGCTCATGCCTATGAGTGTGGCATCGTCTATAAAGTGCATTACGGTCTGGATGGCTTCTTCGCCACGCATTCCACGTACATCAAGGTCGGGTTTGAAAGCCAGCTTGCGGTTGTATATGCCCTCCTGGGTCTGACGGCTTACGTATGTGGCGGTACGTGTGTCCTGTACCTTGACGGGCTGTGCAGGCTCCAGGCGGGTTGACTTTATGGTGGTGGTTATCTGTCCAAATGCTACCGTTACGTCATTGCGGTTTACGGCTATCACATCGCCAACCTGAGTCTGGCCAATAAGCCTTACTGTATCTCCAACCTTATACTCGCGTCTTGTACTCTCGCGCTGTACTGCTGGAGCAGCTCCTGCTGCAGGTGTTGGAGCAGGCTGGCCGGGGGTGGGAGACATGGCCTGACGGGCCTTGTCACGCTTGCGCTTTTCCCTGCGCTCCTGGCTCTGGCGCACACGTTCCATCTTGTGCAGGATTTTCTGTTCCTGCTCACTGTCGGCCTGTTTGCTGCTCATGGAGTCTTTGAACTCGGTGAGTTCCTGGCGTGCCAACCGTGTGAGTTCCTTCTCTGCCTGGGCTTCCTTGATTGTACGTATGGTGTTCTCAATCATTGCGTTGGAGTCCTGGATAAGCTGGTTGGCTTTCTCCTTAGCCTCTCTTAGGATTGACTTGCGTTCTTTCTGGATGGACTCCAGCTCCTGGCGGTGCTGCTCAATCTGCTGGTCAAGCTCTTTCTCCAGTTGGTGTACGTTCTGACGCTTGTTTTCCCAGTAGCGTTTGTCACGTACTATGTCCTGAAGGTACTTGTCGGCATTTATATAGTCGCGTCCTACAATCTCGGATGCATCGGCTATTACATCCTCCGGCAATCCTATCTTGCGGGCTATCTCCACGGCAAATGAGCTGCCGGGATTGCCAATCTGGAGTATATACAGAGGCTGCATGAGATGACGGTCATAGAGCATGGCGGCATTACGTATGCCCTGGTTGTCATCGGCATAATGCTTTAGATTCTGGTAGTGGGTGGTTATTATGCCGAACACACGGTTGCGGTTAAAACGCATAAGCACGGCCTCGGCTATGGCTCCACCAATGTTTGGCTCTGTTCCGCTTCCAAACTCGTCTATGAGGATAAGGCTGCGGTTATCGGCCTGCTTCATCATGTTCTTCATGTTGAGCAGGTGGCTGGAGTAGGTGGACAGGTCGTCGTCTATGCTCTGCTCGTCTCCTATATCTATGAATATGCTCTTGAATATTCCGGCATGGCTGTTGGGGCGCATGGGCACGGGCAGACCACACTGCAGCATGTACTGCAGCAGTCCTACGGTCTTAAGGCACACAGACTTACCTCCGGCATTAGGGCCCGATATGAGCAGTATGCTGTTCTTTGTATCCAGGTCTATATCCAATGGCACAACGCTCTTGTCGTGCTTGGCAAGTGACTGCTTTAACAGCGGGTGCACGGCCTGTACCCAATCCACTGTGGACTTGCGTTCCATAATGGGCTTGCAGGAGTCAAAATCTACGGTCAGGCGTGCCTTGGCGCGGATAAAATCTATCTGTGCCATAAAGGCGTAAGACTCCATTATACTTGGGATCTCTGGGCGTATGGTATCTGTAAATGCCACAAGGATGCGCATTACCTCACGTTTCTCGTCTGCCTCGAGCTCACGTATGCGGTTATTTGCCTCTACAACCTCCTCTGGCTCTATGAATACGGTACGGCCCGATGCCGACTCGTCATGTACTATTCCGCGGATCTTGCGCTTGAGTCCGGGAGCTACCGGCAGCACAAGTCGGCCGTCTCGCATGGTGGGCGACGCATCCTTATCTACCAGACCATCGGACTGGGCCTGCTTGAGTATGCTGTTTAGGGTGCGTGATATGCTGTATGATGTGTTGGCAAGGTCCATACGGATGCGGTAGAGCTCCGGCGATGCATTATCCTTGAGCTTACCGAACTTGGTGAGTATGTGGCTTATTCCCTGCGTAATGGTGGGGAACACAGCTACGCTCTGCGCAAGCTCGGAGAGGTTGGGGTAGAGATCCTGGTTCTCCTCACGGCCAAGGAACTCCACAATGCCGCTGATGGTCTCCAGTGAGCGCCAGAGTGCCAGCAGTTCACTCTCATCCATCCAGGTTCCTATAACCTTTATGCGGGTTAGAGCCTCTCTCAGATCGTGATAGTTCTGGTCAGGGAATGACTTGCCCTCCCTGAGAATCCTGACGAATTCCATGGTCTGGTCCAGTGCCTTGTCCACAGCATCATAGTCAGTCTGGAAGGACATCTCATCCACGAGCTGTACTCCAAGCTGACAAATGCATCGGTCCGCGAGCATTTGCCTTATCTCATCAAATCCGGTCTTCTGTTCAAAATTATCAGGGTATATCATAACGTACTGTCAGGTATTTACTTAACAAGAATCTCAACCTTGGATACACCGGTGCGGTTGGTCAGCCAGTGGCGGATAAGACTCATGTCGGGATTGCTCTCTTCCTGGAACGAGAGTATGCATATATAAGTGGTATCGGTTGGTGCACCCTCCTGGTTATACGATACGTGGCGAGACATGGACATATCGGATATCTGGGGCACAAATACAGACAGCTCGCGGGTCATGTTGCCAACAGCCAGGGTATCGGCCACACGGACCGATGCCAACTGCTCCTGCAACTGAGCAATCTGAAGGTTTTTCTCGCGGAGCATGTCGCTGTAATTACTCTGCAGGGCTGTAATAGCTACACCGCCATCCTCCTGGCTAGACTGACGTACAACCAGGTCAACCTTAGGCAGGTGATATACGGATGACATCTGCTCGCGTATGTTGCTTATTACGTTGTCGGAGAGCGGTTCTCCAATAAGACGAACCTCTACCAGGGACTTCTTGTCGGGGCCTGTGCGGTACTCCGATGAGGATTCCACAACGAATGTTTTATCAAAATTGAACGCCTCCTTTACAAAATGCTCTGAGTTGGCCTGGAACGATGAACGGCTTACAATGGATATTGCAATTATTACGCTCGGGGTAGTTATTATAACAAGTATTACTACCATTATTCGCTTGAGCTTCTTGAGCTGCAGTGCATCCAGCTGTACGTTCTGCTCAAATTTCATCATCCTGGTAACTATGTACGATGCCAGGGCAATGAATATGGTATTTATAGTAAACAGGTAGAGGGCTCCAAGCAGGAACTTGAACTGGAATGTGGCAATTCCGTATCCTACGGTGCAGAGTGGGGGCATGAGGGCCGTAGCAATGGCCACACCTGGGATAACCGTTCCGGTGCGGTCCTTGCGGGTCTGTGCTACCATACCGGCCAGACCGCCAAACAGTGCAATCAGGATGTCGTAGGTGGTAGGTGTGGTCCTGGCAAGCAGCTCGCTCTTGTCAAAACTTATAAGTGGCAGGGTAAAGAATATGGCCGATGTTACCAGGCTCACAATGATCATGATTGCAAAGTTCCTGAGTGACTCCTTGAGCAGGGCTATATCATATACGCCCATGGAGAATCCCATGCCTATGATTGGACCCATGAGTGGCGATATGAGCATGGCGCCAATTATAACAGCAGTGGAATTGGTGTTCAGTCCCAGAGATGCTATAAAGATGGCAAATATCAGTACCCAAAGGTTGGTTCCGCGTATCATGATACCCTTGCGTACGTTTGCAGCTACTTCTTCCTGTGTGGCTGCATCGGCTCCAAGAGTGAATCTGTCAAATACCCTTTCCTTGAAAAAACTTATGATTTTGGCCTTTTCCATAGTCTAAGTATAAATTTCTTGCAAAAGAAATCAAAAAAGTCGGATAGTGCTTGCTGAATACAAAAAAAATGTCCACCTTTGCACCGCTCAAACGGAGAGAAACCCGTAAAGAGTATGGAAGGATGGCAGAGTGGTCGAATGCGGCGGTCTTGAAAACCGTTGACCTTCACGGGTCCGGGGGTTCGAATCCCTCTTCTTCCGCAAAAAGAAAGCGCTTATAAAAGCGCTTTTTTTTGTGGAAGAAGAGGGTAAACCCTTTTTTTATTTTGCTCCGCAAAAACGCTCCATTTCATTCCGCTAGCGGCCCTCCGGGACCGCGCTCGTTCGCTATGCTCACTCCGTTCCGCAAAACTGGCAGACTGTTGTTTTGGGGTATATGTCTTTAGAACCATCACCACCCTCGGTGTGTTAGAGGGAGGGGCCCGCAGTTCTGGGAACCTTAGAACGTAAGTTTACTTACGGGCTAAGGTGGACAGAGATGTGGGAGGGATAGCGCCAACGGCGCGTAGTTCTAAAGACATATACCCCAAAGCATAAGCTTAAAAGATGTGGATACACTTGCTCATAGAATAAGCTTGTGGGAGGGATAGCGCCAACGGCGCGTAGTTCTAAAGACATATACCTCAAAGCATAAGCTTAAAAATAAAGGCGGCCTTGCGGTCGCCTTATTATATTATAAGGTAAGGATTACTTACTGATGTGAATCTTGTATTCCTTAGTCTGCTTGTTATTTGTGCCTGGGTACAGATACTCGGCTGTGATAACGGCAGTGCCTTCATCGCCCTTAATCTGATCAACCCAGAACTGCATTGTTGACCACAGGCACTCTACGGTAACCTTGGACTTCTGACCAGGCTCAAGCTTGTAATCCATCTCATAATGGTTGTTGTTTACAATACCATTCTGCTCTGTTGAGCGGATAGGAGTTGTAGGCAGCTCAATTGCCTTACCGCCAATCTTAACATTGAGAGTAGGAGGTACTGGACGCTTGAGTGACTGAACCTTGGTGTTGAATCCGCAGCCATAGAACTCACCTATAGCACCATCTACGGCAGCATCGAATACAAGATAGATAGCGTGCTTGCCCTCAATGTCATCAACGAACTCAGATACATCGATTGTGTACTTCTCAACCTTATCGGCCTGAGTACCTGCAGGAATCTTGAACTTACCGATTTCCTTACCATTCCATGGCTCGTTCTTCCAAGGACCGTCCATCATAACCTTGATGTTGATACCACCTTCTGTGGATGAACGCTTGAACCAGATGTTGAATGATGAGTGCTGCTTGGATGTTGTGCCGTCAAATGCCTCAATACCCTTGCTGTCTTTCTTAAGACCACCCAGACCAAAATACTTGTAACCTATAATATCGCCTGCATTTACATTGGCAATCATCTCGTTGCTCCATACATCCCATGTATCCTGCAGAGCGTTGTTGTTAGTAAAGAAGCAAGCATAACCTGCTGAATAGTAAGCATAAGGAGGCAGACCATAGATATTGAAACCCTCTGAGGTAACCTCGGCACCACCGTAGTAGTCGCCATTGGTAGCCTTAGCCTCCCAGATTCCGTCTGGAGCATATGGATCATAGCCGTGCAGGACAACCTTACCGCCCTCTGAGCATGGCTTTTCATCGGCTGTAATGGTAATAGGAGCAACCATTGACTGACGTGCGTTACCAAAACCGCGTGCAGGACGATGGTAGAATATGTACCACTGGTCACCAATCTTTTCTATACTACCGTGAGTGTTGTGTGCAAAGTTGCTGGTCATAAGGCCAGAACCGTCCTTATTTAATGTAACACCGCGTGAATCTACTGCTACACCACCGCTGTACCATGGGCCCAGAGGAGAGTCTGCATAGCAGTAACGCAGGGCTGAGTTGGTAGAACCCAGACCGTACTCTGTACCGGAGTGTCCGGAGAATATCATTACATACTTGTTACCAACCTGACGGATAGAAGAAGCCTCAAAGAAATTAAAGTCCGATGCCTTCTGACCCTCGGCAATTGCATACTTAACCTCTACGGGTGCAGCATCCTGCTGACCTGGACGGCGTCCGCGCTGCTGGCCGTTTCCTACAGGCAGGAATGGGTCAATCAGATTTTCTGATCTTGGCTCGCGAACAGAATACATGGTGTTCTGGTCAAGCTGACCGGCTGTTGAGTGCTGGAAGCCCCAGTAGCAGTATGCGCGGAATCCCTTTGCATAGTCTGGATCATTCTTATCGGTAACCTTCTCAATGAAAACAGATGGGTCAAATCCTACGCAGCTTCCTGCAATGGCAGCCTGGTTCTCATCAAGGTTAAGTGGGGTAAAGGGACCATCAGGACGGTCACCCTTGCAGACCATGGCCTCACGTCTTGGACCACGTGAATGTGGATAGAGGTAGTATACTTTCTTTTCCTTACCCTTGGCATCCTTCTCAATAACCTCGGCAATATCTGGGGCATACATTACGTCCCAGCTGCCATTTGCGGCCTGGAAAGTAAAGATAGGACCTTCATCGCGCCATGCATTGAGGTTCTCAATAGGAGCAGACCACATGCGGATATCTGGACCACAGTATGAACCAAAACGTACATCGTGTGAACCTATTATATAGGCACGGTAGTGACCTGGACGGTCTGGATCCTCAAATACCTTGGGCTCGCCATCTGGTACATGCTCCCAGAGTGGGAGGTATGGGTTACCTGGATACATGTTTACAAAACGCTGGGACACTTTTACCTGTCCGTCTACGACCTCGCCCTTGGCCTGTGCAGGCTGAGTGTTAAGGGCAGAGACAGCTGCACATGCTATTGCTAACTGTGCGCCTCTTAGCAGTTTCTTGGCATTCATTATAGAAATATTGTATTAATTGGTTATCTCTAGTATTTATATACTCAAAGGCAAAGATAGTCAAATTTACTTACCAACCTTTTTTTATATGTCAAAAACAGAGTATAAAAAAATGAGCCCTGCGTCACGCAGGGCCCATCCGCAAGATTATGAATTTTGGAATTAGTTGTAAGCCTGCTCTCCGTGTTCGTAGATATCAAGACCTTCTTCCTCAATTCTGCGCTCTACACGGAGTCCGTGAGTGTGCTTGATGGTAAGGAATATTGCCAAACCGCAGAGGAATGCAAACAGTGCTACTGCAAGTGCACCCAGTGTCTGTACACCAACTGAGCACTCAACACCGTCTACTGCAGGGTTGCAGAATATACCAGTCATAATTGTACCGGCAATACCGCCAACACCATGTACTGATACAGCACCTACAGGATCATCAATGTGCAGCTTCTGATCAATTACGAATACTGAGATACACATGAGGATAGATGTTACTATACCTATTACGGCCGATGCCCAGATGTCTACGCAGTCACAACCGGCTGTAATACCTACCAGACCGGCAAGAACACCGTTGCATACCATTGAGAGTGATGGTTTGCCATCAACAAGCCATGTGTAGATCAGAGCAGCTATACCACCTGTTGCTGCAGCCATGTTGGTTGTTACAAATACGTGGCTCATGCTTACTGCGTTGTCATAACCGGTAGCAGCTACGGTAGAGCATGGGTTGAATCCAAACCAGCCAACCCACAGGCAGAATACGCCAAGGGCGCAGAGTGTAAGGCTGTGACCTGGAATAGCACGGCTCTTCTTGTTCTCGTCATACTTGCCAATTCTTGGGCCTATTACAATGGCGCCTGCAAGTGCCAGGGCACCACCGCACAGATGTACAACGGTTGAACCTGCAAAATCATGGAATCCCATCTCTGACAGCCAGCCGCCGCCCCAACTCCAATGTCCTTCTATTGGATAGATTAATGCTGATATCAGTACACTGTAAATCAGATACATAGAGAACTTGGTACGCTCAGCCATGGCACCACTTACAATTGTGGCAGCAGTGGCACAGAATACTGTCTGGAAGATGAATGTACACTCAGCAGGTACATTGCTGTCGGAACCTATAAAGAAGAATCCTTCCCATCCAAACCATGCTGTTCCTGCACCGTACATGATGCTGAATCCAATAATCCAGTACAGCACAGATCCAGCCATGAAATCACAGAAGTTCTTCATGAGGATGTTGGCTGTGTTCTTGGCTCTGGTCATGCCGGCTTCTACAAGTGCAAAACCGGGCTGCATCCAGAACACGAGCATGGCTCCCAACAGTACCCAGAGGGTATCAAGACCGTTCACGGTATCCTTAGCCTCCTCAACAATGGGGGCTATAGCATCTAACATTATCATAGTAGTGTTTTTTTTAAGGTAATCAATTTACTTCTTGTCTCTCAGAACCTCATCGCCATGCATGTTGGACCTTATGCTCCAGCAGTCAATCACATCGCTCAGGAAGATACGGCCGTCGCCAACCTCACCGGTGTGTGCATATTTCATGATGGTTGCAATGGTGTTCTCCACACATACGTCACGGCATACGATAGAGAGTGATACACGCTCAATTACGTCTGTGCTGTATGTAACTCCGCGATATATGCGTTCCTGGCGGGTGTGACCCACGCCATGAACGTCATGATACTCAAACCAGTCTATATCGCTGTTCAGAAGTGCTTCCTTGACTTCCTCAAACTTTGTTTTTCTGATAATGGCTTCTATCCGTTTCATAGTAATAGTATTATGCGTTTAAATATTGTTTATTTATCTGATAAACAGCATTTCGCGGTACTTAGGCAGGGTCCATACCTCGTCGTCAACCTTAGACTCGAGCTTGTCAATGTGGTAGCGGACCTCATCCATGATAGGTTCTACAGTATCGTGATATGCAATTGCCTTCTCGCGCTCATCGGCTATCTTGTTGGCTACCTTACGGGCGTCTATAAGAGCCTGTACACCATCCTCGATTGCCTTTACACGCATGCTGATCTCGCTTATGAGAGCCAGGTTGCTGGCAGCGGTCTCCTTGAACTCCTTGGTGTCAAGGATCTGCTTGAGAGCAGCTACGTTCTGGGCAAGCTTGGTCTGATATCCTACAACCTGAGGAATGATGTGGTTAATGCTCAGGTCACCGAATACGCGTGCCTCAATCTGGATCTTCTTGGTGTAGGTTTCCCACTTGATCTCGTTGCGTGCAACAAGCTCCTTGCGGGTAAGGATGCCAAGGTTCTCAAACATGCTGATTGATTCCTCATCCAGGTAACGGTCAAATATGATTGGGCAAGACTTCTCTACATCAAGACCACGCTTGGTAGCCTCTACAACCCATTCATCGGAATAACCGTTGCCATCAAAACGGATAGCCTTGCAAGCCTTGATATCGTCCTTGAGGACCGATACAATAGCAGCGTGAAGGTCCTTGCCGTCTGCAACAAGTGCATCAACACGTGCGCTGAAGTTGTTCAGAGCCTCGGCTACAGCGGCGTTCAGGGCAGTCATTGCGCTGGCGCAGTTAGCCTCGGAACCTACAGCACGGAACTCAAAACGGTTACCGGTAAATGCAAATGGTGATGTGCGGTTACGGTCAGTGTTGTCAATGAGCAGCTCAGGAATAGATGGGATGTCGAGCTTGAGTCCAGCCTTGCCAGATACAGAAATGGTATCGTCTGTAGCAGTCTCCAGGTGATCCAGGATCTGTGTGAGCTGACGGCCAAGGAATGAGCTTACAATTGCAGGAGGTGCCTCGTTGGCGCCCAGACGGTGAGCGTTGGTTGCACTCATGATAGAAGCTTTGAGCAGTCCGTTGTGCTTGTAAACACCCATCAGGGTCTCTACGATGAATGTAACAAAACGCAGGTTGCTTACCTCGTCCTTGCCAGGAGCGTGGAGCAGGATACCGGTATCGGTAGAAAGGCTCCAGTTGTTGTGCTTACCTGAACCGTTTACGCCGTCAAATGGCTTCTCGTGCAGCAGGCAACGGAAACCGTGCTTGCGGGCAATCTTTTTCATGAGGCTCATTATGAGCATGTTGTGGTCTACAGCCAGGTTGGTCTCCTCAAAGATAGGAGCCAGCTCGAACTGGTTTGGAGCAACCTCGTTGTGGCGTGTCTTGCAAGGAATACCAAGCATGAGAGCCTCTATCTCGAGCTCACGCATGAATGCTGATACACGTACTGGGATGTTACCAAAGTAGTGGTCTTCCATCTGCTGGTCCTTGGCCGATGAGTGCCCCATCAGGGTACGGCCTGTAAGCAGCAGGTCTGGACGTGCAGAGAACAGACCCTCGTCAATGAGGAAATACTCCTGTTCCCAACCAAGGTTTGAAACAACCTTGTTAACATCTGGGTTAAAATATCTACAAACCTTGGTAGCTGCCTTGTCTACGGCACGCAGAGCCTTGAGCAGAGGTGTCTTGTAGTCCAGAGCCTCGCCAGTATAAGAGATGAATACGGTTGGGATCATGAGTGTATCGCCCATAACGAATACAGGTGATGTTGGGTCCCATGCAGAATAACCGCGGGCCTCAAAGGTAGAACGGATACCGCCCGATGGGAATGAGCTGGCATCGGGCTCCTGCTGAACAAGGCTCTTGCCCTCGAATTCCTCTATCATACCGCCTTTCCAGTCGTGCTCAACAAAAGCATCGTGCTTTTCGGCTGTGGTATCTGTAAGAGGCTGGAACCAGTGGGTGCAGTGTGTAACACCAAGTTCCATTGCCCACTGCTTCATGCCGGCTGCAACCTGATCGGCTGTTGCGCGGTCAAGTGGTGAACCGTGGTCAATTACATCAAGCATCTTGTCATACACCTTTTTGGGCAGATACTTGTACATCTTGGCCTTGTTGAAGACGTACTTACCAAAATACTCAGAAGGACGCTCAGCTGGAGCGGCTACTTCAAGAGGCTGCTTCTTATAAGCTTCGCCTACTACCTGGAATCTTAAACTTGCCATAACTTAAATGGTTTTAAAGTATGATTATAATTTTGATATTCTCTTCATGGCCTCGGCGCAGTCCTCACGGTTGCCAAAGGCTGTAAACCTTACATACCCTTGTCCCGCTGGACCAAAACCGACGCCCGGAGTGCAAACAATGGAGCAACGGTTCAGGAGGTGATCAAAAAACTCCCACGAATCAAAACCCTCCGGAGTCTTTACCCAGAGGTATGGAGCATTTTTGCCTCCACGAACCTGATAGCCCATTTTTGCAAGCTCATTAGTCATAAGACTAGCGTTTTCCATGTAATAATCTATAACTGACTGTGTCTGAGCGCGACCCTCGGGGGTATAAACTGCCTCGGCTGCACGCTGAGCCACATAGCTTGTTCCGTTAAACTTGGTGCACTGACGGCGGTCCCACAGGTGATTGAGCTCACCCAGTTCCTTGGGGATTACGGTGTATCCGCAACGTACTCCTGTAAAACCAGCGGTCTTGCTGTAAGAGTGGAATTCAATTGCACACTCCTTTGCTCCTGGAATCTCATAGATGGAGTGGGGAATTCCTTCTTCTCTTATGAATGCCTCATAAGCTGCATCGTACAGTATGAGTGAATTGTTCTTGAGGGCATATTCAACCCATTTCTCCAGATCCTGGCGTGTAAGTACCTCGCCGGTAGGATTGTTTGGGTAGCACAGATAAATAATGTCTATACTGTGATCCGGTATTCCAGTAATGAGTTCAACCTTGCGTCCTGCCATGACGTTTGAGTCTATATAGACAGGGTAGGCGGGATCTGTTATTCCAACTGTGCATTCAGCGGAGAGTATATCGCCTATGTTTCCGGTATCACTCTTGGCGCCGTCATTTACAAAAATCTCATCGATGGAGATCTCTATACCCCTTGAACGAAAATCTCCGTCGGCTATAGCGCGACGGAGAAATTCGTATCCTTTTTCAGGGCCGTATCCGCGGAAGGTGGTGAGGGTGGCCATCTCTTCGACTGCATGGTGCATTGCGTCGATGACTGCTGGTACAAGAGGACGGGTCACATCTCCTATCCCCAACGATATCACGTGAACTTCGGGGTGCGCCTCCCTGTAGGCTCTGACTCGCTTTGCGATATCTGCGAACAGGTAGTTGTTCGATAGATCTAAATAGTTCTTATTAAATAATGGTTTCATTTTGTTTCTTTCTGTGACCTGTATCTGACATTTTGTACTTGTCACGGTGCAAAGATATGGCATTTTGTTTATCCACCAAACAAAAATCAGAAAAATGATAGAATTTTTTTTGTTTTTGAAGAATAATGCAAAAAAATGCTTTGTAATTCTATCTATTTGTCATATTTTTGCATCGAAATAAAGCAAAGAGAAAAACGTATATCGCAAAAACGCTCATATTGTAGCACTTATGGAAACAGGTAAGACAGTACGATTCACCAAGATGCATGGTTGTGGAAACAACTATATATATGTATGGTTGCCAGGCAATCCGGATTTTGATCTCTGCAAGGCTGCCATTGAGTGGAGCAAACCCAATTTTGGAATTGGCAGCGATGGCCTTATTACCATAGATAAGAGCAACGAGGCTGATTTCAGGATGCGCATATTCAATAACGATGGCTCAGAAGCCATGATGTGCGGAAACGGCGTACGCTGCTGCGGCAAGTTTGTACGTGACCATAAACTCACAGACAAGAAATGTGTTACATTCCAAACCCTGGCCGGAATAAAGACCCTGGACCTGGAAGAGGATGAGAATGGCAGCGTGGTTGCAGCAAGGGTATGCATGGGCAAGCCCGGTCTTGAGAATGCTGAGCAGTTCAAGGGTAGCTGTGATGCAGGAGAGCATCTGGCTAAGGCCAATGATTATATAGGTACATACGTGTGCATGGGTAATCCACATTTTGTAATATTCGTGGACGATGTGTTCCAGATAGACCTTACCAAGGTAGGGCCTGTGTTGGAGCATCATGAGCTGTTCCCACAGCGTTGCAACATAGAATTTGCCCAAATAATGCAAGACGGAACCATACGGATGAGAGTATGGGAGCGTGGAAGCGGAATAACAATGGCATGTGGAACCGGTGCATGCGCTACGGCAGTTGCAGCCATGCTGGTCCAAGGTGCCCAGAGAACTGTTAAAGTAGAAATGGATGGTGGTATTCTTACCATTGAATGGGCCGATGACGGTATGATTTATATGACCGGACCGGCCGTTTCTGTTTTTGAAGGTGAAATAAGTTTATAATGAAATATCAAAGCGTATGAACAACGGACTTTACAGCAGTGACTACGAACACGATGCGTGTGGCGTAGGCATGGTAGTCAACATCCACGGAGGCAAGAGCCATGAGCTTGTTGATAACGCATTGAGAGTACTTGAGAACATGGAACACCGCGGTGCCGAAACCCGCGACAAGACAGGAGACGGTGCTGGTATCCTTATTCAGATACCTCACGAGTTTATCCTGCTTCAGGGTATTCCAGTGCCAGAGAAGGGACACTATGGTACCGGTATGGTATTCCTGCCAAAGGATCAGAAAAGACAAAGTGAGATTCTCTCAATCATGATTGAGGAAATTGAGCGTGAGGGACTCAACCTCATGCATCTGCGTGCCGTACCCACATGCCCAGAGGTGCTGGGTGAGGGTGCCCGTGACGTTGAGCCGGACATAAAGCAGATCTTTGTTACCATGAACAATACTGATGAGAGCGTGGAATTCCAGAGCGTAACACTGGAGCGCACACTCTACAAGATCAGGAAAAAGATTGAGAACCGCATTGAGGATGAGGATTTCTACATCTGTTCTCTCTCATGCAAGGATATTATTTATAAAGGTATGCTTACCAGCGGACAGCTGCGTAGGTATTTCCCAGACCTGAGCAACAACTATCTTACCAGCGGCCTTGCCCTGGTACATAGCCGTTTTAGTACCAACACATTCCCAAAATGGAAACTGGCTCAGCCTTTCCGCTATCTCTGCCACAACGGAGAGATCAATACCGTTCGCGGAAACCGCGGTTGGATGAAAGCACGTGAGAGCGTTCTCTCAAGCCCCGCCCTTGGCGACATTAAGGAGATACGCCCAATCCTGCAGGAGGATATGAGTGACTCCGCATCTCTGGACAACGTGTTTGAGTTCCTGGTAATGAGCGGTCTGTCACTGCCTCAGGCAATGGCTATCCTGGTTCCGGAGTCTTTCAATGACCAGAACCCGATATCGGGGGACCTCAAGGCATTCTATGAGTACTACTCAATCCTCATGGAGCCATGGGACGGTCCTGCTGCACTCATGTTCTCTGACGGACGTTTTGCAGGCGGTATGCTTGACCGTAACGGCCTTAGACCATCAAGATATACAATTACACGCAGCGGTATGATGGTTGTAGCCAGTGAGGTTGGTGTAATGGATTTTGAGCCGGCCGATGTTGTAAGCAAGGGACGCCTGCAGCCAGGTAAGATCCTGCTCATAGACACTCAGGAAGGCAAGATATACTATGACGGTGAGATTAAGGAGCAGCTTGCAAGCCAGCATCCATACCGCCAGTGGCTCTCTACCGGCAGGATTCAGCTGGAAAAACTCAAGAGCGGCCGTCATGTGGAGAATTCCGTACCTGGTTACGAGCGCAAGCTCATAAACTTTGGATTTGGTCAGGACGATATAGACAGGACAGTCATTCCAATGTGTACAACCGGTCAGGAGCCTGTTACCGCCATGGGTAACGATACTCCGCTGGCTGTAATAAGTGACCGTCCACAGATATTCTTTAACTATTTCCGCCAGCAGTTTGCCCAGGTAACCAACCCTGCTATTGACCCAATCCGTGAGGAGCTTGTAATGAGCCTTACCGAGTACATAGGTGCCGTAGGAACAAACATCCTTACTCCCGATGAGAACAACTGCAAGATGGTACGCCTGCCTCAGCCGGTGCTGACCAACACACAGCTTGACATACTCTGCAACATACGCTACAAGGGATTCAAGACAGTTAAGTTGCCTATGCTCTTTGAACTGTCTAAGGGAGAATCGGGCCTGGCACAGGCAATAGATGACCTTTGCAAGAAAGCAGAGCAGAGCGTTGATGAGGGCGTAAACTACATCATACTTACAGACCGTGACGTTGACGAGAAGCATGCTGCCATTCCTTCACTGCTTGCAGTAAGCGCCGTACACCACTATCTTATAAGTGTTCAGAAACGTGTACAGACCGCACTGATAGTAGAGAGCGGTGAGATACGTGAGGTTATGCATGCAGCCCTGCTGCTGGGTTATGGCGCAAGCGCTATCTGCCCGTACATGACATTTGCAGTCCTGGACAACCTTGTAAAGAACAACCGCATCCAGGAAGAGTACGCTACTGCCGAAAAGAACTACATAAGTGCAGTAGACAAGGGCCTAAAGAAGATCATGTCCAAGATGGGTATCTCTACCATTCGTTCTTACCGTGGTGCCAAGATTTTTGAGAGCATAGGCCTTAGCGAGGACCTGCTCAAGAAGTATTTTGGAACAGAGATCTCTACCATAGGAGGTATTGGCCTGCGTGATATAGCCCGTGATGCCAAGAAGCTGCATGATGAGGCTTTCAAACCGGCCGAAATCAATGAGTTCCTGCCAAACAACGGTCTGTTCAGCTACCGTAAAGATGGCATAAAGCATGCATGGACCCCAGAGACCATTGCCAACCTGCAGATTGCAACAAGACTGGGTTCATATACCAAGTTCAAGGAGTGGTCACGTATGGTGGACGAGAAGGAATCACCAATATTCATACGTGATTTCATGGGATTCAGGAAAGCTGCCGTTCCTACACCAATAGATGAGGTAGAGCCTGTAGAGAGCATAGTAAAGCATTTTGTTACAGCCGCCATGTCTTTTGGTGCACTGAGTATAGAGGCACATCAGGCCCTGGCCCTGGCCATGAACAAGCTTGGCAGCCGCAGCAACAATGGTGAGGGTGGTGAGGACAACAACCGTTATCACAGTGATGTGGACGGTGTAAGCCTGTCATCAAAGACCAAGCAGGTAGCCAGCGGACGTTTTGGCGTGACAGCCGAGTACCTTGTTAATGCCGAGGAAATCCAGATCAAGGTTGCCCAGGGTGCCAAGCCAGGTGAGGGTGGCCAGCTGCCAGGATTCAAGGTAAATGAGGTTATTGCCAAGACCAGGAATGCCATAAAGGGTATCTCCCTGATTTCGCCTCCACCTCATCATGACATCTACTCAATCGAGGACCTTGCACAGCTCATATTTGACCTCAAGAACATTAATCCAACCGCAGCAGTAAGCGTTAAGCTGGTTGCTGAGAGTGGCGTAGGTACAATTGCAGCAGGTGTAGCCAAGGCCAAGGCCGACCTGATAGTAATATCGGGTGCCGAGGGTGGTACCGGTGCAAGCCCTGCCAGCAGTATGAGATTTGCCGGCATCAGCCCTGAGATTGGTCTTGCAGAGGCTCAGCAGACTCTTGTAATGAACGGACTCAGGAACCAGGTAAGGCTCCAGACCGATGGTCAGCTCAAGACTGCCAAGGATGTAGTACTCATGGCCATGTTGGGTGCCGATGAGTTCTCATTTGGAACACTTCCGCTTATTGTGCTTGGCTGCGTTATGATGCGCAAGTGTAACACCAATACCTGCCCGGTAGGTGTGGCTACCCAGGATCCCAAGCTGCGTGAGCGTTTTATGGGACGTTCTGAGTATGTAGTCAACTTCTTTACATTCCTGGCACAGCAGGTACGCGAATACCTGTCGGAGATGGGTGTTCACAAGCTCAAGGATATTATTGGACGCACAGACCTTATTGAGGTAAAGCCGGCTCCTGCCGACACCAAGGCCGGAACAATTGATTTGAGCCGTCTGCTGTTCAAACCTCAGACCGATGGCATGCTGTACTGGGACCGCAAGGAGTTTACCAAGGTACAGGGTGTAAAGGACGAGGAGATCATAAAGGCAAGCCAGAGGGCTATAGAGAATAAGGAAGAGGTTAACCTTGACTATGCAATACGCAATACAGACCGTGCAGCCTGCACAATGCTGTCGGGTGTGATTGCCAAGAAGTATGGCGAGGCTGGACTTCCGGATTCTACCATCAATGTTAAGTTCAAGGGTTCTGCCGGCCAGTCATTCGGTGCATTTGCCGTAAAGGGCCTGAACATAAAGCTTGAAGGTGAGTGCAATGACTACTTTGGCAAGGGCCTGTCTGGCGGACGTATCTCAATACTGCCACCGTCACGCTCAAGTGCCGATTTTGTTCCGGAAGACAACATTATAGCAGGTAACACAGGTCTGTACGGTGCCACCACCGGTGAGTGCTATGTAAACGGACGCGTAGGTGAGCGTTTTGCAGTACGTAACTCAGGTGCAACAGCTGTCATAGAGGGTGCAGGCGACCACTGCTGCGAATATATGACAGGCGGACGTGTGGTAGTACTTGGACAGACAGGACGCAACTTTGCAGCCGGTATGTCTGGCGGTGTAGCCTACGTCTGGGACAAGAACCATGATTTTGACTATTTCTGCAACATGGATATGGTTGAGATCAATCTTGTGGAGGAAGCCTCTTACAGGAAAGAGCTCAAGGAACTAATACGCAAGCATTACCTGTACACAGGTTCACCACTGGCAGGAAAGATTCTTGATGACTGGAACCGTTATGTAGAGGAGTTTGTCCAGGTAGTACCTATTGAGTACAAGCGTGTGTTGGAAGAAGAAAAGATGGCTAAGCTGCAGCAGAAGATTGCAGATATGCAGAGAGACTATTAAATACAGAAAGTTATGGGAAATCCTAAAGCATTTTTGACAGTGCCTCGCAAGGAGGCCGGATACCGTCCAGTCAATGACAGAATACATGATTTTGGAGAGGTTGAACAGACCCTGAATACCAAGGACCGTCAGGAGCAGGCAAGCCGTTGCATGGATTGCGGCGTTCCTTTCTGCCACTGGGCCTGCCCACTTGGCAACAAGGATCCTGAATGGAACGATGCCCTGTACCGCGGTGAGTGGGAGAAGGCATACAAGATCCTCAAGAAGACCAATGACTTTCCTGAGTTTACCGGCCGTATTTGCCCGGCTCTCTGCGAGAAATCATGCGTGCTCTACCTTACTACAGGTGAGCCTGTAACAAACAGGGAGAATGAGTGTGCTATTGCTGAGCGTGCCTATCTTGAGGGTTACGTAACAATTGAGCACCCAGTACGCAACGGTAAGAAGGTTGCCGTGATAGGTGCCGGCCCATCGGGTCTGGCAGCAGCCAACCAACTCAACTACAAGGGCTATGAGGTTACTGTGTTTGAGAAGAACGAGGCTGCAGGCGGACTCCTGCGCTACGGTATTCCAAACTTCAAGCTCAACAAGAAGATCATAGACCGCAGGATCAACGTGATGGAGCAGGAGGGTGTTAAGTTTGTATATAACAAGGCAATAGACTTCCCTGCCGGAGGAGAGAAGGTGGCCGATGATTTCCTGGAGAAAGCTCTGGGAGAGAAATTCGATGCATACGTAATAACAACAGGTACACCTCAGGCACGCGATATGAACATTCCAGGCCGTGAGCTCAAGGGTGTGCATCTGGCACTCGAGCTGCTCTCACAGCAGAACAGGGTTCTGGCAGGCATGGAATTCAGCAAGGATGAGTTGGTGAATGCCAAGGACAAGGACGTGCTGGTTATTGGTGGCGGTGATACCGGAAGTGACTGCATAGGTACCAGTCACCGTCAGGGCGCCAAGAGCGTTACCCAGATTGAGATCATGCCACAGCCACCTGTAGGACACAACCCAAGCACACCATGGCCAAACTGGCCTGTAATCCTTAAGACCACATCGAGTCATGAGGAGGGTTGTACACGTAGATGGAACATAAATACACTGGAGTTCATTGGCAAGAAAGGCAAGCTTACCGGCGTAAAGGTTCAGCCAATTGACTGGAAACCAAACCCAGAGGGTGGACGTCCAATCATGGTAGAGGCTGGCGAGGTTGAGATAATCAAGGCCGAGATAGTGTTCCTGGCAATGGGATTCATCAAGCCACAGCAGCCGGAGTTCCCCGCAAACGTGTTCGTAGCAGGCGATGCCGCCAACGGTGCATCGCTCGTGGTACGTGCCATAGCAAGCGGACGTCAGGCTGCAGAGAAAGTAGATTCATTCTTTAAGAAATAACACCAAATCAATATGTGTGGAATTGTAGCAATATTCAACATAAAGGAGCAGAGTCCTGAGTGGCGCACAAAAGCGCTCAAGATGTCTCAGAAACTGCGCCACCGTGGCCCGGACTGGTCAGGTATTTACTGCGGTAAATCTGCAATCCTGGCTCATGAACGCCTTAGTATAGTTGACCCACTGTCTGGCGGACAGCCACTTATCTCGCCCAACGGCAAGCACATACTGTGCGTTAACGGTGAGATTTACAACCATAAGGATATTCGCCGCCGTACTGACTATGAGTTCAAGACTGGCAGTGACTGCGAGAGCATACTGGCACTCTATCAGGACAAGGGAAAGAACTTCCTGGAGGACCTGTCGGGCATATTTGCATTTGCCCTCTATGACGAGGAAAAGGATACCTTCCTGATTGCACGTGATCCTATTGGTGTAATTCCACTCTATATGGGACACGATGCCGATGGTACGGTGTATGTGGCATCGGAACTCAAGGCCCTGGAGGGTTTCTGCCAGGAGTATGAGCCTTTCCTGCCGGGTTACTGCTACACCCCCGAGGATGGCATGACCAAGTGGTACAAGCGTGACTGGGAGGAGTATGACAACGTAAAGGACAACCCTGCAAGCAGCATTGACATTAAGGTGGCCCTTGAGGCTGCTGTCAAGCGTCAGCTCATGAGTGACGTGCCTTACGGTGTGCTCCTGTCGGGTGGACTGGACAGCAGTGTAACCAGCGCCATTGCAATGAAGTTTGCACGCAAGCGTATTGAGGAGGACCTGCAGAAAGATGCATGGTGGCCACAGCTCCACTCATTTGCAGTAGGTCTTAAGGGTGCACCAGACCTGGCCAAGGCCAAGGAGGTAGCCGATTACATTGGTACCGTGCACCACGAGATTAACTATACCATCCAGGAGGGTCTGGACGCAATCAGAGACGTAATCTACTACATAGAGACCTACGATGTTACTACCGTACGTGCTTCTACACCTATGTACCTGCTGGCACGCGTAATCAAGTCCATGGGTATTAAGATGGTACTTTCCGGTGAGGGTGCCGATGAGGTATTTGGCGGTTACCTGTACTTCCACAAGGCTCCATCGGCCGAGGAATTCCACAAGGAAACAGTGCGAAAGCTCTCCAAGCTCTACCTGTATGACTGTCTTCGCGCCAACAAGAGCCTGTCTGCATGGGGTGTAGAGGGTCGTGTACCGTTCCTGGACAAGGAGTTCCTGGATGTAGCCATGAGCCTGAATCCTGCAGCCAAGATGTGCCCAGGACAGGTTATGGAAAAGAAGATTGTACGTGAGGCATTCCAGGATATGCTGCCTGCATCGGTTGCATGGCGTCAGAAAGAGCAGTTCAGCGATGGAGTAGGTTACTCATGGATTGATACCCTCAAGGAGATTACCAACCAGGCTGTGACCGATGAGCAGATGGCTCATGCTGCCGAGAGGTTCCCAATCAATACTCCTCTCTGCAAGGAGGAATATTACTACCGCAGCATATTTGAGGAGCATTTCCCAAGCGATTCTGCTGCACGCAGCGTTCCTCACGAGGCATCGGTTGCATGTTCTACAGCCATTGCACTTGAGTGGGATGCAGCATGGAAGAACATGAACGACCCAAGTGGCCGTGCTGTAGCAGGAGTACACGAACAGGCTTATTGATTAAAAGATTATGTGCGGAATTGCAATGATCAGACTGCTCAAGCCAATTGAGCATTACCGTGCCAAGTACGGAACAGACAAGTATGGACTGAACAAGCTCTATCTCATGATGGAGAAACAGCATAACCGCGGTCAGGAAGGTGCAGGCATAGCCTGCGCCAAACTGAACGTGGAGCCTGGCAATGATTATATATTCCGTGAAAGGGCCGAGGGCAAGGATGCCATTACCAAGATATTCTCTGATGTAGCCAAGCACAGCGATGACTATATTGGAGAACTGTATATGGGACATCTCAGATACTCAACTACAGGAAAATCGGGCATTACATACGTTCATCCTTTCCTTAGGAGAAACAACTGGAGAGCCAAGAATCTGTGCATGTGCGGTAACTTTAACATGACAAACATAGATGAGGTTTTCCAGTGGTTGCTTGAGCAGGGTATGTCGCCAAGGGTTTACAGCGATACCTTTACATTGCTGGAGCTCATGGGACACCGTCTTGACCGTGAGGCAGAGCGTAACTTCCAGGATGCCAAGGCACAGGGACTCAAGGGCAGGGACATAACCTCTTATATAGACAGCCACATGGATATGGCCAACGTCCTAAAGACCACCATGCCGCATTTTGACGGAGGTTACGTGATTTGCGGTCTTACCGGCAGTGGCGAGATGTTCTCCATGCGTGACCCAAATGGCATAAGGCCAGCGTTCTACTATGCCGATGACGAGATTGTTGCTGTGGCATCGGAACGTCCTGTGCTCATGACTACCTTTGACCTGCAATGTGAGCAGATACAGGAAATCCAACCTGGTCAGGCACTGCTCGTGAATGCATCCGGAAAGGTAAGGACCAAACAGATTATCCAGCCAGGAGAATACATGCCTTGCAGTTTTGAAAGGATATACTTTTCCAGAGGCAACGACAAGGATATTTATCAGGAACGCAAGGCGCTGGGACGCTTGCTCGTACCAAAGATAATGGAGGCCATAGAGGGCGATGTTGAGAATACGGTTTTCTCTTACATTCCCAATACGGCCGAAATTGCTTATATAGGCATGATAGAAGGCCTGCGTCAGGCTGTTGGGGACCGATGCCAGGTACGCAGCGAGAAGATTGTAAGCAAGGACATAAAGCTGCGTACGTTCATTACAGAGGGTAACAGCCGCAATGACCTGGCACACCATGTGTATGACATTACCAGCGGTGTGGTAAGGCCCGGGATAGACAATCTGGTGGTGATAGATGACAGCATAGTAAGGGGCACCACGCTCAGGGAGAGCATAATACGCATCCTGGACCGCCTGCATCCAAAGAAACTGGTCATTGTGTCATCGGCCCCACAGATAAGGTATCCGGATTACTACGGTATAGACATGCCAAACATTGAGGACTTTATTGCATACCAGGCATGCAAGGCTCTTGGAGGCACCTACAGTGACTTTACCGTAGAGGAGATAAACAAGAAGATGGTTGAACTGCTGCGTCCTGAGGGCGTAACAATTCCAATAGAGATAGTTTTCCAAAGTATTGAATGCCTGCATAAGGCTATTCCCAACCATCCCGGCGACTGGTATTTTACCGGAAAGTATCCTACACCGGGCGGTTATAAATTATTGAAAAATGGCTAAATACATTTTTGTTACTGGCGGTGTAGTCAGTTCGCTGGGAAAGGGTATTATATCTTCCAGCATAGGCAAGTTGCTTCAGGCACATGGTTACAGCATAACCATCCAGAAATTTGACCCCTACATAAACATTGATCCCGGAACACTCAATCCCTATGAACACGGTGAGTGCTATGTGACTCAGGACGGTATGGAAACAGACCTTGACCTGGGTCACTACGAGCGTTTTACGGGTATCAGGACCACCCGTAACAACTCTGTTACCACCGGCCGTATATACAAGACTGTAATAGACCGTGAGCGCAAGGGTGATTATCTGGGAAAGACCATCCAGGTGGTACCCCATATTACCAATGAGATTAAGCGCAGGATAAGACTGTCCGAGGAAACAGGTGGATACGATTTCATTATTACCGAGATTGGCGGAACAATAGGTGATATAGAAAGTGCACCATTCATGGAGGCAATCCGCCAGCTCAGGTGGGAACTTGGCAAAGATGCTCTGAATGTGCATCTTACGTACGTTCCTTATCTTAAGGCCGCCCAGGAGTTGAAAACTAAACCAACTCAGCACTCAGTCAAAGAGCTTCAGAGTATGGGTATTCAACCAGATGTATTAATTTTGCGTACTGAAATGCATCTGTCTGACAACGTACGTCAGAAAGTTGCTTCTTTCTGTAATGTTGACCTGGATTGTGTAGTGCAGAGCGAGGACATGCCAAGCATTTATCAGGTCCCTGTCAATATGCAGAAACAGGGGTTGGATATGGCCCTGCTCAGAAAGTTTGGAATTGAGGCACAGGAGACCCCACAAATGGGCCCATGGCATGATTTCCTTGAGATGCAGGAGAACGTAACCGGCACCGTGAACGTGGGTCTTGTAGGCAAGTATGACCTGCAGGATGCATATAAGAGCATCCGTGAGTCATTGAGCCTGGCCGGCGTATATAATGGAGTAAAGGTAAAAATGCACTTTATAGACAGTGAACATATAGCCGATGACAACGTAGCATCCAGCCTTGAGGGTATGGACGGCATTGTTATATGTCCGGGATTTGGACTCCGTGGAATAGAGGGCAAGATAACTGCCGCACGCTATGCACGTGAGAACAACCTTCCTACATTCGGCATCTGTCTGGGAATGCAGATGATGGTTATTGAATTTGCACGCAATGTTCTGGGTTACAAGGATGCCAACAGCCGTGAAATGGATGAGCAGACCCAGAATAATGTGATAGACATAATGGAGAGCCAGAAAGATATCAGCCAGATGGGTGGTACCATGCGTCTGGGCGCCTATGAGTGCAAGCTCAAGGAGGGTTCACGTGTGGCTCAGATCTACGGAAAGGAAGTAATAAGCGAGCGTCACCGTCACCGTTATGAGTTCAATAGCCGCTACGAGCAGGAATACAGCAGCAATGGAATGTTCTGCACCGGACGCAATCCTCAGTCAGACCTGGTTGAGATTGTGGAGATACCGGAGCACCGCTGGTACATAGGTACCCAGTTCCATCCTGAGTATTCAAGCACGGTACTTAAACCCCATGCACTGTTCATGGACTTTATAAAGAACCTGAAATAAGATAGATATTATGTGCGGAATAGTAGGATATCTTGGTAAGCGACAGGCCTATCCGGTCCTTGTAAAAGGACTAAAGCGTCTGGAATACCGTGGTTATGACAGTGCCGGCGTGGCACTTATAACCGATAGCGGTGACCTTAAGGTATATAAGACCAAGGGCAAGGTTGCGGATCTGGAGACCTATGTATCGGACAAGGATGCAAGCGGTTGTGTGGGTATAGCCCATACACGTTGGGCTACCCACGGAGAGCCAAACTCTACCAATGCCCATCCGCATATCTCATTTACCGGAAACCTGGCTATAATCCACAATGGCATAATAGAGAACTACGCAACACTCAAGCATCAGCTCATGGAGAGTGGAGTAGAGTTCAAGAGCAATACCGATACCGAGGTGCTGGTGCAGCTCATTGAGTTTATCCGTACCAAAAAGCAGACAGACCTGCTGAATGCGGTCCAGATGGCCCTGCACATGGTTGTGGGTGCATACGCCATTGCAATCCTGGACAAGGAAGATCCGGACCAGATAATTGCAGCACGCAAGAGCAGCCCTCTTGTAGTGGGCATTGGCGAGGATGAGTTTTTCCTGGGCAGCGATGCCAGTCCTATCATTGAGTATACCGATAAGGTTATCTATCTGGGAGATAAGGATATAGCTGTTATAAGGCGCAACCAGGAGGTTGAGGTTGTGGATTTTATGAACGAGAAGGTTGCACACCAGATAACAACGGTAGAACTCAACCTCTCACAGATAGAGAAGGGCGGTTACCCGCACTTTATGCTCAAGGAGATAAACGACCAGCCTGACTGCCTGAGAGACTGCATGCGCGGACGTGTAAACGTAGATGTAAACAACGTAACCTTATCGGCCATAATAGACCATGCCGACAGACTAGCCAACCCAAGGCGTATAATCATTGTAGCCTGCGGTACCAGCTGGCATGCCGGCCTTATAGGCAAGCAGCTCATAGAAGATTTCTGCCAGATACCGGTAGAGGTTGAATACGCCAGCGAGTTCAGGTACAGTAACCCTGTAATAAACAGTCAGGACGTTGTCATAGCAATAAGCCAGTCGGGTGAGACGGCCGATACCCTTGCCGCCATTGAGCTGGCCAAGAGCCGTGGTGCGTTCATTTACGGAATATGCAATGCCGTTGGCTCTAGCATTCCACGCGCTACCGATACCGGCTCGTACATCCATGTAGGACCGGAGATAGGTGTGGCAAGTACCAAGGCATTTACAGGCCAGGTTACCGTGCTCACCATGCTTGCACTTGCACTTGGACGTGCACGTGGCACCATAGACATGGACAAGTACAACCTTATCCTGCAGGAACTGCAGCAGATACCAGACAAGATGACACGTCTGCTCAGTAAATGCAATTCCATAAAGGATATATCACGTATATTTACCTATGCACACAATTTCCTTTATCTTGGACGCGGATTCAATTATCCGCTGGCACTGGAGGGTGCCCTCAAGCTAAAGGAAATAAGCTACATACATGCAGAAGGCTATCCTGCAGCAGAGATGAAACATGGCCCCATTGCTCTTATAGATGAGGAGATGCCTGTTGTGGTAATAGCAACCAGGAATGCACTGTATGAAAAGGTAATAAGCAATATACAGGAAATCAAGGCACGCAAGGCACGTGTAATTGCCATTGTAACCGAGGGCGATGAGACAGTTAGCCACACGGCCGATGCAGTGATTGAGATTCCTCAGACCGTTGAGTGTCTGGAACCGCTGCTGGCATCCATACCTCTGCAGCTGCTTGCATACTACATAGCAATATGCAAGGGCAAGGATGTGGACCAACCGCGTAATTTGGCAAAATCAGTAACAGTAGAATAAGATAAATGAAAGATGTAACACTGATCCTGGAAGATGGATCAAAGTTCCAGGGTAAGAGTTTTGGTTATGAAAAGCCGGTAGCCGGTGAGGTTGTATTCAATACAGCCATGATGGGTTATCCCGAAAGTCTGACAGACCCTTCTTATGCCGGTCAGATAATGGTGCTGACTTTTCCTCTGGTAGGCAACTATGGCGTACCGGATTTTAAATTCGAAAAGAATAATCTGTCCACATTCATGGAGAGTGACAAGATATATGCCAATGCCATTATCTGTCAGGATTACAGTGAACAGTATTCTCACTGGAATGCAAAGGAAAGCCTCTCTGAGTGGCTCAAGCGCGAACAGATTCCAGGAATAACAGGCATAGATACACGTGAGCTTACCAAGATTCTCCGTAATAACGGTGTAATGATGGGTAAGATCATATTTGAGGGTATGGAAGAGCCCCAGGCACAGTACGAGGGTATAAACTATGTTGCTCAGGTATCTTGCAAGGAAGTAATTGAGTACAAGGCAAAGGAGTACTCTGAACCGGAGAACAGGCTGCAGGAGGATGCTCCCCAGGTTGTAAAGGCCGATGGAGTAAAGAAAGTAGTGCTTGTGGACTGTGGCGTAAAGACAAACATTATACGCTGCCTGCTTAACCGTGGAGTGGATGTAATACGTGTTCCATGGGACTACGATTTCAATGAGCTGGAGTTTGACGGCCTGTTCCTGGCCAATGGCCCAGGTGACCCAGATACCTGTCAGGCTGCAGTAGATAACATACGCAAGTTCCTGGCAAACGGCAATGTACGTCCATGCATGGGTATATGTATGGGTAACCAGCTGCTTGGAAAGGCCGCTGGCGCAACTATCTACAAGCTCAAGTACGGACACCGCAGCCATAACCAGCCGGTACGTCTGGTAGGTACAGAGAAGTGCTTTATTACCACCCAGAATCATGGTTATGCAGTAGATACAACTACTCTGTCAAGTGACTGGGAGCCCCTGTTCGTAAACATGAACGATGGCTCCAACGAGGGAATACGCCACAAGGTAAATCCCTGGTTCTCTGCCCAGTTCCATCCTGAGGCATGTGCCGGTCCTATAGACACTGAGTTCATGTTCGATGAGTTTGTTGCCTGTCTTAACGGCAAGAAGTCAAGCCTGCAGGCTGAGAGGTCACAGGAGCCCATAGCACAGGGACTCGGCAAGGGTGCCAAGGTACTGCTGCTTGGTAGCGGTGCCCTCAAGATAGGAGAGGCCGGTGAGTTTGACTACTCGGGCAGCCAGGCACTTAAGGCCCTGCGCGAGGAAGGCATAGAGACAATCCTTATAAATCCAAATATTGCAACCGTACAGACCAGCGAAGGTGTGGCAGACCAGATTTACTATCTGCCGGTAACACCTTTCTTTGTAGAGAAGGTTATCCAGAAAGAAAAGCCCGATGGCATACTCCTGGCATTTGGTGGCCAGACCGCATTGAACTGTGGTGTAGAGCTGTACAGGGATGGCATACTTGAGAAATATGGAGTAAAGGTTCTTGGTACTCCTGTCCAGGCTATCATAGATACAGAGGACCGTGAGCTGTTTGTACAGAAACTGGATGAGATAGGAGTAAAGACCATAAAGAGCCAGGCCTGCAATGACCTGGAGAGCGCACGCCAGGCAGCAAAGGAACTTGGCTATCCGGTAATTATTCGCGCTGCCTATGCCCTGGGTGGTCTGGGAAGTGGATTCTGCGATAACCAGGAGGAGCTTGACCGCATTGCCGAGAAGGCATTCTCATTCTCACCACAGGTACTTGTAGAGAAGAGCCTCAAGGGCTGGAAGGAGATTGAGTACGAGGTAGTACGCGACAGGTTTGACAACTGTATTACGGTTTGTAACATGGAGAACTTTGACCCACTTGGCATACATACCGGTGAGTCTATAGTAATTGCTCCAAGCCAGACCCTTACCAATGCAGAGTACCACAAGCTGCGTGCACTCAGCATACGCATAGTACGTCATATAGGTATAGTGGGAGAGTGCAACGTGCAGTATGCCTTTGATCCCGTAAGCGAGGATTACCGCGTAATTGAGGTAAATGCCCGTCTGAGCCGTTCATCGGCCCTGGCAAGTAAGGCTACCGGTTATCCGCTGGCATTCGTGGCTGCAAAACTGGGCCTGGGCTACGGTCTGTTTGAGCTCAAGAACTCAGTAACCAAGACCACAAGCGCATTCTTTGAGCCTGCCCTGGACTACGTAGTCTGCAAGATCCCTCGCTGGGACCTTGGCAAGTTCCGCGGTGTAGACCGTGAGCTTGGTTCAAGCATGAAGTCCGTTGGTGAGGTTATGGCTATTGGCCGCACATTCGAGGAGGCTGTACAGAAGGGCCTCAGGATGATAGGTCAGGGCATGCACGGATTTGTAGGTAACAAGGAACTCAAGATTGATGACCTGGACAATGCTCTCAAGGCACCTACAGACAAGCGTATCTTTATGATAGAGAAGGCCTTCTTTGCAGGATATACAGTCCAGCAGATACATGACCTTACCAAGATAGACAACTGGTTCCTGGAGAAGCTGCTCAATATCTACAACATTAACAATGAGCTGCGTTCAACAGACATCAATTCCATAAGTGCTGAGCTTATGCTCAGGGCAAAGGTCTATGGCTTTACTGATTTCCAGATAGCCCGTGCACTGGGTATGGAAAAGCAGGCCGATATAGAAGACGATATGCTGGTTGTAAGGAATAAGCGCAAGTCTATGGGTATTGTGCCATACGTAAAGCAGATTGATACCCTGGCTGCAGAGTACCCTGCTCAGACAAACTACCTGTATGTTACTTACAGTGGCGTGGCTCATGATATTGAATTTGAGAACGATAACCGCAGCATAATAGTACTTGGAAGCGGTGCCTACAGGATTGGTTCATCTGTAGAATTTGACTGGTGCGGTGTACAGGCTCTCTCCACCATACGCAAGGAGGGTTACCGCAGCATAATGATAAACTACAACCCCGAGACAGTATCTACAGACTACGACATGTGTGACCGTCTGTACTTTGACGAGCTTACATTTGAGCGTGTAATGGATATCATTGACCTTGAGGTTCCAAAGGGTGTGGTAGTAAGTACCGGTGGTCAGATACCTAATAACCTGGCCCTCAAGCTCGATTCCATGCAGGTACCTATTCTTGGTACCCAGGCCAAGTATATAGATAATGCCGAGGACCGAGACAAGTTCTCTGCCATGCTTGACCGTATTGGAGTGGATCAGCCTGAATGGAGTGCACTTACCAGCATGGATGATGTAAATGCATTCATACAGCGCGTAGGATTCCCTGTACTGGTACGTCCGTCATACGTACTCTCCGGTGCAGCCATGAACGTATGCTCCAACCAGGATGAACTTGAGCGTTTCCTTACCCTTGCTGCAAACGTAAGCCAGAAACACCCTGTTGTTATAAGCAAGTTCATGCAGAACACCAAGGAGGTAGAGATGGATGCCGTTGCCAAGGACGGTGAGATTATGGCATACGCAATATCGGAACACATTGAGTTTGCAGGTGTACACTCTGGCGATGCCACCATACAGTTCCCGGCACAGAAGCTCTATGTGGAGACTGTAAGACGAATCAAGAAGATCAGTGCACAGATTGCACGCGAGCTCAATATAAGCGGCCCATTCAATATCCAGTACCTGGCCCGTGAGAACGAGATCAAGGTAATTGAATGTAACCTGCGTGCCAGCCGTTCATTCCCATTCGTGAGCAAGGTTCTCAAGGTTAACCTGATTGAGATTGCTACACGTATTATGCTGGGTCTGCCGGTTGAGAAACTGCACAAGAGCTTCTTTGATTTTGACTATGTAGGCATAAAGGCCAGCCAGTTCTCGTTTAACCGTCTGCAGAAAGCCGACCCTGTTCTTGGCGTTGACATGAGCAGTACCGGTGAGGTAGGTTGCCTGGGCGATGACGTAAACAGTGCCCTGCTCAAGGCCATGCTTTCCGTTGGACACAGGATTCCTAAGAAGAACATCCTGCTGAGCACCGGTACACCTAAGGACAAGGCACTGCTGCTCGATGCAGCCCAGACCCTTGTTGATCACGGCTATAAGCTCTATGCAACAGGTGGTTCAAGCAAGTACCTTACTGAGAACGGTATAGAGAACACACTCGTTTACTGGCCAAGTCAGGAAGGTCAGTATCCACAGGCACTGGACCTCATGCACAGTCATGAGATAGACATGGTTGTAAACATACCAAGGGATCTCACTGTAAGCGAGCTTGACAATGGTTATAAGGTACGCAGGGCCGCAGTTGACCTTAACATACCTCTCATAACCAATCCACGCCTGGCAGCAGCGTTCATCAGGGCTTTCTGCACAATAAGCATTGATGACCTTGCCATAAAGAGCTGGAGTGAATATGCATAAAAAGAGCAGGGGCCGGCTAAGCCAGTCCCTGTCCATATAAAACGTAAAGGCCCTTAACGGGGCCTTTACTGTTTAGATATTAGGAGTTTCCCATTTATGGGTCTCTGTGCAGTGCACTGTTACAACCTCTGTACCAACCTGGATCTTGAAATCACCTTCCTCAAGGATCCACTTGCCATCTGCACCAACAAAAGCAAGGTCGCTGGCCTTTATGGTGAGCTCGGCCTTGACGGTCTGACCGGGTTCTATTGAATACTTCTCAAATGCGCGCAGGCGGCGTACATCGGGCGATATGCTTGCCACAAGGTCGCTGGAGAACAGCAGCACGCTTTCCTTTCCGGCCATGCTGCCAGTGTTGCTTACGTTGACCTGGAATGTAAGTTCATCGGCCGCTGTAAAATCTGTCTTGTTTACAGTGAGTCCAGAATACTTGTAGCTGGTGTAGCTCTTACCCATACCAAATGGCCACTGTACCGATACCACTGCATCGTAGTCATAGGCTCCGGCCATCTTGTCTACCTCCTGGCAGGGCTTGTAGTCGTATGTAATGAGTGAATGTACCTCCTTGGGGTAGGTAAATGGCAGACGGCCGCTAAAGTTGGCATCGCCGGCAAGCAGGTTGGCAAGGGCATCGCCACCATAGTTGCCAGGCAGCATTATGTCTGTAACGGCAGCAGCCAGCGGCTCAATCTCGGCAATTATGCGCGGACGTCCCTCGCTGAGCACAAGCACAATAGGCTTGCCAGTGGTGGCAAGTGCCTTTACCAGTTCAATCTGACCGCGTGAGAGTGTAAGGTCCGATATGTTGCCGGGAGTCTCACAGTAGGAGTTCTCACCAATGCAGGCTACAATGACATCGGCCTTGCGGGCAGCGGCAAGGACCTTGTCAATCTCCGGCTTGGATTCTGACTCGAATGTGGCACCGCGGGTGTAGCGTATTCCCTGTTCAAGGATTACATTATCCTTACCAAACTTGTTCTGGAATGCCTCGTAGATGGTGTTGTACTGTGCTGCACACATATCGGCGGCATCGCCCTGCCAGGAGTAGCTCCAGCCACCGTCCAGACAGCGCATGCTGTTGGCATTTGGACCTGTAAGCAGGATCTTGCTTTCCTTGCTGAGTGGCAGTATGCCGTCGTTCTTGAGCAGTACCATGCTCTCCTCTGCAGCATGCAGAGATGCAAGGGCATGCTGGTCACTTGCAAACTCCGGATAGTCGGCACGTTTGAGCACTGGGGTATCAAACAGTCCCAGACGGTATTTAAGACGCAGGATACGGCTTACAGCATCGTCTATGCGGCTCATAGGAACCTTGCCCTCGTTTACCAGCTCCTTAAGGAGGTCACAGAAATCAGTGCTGTATGGGTCCATGGACATGTCTATGCCGGCATTGATGGCCTGTCGTATGGCATCTTTCTTGTCGGCAGCAGCCTTGTCACGTTTCCACAGGTTGTCTATATCGGCCCAGTCGGTAACAATCATTCCGTCCCATCCGGTCTCTTCCTTGAGCCATCCGGTAAGGAGCTCCTTGTTGGCATGGGTCATAATACCGTTTATCATACCTGAGTTTACCATTATGGTAAGGCCACCTGCACGTATGCCAGCAAGGTAGGGCGCAAAATGCTTTTCGCGCAGTTCCAGCGGGCTTATTACGGCTGGAGTGCGGTCCTTGCCGCTTACAGGCACGCCATAACCCATGAAATGCTTGAGCGATACAGCTATATGGCTGTTGTCCACATGATTGGGATCCTCTCCCTGGAATCCGGGCACCGCAGCCCGAGCCATTGCGGCATTCAGATAGGCGTCCTCTCCAAAATTCTCCCAGCAGCGTGGCCAGCGCTGGTCACGGCTCAGGTCAAGGGTGGGGCAGAAAGTCCAGGGTATGTTGCTGGCACGTGTCTCATAGGCAGTAATCTCTGCAGCTTGGTGCGCCACCTTACGGTTAAAAGTGGCAGCCACATTTATGTTCTGGGGGAACAGCGTACCACCGCTGGTATAGGTGGTTCCATGGTTCTGGTCAAGACCTATTATACATGGAATACCAAGTACCTCCATGGATTTTTCCTGTACCTTGGTTACAATCTTCTCCCATTCCTCTGGAGTAGGAGGTGGTGACTGAGGGGTATTGAGCAGGGAACCTACCTTGTACTTGCCTATTATCTCCTCAAGCTTGTCATCATCGACCACAAACTTGCCGTCACGGCCTGTATGGCCAACCTTGGGCAGTTCAAGCTGAAGCATCTGACCAATCTTCTCGTCCAGGGTCATGCGCTTAAGGGTAGCCTGAACCTTCTTTTCCAGGTCCTTGTCTGTGCCACACCAGCTCAGGGTGCCAACGGGCTTTCTGTTACAGGCTGACAGCAGCATTAAAGCCCCTGCAGCCCAGAATAAAACTTTTCTCATATAGAATCGAGTAATAATGGTATATCATGTTTGGATATTCCCTTGGATAAGAGAACAGGAATGTCCTTGCGGAATTCTTCCAGGAACGTATTGCGGTCAGACATGCCTATGCTGCGTGAATACAGTTCCACAGCCTGGCTCACATGCCCGCAAACCAATTGTACATGGGCTGCATTAAGGCAATCCAGGGCCGATGCTTTTCCTGCCAGCAGCTTGTCATAGTACTGGATGGATTTGTCATATCTGCCAGCCAGGAATGCACACCAGGCTATGGCACGCCAAGCCTTGGGATAGTCTGGTTTAAGGTAATCAACCTTGAAGAAACGCTGCAGGGCATCCTCATAACGGCCTTTATCGACCATGAGGTCGCCTATCTGGATCTGGAGCGATAGATTGTTGCTATCGGTCTTCTCTGCCATTAAAAGCATCTCCAGGGCACGGTCATACTGTTTCATCATCTTTAGGCACTGTGCCATGTGGCGCAGAGTCCAGGCATTGTTGGGCATGAGTATATCGGCCCTCTCATAACAGTCTATGGCATCCTGCCATTCCTGGCAACGCTGGCAGGCATATCCGTACTGCTGGTAAAAACGGTAGTCGGTGCAATAGGGATGGGCATGCAATTCCATAAGGTTGAATGCCTGCACTGATTCCTGGAAATAGTTCTTTCCAAGTAACCACGATGCTATAGTCTGGAGTGAATCATCACTTTCAACCAGGCATGTCAATACACTGCAGGACAACAGATTAAGATTACTATCAAACGGGTTGTAGAACTCATGCCTGCGTGAGAACAGGTTAAAGAACCTGTACAGGTCCTGTGCATACTGACGTGCTATGAATGTCTCTGTGATCTGGGCCGATTCAGGGGCATCCTTGAGTATTTCCATATCTACATGCTCCTGAACCTGGGAGAGAATCATATCTCTCTGCTGTTCTGGGATCTGCTGGAATGTAAGTGCAAATGAATACTTATCAGAATTACAGAACATATTGCCGGACAGCATGAGTTGTGCAATTGAACCAGAAGCCTGCTTTACATCGGGCTGGTTGGGGTCAAAAACGCGGAACCAGTTACAGGGCTCACGGAAAAATGGATAGCTCTTTAGGTTGGAAAATGTGCTCATGTACACATCGGCCCCTTCCATCTGGAGCTCGGTCATCTGCATGAGCTTGTCCTTTACACCACTTTTCTCTATCCTGTCTATCCAGTCCGGACTTATATCATCGCTGGCCATATCGTCTATGGAGATATCGTCCAGCTTAGGATTGCGTAGCATGGAAGGGATTATATCCTCGCGCATACGGCGGTCTATCTCCTTGGTCTGGCGGCATGACAGCAGGGCCATCTGGACCTTGAGCATGCGCTCCTGTATTCCGGGAACCTGTGCCAGCACACTCACCATGGATGAAATCTCCGGGAAGAAGTGCAGTATATTGCTGTAGCGCGCCATGGTAATAGCCAGGCCTGTAAGGGCACGTACCCAGACAAGTGGCTGGGAGCTCTGGGCGGCATGACCCAGCAGCTGTAGCTTGAACGGGTCAAAACGCTCCAGGAGAGCTATTGTTACGGCACTTACGGCAAATGCGCAGTCATTGGGCTCAACAAGAGGAGACTCTATCAATGCAATTGTCTGCTGCATATCATTGGATGTCCACATACCGCTGGTCCAGATATGGTCAAACAGGATATTCAGATTGCGTTCATGGGCATTCTCATCATGAAGCTCACTGTATGATTCCAGTGATTGCTGCAGGCTCTCTATGCTGTCGTTCCTGGACATACGCGAGCGCCTGTGCTGGTAGAACAGCATCATTGAGGTAGGGTGGAGCCTGGCCTGGAGAACATCATCATTAAGGATTAGGGCACGGCGCAGGAACTGGGCATACATCTGGTTACGGTGTTCATCGCCTGCTCCCTGCCTGAAATACTGCAACATATAACGGTAGGAGCGGTCCAGGTCCTCATACTGGGACACTACAGACCAGTCTGTTACACCGTTCATCTGGACATAAACCAGTTCCAGAGCCTCACGCAGACGTGACTCAAGCAACAGTGTTACAATCTGCCGGGCGCGCATCCTTATGTCTTCTTCCATGTTCATAGTAGGGGATAAAACAAGAAACCGCTGGATATTACTCCAACGGTTTCAAATATACAAAATAATTCTTTCGTATTAGCCCTTGATAGCAGCAATACCAGGAAGAACCTTACCCTCGATAGCCTCGAGCAGGGCACCACCACCGGTAGATACGTAAGAAACCTGATCAGCAAAACCAAACTGCTTAACAGCGCTTACTGAGTCACCACCACCAACGAGTGAGAAAGCACCGTTGTTCTTGGTAGCCTTGGCAACTGCAGTTGCAATAGCCTTGGTACCAGCCTGGAAGTTGCTGAACTCAAATACGCCGGCAGGACCGTTCCACAGGATAGTCTTAGAAGACTCAATAACAGAAGCCATGGCAGCAGCCGATGCAGGACCTATATCCATACCCTCCCAACCGTCAGGTACGTTGTTGTTATCTACAACCTGAGTGTTTGCGTTGTTGTCAAAGTTGTCGGCAGCAAGGCAGTCTGTAGGAAGGATGATCTTAACACCAAGCTCCTGGGCCTTCTTCATTACTGCAAGAGCTACGTCAACCTGATCTGGCTCGCAGAGTGAGTTACCTACCTTTCCGCCCTTGGCAAGAACGAATGTGTAAGCCATACCGCCTATGATAACCAGGTTATCTACCTTCTGGAGCAGGTTCTCAATGATAGTGATCTTAGAAGAAACCTTAGAACCACCAATGATAGCGGTTACAGGCTTAACTGAGCTTGTAAGAACCTTCTCAACAGCTACAACCTCCTTCTCCATGAGGTAACCAAACATCTTGTGGTCAGCATCGAATGAATCGGCCATTACAGCAGTTGTAGCGTGCTTGCGGTGAGCAGTACCGAATGCGTCGTTTACATATACGTCAGCGTATGAAGCAAGAACCTTGGCAAACTCCTTCTGAGCAGCCTTGAGCTCCTTCTTGGCAACATCGTAAGCAGGATCGTCCTTCTCAATGCCACGTGGCTTGCCTTCTTCCTCTGCATAGAAACGTACGTTCTCAAGCAGCAGGGCCTCGCCGTCCTTGAGGGCAGCTACTGCATCCTGAGCCTTAGCGCAGTCCTCAGCAAACTTTACATCAACACCAAGGCACTCAGAAACGTGAGCAAGGATGTGCTTGAGTGAGTACTTTGGATCTGGGTTCTTCTTAGGACGACCCATGTGTGAAGCAATGATCAGACGGCCACCGTCAGCAATGATCTTCTTGAGGGTAGGCATAGCAGCGATGATACGGGTATCATCGGTGATGTTGAAATTCTCATCAACGGGAACGTTGAAGTCAACGCGTACGAAAGTCTTCTTTCCAGCGAAGTTGAATTCGTTAATTGTCATATTTTCAAATAGTTAAAGGTTTAATCTACTTTTATATGGCAAATTTAGTCAAAAAATACAGCAATTGTCTGCCTAACCGGAAATATTTGGGGTATGTTTTGTAAATCAGTTGATCAGACGGTATATTGTTTGTGCGTCATGATGTCCAGGATAAGACGGTCTGTCTCATTCATTCCCAGGGAGCCTACGCGGGTAAGGTTGTGGATGCATCGGTCCACATCGTCCTCAATAATACCTTCTACGCTGCTAACAACATCGTTCTGGATAGCCATGATGGCACTCAGCACGGCTGTGGACACACCGCTGCTGACCTTGAGCGAGCAGCTGGGTTTGGCACCATCGCACACAATACCTGCAAGGTTTGCAATCATGTTCTTAACACTGTATGCCACCTGGGTGTATGTACCTCCCATGAGATATGTAATACCGCAGCTGCTTCCGGTAGCTGCCACAACACAGCCGCACAGGGCGCTAAGGCGTCCAAGGCTCTGCTTAATGTAAACGGCTGTAAGATGGCTCAGCATGAGGGCGCGTGTAAGCTCCTCTTCTGTATTGTGGTTCTCCCTTGCAAATACAACAACAGGCATGGTAGCAGCAATACCCTGATTGCCACTGCCAGAGTTACACATAACGGGTATCATGGCACCGGCCATACGGGCATCGCAGGCACAGCTTGTAGCTGCAAGAATATGGCTGAATATACTGTCGCCCAGTACGCCACGGCCAAGCGGGCGGGTAAGGGTCTTGCCCAGATTATGGCCGTAGTTGCCCTGGAGAGCCTGTTGGGATGCCTCCTCGTTAAGTTTGCGGGCCTCATTTATGAATTCAATATCGGAGAGTGGGGCGGTAGTGGCAAAATCATACACACGCCTAAGAGTAAGCTCCTCCTCTTTCTCAGAGTCCTCTGTGTGGGAGAAAGTATCCCGACTGTCTTTAAGAACCTGGGACTTGCCAGCCTGGACCTTGTCCAGATATACAAGATTGGTATGCTCATGTGCAATGACAGCCGTAGATGAGTCTGATCCGGCAGAACAGCTAACCTCAATATACAGTTTCTCAGAAATGCCATCCTTTAGTTTAATGGAGATACGTCCTTGGCTTATATAATCCTTGCCGGCCTGAACATTGGCGGGTGTAATATCCTTGAGCACCTCAAGCCCGTATGAACTCTTGCCAAAGAGAGAACCAAGTGCCACGGCAATAGGCAGACCTATCATGCCTGTGCCTGGAATACCCACGCCCATGGCATTCTTTAGTATGTTTGCACTCAATGCTATCTCTATCTTCTCCGGAACCTGTCCAAGGGTCTCTGTAGAAAAAGCCGTACACAGTGCAACGGCCATGGGCTCAGTGCACCCTATGGCAGGAATAACCTCTCTCTTAACGAGCTTAATGATGTCTGCGTTTGTCATAACAGTATGATTAACGCAGCAAATGTATGATTTTATTTTACACGATGCAAACACACACCATCCAGGCAGCAACTATCGCACTTGGGAGCACGTGCCGTACATACATACCTGCCGTGAAGTATTAACCAGTGGTGTGCACGGGAGAGTAGGCTATGGTCAAAATATTTTACAAGCTCCTTCTCAACGCTAAGTGGTGTGGTACAACTTTTGGGCACCAGACCAATCCTATGGCTCACACGGAACACATGGGTATCTACAGGCATAGCCTGACCGCCAAAAGCCACTGCAGTCATAACATTGGCGGTCTTTCTACCAACTCCAGGCAGAGACTGAAGGTCATCCATATCCTGTGGAATAATCCCGTCAAAACGCTCAACTACCTGCCTGGCCATTTCTACCAGATGCTCAGATTTGGCGTTAGGATAAGAAATACTCTTTACATATTCAAAGACCTGAGCAGGCGTAGATGCTGCCATGGACTGTACAGTTGGGAAAGCTTGGAACAGGGCTGGAGTAACCATGTTAACCCTGCGGTCAGTGCACTGTGCAGAAAGAATAACTGCAACAAGCAGCTCGTATGGATTAGAAAAATGCAGCTCAGTTGCTGCATCAGGATATGCCTGAGACAGTCTCTGGCTGCATTCTCTATATAAGTCCCTTTTTCTCATAGGGAAGCTTGCCGGCTGGACCGGACGGTCAATCAGTTTGCAGATTCAAACTCACGGAGGAACCTTACATCGTTCTCGGAGAACATCCTGAGGTCCTTAACCTGGTACTTGAGGTTTGTAATACGCTCAATACCCATACCAAGTGCAAATCCGCTGTATTCCTTGCTGTTTATACCATTCAGCTCCAGTACGTTAGGATCTACCATGCCACAGCCAAGGATCTCAACCCATCCGGTACCCTTGCAGAACGGGCAACCCTTGCCACCGCAAATATTGCAGCTTATATCCATCTCGGCACTTGGCTCAGTGAATGGGAAATAACTTGGGCGCAGACGTATCTTGGTATCGGGACCAAACATCTGCTGTGCAAAGTACAGAAGCACCTGCTTAAGGTCACTAAAGCTAACCTTCTTATCTACATACAGTGCCTCAACCTGATGGAAGAAACAGTGTGCGCGATAGCTTATAGCCTCATTACGGTAAACACGTCCCGGGCAGATAATACGGATAGGAGGTTCCGATACCTCCATTACGCGGCTCTGTACAGAAGATGTATGTGTGCGCAGTATGATGTCGGGATGAGACTCTACAAAGAAAGTATCCTGCATGTCACGTGCCGGATGATCATCGGCAAAGTTCATGGATGAGAATACATGCCAGTCATCCTCAACCTCGGGACCATCGGCCAGGACAAATCCAAGACGGGAAAAGATCTCAATGATCTCATTCCTTACTATATTTAGGGGATGACGTGTACCAAGCTCAATGGGATATGCTGTGCGGGTAAGATCAGGCTTGTCGGCAACTGCCTTCCTGGCCTCAAACTCCTCCTTGAGAGCATTAATACGGTCCTGTGCCAGGGTCTTGAGCTCGTTGAGCTTCTGACCAACCTCACGCTTCTGCTCAGCAGGAACAACACGGAAATCGGCCATCAGGTCATTGATGGCTCCTTTCTTGCTAAGATATTTTAAACGCAGGGCCTCAAGTTCCTCGGCCGATGCTGCTTTAAGTTCCTTTACTTCCTGAATCAGTTTTTCAATTTTCTCAATCATCGCGCTTATACTTTTACGAACCGCAAAATTAGTAATTATTTTGAGTAAATTTGCCACGATATGAAAATAACGGAAAACTGTACACTCAAAGAGCGTAACACATTTGGTATAGATGCCAGGACAGCGTATCTTGCCGAATGGAGCACAGAGCAGGAACTCATGGATATCCTGCCGCAGCTTAAACGCCCCCTGTTTGTAATGGGCGGAGGCAGCAATCTCCTGTTCATGGACAACTGGGACGGCACAATACTGCATTCCTCCATAAAAGACATAGAGGTAATAAGCAATGATTCCAGTACCGTGCTTGTACGCGTAGGCTCAGGAGTGGTGTGGGATGATTTTGTGGAGTATGCCGTACAGCATGGCTGGTGGGGCATAGAGAACCTGTCGGCCATACCCGGTGAGGTAGGTGCCAGTGCCGTACAGAACATAGGAGCATACGGCATGGAAGCCAAGGATGTAATTGAGAGCGTCCAGGCAGTACATCTTACAGATGGCACCACACGCATATTCAGTGCATCGGAATGTAACTATTCATACCGTCAGAGCATATTCAAGAACCAGCTGCGCGGACAGTATGCAGTAACCTACGTAACATACCGTCTGAGCCATAAACCCAGTCCAAAACTGGAATACGGAGCCCTGGAACAGGAGGTAAGTAAGCTGGGAGGCCCCGAATTGTCCAATATCCGCAAGGCTGTAACGGCTATTCGCAACAGCAAACTACCAGATCCAGCCATTCTGGGCAATGCTGGCAGCTTCTTTATGAATCCCGTAGTGCCAGCCCAGGTAGCAGACCGGATAATGGAATCTTATCCAGCCATGCCGTCTTATCCCGCTCAGGACGGAATGGTAAAAATTCCTGCAGGCTGGCTCATAGAGCAGTCTGGCTGGAAAGGCAAGTCCCTTGGACCGGCCCGATGCTATGAGAAACAGGCACTCGTGCTGGTAAATACAGGTGGTGCCAGCGGTCAGGACATAAAAAAACTGGCCGATACCATCATAATGGACGTGCACAGCAAATTTGGAATAACACTGTCAACAGAAGTAAATTATATATGAAGATAACAATACTTGGAACCGGAACATCAATAGGCGTGCCCGAGATGGCATGCCACTGCGATGTATGCCGTTCAACCAATCCCAAGGACAAGCGCATGCGTACATCGGCCTGGATAGAGCACGGCAATACCAGCCTTTTGATAGACTGTGGCCCAGATTTCCGCTCACAGGCCCTGCGTGCCGGAATAGAAAAGATAGATGCAGTAATACTTACTCATGAGCACTATGACCATGTGGGTGGCCTGGATGACCTGCGTCCGTTCAGTGCCGTACATGCAGTACCCGTTTACTGCCAGCAGTACGTGGCCGACTGCATAGTAGAGCGCATGCCATACAGTTTTGGTCCCGGCAAGAGACGTGGCACCCCAACCATAGACCTTGTACCTGTAGCTCCAGGCCATGCATTCAAGGCCGGAGACCTGGACATAACTCCCTTTACCGTAATGCACGGCCAGGCTCCCATACTTGGTTTCAGGATAGGCCAGCTTGCCTACATAACAGACATGAAAACCATAGATGAGACTCAGATGCAGTACCTTAAAGGGGTAGATACACTCATAGTGAATGCCCTGCACACAAAGGAGCACCCCACGCACCAGAACGTGCGTCAGGCCGTTATATTTGCAGAACGGGTAGGGGCTCGCCAGACCTGGTTCGTGCACATGAGCCACCGCGTAGGACTGCACTCAATCGTAGACGCCAAGCTGCCTGAAGGCATGCATTTTGCCTATGACGGCCTGGAATTGGAAATTTAAGACTATTATATATCTTTGTACCATATAACCTGAATCATTAATGACAAACTGAATAAAGTATGAGAAAAACTATCCTTTCATTCATGGCATTGGCAGCCTTTGTGACCGCCAGCGCTATGGAGCACAAAGTAACAAGCCCAGACGGAAAGCTTGTTGTTACCGTGTCCGATACCGACGGCCATGCACAGTACAGCGTGGACTACAACGGAAAGACCTTCCTTCTGAGCTCACCACTTGGTATGAAGACCAACATTGGCGACTTCAGTGAGGGACTTACCCTCCAGGAGGAGTTCCAGACAGCCGTAGTAGAGGACGAATACTCACTGTCCAACATCAAGAAGAGCCATGTAGAGTACAAGGCCAACCAGGCTAGGTTTGATTTCTTTAAGGAATCTACCGTATCTCGCATGGGCCGTACCACAACAACAAACAACCTGGCTTTCAGTGTAGTATTCAATGTAAGCAACAACGACATTGCATTCAAGTACATAGTTGCCCAGCCTAAGGGTGGCCAGTATCCAACACAGTGCTGCATAATCAATGAGGAGACAACCGGTTTCCGTTTCCCAGAGGGAACCACCACATTCCTGTGCCCACAGATGCGTCCGCTCACCGGATTTGCCCGCACAGCTCCAAGTTATGAGACAGACTATGCACTCGATGCTCCAATGGGAGACAATGCAAACGGTCTGGGTTTTGTATTCCCTGGTCTGTTCCATGTAGCAAACGGCTGGGTACTCGTATCAGAGACCGGTGTAAGCAGCGCATACTGCGCAAGCCGTCTGAACTGTGAGGGTAACCTCTACACCGTAGCATTCCCATTCCCCGAGGAGAACAACGGCAACGGAACAACAGGTCCTGGCATTGTCCTGCCAGATTCCAATCCTTGGAATGGCGTATCTGAGCCAGGTGCCACACCATGGCGTACCATCACAGTAGGCGAGACCCTCCAGCCAATTGCCGAGACCACAATTGCATGGGACGTTGTAAAGCCTCTCTATGAAGCATCCCAGAAGTATGAGCCAGGCCGTGCCGTATGGAGCTGGATCATCTACATGAATGACAGCGGTACCTACGAGGAAGAGAAGGATTACATAGACATGGCCGCCACAATGGGCTATGAGTACATTCTGATAGATGCAAACTGGCACACCATTATTGGTTATGACAAGATGGAGGAGCTGGTAAAGTATGCTACATCCAAGAACGTAGGCGTAGTACTGTGGTACAACTCAAACGGTTACTGGAACGATGCCCCACAGGGTCCACGCGGTGCCCTGGACAACATCATAGCACGTAACAAGGAGATGGCATGGCTGCAGAAGATTGGCGTAAAGGGCCTTAAGATAGACTTCTGGGGCGGCGACAAGCAGATGACCATGCAGCTCTACGAGGAGATCCTGTACGATGCAAACCGCTACGGTCTGCAGCTGGTATTCCACGGTTGTACACTGCCACGCGGCTGGGAGCGCATGTATCCTAACTTTGCAAGTGCCGAGGCAGTTCGTGCCAGTGAGAACCTCTCATTCGGCCAGTACGCAAATGACATAGAGGCTGTAAACGGTGCCCTTCATCCATTTATCCGCAACACTGTGGCCAGCATGGACTTTGGCGGCAGCGCCCTGAACAAGTTCTACAACCGTAACAATAACCGTGGTAACCGCCGTGTAACCAGCGATGTTTACGCACTTGCCACTTCCATCCTGTTCCAGAGCCCAATCCAGCACATTGCCATTGCTCCAAACAACCTGACCGATGCTCCTGCATGGGCCATTGAGTTCCTCAAGGAGATTCCAACCACATGGGACGATATAAAGTACATAGACGGTTATCCTGGCAAGTACGCTATCATGGCTCGCCGTCATGGTGACAAGTGGTACATAATGGGTGTGAATGCTGCTGACCAGGCTTATCAGGCAACCCTCACACTCGACATGTTCCCACAGGGTGCAACAGTACGCATGTACAGCGATGACGCTGAACTCAACGGCTCAGTAAAGAGCATAAAGATGAAAAAGAAGAACCAGATCAAGGTTACCATCCCCAAGAACGGCGGCCTTGTAATCTGCGAGTAAAACTGGTTACCTCATTATAATAAAATGCCCGGAGCAATTGATTTTGCTCCGGGCATTCTTTTATCTGCCATGACTGTTAGGGATCAGAACCACTCGGACAGGGTCTGCTGGTGCAAGTTGCCAAAGTTGCTAGCCCCAAATATGCTCACGTGAGAGCCTACGGTGTTCTGGAACAGGCGATAGTAGAGGTCGCTCAGCGGCATGTCTGTGTTATCTGTTATGCTGTCCCTGGCCAATGGCTCATTCTTTGTGCAGGATGAGCAGAACAAGGCTGTCAGGACAAGCAGATGGTATAGGATGCGGAGCTGGCTTTATTTCTTATGTATAGAACCGCCACAATGAGGGCAAGCGGTTGGTCTAGTTGTCACAGTGAATGACTTGCCACAGTTGCCATTGTCATTATTGCAGACATAAGTTGTGAGTCTATCACCATTGGCGGGTTGGTAGTAAACACCAGTCACAGAATAGTTATCTCCACCATTCTCCAGAACCTCATTGCTTATTATGTAGAGCTTCTTGACCGATATTCCTTTTACGTTATAGGTAATATCATAGTAGAATCCATTGGAATCTGTAGGAGTAGATACGCGGATGGAACCCAGATTATCTGGCAAGGTCAGGCTGCCGGTCTCCGATGCACCCAGAGACATGTTCCTGGCCAGTATGGTGGCATCGGCCTGGTTATCGGCCCCCAGGAAAAACTCACCCTGCTCATTGCAAATGTAGGGGCATTCACCGTTTTCATCAAGATTAAGCCACTTGGACAGTTCCTGAACCTTCTTGCTGCCTTCATCAGACTCCTTATTGTCTTCTTTTGAACAAGAATTAAAAACAAACATTACTGCAAGGCAGCTCATGAATGCTGCCATAGAAAAGAACAACTTTTTCATATCTAATTAACTATATGTTTTTCAATACCTAAAACATCTGCAAATTTACGCCTATTAACTATATTTGCCAAAATGATTTGTATAAATTGAACAGAAACATATGGATTACCAGAAAGAACTGTTCAGCCTGGCCGACCGCCAGTATGCGGCATTCCAGGCCAAGCTCACTCCCGGCATAGACCCCGACCTGTTCATAGGGGTAAGGGTGCCTCAGGTACGTTCTCTTGCCAAGGAACTGGTAAAAGACAATGTGCATGATGAGTTTTTTGCTACGCTCCCGCACAAGTACTATGACGAGAACATGCTTCATGGCGTAATGATCTCTCTCATAAAGGATTATGACCTATGCATTGAACTGACCGATGCCTTCCTTCCATACGTAGACAACTGGGCAGTATGCGATATCATGTCTCCCAAGGTATTTGCCAGGCACAAGGAGCAGCTCATTGTAAAGATAAGGGAATGGGCGGCATCGGACCACACCTATACCTGCCGTTTTGGTCTGGAAATGCTCATGACCCATTTCCTTGATGCCGATTTCAGGCCGGAGTACCTTGAGCTGGTCTGTGCTGCAAGGAGTAGCGAATACTATGTACGCATGATGGTTGCCTGGTTCATTGCTACCGCTCTGGCCAAGCAGTGGGACGCCACCATTAGCATAATTCAGGGTAGGGTGCTTGATCCATGGACCCACAACAAGGCCATCCAGAAAGCAATAGAGAGCTACCGCATAACTCCAGAGCAGAAAGACTACCTGCGCTCGCTCAAGCTGTAATATACCCCTTTCAGGAGGCCTGTGGCGGGGTTTTTGCTCCTCTGCTCCCTGGTGCATGTATTTCTGCATACCGGAATTGGCGTAAAACGGTATTCAGAAAATTCTTACGCAGGTGCGTTACAATCTATACCCCTTCCAGGAGGCCTGTAGCGTGGTTTTTGCTCCTCTGCTCCCTGATGCATGGATTTCTGCATACCGGAATCAGCCCAAAACGGTATTCAGAAAATTCTTACGCAGGTGCGTTACAATCTATACCCCTTCCAGGAGGCCTGTAGCGGGTTTTTTGCTCCTCTGCTCCCTGGTGCATGGATTTCTGCATACCGGAATCAGCCCAAAACGGTATTCAGAAAATACGCTCGAACCTGCGTAAACTAGACAACCCCTTCCAGGAGGCCTGTGGCGGGGTTTTTACTCCTCTGCTCCCTGGTGTATGGATTTCTGCATACCGGAATCAGCCCAAAACGGTATTCAGAAAATACGCTTGCACCTGCGGGAGCATGGTGGGAAGCCGTGAGATGTGTAATCAGGAGGGAGAGGGTTAGAGGAGATGGATGAGCAGCATGTAGGAGAGAGTGCCACCGGCAATTGTGAGCAGCATGTTCCTGCGCCACAGATGGAGCAGCACGCATACCGTTATGCCAAGCAGCTGGGGTAGGCCATGGTTGCCGCTCAGCAGTGGAACGTCTTTCAGGCAGTATATGAGCAGCATTCCAAATACGGCACTGGCCAGGTATTTACCCAGGAACCGGACAAACCTTGGTGTGTGCTGTTCCGATGGGAACAGTATGAACGGCAACGCACGTGTAGCCACGGTAGCCAGCGCTATGAGTATTATAGTAATGATTTGTTCTTTAGTGCTCATGCCTTTTCCCTGACGTATTTTATGTACAGCACCACCAGTATGCTTATCATGGTGGGCACAATGAACTGTTCCGGCCCAAATACGGCCAGACATACTGCTGCGGCACCAATTCCAAGCCAGGCACTCATGTGAGAACCTTTGTTGCGCAAGAAATCATCCATGAATATAGCCACAAACATGGCAGTCACCACAAAGTCAAGCCCTTCCAGGTACTGTATAACATTGGCTCCAACAGATTTACCAATAAGGTAACCCATTATACCACCTGTTATCCAGTATGAATAGTCCAGGAACGACACCCATAACTGCCGTCCCAAACTCCCGCCATTGGCATAGTTCAGGGCAAATGTTTCATCGGTCAACCAGAAAATAAGGAATGGTTTTCTCCAGCCCGATGCCCTGTAGCTGTTGAGCATAGATATTCCGTAGAACAGATGACGTGCGCCAACCAACAGAGCCATGGCAACAGCCGATACAGGACTAAAAGCGCTGCACAGCATGGTAAGGGCTATGAATTCGGCCGATCCGCTGTACACTGCAAACGCCATTGACAGCGGCACCCAGATAGGATAACCCATGCTTGAGGCCAGCAGTCCATACGTTATGCCCAGGAACCAGTAGGCTCCCAGAACGGGTAGGGATAGTTTTAAAGCTGATTTTAAATCCTGCACTTTGGTTTATTGCAATTTTCGGCCTGCAAAGATAGTAATCATACGGGCAGGGCTGTATGTGTGGTTTCAAAAAAAAGATATACCTTTACGGCAAGTAATAACAACTAATTATACACAGAATGAAAAAGTTTGTATCGGTCCTTATGTGTGCCGTGGCAATATGCTGCGCGCTTACATCCTGCGAGAAAGAGAATGGAGAAAACGGCCAGGATAACCAGTCACTGAACATACAGCTCCGTGCCCTGGCAGGTGGCGGATATGTGTTCCACATGGTGCTCACAACCGGCACAGTAGACACACCCAGTGAGAACATTATATTTGCCGAGCAATTTACCGGGACAGGCTATTTTATACCATTTGATGTAAATTGCACAGAGATGATAAACGAGACCGTTCCACCAGCTGGCCGCTACAAGGTAATACCGGTAAACGAGCGTGCACCTCAGGACGAGAACTTTATATACAACCGCCACATTATCTACGTGGAGAACGGCGAGTATAAAGAGGACCTTATGGGACGCGCCAAGGGCGTTGTTGACCTGAGTTATCCATCGGCCGGTAAGGTTAAGGTAGATGTAGATATTACCGTATACAATGAGGAGGGAAAAGCCGTAGGTGCACCCATCAAGGGCTCACACACAGGCAATCTTCCCAAAATAGATTAACCCCTCCTAACAAAGAAAGAGAGCGGTTGGACCATCTAAGATCCAACCGTTTTTTTTACCGTGCCTCTCTGCACTCAGTGGGCCGGTCAACCATAATTCATTTTGCGACACAGATTTACAGTTGGAACAATTCATTGACGGTTTTACCAAAGTAGGCCGACAATATCATGGGCATCAAAAGCCCGTATTCAATGGTAGTATGTGATTAAAAAATAACGTTGGTTTCTTCTTTCTTGCCTCTGAGGCATCCGCGGTCAATTCATCTGATACATAATTACAGTTTTGTCCTGTCCCCTCAGGGCTTCATTGATAGACAGGTTTATATTTTCAAACTGCCTGTTGGTGGTAGTGTCGTTTTCAAGGAAGAATATTCCCTCGTCAGTTTTCTTTATTTTGCTAATGTAGGATTTGGTTTTCCTGCTTTTTATGAATTTTGCATCGGCCGTGGCGTGATTCTTACCAGTCAGCATGCAGAGGACCTGTTTTTCTCCTTCTTTGTTTTTCTTCCATGATACTATGATCATGTCTTTGGTATCAACACTCTCGCCATTATCTAATCTAAAATTGACAGGTACTGCATACGATATTCTAACAGGCTGGCCATTCTTGATGGCGGGTTTGAATTTTGACATCTGTGATACAGTCCTGACAGCCTCATCGCCTAATTGTTTATCTAGCAATTGTGGACAGGTCAGGATATTTGAACGTGGGTTATCTTCAACGTGGACATCGGTTATGCTACCGTCTTTTTCCACAATAAACCGGACTATTACGCGTCCCTGAACACCTTTTTCCCTAGCCTCTGCCGGATATATGATAGTCCTTCTCATATATTCAAGCAGGCTTACAACTCCACCAGGATATTCCGCCATTTCGTCAACGTCATTTTCATATACCTCTTCCGTCAGCGCTGAAGTGGTTGATGCCGCACTCTGAGACAGGACTTTTCCATGTGTTCCACATGCCATGAACAACAGTGCTGTTACAGGAACTGTTACAAGCAGATATAGCATACGCCGTCTTAATGTCTTTTCTTTTTTCATCATGATAATTCTTTGTTTAATGTTTGAATCAAAAGAACTTGCCAGCGCATAGGCCTCTGCCCCAACAGTTCTCATTATGAGTAATTTCTGATAATCAACAGACTTATTGCCAAGACGCCTTATTACTTCGGCATCTGCCTCAAACTCATGGATTGGTTTGATTTCCCTGAGCACCAGCCAGCATGTGGGATTAACAATGGTGCAAAGCAACAGGAAAACCAGGTCTGCATAGTGTCTCATACATATATGACACCATTCATGCAACAGACCAGCGTGACGTGCAAATCCGTTTTCCTTTCTTGAAATGACAATGCAGTTCATCCAACTGAAAGGACCTGCGTCTCCGTCAATCTGGTATAATCTGATTCCCTGGCCTAACCGGTGATAGTTTTTCCCATTAAGATATAGGAACATCCTGAACACTGACCGCATCCAACCTATGACCAGTACTGATACATAGACACAATACAGTGCTACCAGCACCCATGCCCAGGTTCTGTCTTGGGCGGTCTTATGGATCTGAGTCACTTCATGGGCCGATTGGGGCGCGTAGATTTCAACCTGTTGGAGAACATTTGCAAATTGTGTGCTCTCAATAGCCAACGGTTGCGGTTCGGCCGTTTCTATGCCAGCCAGGGGAATAAGTGCCGACACAAGCGTAACTCCCAGCAGGTAGAAGCGGTTGAAACGGTGTAGTGTGGTACCTGCAAATGCCAGCTTCCAAATAAGGAGGAACAGCAGCAAAGACAGCGACCATTCCAGTATGTATAGTACAAAACTTCCCATAACTATTTATCCTCAACCATTTTAATCAGCTCCTTCAGTTCGTCAATGCTGATATCCTCACTTTTTACAAGGCAGGATATGAAGTCCATATATGAACCTGCAAAGAGTTTCTGAACGCTGTCGCGGTTAATCAT
>JAZUFR010000012.1:0-4671 GCA_045640825.1 Bacteroidaceae bacterium
AACAGAAAACAGAAGAAAAATCCGACCAAGACGGCCGGAATGAGATATAAAAAACGTAATTTTGATGAGACGGATGCAGAAAACGGATGGGACCAGTCGCTGCTTCGCTCAAATTGAAAACATTAAACGACAATCCCTAAAATACTAATTGGTTTTCTTAACATAATAAGGGACTTTAGGAATGAATTATGCGAATATATATATAAATGTAATAGAAAACAATATTATTCATTTTTAACACACGTTAAGGTTGCCATTATAATGTGCAGACTGAATTACCCATTATGAACGCGGTATGCAAAATGATTAAAAACTCTTTATTACAATAAGCCTGGATTCTTTCTTCAAATCCGGTAATATATATATCTTTGTGAGTAAACTAATTGCGCTAACCAACAATTTAGATATGAAGAAAACCTTTATTGCAGCTGTTGCACTGGCATCGTTTGTAGGTAGCTCAGCACAGCCCAAACTCACAAAAGACAACATTGACCAGATTGTCAAGGAAATGACCCTTGAGGAAAAAGCAACCCTGATTGCCGGAGGCGGATGGGGCAGTATGAATGCTGGCAGCATTACAGCATCGGACACAAGGCTTGTTCCGGGAGCAGCAGGTACCACCCAGCCCATTCCACGCCTGGGCATACCATCTACCGTTCTTGCCGATGGCCCTGCCGGATTGCGCATAGAGCCCATACGCCAGGGGGACAGCCAGACATACTACTGCACCGGTTACCCCGTAGGAACGGTTCTGGCCTGCACATGGAACACACCGCTTGTAGAACAGCTGCTTGCTACCATGGGCCAGGAGGTTCATGAATATGGAGTGGATGTTCTGCTTGCCCCAGGTATGAACCTGCACCGCAACCCACTGTGCGGACGCAATTTTGAGTATTTCAGCGAGGACCCATTGCTGAGCGGTAAGATCAGCGCAGCTTATGTCCGTGGTGTACAGAGCCAGGGCGTAGGTGTTTCTGTAAAGCATTTTGCAGGAAACAATCAGGAGATAAACCGTCAGGAGAATGACTCACGCATAAGTGTACGTGCCCTGCGCGAACTCTATTTAAAGAACTTTGAGATTACAGTACGTGAATCCAAGCCATGGACCGTAATGTCTTCTTATAACAAGATAAACGGCAAGTACACCCAGCAGAACCATGACCTGCTTACAGACATACTTCGTGGCGAATGGGGATTTGACGGCATTGTAATGACTGACTGGGGCAACAAGGCCGGCACTGTAGATGCCGTCAAGGCCGGAAATGACCTCATGGAACCGGGTGCCACAAGCGAGTCACAGCGCGTAATTGCAGCCGTGAATGACGGAAGCCTTGATATTGCAGTACTCGATGCAAACGTAAAGCGCATACTCCAATATATAGTACGCACCCCACGTTTCCAGGGTTATGCATTTACCAACAAACCAGATCTTGAAGGACATGCCAGACTGGTACGTGAGGCAGCAGCCGAAGGCATGGTGCTGCTCAAGAATGATGCCGATGCGCTTCCTCTCCAGAGTTGCAACATAGCACTGTTTGGACTCAACGCATACAAGTCTATAGCAGGAGGTACCGGTTCCGGTAACGTAAACAAGGCATATATCCGCAATATAAGCGAGGGACTGGAGGCCGCTGGTTTCCAGCTCGATGCACGACTCGTGGATTTCTATGCAAAATACCGTGATTTTGCAGCCAGCGAGCGCGCACTTGGAGCACAGGGACGCAACGTACTGCTTGGTGAGGCTGTTCTGCCCGAGATTGGCGTTAATGCACAGGCCGTACGCGGTACCGTTCAGCGCAATGATGCAGCTGTTGTAGTTATAGGCCGCAACGCAGGTGAGGGCGACGACCGCCGCATGAAAGATGACTTTAACCTGACCGATGCAGAATCCCAGCTGCTTAATGACGTATGCAATGCCTATCATTCTGCAGGAAAGAAAGTCATTGTGGTTCTGAACATAGGTGGAGTAATAGAGACTGCATCATGGAAGAACCTTCCCGATGCAATTCTGCTTGCATGGACTCCTGGCCAGGAAGTAGGACATTCGGTTGCAGACATCATTACAGGTAAGTCCAACCCATCGGGCAAGCTGTCCATGACTTTCCCTGTTAACTACCTTGACATTCCTTCATCGGAGAACTTCCCATACAACGGCCAGCCTGCACGCCAGCGTGGTGTACAGCAGCCAAGCACAAAGGATATTGACTACACCACATACGCCGAGGGAATCTGGGTTGGTTACCGTTATTTCAACACAGTAAACAAGGAAGTATCATACCCGTTTGGCTACGGACTGAGCTACACCACGTTTGAGTATTCCAAACCCAAGGTAAGCGCCAGCAAGGGTGGTTTCAAGGCAAGCGTTACAGTAAAGAATACTGGCAAGGTAGCCGGCAAGGAGACCGTAGAGATCTATGTTTCGGCCCCTGATGGCGGTCTTGTAAAACCAGAATCTGAGCTCAAGGCATTTGCCAAGACCCGCCTGCTCCAGCCCGGTGAGAGCCAGACTCTTACATTCGACGTAGACGCTTACACACTGGCATCGTTCAACGAGAAGGCATCGGAATGGCAGACAGCTGCCGGTACATATACCGTAAAGTTTGCTGCAAGTGCTACCGATATACGCTCTACCGCCACATTCAAGGGCAAGGCTCAGAACTGGAAAGTTCAGGAGCTCATGTTGCCAGAGTCACCCATTCAGGAACTGGCAGTCAAATAAGACATACTTTATCCTTTTATAAAAATGGCGCTTCTTGATGGAGCGCCTTTTTTCTATCCCCTGAAAGCAGTCACAATGCTAACTACGGAAAGCAAATCCGTTATAAAATATTAAATAATGTACTATTTCCAACAAAAACACTTTCCGGTGTTTTCTTTGCCCTAAAAAGAAAGTAAATTTGTAGTCGGTTAACAAGGGACTCCAAAAGGAGCCACAGGCTGACCAGCATAAAAAGACAAATTATCACTAAACCCAAATAAACAAATGGCAAACATCGATTTAAGCAAGTATGGAATCATTGGTTCTACCGTGATTGCACACAATCCTTCTTACGAGGAGTTGTTCAAGGCAGAGGTTAACCCAGCTCTTGAAGGTTATGAAAAGGGTCAGGACACTGAGCTCAGCGCAGTAAACGTAATGACCGGTATCTACACTGGACGTTCACCTAAGGATAAGTACATCGTTATGGATGCAAACTCAAAGGACACTGTATGGTGGACTTCTGAGGAGTACAAGAACGACAACCACCCAATGTCTGAGGACGTTTGGGCTAAGATTAAGGATATTGCAAAGAAGGAGCTCTGCAACAAGAACCTTTATGTAGTTGACGCATTCTGCGGTGCTAACAAGGATACCCGTATGGCAGTCCGTTTCATCGTTGAAGTAGCTTGGCAGGCACACTTTGTAACAAACATGTTCATCCAGCCAACAGCCGAGGAACTTGCTTCTTTTGAGCCAAACTTTGTTATCTACAACGCTTCAAAGGCTAAGGTTGAGAACTACAAGGAGCTGGGTCTGAACTCAGAGACTTGCGTTGCTTTCAACGTAACAAGCCGCGAGCAGGTTATCATCAACACATGGTACGGTGGTGAGATGAAGAAGGGTATGTTCTCTATGATGAACTACTATCTGCCACTCCAGGGTATTGCTTCAATGCACTGCTCTGCAAACTGCAACATGGAGGGTAAGGAGACTGCAATCTTCTTTGGTCTGTCAGGTACTGGTAAGACCACTCTGTCAACAGATCCTAAGCGTCGTCTGATTGGTGATGACGAGCACGGTTGGGATGACAATGGTGTATTTAACTTTGAGGGTGGCTGCTACGCTAAGGTAATAGGCCTTTCAAAGGAGAACGAGCCAGACATCTACGGTGCTATCAAGCGCAACGCTCTCCTCGAGAACGTAACCGTAGCTGAGGACGGCAAGATCGACTTCAACGACAAGAGCGTTACCGAGAACACCCGCGTTTCTTACCCAATCAACCACATCAAGAACATCCAGCCAGGTTCTTCTGCACCTGCTGCCAAGAATGTTATCTTCCTTTCTGCTGATGCATTCGGTGTTCTTCCTCCAGTATCTATCCTTACTCCAGAGCAGACTCAGTACTACTTCCTCTCTGGTTTCACAGCTAAGCTTGCTGGTACAGAGCGCGGTATCACAGAGCCAACTCCAACATTCTCTGCTTGCTTCGGCCAGGCATTCCTTGAGTTGCACCCAACTAAGTATGCTCAGGAGCTCGTTAAGAAGATGAACGCTAACGGCGCTAAGGCATACCTCGTTAACACTGGTTGGAACGGTACAGGTAAGCGTATCTCTATCCCTGATACTCGTGGTATCATCGACGCTATCCTCGATGGTTCTATCTTGAGCGCTCCTACTAAGACTATCCCTTACTTCAACTTCGAGGTTCCAACTCAGCTCAACGGTGTTGCTTGGGGTATCCTCGATCCACGCGATACATATCAGGATCGTTCTAAGTGGGAAGAGAAGGCTAAGGATCTTGCTGCTCGCTTCATCAAGAACTTCGCTAAGTACACAACTAATGAGGCTGGCCAGGCTCTCGTTGCTGCTGGCCCTCAGCTCTAATTTGATTAAATCTCAATTAGTAAATATCGGAAACGCGTCATATAATGGCGCGTTTCTTTTTTTTGTCCAATAATATTGGATTTTTA
>JAZUFR010000013.1:0-6429 GCA_045640825.1 Bacteroidaceae bacterium
CCTGGCAAAAGCATCGGAAGGTACTGAAGGATTATTCCGCATTCTTCTCAGTCACGACCCAATGCATTGGGATATGGAGATTATTGGAAAGGATTATCCATTAACTTTGTCGGGCCATACACATGCTGTCCAGTTTTCACTGTTTGGATGGTGCCCCAGCAGGTACATGTTCAAGCAGTACAAGGGACTTTATGAGAACGGCAGTCAGAAGCTGTACGTCAACATTGGACTTGGTGAAACCATATTCCCAGCCAGAATTGGCGCTGCACCGGAAATTACATTGATAACATTAAAAAAGAAATAAACATGAACGGACAGTTAATTCAGGACATAACCGAGAACGGAGTACGAAAGATCAGTTATATGACAAGCCAGTATGTATGCTCAAGGTGCATCAACATTGACATTAAGGATGACACCATACAGAAGGTAATAATCATTGGAGGCTGTAGCGGCAACACCCAGGGAGTAGCTGCACTTCTGAAAGGAATGAAGGTTTCCGATGCTATTGAACGTCTGTCAGGAATCAACTGCAACGGACGTGGTACCAGTTGCCCTGACCAACTTGCCAAGGCTTTGAAGGCACTTTAAGATTCTATGATCATTTAAGGAACCATTCTATTCCGCCCAATCCGATGGAGAGGCAGATAGAATTCGACGGCTCAATTGATTTATATGAGGTCCGTATGAATGACAGTTTCGTAAAGACATTAAATTCAGAATAATCCTTGATATAACTTGAATTGAGGATTCTTCTGATTTTTACATTTGCCGCCAGACCTGCCTGATATCGGACTCCAGAAATTTCACTGCTTTGAACGTAACCACTTGGGTTCTTGGAATCAGTTTCCTGATCCAGAAAACCAATTCCGATTCCTATATGTGGAATCAAGGAGAGATAACTTTTGTCAAAGACATTGAATCCTGTGCGGAAATCTATAGCAGCACGTTTGATCTTCCTTGAATTTGTCCAATTCCAGTCCAGTTTGGAATCATAATAATTGAAACCGCCCGGAGTGCCGATATACGCGTTTGGTTTTCTTCCGGGAGACAGATACATGTCAAAATCCATAACAAATTTCTTGTATTGTGATTCCATGGTCATGCCCAGTACATTGAAATGGCCGTCAACAACATTGGTAAGGCCTCCCATGTACTTTTCATAACCAGCATGCCAGTATATTCCCCATCCCCAATTGCGCTTTTCAAATGAAGGTATTCTCTTCTCCGTACTTTCCTGTGAGTCAGCAAGCAGTTTCTGGTATTCATCCTCATATTTCTTGATTACTGTGGTATCAGTACCAAGATTAGTCTCATATAGAATTGTATTCTCAGTTGAATTGATCAATCTTCCATAGTAATCAAAAAGGGTAGAGTTGCTTATCTCACCTTCGTTCAATTTTCTCTGCAATTCCCGACGGTTGTATTCCACCATATTGAAAACCATCCGGTTATACCTGAGAATCCAATCTTCATCAGTTCCACGGACAAACCAGGACCTAAGCATGTCCATGCCTGTCTTTGTGTTGTATCCAAGGAACTTCATATTGCCAATCCTGACATTATCAACATCCTTGTCAATCAACCAGAAGAGTTCAGACCTGATGTCAATATCTTCAACAGCATGTCTTGGCTGGAAATGACGCAGTTCCAACGGACCATCATTGAAAAACCATATCTTGATGTAGTCTTCATCAGGCCTCCCTTCATGGATATTCACAGAATTAGCAGCCCCTACTGCAGCGCCTATCAGAGCACCGGTAAGGGCAGCATTCTGGGCAACAGCAATGGAGGCCGATGCCAACAATAATGGTAGGGCAAGGAAAACTTTCCTCATTACAGCGCAAAACTTCCATGGGCCGTACTCGGTGCGTGGGAACTGATCTTCGCTGCTGATGTAGCCAATCTCCATGTAGTCAATTCCTGATGCTACGCAGGTGTCATATACGTTTTTTACCAGTTCCTTGCTGAACTGCCATTTGTTCATCAGACCGCCGTCGCGGATGGTGCAGTCAAGCACCTTTATGTTTTTCTTGAACATTAGTCAATGTGTGTTTTAGTTGTTGGGGATGCAAAATTAGATATATTTTTGGACATATTAGCGGTGCAACCAAAATTATCTCTGGACAATGGAGGTTTTCTGCAAATGGGTGGTGCAAAACAAGAGGGACCGGCTACGCAAATAGCCGGTCCCTCTTGTTATACAGTGTTTAGTTATAGAATGAATTAATCTTAAATGCCAGGGCTGCCATGGCCATAGTCTTAAATACTTTGTTCATAATGTTTTATTTTGATTAGTCAGCGTCTCCGTAGTATGAGAACTCATAGGCACTTTCAATGTAACGTTCCTCTTCTTCCTCTTCCTCCTGGGAAGACTCATATGTGATTACTGTGTCCAACGCACCGTTTTCACGGATAGTATACTCTACATTCAGTTCAATATTATCTTCCCAAACACCTTCTTCATATTGCCATATCTTTTTGATGCTGATACCGCTTGGCAGTTTATCAGATCCTTTTCCAAAATAACCGAGAAGGGCAAATCTGCTGGCCGTTCCGCTTACAATATCATCATATGTATCAAGATAACCGCCAATAATTTTAGCCGTGAAAGGAGTTTGCTGTCTAGTGGTATTGGTTATATTCTCTCCTGAGTAATTAAAACGGATATCAATACCAAATGAACTATTTTCCTCCTCACCGTCGTAGTCATCTTTCTGATTAATCTGGCCAGTTATGCCATAAAGGGTTTCGCCATCGTTTGAGAAATGATAGATTGCATTGATTTCCTGGTTGCTGTAGTCATTGTTATACATGCTTTTCCATTCCAACGATTCAATCATACCTTTGTCGTTATAGGTAATCTTGCCAACTTCCTGATTGTCATTGCGTGAGAATGCAGTGATATAACCGCTTGTGTTCAGTGAAAGACTGAACTGATCGGTGAATGATTTATCGAAAGGATATGTTGTAGCATCGGACTTAAAGATTAGAGGATTGGTGGATCTAACAGTGTACTCGTATCCGTAATTCATAACAATGTATTCCAACAACGTCTTGTCTGCGGTCTGGCTGAATTCTGTGCCAAATGATATATCATAGGAATCCTGACGCACACCTCTATCATCTCTTATTCCCTGAACTGAAGAAAGGAATTGGCCTCCAAAATTCATAGTTTCTGGAGCTAAGTATGATGTAGAATTAGTGTTGTTCTCACCGTTGTTCTCACCGTTATTCTCACCGTTGTTTTGGCCATTAGTCTTTATCAGTTCCTCAATTGTATTCATGTAGTCTGCCTGTTTGAGTCCAATCAGGCCAAGATCATAAATATCATGATTATAAGTTACGGTAATGGTGTTTCCTTTAAGTGTGGCACCGGAAAAATCCTGTGGGGCTTTCTCCATGATCTGTTTTGCCCATGATTCCTTTGCCCAAACCTGGACTACTGTATATGATGTGCAAACACCATTATTGAAAACTGGGGTAATTGTGGTCTTTACATACTCGCCCTGACTAATTACCAATGAATTGTTCTCCATGGAGAGGGTAGGCTTTACATTCTCAAGGTTAGGAAGAGGATCTTCAATGTCTGTCTGGTTTTCAGTCTTGTTGCAAGAAACCAGACTGAGCATGGCAATTACCATTGTTGCCGCAAAATAGAGTAGTTTTTTCATATAGATAAATAGTATGTTGTTCTGTGAATATGACCTCAAAATTAAAAAATCATAATAATGTGAATCTACCCATTTGGGCGGAATATGAATGGCTGTGTTAAAAATCTACCCTTTTGGGTGGCGGTTGTTGTACTTATGAATAAATTTGTATCTGTTTTATGGCACACGCTCTATAACGTATATGAAACTCAGAACGGTTATTGTACTTTTCTTTCTTGCCCTGTTATTCAATAACCGGGTGAGCGCCCAATATTCAGACCACCGCAACCGGGGTGTGGATTCATTGGAACAGGTCCTGCTCAATAATCCGCCCAGTAGCAGCGCCCATATGATTGTTCTGTACGATAATCTTGCATGGGGATATCTTGAGCTGAATGAACATAAATCCACTCAGTATGCCCTTGCCGGACTTGCAATCCCCCAGGAAATCAAAGATTACAGATTAATCAACGGTTTTCATAGAATACTTGGTATGCACCATTGGGGACATGCCCGTTATGACCAGGCAGAGGCAGAACTTAAACTTGCCATGGATGCCGTGGATATGATGCGAGAGTGTGGCAAGTACAATGCCAAGGAGATAGACAACCAGGCATCGGCCCTGTATGGAACGCTGGGCAACCTGTACAATTCTCTGGGTCAGGGAGCCAAGGCACTGGACTATTACCATCGTGCCTTGCACCTTTTTGAAAAGTATGATTGGAAAGAGAACAAGGTTATAGCTTATGGAAATATGGCCGAACTCTATTTATGCATGGGAAATCTAAACCAAGCCATGGATTATTACCTCATGGGCGATTCTATTGCAGGTATATGCCAGGATTCCCTGATGCAGTCTTATGCGCTCAAGGGCTTGGCTAAAATAGCCCTGGCCAACAAACAGTACAATAAGGCGTGGAGGTATATTCAACCGGCTTATGATTATCTGTCTGCACACCCCGACGAGGAAGGCAGTTCTTTCAGTGATTGTCTTGTTGGGATGGCGGATATTGCTATTGAGCAGGAAGATTGGGAGAGGGCCGAACTGCTTATACGTGAAAACGATTCCGTATGTGCCGAGCTGGATTATTGCAATGTTGCCCTTCTTAATCAGAAGGCAGTCCTGGCAGGACAGAAAGGCCAATGGCGTATTGCAGAACAGTATGCAATACAGGCTGCTCAATATGACACCGATGCTCCCGATGTAGCCAGGAATACATATCGTTTGCTGGCCGATGTCTACTTGCATCTTAACAGCCCCGAACTGGTAAAGCTCTATACCGCTAAGGCCGATTCAATCCGAAGTGCATGGAGCAGCTATGCTTACCAGACCTCACTTGCAGAGCAGGAGGCCAGGTTTGAAACAGAGAAAAAGGATATGAAGATCCAGGCTCTGGCGCGGGAAAAACAGCTTATGTACATAGTTCTGGCAACAGTTGCCGTTCTCCTGGTAGCGCTTGTAATAATGCTGGTGCTCTCCAGCCTCAATTACAAAAAGCAAAAAGCACTGCTGGCAGCCAGGGTGGCCCTGGAGACCGAGACCCGTGAGCGTGAAATCCTGGCCAAGGACCTGCACGACGGCCTGGGAGGAATGCTTTCCCTGCTCAAGCTCAAGATGGAGAACAATGAACATGATGAAGCCAGGAGCCTTATAGATGAGTCAGCCCGTGAGCTTCGCCGTGTGGCACATCATATAATGCCGGACGAACTGCTTCAGAAAGGACTGGTTACGTCATTGTCTAACTTTGCAATCTCAGTGCCTGGCGCACATTTTCATTACTATCCAGCCAGTGCCTATGAACAGAATTTACATCCGCTTCCTGCCAATATAGAACTGGTGCTTTACCGCTGTGCCTATGAACTGGTAAACAATGCAATCAAGCATGCATCGGCCCAGAGGATAGACATTCAACTATTTATGCAGGAAAAGCAGGTCCTGCTCACAATCAGCGACAATGGCAAGGGATTTGACCAGGAACAGATAACCGGTGGCATGGGGCTTAAGAACATACGCAACCGTATTGCACAGTTTAACGGTCAGATGGATATAATAAGCCAACCAGGAGCAGGTACGGAGATTAATATAGCCTTTCCTCTATGAACTACAAGATAGACGTAAATATTGCCGATGATCACACAATGCTTACCCAGGGACTAGCCCAGGCTATAAATGCCAGTGGTGTAGCCCATGTGAGCAACTGCTATGCAACACTGGGCGAATGCAAGTCGGGACTGTCCAAGTGGGTGCCGGATGTGCTTTTGCTGGATATTTCCATGCCAGATGGCAATGGAATGGATTTCTGCAAACAGATTATGGCCCAGTATCCGTCTGTCCGTATTATTGCCATAACCTGTCATGATGAGTTCTCCATTATTAAGCGCATGATAGATATGGGGGTGCATGGATATTTACTTAAAAGCGCCCCAATCCAGGAGGTAATCCATGCCATAACTGCCGTTTACCATGGTATGCAGTATCTGAGTTCCGATGTTACTTCCATTCTGGAACATGACGAGTCCAGGCAGGTGTTTCTTACACCCGTTGAACGTGATGTTCTCAAGGGAATATGCAATGGCCTTACCAATCCCCAGATAGCAGAACAGATACATCTTAGTGTAGATACTGTAAACTGGTACCGTAAGCGCTTGCTGGCCAAGTTCAACGTGAACAACAGCGTAAGTCTGGCAATCCTGGCTGTACGCGAACATATACTGTAATCATTGACAATGCTCATGTTTTACGAGTACTGGTTTTTGCCAAAGAAGCAGGACTTTT
>JAZUFR010000014.1:0-56067 GCA_045640825.1 Bacteroidaceae bacterium
TTCTGCCGGAGCCGCGTTAGTTCCGTAGATATCCACGGTAACGCTACGCTGAGGCGCACCATTAATATTATTAGCACCATACACAGCACCAGATCCGTTAGCACCCGTGCCGTCGGTGTTCATAACGCTACCGCCATACACCTTAACCTGAACAGGACCATAAACATTGGCTGCCACGGTGCTGGAACCGAGCGCACCACCATAGAGTGAACCGTGGATGTAGCCAGCGTTCATGGTGACATTGGTGTGCTTTGTATTTGATGCTGCTGTACCATTGACCGAACCAAGAGCAGAACCGCCATAGACGTCACCCCAAACGGTTACGCCAACAGTATCGCGAGCCGCTCCCGTTCTACCTAGAGTGATGTCAACGTTCTGGTTGATGACTGTGTTCTGACCATATCCACCACCATGGATATTACCGGGTGCTGTGGATGTACCAACCTGACCACCGTTGATTTGCATGGTGACAGAACCATTCATCGTACCCGAGTTGTTGGAACCACCGTAGATACCAGTTTCCACAAGGCCACCGGTCATGTAAATAATTGCCGAGCCACCCTTGTTTTGACGGGCACCACCATAGACACCACCCTGAATAGTTGTGCTACCGTAGTCTTGTCCAGTATATCCACCGACGTGACCACCAGTAATGTAGATGTAAGAGGTCTGGGTATTGGTGACGAAACCATATGCTCCACCACCATAGATACCACGCTCAATGTAGGCATTGTCGGCTACGACCATATTGGAACCTAAAGTCATTTCACCAGAGTTACTCGTTGCAGAATAACCGCAACCTGCACCATAGACATTACCACCTACAGAGCGATTAATCAGTGTTGCGCTATGCTTACTGTCAACAACCGCATTTCCGCCAACATAGACATATGAGGCTCCGGCATTCAATCCGCCGTCGGACTGGGTACCGTTAGCACCCGCTGCTACCCAACCATTGATTTCGCCGCCAGTGAGGATGTATGTTCGACCACCGCCAGCTCCGGCGAACTGGGCAGCGCCATAGATGGAACCAACAATATGTCCACCCCTCATTCGGAAAGTGAATGCCGGCTCTGTAGTAGTATGATTCTCACCCATACCGCCACTGATATTACCAGCCCAATGTCCACCTTGGATCTCAAGATATCTATGTCCGTTATTATGTGTACCGCTGACGCCAATGTAGTAACTCTGTTCTGCTGCCGCATTCTGAGGTCCGCCTACTCCAGTTAGATATTTTCCGCTCTTGGCAACTACTCGCCACATTTCGTCAGTAGAACCTTTGCCAACATTGCGACTCGCAGCACCACGCATCACACCTGAGAAATTGAGTGTATTGTTATTTCCTTCCCAGTCCTTCTTAGCTCGGTCGTAATCATTACCAAAAGTAATCCACTGTTTGGTCAAAGAACTTGGCGTAGCCGTAAAGTGGTAGAAAGTGCCGTAGTTTCCACTCTCAATTTTTAGCACCTGATTACATGCTCCTGTCTGAGCACTACCAACAACGTCACGAGCAGTACTCATCGTCATACCACGCCCAATCGTTAGGTTTCTTCCGTATGCATCACGTGTGCCGGTAGCCGTCCAATTGGCAAACTCTATCTTTGTTGTGTTAGCCGCACCTGTTGCAGGTACTAACGCACCACTGTAAGCTCGTGTTGTACGATAGTCAGCCGAGCCATCAGGTTCCACCATCATGATAGTGGCAGAACCGGAAATTGTTATCTGACGGGTATAATTGACGTTGATTACGACAAAGTTTGTTTCGTATGTTCCAGAATTGAATGTATAAGTTTGATTTGACCCCGGGTTTGTCGTTATGTATGTTCTGTTAGCAGTTGTCCATGTCGTTTCAAAGACAATCTCTGCAGAGGTGCAGTTCACACTTGGATAGGGAAGATTGACAAAGGTAATCTCCTCATCAAGGTTCAATACAGCATTTTGTGCCGCCATTTGACCATTGGCACGGCGAATATACTGATAACCACTCACAATCTTCCAACCCGCGAATCCATAGTATGTAGTACCACTATGGGCAGGACGCTTGCTAAAAGGATTGGAAATGACTTGATAAGGATATTGACCTTCTGTCGTACCTTGTTCAAGAGTCTTGTAATATACAAATGAGTTCTCGCTTTCCGTCAAAGATACAGCCGCATTATTAGTTGCATTATACGTGATCTTTACATTACGAGGATTAGGACTATAAATCTTTGCGTCATATTTAGGTCTGGTGGTTCCCTGCGCTCTGTAGGTCGTGTTATAATGTCCACCGTCAACCTCAGGATCCACACCGGCATAGTACGTCCAGGTGTGATCTTCGTAGTCATTGATAGTTACTGTGCCACCGCTGACACCGGAAGAAATCATGTATTTCTCTTCGGCAACCTCAGAGTTGGCAAAGCCGGCCTTGATGGCGATGGCCTTGTAGGTCACGCCGTTCTGGGCGGTGAGAGGAGCGGTGTATGTAGGGCTGCTGGCAGTAGGTTCGCTGCCGTCAGTAGTATAGTGGATGGTAGCACCGTCAGGGCTGGTCATCGTTACTGTGCCACCGTCGATGGTAATGGTAGGTGTAGCGAGGGAGAGCTCAATGTACTTCGAGGCAACCTCAGAGTTGACCATACCGTTCTTTACTGCCATAACCTTGATGGTTGAGCCGGAAGGAATGGTAGTGAGCGATGTGCTGGTAGTGCTCGTAGAGGAGAGCGTAGGCTCGCTGCCGTCGGTAGTATAGTAGTAGGTTACACCTGTCGTGCTACAAGCGAGCTTCACTGTTGTGCCATCTACTGTTACGGTAGGTGTTGCTACCTGTTCTACGGTGAGGGTAGTGACGTTGGAGTTGAGATATCCGTCAGCCACGGTGATAGCCTTAACGGTAGCACCTTGCGTAAGCACAGGCTTATGAGCAGGATCGTAGGAAGCACTGCCCGATGTTGGGTCGCTGCCTGTAAGGGTATAGTGAATCTCAGCTCCAGGCGTAGAGCTCGACATAGTGAGTTCGCCTGTTGTGCTGTTGAACGTGATGGTTGGAGCCGCAGCACGTTCTGCCACGGAAACAGTAATATTTTTTGTGATGCTGCCACCGCCCTGCAGACGTGCAGTGATGGTGATGGTAGCTGTACCCTTAGCATTTGCAGTTACTTCACCAGTTGTCGCATTAACAGAAGCTACGGCTGTATTGTTCGATGCATAGCTGAGGCTGGTGTAGATATTCGAGTAATCAGGGATAGCGCAAGTCAACGTAGGATTAACCGACTGCGTTCCACCAACCACAAGCTCCATATTGCTGGCGTTGATAGCAGTAGGGTCGGCGGTGTAGCGTCTTGCAGTGATAGTTGCTGTCTTTGAGATTTCTGTACCATCGGCATAGACAGCCTTTACCGTAACGGTTGCCGCAGCATCTGCGTTAGGGTTAGGCGTGGTGTATGTGATGGTGTTGGTAAGACCTGTTGTCGTAGCATTGGCAAGTGAAAGATAACTTGCGCCTGCTCCGGAGAGGCTCCACTCGTAGCGAGTAAGAGCAACTGTGACTTGATTGCTAGTTGGTGCTGCTGCCTTGTCAGCATTATCCCACCAATAATAATGACTACCAGAGACAAGGAAATCGGTATATGCCACACGCTCTTCCTTGTTGAGGGCAGGAGAGGTGAGGGTTGCAGTAACAGCAGTACCGCCATAAGTGATGTCGGCGGCAGAAAGACCTACAGAAGATAAACCGCCAAACGTGTTATTGATGGGATCGTACTCGGTTACGGTGATGACGGTAGGGGTGTAACGTTGATTGTAGTTGTTACGTCTATTCGTGAATGTCCTACCATCTGCTGTTTGCACATAAAAAGTATTAGTCAGGCTTCGTGTAGCTAGATATCCGTCACGACTCTGCCAAACATTAGTAGAATTACCTATCGATACAGTACCAGCATTCGTGGTATTACCTACCAAATACTGCGTCTTATTGGTATAAGACTGCAAAGTACGGTTGGTTGTTCCCATTGTACCACTTGCAATCCACACACTTGAAGCGCGGAATGTTCCGTTAGAGGCCAGCGTACCATTGTTGTTGTACAGATAACCATACGTGTCGTTGTTGAACACGTAGCAGTTAGCCACATTCGTCTGTGCCCACGCTCCCACGCTCACCATCATCAAGCAGATGGTGAGGAGGAGTTTTCCTAACTTGTTTGTCTGGGTTGGAGACTTAGAATCGTATACATATCTTGTCTGCATAGTCTTTTCTTTTGTGCAGCCTTGTTGGCTGGTATATTGTAGATTTTTCATCGTCATAATTATCTTATTGTTGAAGGGTTGAGGTTTTCTATTCTTTGTTGAGTGGTAAAGATTGAGTATTCAACTGCCACTTGTACCATACAAACATTCAAGGACACGGCCTTTGGAGAAGGTGTGGAATGGATAAGTAGGAAACCGTTGTCTAAAGAATCTGTAGAAGAAACATTCTGGCCAAATGATTTATTGGGGAATAGGCCAAATACGACAAAGGCCACAGCAAGAACGCTGCGGAATATAGTTAACTTTTTTAAATACTTGCAATTACAAAATACAAACAATCCTTTTGTCATATCATTGGGCAAAAAATGCGCTTCAATAGTTCGCAAAGATACACTATTTATATAATAATATAAAACAATATTTACAATTATAATATTTTTTTCTGCTAAACACCTGGATAATACCCAACATTATTGGTACTATTTCATGGCATGGACAAACCTGATTCAATCAAGAAAGAGTGCATTGAACTGTAGTTATTGCAATATATACCTATATTTGCATATATGATCAGATTTGACAGCGACTATCTTGAGGGAGCACACCCCGAGATAATTAAGAGACTTGCGGACACCAATTTTGAACAGACCCCAGGATATGGCATGGATCCGCACTGTGAGAACGCCCGCCGGCTTATAAGAGAAGCCTGCACCGTACCTAACGCCCACGTCCACTTTCTTGTAGGTGGAACCCAGGCTAACGTAACCGTGATAGCATCGGTCCTAAAACCCTATCAGGGAGTAATTTGCGCCACATCGGGCCACATAAATGTACATGAGACCGGAGCCGTGGAGCATAGCGGGCACAAGGTGCTGGCCATTCATGGAAAGGAAGGCAAGATAACGGCACAGCAGATTGAGTCCGTCATTGAGGAGCATTACGCCGATGCCAGTTTTGAGCACACAGTACAGCCCGGAATGGTGTACATATCGTTCCCCACGGAGCTGGGTACAATCTACTCTCTTGAGGAACTTACCAATATAAGCTCAGTATGCCGTAAGCACAATATTCCGCTGTTCATAGACGGAGCCAGGCTTGGCTACGGACTCATGTCCAGGCAGAGCAACGTAACGCTGCAGGACATAGCCCGTCTGGCCGATATATTCTACATTGGCGGAACCAAGGTGGGCTGCCTGTTTGGAGAGGCCGTTGTAATAAACAAGGAATCTCTTAAGAAAGATTTCCGATACAACATTAAGCAGGAAGGCGGCATGCTTGCCAAGGGACGTCTGCTGGGCATTCAGTTTGAAACCCTGTTTACCGATGGCCTGTACCTCAAGATAGCTGCGCATGCAATTGAGATGGCCCAGTTGGTAAAGGAGATGTTTGCCAGCCGTGGTTACCAGTTCCTGGCCGATAGTCCCACCAATCAGCAGTTCCCTATCCTGCCTAACGACATGGTGGCACGTCTCCATGCCCAGTTTGGGTTTGAGGACTGGCAAAAGGTTGATGATAACCATACTGCCGTAAGGTTCTGCACCAGCTGGTGGACACCTATAGAAAACATCAAGGCTCTGGAGGCTGCACTTTAATCTGCATCCGTTATGGAATACAACCCAAAAATTCAAAAGGTCATAGATTTCCTTAAAGACAACGGGATAAGCTATGAGATATACACCCACCCTTCCCTCTTTACCATAGAGGAGGCGCTGGAATACTGGAGCAAGATAGATGCTGCCCACGTTGACGGCACAGGCCCCATGCACTGCAAGAACCTGTTTGTGCGCAACCACAAGGGCAACCGCCACTACCTTATATCGTACGAGTGCCACAAACACTTTGACATGCATGCATTTGAGCATGTAATGCACCAGGGCAAGATGTCATTTGCCAGCCCTGAGCGCATGGAGAGGTGTCTGGGCGTACAGCCTGGTTCAGTCTGCCTGTTCGGCCTTATAAATGACATGAACCTGACTAATGCCGACCCAAAGGAACTCTTTGAGAACGGTCACCGCGTAAAGTTCTTCTTTGACCAGGACCTCTTGAATGCCCCGGCAGTAAGCTTTCATCCATGCGACAACACCGCCACAGTGGTAATCAGCCAGGAAGGATTCCGCCGTTTCCTTGAAATCTGGGGCGGAGAATACCAAGCAATTCCAATAGCAGCAGAATAATCAGGTTATGAAAAGAGCAACCATACTGTTCCTGCTGGGAATTCTCATGACAGTCGGCATACACGCACAGAATCCCGTGGGCAACACGGAAATCAGGATATCAATGGACAATGCCATCCAGACCAACGGCGGCAGTTGGGAGGGTTGGGGAACCAGTCTGTGCTGGTGGGCAAACCGCATTGGCTACAATGACGTGCTTACCAGGAAGTCCGCCAACCTGTTCTTTGACAAAAGCAAGGGTTTGGGCCTGAACATAATGCGCTACAATGTGGGTGGCGGCGATGACCCTACGCACAACCACATTACCCGCACGGATTCCGATGTTCCCGGCTGGATGTACATTGACCCCGCCAGCGGCGAGCGCAAGTGGGACTACACCGCCGACCAGCGCCAGCTGAACGTACTGCGCGCTGCCAGCAAGGCCGCCAAACAGGATGCTTACATAGAGATCTTCTCAAACTCACCGCCCTACTTCATGACCGTAAGCGGCTGTTCCACCGGCAATTTCAAGTCCGATGAGGACAATATAAAGGCCGATGAATACGACGATTTTGCAGAATACATGGCTCACGTTGCTGACTACATGACCCGGAACTTGAAATTCAAGGTAAAAAGCGTGTCGCCCATGAATGAGCCAAACACCAACTATTGGCCAGCCATGAACTACAAGCAGGAAGGCTGCCACATTGATGCCGGCCATTCACAGTCAGTACTGCTGGAAGAAACCCGCAAGGCATTTGACCGCTACGGACTGCAGAACATACTGCTCACTGCCAGCGATGAGACCAACCCGGGCAAGCAGATAGAAGAGATAAGGACGCTCTCACCAGAGGCCCGCAAGTCCATTGAACGGATAAGCGTTCATACCTACGGAGCCAACAGCATACGTGAGATGGGCCAGCTTGCAAAAGACGAGAACATAAACCTGTGGATGAGTGAGGTTGATGGCAACGGAACTGCCGGTCAGAATGCCGGAGAAATGGCTGCCGGACTCTGGCTTGCAGAGAAGATAATCACAGACATCCAGGCACTAGAGCCATCGGCCTGGGTTCTGTGGCAGGTAATTGACACCCACGTCTCTAAAGAGGGTTACAAGGGCCGCGTTGACAAGGGGCCACTCAATATTGCCGGCGGTTACTGGGGCACGGCATGGGCCGACCATGACCAGAATGAGATTGTGCTCACCCAGAAGTACTACGCATTTGGGCAGTTCTCACGCTACATACGTCCGGGCTCAACCCTTATTAACTGCCCTACCGACCGCCGCAGTGGAGTCCTTTGCATGGCTGCAGTTGATTCCAAGCGCAGGAACGTAACAGTTGTTTGCGTTAATCTGACCGCCCAGGAAAAGCCTTTGAACCTGAACTTTAACGGTCTGGTACTGAACGGTAAGGTCAGTCAGTACCGCACCAGTGGAAACAGCGCAGACGGCGAGCACTGGGCAGAATCAAAAGGAGCAAAAGCCACAGGCAATACCCTTGCCGTAACCCTTGCTCCCAACTCAGTCACCACCTACGTAATCCCCTGCAGTAGGTAATTAAAGCTCAAGGTATTTCTTGCCTTCCGGAGTTATTCTGAATTTGCCAAAATAGTAATCCTGACGGCGCAGTCCTGATGGCTGCTCAGGTGATCTCCTTACTCCTGTTGCCTTTGCCTTGCGTACAGGACGGATCATGCGTGTGTGATTATACATGCTGACATCAAGAACGGCCTTGAAATTATACGATTGCATGGCAAGGCTATAGCAGTAACCATGCTCGGGACGGATATGGAAACCGCCATTGATTGTCTCCGATGCATCTATTCCGTCACAGCGCCACTCAAAACAGGTATCGGTCTTGGCAATCACAGGCCATGGTTCCATAATCTGGGTTGAGGTCCAGTATGCTGAATAATAATACTGACCAACATTCTGGTTGTAAGTTGATTTAAGCAACGGAAAATCCAGATACAGGCTGTCATCCGGAGTATCGAACACTCCATCTCCATCAACATCATAATAGCGTACACGGTGGATAGAATTCTCACCATAGTACTCATAACGTACATAATGGAGCAGTTCCCACCACTGCTCAAGAGTTGGTGTACACCACTCATCACCCCAGGCCTGAGTAGCTGGGTCGTTTGCTGTTCCCTGTATGTTTGAACCTAGGTTAAAAACCGTAGAACCACTGTACTCATCCAGTCCTGTGCACCACTGGAATTCTTCATCTACCCCAACATTCTCTACAGCCCAAAGGGTTCCAGAAGGCAGTTTAAGGTCAACATACTTATGCTCTTCCTGAGCCATGGCACCATAAAAAGCCACTCCCAGCATAGCCAACAATGATAGGCGTTTTATATTCATAAACCTGATTGATTGTTACTTACCACAAAAGTAGATAAAAAACAATCTCCAATGCACAAAAACCCGATAGATATATTATCCAACACCCTTCTATAGCCAAAAAAACATAAAAAAGTCAGTTTGCATCTTACAGTCTTTACAAAATTGACAGAATGACGTATTTTTACGAGAAATAACCAAATATGTATGATTAAAGACATTGCCCACATTGCACTTAATCCATTGGATATGGATAAGTCTGTAGAGTACTTTGAAAAAGTATTCGGTTGGAAGAAAGCGTTTGAACTCCATAAGGATAACGGTGACCCATGGATTGTATATCTCAAGATATGCAAGGGACATTTCCTGGAACTCTTCTATGGTGGAGAGAATGACCGCGACTACGCATTTGACTTTAACAAAACAGGTTACAACCACCTTTGTGTAACAGTAGGAAACATCCGCCAGACCCTTAAAGAGATATATGAGAAGGGATACATAGACTCTCCGGAGCCAAAACTCGAAAAGAGCGGATGCCTTAATCTGTGGCTTTATGACCCAGACGGAAACGGTATAGAACTGCAGGAATACACCCCCTCATCGGTCCAGATGCAGAGCAATCAGGCACCCTACCAGTTTGGAAGGGAAGGTTATGTTGGTCTGGGCCACGCATGTTTTGTATGCAAGGACATAAATGCCTCACTGGATTTCTACTGCAATAAGTTGGGCCTTAAGCTTGTGGGCATTCAGGATAATGACAAGGGAGAACCATGGCTGCACTACGTACGCATAGCCGATGGCGTTTACCTTGAGCTTATCCCAAATGGCCAGGGCGAGAACCCCAATACCGGCTGGAACTCACGCGGTTTCCAGCACATCTGCCTTGAGACCGATAATCTGATTGCCGATGTTGAGCACCTACGCTCACTGGGTGTGCCTATTGACCAGGAGCCTAAGACATCGGCCGATAAGAACTGGCAGGCATGGACACATGATCCAGACGGAAACAAAGTAGAACTCATGATGGTCGACCCAGATTCACCTCAGGCAAAAGCATAATACAACTATGAAAAAGAATACCATTATTTCTGGCATGATGGCTGTCCTCATGATGGCATCATGCAACTCTACCCCAACCCAGACACAGTCAACAGACCCGGAGCTCCTGGCAGCACAGAACCACAAGCTGGAGCTTAAAGCAGACCGTGGAGTTATGGAAAACCCTCTGGATCTGAACGGTTTTATACAGATTGCCATCATTGTGGAGGACATAGAGGTTGCTGCCCGTGAGTGGGCAGAGCTGCTCAATGTACCTGTTCCAGAGATCAGGGTGCATCAGACTGTAGATACTACAGATCCCAACCTGATGTACTACGGCAAGAACTACAAGTATGGCCTTAAGCTGGCATCAATCATGGCTCCACAGGGATCCATCATAGAGCTCCATGAGATTCTTGACGATAACCCAAGCACATACAATGAGTTCATAAAGGAGCACGGATACGGAGTGCATCACCTGGGCTTTGCCGTAGGTGACCGCCGCGATGCCGTTGTGAACGAGCTGACTGACCGTGGCTACCTTAAGCGCGTTGAGCACATCTACCCAAGCGGCAGCTGGACCATCATTGACACCGAGCAGTCACTCGGCGTAAACCTGAACATCAAGCCCGCCATGTAACGCGGCCTCACCCCAACACTCAGCCCCCTCCGTGCCCCACATGGAGGGGGTTGCTTTTCCCCAGGTCCTTTACATTTTTTCTGAATACCAAATTACGCCAATTCCGGTATGCAGAAGTTCAAGAAGCAAAGCGCAAGGAAGCAAAAACCCCTCCACAGGACTCCTAGGGCCCATATTAAATGTAACGCACCTGCGTAACTATTCTCTGAATACCGTTTTGAGCCAATTTCGGTATGCAGAAGTCCAGGCAGCTAAGCGCAAGGAAGCAGAAACCCCTCCACAGGCCTCCTAGGGCACATATTAAATGCAACGCACCTGCGTAACTATTTTCTGAATACCAAATTACGCCAATTCCGGTATGCAGAACGCCCGGCAGGACCAGCAGCCATGTTATCTGGATGCAGGGTACGATTAGAATAGTATTAGAATTCAGGAACTGCCTCGTTATAAAGCTGTACAAAAACATCACGGGCTGGAACACGAATGATATTGCCGTCAGCATCATCTTTCAGCACCATCTCATTGCGCATAGCTTTCATGCGCAATGTATTATATTCTGCCCTCTCCAGGCCACGAATAAGAAGTTCACGATCTGTTTCTGACATATCTTTGTTTTTTAAGTAAAGATCCTGATTATAGACATTTAGCTTGCTATTAAGACCGCCATCTGCTATCAAGACTCTTGGCATCTGATAATTCTCAACAATGGTCTCACTACACATGCATATACTCCTTTCCTGTTCAGAAGGTTATCAACTCTCTGGTCATATGCATCAAGCAAATCACCTCGGCCGTCAAATCTTTCCGATGTCAGCCTCTCCTGCCCACAGACATAGACCAAAGGTATCAGACACAGCAGTGTCGCAAAAACAAAACGTTTGGCACTCATATTCTTCTATTGTTCCCCAAGTGGTTTATCAAACTTTTGACTGCTTAATCCTTCAGGGGAGCTTATCCGAATTTCTTGCGTAGCGGTGAAGATTTGGGGAGTTTTGAAACCACCAGCAAGTAGGACTCATGAATCCACGCTTTCACCTTGGCATCGGGAATGGTTTCATAGTACACATCGCTCCAATGTTTCTTGTTCCAGTGATACGCAGGAGTTACGCCAGAATATAGTTCACGAAGCTCTTCATTTCTCTCCGGCAGGAGCTTAATTGCAAATCTTGATGCCACATCCCTCAGATCATGGCTTGACCCGCCCAACCAGAGGCAGACAAATATCTTTCCCTCTACCCTGAAGGTAATTATGTCATCGCCAAAAGGTTGGTCTTCAGTGACCCCTTCCAATGACAGAGCACACTCTCGCACCTGTTCTATGTTCATTTCTTGAAGTAGATATCGTAATGCAACTTGCATCTAGGATTAAACTCGGTCTTGCAATAAACGCAAGCTCCTGAAGCGTCAAACGTGGACATATCGTTCTATTCTTCCATAAGCAGTCTCTCAATCATTTGACTGTCTAAACCTTCGGAAATCTGCATGGCTACCGTCATAGGAATACTTATCTGTTCGTGCATAACTGTTCCTTCCAGAGTCACCTTGCCACTTTTCATCCAGTCTATTGCCTTTGATGCCGGGAATATTACCTGGAAGAATGTGCTTACATGGTCACCGCCACGGTCAAAATCCTCGTTGGTCTTAACACCTTCAACACGCAGTGACTTCAGTTGGGATCCATCGGCAAAGGTTAGTGTGAATTCATTGCCCACATGTCCCTTTACAGAGTGAGGTTCCATTATCTGCATAGCCATGTAAACGGTAGTTTTTTCTTTGTCAAGATCAGCCGACTGTGGAGTTACAATGTTTGGAACACCCTTGTGTACGTATGTTGTGGTGAGCGTTGTAGTGCCATATAGAAGCATGGTAATCAGTTCACTGTCGGCTGTCACGTGGTCCGATACCTGAAGCCCGCTTATACAGAGTGCACCATCTTCAGCATCAACCAGATCAACGGTCTCTATGTCATCATCAATTGCTGGAAAATGAAGAGTGAAATAGTAGTATCCGTTATCAGGGCTCCAGTAGTATTTCTGCTCAAAGCCATTAAAGCCTTCATGACGTATTTCCTTGTATTCTTTGCCGCCGGCCCTCATGGTTATGTCTGACATTGCCGTAATCCAGAGATCATTGCCCTGGAACGAATAGAACATTATGAGAGTCTCGTCTTTTGTCCGGACAACATTGGTAATATGCAGCCATGAATTGTTGCGGTTGTAATGACTCTTTGGGTTCTTTATACGTATTCCCTTGTCAAACCAGTCTGTTGTGTAGGTGGCATTGTACCGCTTTATCACATCAAGAGCATTTTCCTTGCCGTCGGCCTGGAATTGTTTTTCCGATGGAACAAGGGTTATGGTCTTAGGACCGTCATTGCCCTTGAATGACTTGTAGAAGCTGTCCAGGGTACTCAGGTCTGCTGATTCACTGCTATCCTCATACACTATCACTACCTGGTCTATTCCACGCTTGTTCGCTGCCTGTGCCATTGTCTGGACATGGGACCACGGCATTTCCGTTGGGTAGATTGCAACGCCATGACCATCAAAGAGCTGAATCCATTCAGCCATGAGTTTTATATCACCAGTTATGTCAAGTGATGGATGTTTTTCATCACCAGTTATGTCAAGTAATGGATGTTTTTCATCACCAAACGGGCGCTGTAGTATTTCCTGTCTTTCGCAGTTCATTTCAAAACGGTACTGGCCACCGCCCAAATCCACTATGTGTGCACGGCGGTATTCCGGCATTGTCATATGGTCAAGCATGTAGTTGTCAAGTGCTACGGCTGTCTTGATACCTATGGCGTCTAGCTGTTCTGCAAGAGGCTGTACCTGACCAAGTCCACTTACTCCATCCATGTATCGGAGACTGATTCTTGTAGTCTTAAGCTTTTTGTTGTATTGCTTAAGGTAATCAGCAATATCATCTGTTTTGATATCGGCCTCAACGCCATCCCATGTACGTACCTTGGATTTACCGTTTGAGTATATCCATACACGTCCGTCCTCAAAGGAAGGATACCCCTGTACGGCAACTTGTTTTGATGATTTACACTGATTGAGACAAAGGATCAGGGTCAGAGACAACAGTAATGTAGAAATACGACAAATGTAGTTTCTCATATAATTATTGGTTTTCAGGTTCTTACCGGTTTCAAATGTACTGACATTTTCAGAACACGCAACACATTGGCTTATTAAAACTCTATCCAACTGTAAATTTACCGTTGTATCATGCGTAACTATTTTCTGAATACCAAATTACGCCAATTCCGGTATGCAGAAGTTCAGGCAGGACCAAAAAAACTCCCCCAGATCAGGAAAGATCCAGGGGAGCTTTATTTTATAGTGTGCTAATTACTTAGCAGCCAGAGCCTGAGCAACGTCAACAGCGCAAGCTACTGAGCAACCTACCATTGGGTTGTTACCGATACCCAGGAAGCCCATCATTTCAACGTGTGCTGGAACTGATGAAGAACCTGCAAACTGAGCATCAGAGTGCATACGACCCATTGTGTCGGTCATACCGTAAGAAGCAGGACCAGCAGCCATGTTATCTGGATGCAGGGTACGACCAGTACCACCACCAGAAGCTACAGAGAAGTATGGCTTACCAGCAAGTACGCGCTCCTTCTTGTAAGTACCGGCAACTGGGTGCTGGAAACGTGTTGGGTTGGTTGAGTTACCAGTGATAGATACGTCAACACCCTCCTTCCACATAATAGCAACGCCTTCGCGAACGTCATCGGCACCGTAGCAGTTAACCTTGGCGCGAGGACCGTCGCTGTAAGCAATTTTCTTAACAACCTTAAGCTTACCTGTGTAGTAGTCAAACTGAGTCTGAACATAGGTAAAGCCGTTAATGCGGCTGATGATCTGAGCAGCATCCTTACCAAGACCGTTCAGGATAACGCGCAGAGGCTGCTTACGTACCTTGTCTGCCTTGGCAGCAATCTTGATAGCACCCTCAGCAGCAGCGAATGACTCGTGACCTGCAAGGAATGCAAAGCACTTGGTCTTCTCGTTGAGCAGACGTGCAGCCAGGTTACCGTGACCCAGACCAACCTTACGGTCGTCAGCAACAGAACCAGGAATGCAGAAGCTCTGCAGACCAATACCGATGTTCTCGGCAGCCTTTACAGCGCTCTTGTCGCCAGTCTTCTCACCTTCCTTAAGTGCAATGGCGCAACCGCATACATAAGCCCACTTAGCATTCTCAAAGCAGATAGGCTGAGTCTCCTCACAAGCCTTGTAAGGATCAATGCCGTAGCTTTCGCAAATCTGGTTTGCCTCTTCAATTGAGGAGATTCCATGCTCGTTGAGAGCAGCAAGGACCTGCTTGATTCTGCGGTCCTGTGATTCGAACTTTACTTCTCTAATCATAGTTGTATCTCCTTATTAGTCTTTACGTGGGTCAATGAACTTAACAGCACCAGCCTCAGCTGAGAAACGTCCGTAGGTTGAAGTAACCTTCTTCAGTGCCTCGTTGGCATCGGTACCCTTCTTGATCTCATCCATGAACTTGCCAAGGTTGACAAACTCATAACCGCAAACCTGATCGTCCTTGTCAAGGGCAATACGGTTTACATAACCCTCGGCCATCTCAAGGTAACGTACGCCCTTAGCCTTGGTACCGTACATTGTACCTACCTGGCTACCCAGACCCTTACCAAGATCCTCAAGACCAGCACCGATTACAAGACCGCCCTCTGAGAAAGCGCTCTGTGTACGGCCGTAAACGATCTGAAGGAACAGCTCACGCATTGCGGTGTTGATAGCGTCGCAAACCAGGTCAGTGTTCAGAGCCTCGAGCAGGGTCTTGCCCTGGAGGATTTCTGCAGCCATAGCAGCTGAGTGTGTCATACCTGAGCAACCGATAGTCTCTACGAGAGCCTCCTCAATTACACCGTTCTTTACGTTGAGTGACAGCTTGCAAGCACCCTGCTGAGGAGCGCACCAGCCAATACCATGAGTCATGCCAGAGATATCCTTGATCTCCTTGGCCTTAACCCACTTGCCCTCCTCCGGAATTGGAGCAGGTCCGTGCTTTGGTCCCTTCTGAACCACGCACATGTTTTCTACTTCGTGTGAATAGATCATAGTTAAAAATATAGTTTGAAAACTTGTTTTCAGTTTACGGATACAAAGGTACTCAAAATCCTTTTTTTTATAATATGTCCAGGTTAATATTTGTTGCAATAAAAAATAAAACGGGCAGACCTTATGCCAAGGCCTGTCCGTCTATATGGTTACATACTGGATTACAGTCAGTCTGCAAGCAGTTTTGAGAGTTTCTCTTCCAGGGCTGCACCCCTTAGATTCCTGGCTACTATTGTACCTGTCTTGCAGTCAATAAGCAAGTTGGCTGGAATTGAGTTTATATTGTACTGTCTTGCAACTTGGTTTGACCAGTAGCCCAGGTCACTTACATGGATCCAGTTCATCTCCTCACCCTTGATAGCCTGCATCCACATGTCGCGGTCACGGTCAAGAGAAACGCCCAGGATCTGGAATCCCTTGGTAAAATACTCTCTGTAAGCAGCTTTCAGGAAAGGCATCTCACGCATGCATGGGCCGCACCAAGAAGCCCAGAAATCTATCAGGACGTACTTGTTTCCGTCTTTCATTACATCGTCCGAATTCAGCATGTTACCATTCTGATCCATCTGACTGAATGGCTCATACTGCTTGCCTACTGCAAATTTTGCAAGCTTGTCAAGCTTGGAGTCCAGAGATTTCCACAGATCTGTATCCTTTATATTCTGGGGGAATCTGTCAAGGGTCTCCCTTGCCTCATCAACATCTGTTTCCTCAAGTATATTCTCCAGGCAGAACAATCCATACATGTTGTCGTTGTTGTTACGCATCCCACTTGGGAAAGAATCAAAGATTTTTTCTACTATTGCGTTCTGTTCCTGAGGATTTGCAGCGCAAAGAACATAATCGTAGTACATAGTCCAGAAACCCGAATAAGCATTATTTGCCTTGGTTCCCTTTACTACATACAAGTTATCATTTACCTTGTTCAGGGTGAGTTTGCCAGGCTCCAGGAAGAACTCGCACTTGTTGCCAAAATTTGCCTTTTCTGGAGATATTTCCTCATTGGACATTACCACGGCAGTAATAGGAGTCTCTATTTTGCCAGTAAACCTAAAACTGCCGTCTGCAGACGGAACAACAGCTATAATTACGTCTTTGTCATTTACAAGGCGGACTGAATCACCCTTAAAATTGTCAAACTTTCCGCTAATGCTGTACTGACCACTCTGCGCGCAACTGGCAAACAGTCCCAAAGCATAGATGATTGTAAAGATTTTTCTCATATACAAGATAAGGTTTTATTCAACTCGATGTGTTAAAGTATATACTTGTTGGCAAATTTAACCAAATCAAGGCATACTTGACCATTATAATTCCATATCTTTACACAAAATTTTTGCAAGAATATGAAAAGATTATTCATAGCCGGCATGCTCTCAGCATGCGCACTGACCTCAGTCCTGATTTCCTGCCAACCGCTGGAACCATCTACTTATTCAGAGACATTCTACCGCTACGGTACAGTAAAATACTCTGCCGGAAAGGCATCGCTCCTTATAGACTACACCGGAGAGAAACTGAATTTCAAGAATTTCAAGGACTCCATGGACATGGTCAACATGGATGTAAAGCACGGAGACCGTGTGTTGGCTCAGATTGAGCTTAAGGCTGTTGGCAGCATGAGCAACAATGAGATAAACATAAGGAAGTTAATGGTATTGAACACCCTTGCCCTCAAGGACACCATGCCAAGCAGCACTCTCAATCACCCATATTATTTCCATAATTACAGGCTGTTTGACGTAACCTATCCTGAAATATGGTCACAGGGACATTTTATAAGCATAACTCCCGTATTCTATCAGGAAAAGGATGCAGACTTTATGCTCTACCCCGTAGAAGTAAGGAACGATACCCTCCGTATGCGCATGTACTCATACCAGCCAGACAACAACCGCACTACCGTAAGGCTTAACCAGACCATGTGCTGTTTTGACATCTCTACACTGGCCGATTCCGTACCAGATCCAGTTGAGCACGCAAGGCGCACCAACATGCTCAAGGAGCTTAGAAAGAGCGGCAGGTCACAGGTTGCAGTACAGGTAATGCAGCCCGATACCATGTGCGGCACTCTCCTTATAGATACAGTGAACGCAACGTATCGTGTGCTGGCATCGGAGCCTGTATGCACAAAGATTACTCTTGATTTCTAAGATGGGAAAGCGCAAGACTACAAGCGTAAACATAAAGAACAGGCGTGCCACATTTGATTACGAACTGCTGGACACGTATACCGCAGGTATGGCTCTTACCGGCACGGAGATAAAATCCATCCGTGAATCCAAGGCCAGCCTTAACGATACGTTCTGCACATTCATAAACGGAGAGATGTGGGTAAAGAACATGCACGTGGCGCAGTACTTCTATGGTTCATATAACAACCACGAGGCGCGTCGTGACCGCAAGCTCCTGCTCACAGCCAAGGAACTGCGCAAACTGGCCCAGGACACCAGAAATCCAGGATTTACCATAGTCCCCACCCGTCTTTTCATAAACGAGAAAGGTCTGGCCAAACTCGTAATAGCACTTGCCAAGGGTAAGCACGAGTATGACAAACGTCAGTCCATAAAGGAGAACGAGGACAAGCGCGAGATGGCCCGCGCTTTCAAGGTTTAATTGCTTTTTCTTGTACCAAGCATTACGGTGTGAACGCTCTGCAGCCATCCCTGACGGTTGCGCACGCGCTCATCGGCCTTCATTTCAGGAATACAGATCTCACTGATCTTCCTGACCTCACGGATCTGCTCAATGCTGGTGTAAATACCACAGGCACAGCAGTTAAGGATAGCTGATCCAAGGCCCGATGCCTCCTCAAGCCCAAGCCTCTTTACCGGGAATCCCAGGATATCGGACTGGAACTGCATGAGAAAATCGTTCTTGGCAGACTCTCCGTCTATGCACAGTTCACGCAGCGGGGTTGTAAGGTCGCGCATGGCCAGCTCCACCACATCGGCCACCTGATAAGCAATAGACTCAAGTGCTGCACGTACCACATGGGCACGGGTTGTAGACATGGTCAGACCCATGATCATAGCCTTTGCATCGGGCACCCACCATGGAGAGCCCAGGCCCGAGAATGCCGGAACAAAATACACGCCACCGTTATCGGGCACGCTCTGGGCAAGCTTCTGGGTATCGTCGGCCGAATCCACCAGCCTAAGGTTATCTGTAATCCAGTCGAGCACAGCGCCCGACGAATGGGCATGTCCCTCAACTACATAGTAAGTATGGTCAAACATGGAGTAGCCCACGGAACATACCATTCCGTTAGGAGCCTGGACAGGCTGCTCTCCCACATTGAACATGACAGAAGAACCTGTACCGTATGTGGTCTTGCCGCTACCGGCCTCCAGACAGAGCTGTCCTACAAGAGCTCCATGTGAGCTTCCAAGCACTCCGGCAATCTTAGCCGGCTTGGACAGTATTCCCTCAAGATCTGTCTCTCCAAATATGGAATCGCATGGTCTTGCATCGGGCATCATGCATGCTGGTATTGTAAAAATGCGCAGCAGGTCCGAATCCCACTCCAGGTCATTTATATTGAACAGCAGTGTACGGGATGCATTGGAGTAGTCTGTAGCATGCACCTTACCGCCAGTGAGTTTCCACATGAGCCAGGTGTCTATGGTGCCCATCAGGACATCGCCCCTATCGGCCCTTTCCCTTACACTTGGAATGTTGTCCAGGATCCATTTTACACCACTGGCAGAGAAATATGTATCGGGAATAAGACCGGTATGTTCACGTATGATTGCCTCATAACCCTTGTCTATAAGCTCCTGGCAGAAAGCGGCACCGCGGCGGCACTGCCACATGATGGCAGGATATACGGGCTTGCCGGTATTCTTATCCCACAAGACAACCGTTTCTCTCTGGTTTACAATAGAAACGGAGAAAGTATTACCCTCTTCCTGCGGCAGTTCCAGCTGGCGTATAGCCTCTACCGTGTTGCGGTATAACTCCTCGGCATCGGCCTCGGCCCAATCGCTGCGTGGATGGTTGATCTTATGCGGTATAATCCTGTGGTCAACCAGATTAAGCTTTTCGTCAAACAGCAATGCCTTACTTGAGGAGGTACGCTGGTCTATGGTTATAATATATCTCATTCTCTATTATTGCTCGCTATTTTCTCCGATGCCAGGAACAGCAGTTCAAGGCTGCGGTATTCGTTATACTTTTTGTTTACACGCCTTACATACTGAACTGTCTCGGTAGCATCAAACCTGCCATGCCTGCAAACACTGTCGTTATACACCTCAGGATTGCTCAGTGACAGGAGTACCGGGGTAAGACTGTTCCAGTTGTATCGGTTCACACCATTCTTGCGTGCTATACGCATAGCATCAAAAATATGGTTGGAGCCTCCGTTATAACTGCCCAGTATGTAGTTAATCCTTTCCTTCTCATTTATAAACCCAAACAGGCTGCTCAGGTCATCAAGGTATTTTACAGCCACACGTATGTCCAGTTCCGTACTACGCGCCAGGGTATCCATACCCATCCTTGCCAGGACATGCCTGTAGGTAGCCGGCATTATCTGCATGAGTCCCTGGGCTCCCATATATGAGTGGGCCGATGAATCAAACTTAGACTCAACGTAAGCAATTGCAGCCAGCATCTTCCAGTCACATACACTGTCGGCATACAGACGGAAAAGAGAGTCAAACGGGGAAATGTAAACAAACTGTTCTGTGTAAGAATCCTGCGGGACATCCACAACAGGCTCATTTTTTGTATCGCCACTCCTAAGGAGGAACAATGCAACTATGAGAGCCGCAGTAACAAGAAGTATAAGTACCTTCCTGAGGCTCATCTCTGGCCCGTTATATTGAATATCTTTCATACCTTTTAGACAAGGCTAAAGTGCTGCAAAGTTAAAGTATTTTTATCAATACCACAAGTTTACATTTTCCAGGCAGCCGGAGCAGATTGTTAAATGCGGCATAAAAACCGGCAAAAAATTTGCAGATTATTACAAAAGCCCTAATTTTGCGGTCAGTTAGTAAACAAATACTGCTTAACAGAATGAAAATGACAGCTAATTTTTGGTGGTGGCGTAACTCGGGATTAATAAAATCGTGAGAAGACAGTTATGCACCCCATAAAATAAGCATAAAGATAAAAGAGACCTGTCGTTCTTACGGCGGGTCTCTTTTTTAACGGTAAAACAGATAAATAACAACAAAAAACCTACATAATGCCACAAAAAACTTACCAGGTCAACGAGAATGGCTACTACGGAGAATTTGGCGGAGCATACATCCCTGAGATTCTTTATTCTACAGTAAAGAACCTGCAGGACCAGTACCTGCCCATCATTGAGTCTGAATCATTCCAGAAAGAGTATTACCAGCTCCTCAAGGACTACGTGGGACGTCCGTCACCTCTTTACTATGCAGAGCGCATGAGTCAGAAATACGGCTGCAGGATGTACCTTAAGCGTGAAGACCTGAACCACACCGGTGCACACAAGATCAATAACACCATAGGTCAGATACTGCTGGCCAAGCGCATGGGCAAGACCCGCATCATAGCCGAGACCGGTGCCGGCCAGCATGGCGTAGCCACAGCAACCGTATGCGCACTCATGAACATGCAGTGCGAGATATTCATGGGAGCTACCGATGTTGAGCGCCAGCACACAAACGTGGAACGCATGAAAATGCTCGGCGCCAAGGTAAACCCAGTACGTACCGGAAACATGACCTTGTCCGATGCCTGCTCGGCCGCCATCCGCGACTGGTGCTGCCATCCAAGCGATACCTTTTATATAGTAGGCTCTACCATGGGCCCACACCCCTACCCAGACCTGGTAGCCCGCATGCAGAGTGTAATATCCAAGGAGATCAAGGAACAGCTCATGGAGAAAGTTGGCCGTGACTACCCTGACTACCTTATAGCATGTATTGGTGGTGGAAGCAACGCTGCCGGTACCATATTCCATTATACCGATGACGAGCGTGTCAGGATAGTTCTTGCCGAGGCCGGTGGCCATGGTTATGAGACAGACCATACTGCAGCCACATTCCACCGCGGTACAACAGGTATCCTGCATGGAGCCAAGATGCTTGTAATGCAGGACAACGATGGTCAGATCCAGGAGGCATTCACCATCAGTGCCGGTCTGGACTACCCGGGCGTAGGTCCCATGCACTGTAACATGTTCAAGCAGGGCCGTACCCAGGTGCTCAGCATAAATGATGACGAGGCTATCCGCGGCGGTTACGAGCTTACCCGCATGGAAGGAATTATTCCAGCCATAGAATCGGCCCACGCAGTGGCTGCCCTTTCCAAGCTCAGCTTTAAGAAAGACGATATTGTAGTACTCACAGTAAGCGGACGTGGAGACAAGGATATAGAAACCTATCTCAACAACCGTAAAATGGCAGGTGAATATGGAGATTTTTGAGTTCAGCACTACCAGCCGGACCATACTGGCCGACCTCTACACTCCCGTTGGGGTATATATGCGTCTGCGCGACCTCTATCCGCAGAGCGCTCTCATGGAGAGTTCCGACTATCATGAGCAGAGCAACTCACGCTCGTATATTGGCGTAGGACCAATGGCATCGGTAGCAGTAGGACATGGAATGGCAACCATAACATATCCAGGCGGCAGTATTGCCAGGCACGCCATAGAAAAGGGATACGATGTGGCAAACGCCATCCATGACCTTATAGATTATATAAAGGTAAGTGGAGAGAATGCTTCTCTCATGAGCCTGTACGGTTACACATCATTCAATGCCGTGCGCTATTTTGAGAACATTGCAGTAAAGGACGAGACCCAGGAGAAAAACGATGCTCCGGATCTGTATTATATAATGTACAGGACCGTAATAGAGTTTGACCATCACAACAACCGCCTTACCATGGTTACAGTGGGAGGCAGTTCAGACCTTGATGCAATAACGCTGGCCATGAACAAGTCAAACATTCAGGCCTACGGTTTTCACCCAACGGGCAATGTTACATCTACCCTTACAGACGACGAGCATAAGGCAAACATCCGTCTGGGCATACAGCACTGCAAGCGTGGTGATGTGTTCCAGATTGTGCTCTCACGCCGTTTTGTACAGCGCTATGAGGGCGATGATTTTAAGCTATACCGTGCACTGCGAAGCATCAACCCCAGCCCATACCTGTTCTATTTTGATTTTGGCGGATTCAGGATATTTGGTTCATCGCCGGAGACACATTGCCGCATAGAGGGTAACAGGGCATATATTGATCCTATTGCAGGTACTACCAAGCGCACCGGTAATCCGGAGCAGGACCGTCAGGGTGCTGAGTTCCTGCGCAATGACCCCAAGGAGAATGCCGAGCATGTAATGCTTGTGGACCTGGCCCGCAACGACCTGAGCCGCAACTGCCATGACGTAAAGGTAGATTTCTACAAGGACCTGCAGTATTACTCCCACGTAATACACCTTGTATCCAGGGTATCGGGCCAGCTCGATACCAATGCCGATCCAATACGTGCCTTTATAGACACCTTCCCTGCAGGTACCCTGAGCGGTGCTCCCAAGGTACGCGCCATGCAGCTCATTTCTGAGTTTGAGCCGCACAACCGTGGTGCATACGGTGGCTGCATAGGCATAATTGGACTTGACGGCTCTCTGAACCAGGCCATAACCATACGCACCTTTGTTTCCCGCGGAGGCGAGCTCTGGTTCCAGGCCGGTGGCGGAATAGTAGCCAAGAGTAACGAGGAGTATGAGCTCCAGGAGGTAAACAACAAGCTCGGTGCACTGCGCCGTGCCATACTTATGGCCGAAAACATGTAAGCCCTATGAAAACCGTAATCATAGACAACTACGACTCATTCACATATAATCTGAGTCACCTTATAAGAGAACTTGGAGCCCAGGTTACCGTTCTCCGCAATGACCAGTTTGAACTGTCTGAGCTGGAACAGTTTGACAATATTGTTCTTAGCCCCGGCCCCGGCATACCCGAGGAGGCTGGTCTGTTGCTCCAGGTAATAAACACCTATGCTGGCCGCAAGCCCATGCTTGGAGTGTGCCTTGGTCATCAGGCCATAGGACAGGCCTTTGGCGGCAAGCTCACCAACCTGAGCGATGTTTTCCACGGGGTAGCCACACCATGCCATATCACGGTGGCAGATCCCATATTCAACACCCTGCCCCAGGAGATTACCGTGGGCCGATACCATTCATGGGTAGTGGCACAGGAGGGATTCCCAGCCTGCCTGGAGGTAACGGCCGTAAGCCCCGAAGGACAGGTAATGGCCCTGCGTCACCGCGAGTACCAGATACATGGAATACAGTTCCATCCAGAGAGCGTGCTCACCCCACAGGGACGTGTAATGCTGGAGAATTTCCTCAAGCTAAAACAGGAATAATAACGTAAAACAACATAATCATGAAACAGATTCTCGAGAAACTCCTCAACCACGAATACCTTACCCGCGAGGAGATGAAACTGATCCTCGTAGGAATTACAAAGAGTGAGTTCAACAACGAACAGATAACCGCGCTGCTTACCGCACTTCAGATGCGCGGAGTAACAGTAGACGAACTGCTTGGATTCCGTGACGGCATACTTGAGACCGGCGTACCAGCCAGACTGAACTGCGACCGCTACATTGACGTAGTAGGAACAGGCGGTGACCGCAAGAACACATTCAACATATCTACCACTTCATGTTTTGTAATAGCCGGTGCAGGCTACAAGGTTGCCAAGCATGGTAACTATGCCGCCACATCTGTAAGTGGTGCCAGCAACGTGATCCAGCATCACGGAATAAAGTTTACCGACGATCTGGACAAGCTGAACCGCAGCCTTGACGAGGCAGGTATAGTTTATCTCCATGCACAGCTGTTTGCGCGCGCCATGAAGTTTGTAGGTCCTATACGCAAGGCCCTCCAGTTCCCTACCATATTCAACCTCCTGGGCCCGCTCGTAAATCCAAGCCAGCCTCAGTGCCAGTTGCTTGGTGTGGCCAATCTTGACCAGATGCGACTGTACAGCAATGTATTCCAGAAAATTGGAATAGACTATGCCATTGTAAACTCTATTGACGGCTATGACGAGATCTCTCTCACTGGCGATTTCAAGGTTGCCACAAAGGATTACGAACGTGTGTTCAGCCCATCGGACCTTGGATTCTCCATTGCCAAGCCTGAGGAACTTGTAGGTGGTGCTACCGAGGATGAGGCTGCACAGATCTTTGATGCAGTACTTGAGAACCGTTCACTCCCGGCTCAGAAGAATATTGTACTGGCCAACGCAGCATTTGGAATCCAGGTACTCGAGAAGGGACAGAAGAGCATAGAGGAGTGCATAGAGATAGCACGTGAGTCTATAGACAGCGGCCGTGCCCTGGCTGCATTCCGCAAGTTTGCAGAAATAAATTCATAATGAAAGATATACTGCAGGAAATAATAGAGGATAAGAAGCGCATGATAGACAGTCTGTGCGCTCCCAAGGTATCCATGAGCCAGGCTCTGCTTGATTCACCCACTGGAATCATAGCTGAGTTCAAGCGCCGTTCCCCATCCAAGGGATGGATCAAGGAGGAGGGCCGTGCCGATATTATACCTCTCTCGTACCAGCAGAATGGTGCCGCAGCCCTGAGCATACTCACAGATCAGAACTATTTTGGAGGAAACGATGAGTTCATCCGCCAGGCACGCCAGAGCGGCGTTACCCTGCCTGTCCTCTACAAGAATTTTGTAATCAACGAGTTACAGCTCTATCAGGCATTGCTTTGCGGAGCATCGGCCGTACTCCTTATTGCCGCATGCCTGAGCAAGGCCGAGTGCCGTGTGCTCATAGACAAGGCTCACTCCCTTGGGCTCCAGGTACTGCTGGAAATGCACTCTGAGCCGGAACTGGAATATGCGGAGCTGGAACCAGATATGTGCGGAATAAACAACCGCAACCTGGGCTCTTTTGTAACCAGCGTAGAGAACTCTTTCCGCCTGGCCGAGAAACTGCCCCGCAATGCAGTCAAGGTTAGCGAAAGCGGCATTTCCAATCCCCAGACCGTAGCACAGCTGCGCGAGGCCGGTTTCCGTGGATTCCTGATTGGAGAAACATTCATGAAAACCCCGGACCCGGGACTGTCGCTGGCACAGTTCATTGAGTCTCTCAAACAAAACATGTAATACGCCGGGAGTCATGAAGATCAAGGTATGCGGCATGCGCGATCCACAGAACATACGCGCGGTAGAGGAACTGGGAATAGATTTTATGGGACTCATTTTCTTTCCCCCTTCACCCCGTAATGTTGAGAGTGTACCCAGCTACCTTCCACAGCATGTACATCGTGTAGGTGTGTTTGTAAACGAGCCCGCAGCATTTATTTGCCAAAGGGTAAAGGAGTATGGCCTGAACGCAATACAGCTGCATGGCACGGAGAATGCCGCCTACATAAGTGAACTACGCCAGCTTTGCCCCGGTCTTACGTTCATAAAGGCGCTGAATATAGCATCGGACCTGGACCTGGACCAGGTGGAACAGTATGTAGGACTGGTGGATTACATGTTGTTTGACACCAAGTCTAAACTTGTTGGAGGCAACGGAGAACAGTTTGACTGGAGCGTCCTCCAGGGTTATGACGGTCCTATACCATTCTTTCTAAGTGGTGGCATAGGTCCGACCGATTCCGAACGCATACGCTCATTCAGCCATCCTTACCTGGCAGGCATAGACCTGAACAGCCGTTTTGAGGCAGCCCCGGCCCTGAAAGATGTTGAGGCACTCAGATCATTCATACAAAAACTGAAAAACTGAACACTATGAACAAGATAAATCAATTATTTGCCACACGTGGCGACCGTAAACTGCTAAGTCTGTATTTCTGTGCAGGAGCCCCTACCCTGGACAGCACCGGAAAGGTTATCCTGAGCATGCAGAACCGCGGGATAGACTGCATAGAGGTTGGAATTCCATTCAGTGATCCACTGGCAGATGGTCCAGTAATCCAGACCGCCGCCACCAAGGCACTGCACAACGGCATGTCTCTCAGACTGTTGTTCTCGCAGCTGGAGGAAATCAAGAACCAGGTAAACATACCTCTCATTCTCATGGGTTACTTGAACCCCATCCTGCACTATGGCATAGAGGAGTTCTGCAAGTCCTGCGTACAGAGCGGAGTAAGCGGCATGATTATCCCTGACCTGCCATTCCAGGACTACATGGATACCGTAAAGCCCATTGCCGACAGGTACGACCTGCGCGTTATCATGCTCATTACCCCCGAAACTTCCGAGGACCGCATCCGCTTTATCGACAGCAATACCGATGGATTCATCTACATGGTCAGCAGCGCTGCCATAACTGGTGTCCAGAAGAGTTTTGACGATGCCAAGCAGGAGTATTTCCAGCGCATAAACACCATGGACCTTAAGAATCCGCGCATGATTGGATTTGGAATAAGCAACCTCCAGACCCTCAAGGCCGCTCAGGACAATGCTGCCGGTGCCATTATAGGTTCCAAGTTCGTTACCCTGCTGGACGAGTGCGGTGGCAACCCCGATGCCGCCTTGGATCAGCTCTTTGCCGACCTCTCCAAGTAACTCCCGGCTCCGTCTCAAGACAGCACCTGTCGGGGATTGGAGACATCAGTGCAGGACGTTAAGCGGAGAGCCCCGGAGATGGCGGTCAGAACATGGCGCGTTCAACGACCGTTACGCCCCGTGAGGGGAGTAAAAGGGAGGCGTTCCATGTTCAGCCATTGGAGGGAGATCGGAGTAGTCCGGAGCGGTAGTCCCAATCCCCGATGGGTGGGGATTGGAAAAGACGGAGCGGATATTTCTGCCCTCCCTATAATTGGGGCTGGGATTATTGACGGAAACTTTATGGAGTATTTATTTGCATATACAGAATAAAGAGAGTATTTTTGCACCCGTAATGAGACAGATGACAGTATCATACCACCATCACCATACCTGCAGATCCTGATCGGTAGGCTATGATGGTTGTATAAATATACAAAGGGCTTGCCGATACGGTGAGCCCCTTTTTGTTGTAAACACGTAAAAATATAATAGAAATGCTTAGAATTGCTGTTCAGTCAAAGGGACGCCTCTACGATGAGACCATGGCGTTGCTTCAGGAAGCAGGCGTTAGCCTGGGAGTATCAAAACGTACACTGCTTGTGCAGGCAGGAAACTTTCCATTGGAGGTACTGTTCCTGCGCGATGATGACATACCACAGTCTGTTGCCAGTGGCGTAGCCGACATAGGTATTGTAGGTGAGAACGAGTTTGTAGAGCGTGCCGAGAAGGCCGATATCATAAAGAGACTGGGATTCAGCCGCTGCCGCCTGTCACTTGCCATTCCAAAAGCCATTGACTACAAGGGTCTTGAATGGTTTAACGGCAAGAAGATTGCCACATCATACCCAGGCATACTCAAGACATTCCTCCAGGAGAACGGCATTCAGGCCGAAACTCACGTTATTACCGGCAGTGTAGAGATTGCCCCAGGCATAGGACTGGCCGATGCAATCTTTGACATTGTAAGCTCAGGTTCAACACTTGTAAGCAACAACCTGCGTGAGGTTGAGGTAGTAATGAAGTCCGAGGCCCTGCTCATTGGCAACCCAGACATGAGCCAGGAAAAGAAAGATGTCCTGGACGAACTGCTGTTCCGTTTTGCTGCAGTAGAGGCTGCCCAGAGCAAGAAATATGTAATGATGAACGTTCCAAACGACAAGCTCAGCGAGGTTGTAGGCGTACTGCCTGGAATAAAGTCACCAACCGTAATGCCACTGGCACAGGGCGACTGGAGCTCAGTACACACCGTACTCGACGAGAAGTGTTTCTGGGAAATCATAGGCAAGCTCAAGGCACTGGGTGCCGAGGGCATTCTGGTTCTACCTATAGAAAAGATGATCCTGTAAGGCAATGAACATAGTAAAATACCCATCCAAGACCAACTGGAACGATCTGCTCAGGCGCCCTGCACTCAATGTATCGGGCCTGTATGACCGCGTCCAGGCCGTGCTGGACAACGTACGCCAGAACGGCGACAAGGCAGTCATTGAACTGGAAGAAAAGTTTGATGGCGTAAAGCTGGAGTCACTGGCCGTATCGCAGCAGGAACTTGACCAGGCTGCACAGAAGGTCCCCGCAGAACTACGCAAGGCCATAGACACTGCTGCCCAGAACATAAGCAAGTTCCACCAGTCACAGAAATTCTCATCAGAGAAGGTTCAGACTACTCCGGGCGTATTCTGCTGGCAAAAGCCGGTAGCCATAAGCAAGGTAGGACTGTACATTCCAGGCGGCAGTGCCCCACTCTTCTCGACCGTGCTCATGCTGGCCATTCCCGCACGCATAGCAGGATGCTCACAGATTGTGCTCTGCACCCCTCCGGGCAAGGACGGAAGCGTAAACCCAGCCATACTATATGCAGCCCAGGTTGCAGGCGTGAACCGTTTCTTCAAGATTGGCGGTTCACAGGCCATAGCCGCCATGGCATACGGTACGGAGAGCGTGCCCAAGGTATCCAAGATATTCGGTCCAGGCAACCCGTACGTGACCGCTGCCAAGCAGATAGTATCGCTCAAGGACGTTGCAATTGACATGCCTGCCGGCCCATCGGAGGTAGAGGTTATAGCCGATGCCACATCGGACCCCGCATTCGTAGCAGCCGACCTTCTGTCACAGGCCGAGCACGGAGCCGACAGCCAGGTAATCATGCTGACCACGTCAGAGGAGATCATAGACAAGGTCCAGGCCGAGGTTGACCGCCAGCTGGCCCTGCTGCCAAGAATGGAGATTGCAGAGAAAGCACTGCAGCACAGCCGCCTCATACTGCTCGAAAGCCAGGAGCAGATTATAGAGATGACTAATGAGTACGCTCCTGAGCACCTTATCATAGAGACCGCCAACTATGCAGAGATTGCGGAGCAGGTAGTCAACGCAGGCTCAGTGTTCATGGGTTCATACTCACCCGAGAGTGCTGGCGACTATGCATCGGGCACCAACCATACCCTGCCCACCAGCGGATATGCCAAGGCATACTCTGGCGTGAACCTGGACAGTTTTATACGCAAGATTACATTCCAGGAAATATCGGCCGACGGACTCCGCACACTTGGCCCGGTCATTGAGACCATGGCAGCCGGCGAGAGCCTTGACGCACACAAGAACGCTGTGACCGTAAGGTTGCAGGCAATATCAAAGAACTGATTATGAAGGACCTGAAAGATTTACTCAGACCAAACATTGCAGTGCTCAAGCCGTACACATCGGCCCGCGATGAGTATCAGGGAAAAGACGCTAAGGTATTCCTTGACGCCAACGAGAATCCGTACAACACCCCGTACAACCGCTACCCGGACCCACTCCAGCGCGACCTTAAGCTAAAGATTGCAGCAATCAAGGGAGTCCGTCCAACCCAGATTTTCCTTGGAAACGGCAGCGATGAGGGCATTGACCTGATGTACCGCATGTTCTGCACCCCTGGCAAGGACAATGCCGTGGCAATTGAGCCCACATACGGCATGTACTCAGTGACGGCCTGCATAAATGATGTTGAATACCGCCCGGTACTGCTTGACGACAGTTTCCAGCCCAATGCAGACAGTATCCTGGCTGCAGTCGATGCCAACACAAAGCTCATCTGGTTCTGTTCGCCAAACAACCCAAGCGGCAATGACATAGACCATGCAGTAATAGAAAAGGTGCTTGACAGCTTTGACGGAATAGTCATTGTAGATGAGGCATACATTGATTTCTCTGACCAGCCATCATTCCTGGCCCAGCTTGACAAGAGGCCAAACATGGTAGTCCTGCAGACATTCTCCAAGGCATGGGGTATGGCAGGCCTGCGTCTGGGAATGGCTTTTGCATCGGAAGAGATAATCCTCACCATGAACAAGGTCAAGTACCCATACAATGTGAACATGCTTACCCAGCAGACAGCAATGGATGAACTTGGCAAGCAGGAGCAGATCCAGCAGTGGGTCAAGGAGACCCTCTCTGAGCGCGACAGGCTCATGCAGGCATTCAGCACTCTGAAGTGCTGCCTCAAGGTATATCCTTCTAACGCCAACTTCTTCCTGGCCCGGTTTGAGGATGCATCGGCCACATATAATTACCTGGTAGACAACGGTATAATAGTCCGCAACCGCAGCAAGATTGCACTGTGCGGCAACTCACTCAGAGTAACAATCGGTACACCTCAGGAGAACAATCAGCTGGTGGAGTGCCTTAACAGAATGAAATAATGAAAAAGAGAGTACTGTTCATAGACCGCGACGGCACCATAGCCGTTGAGCCGCCGGTTGACTACCAGCTGGACTCACTGGAAAAGCTTGAGTTTGTGCCAGGCGTAATGCGCAGCCTGCGCTTTCTGAGTGACAGGACTGATTTTGAGTTCGTTATGGCCAGCAACCAGGACGGACTGGGTACCAGTTCTTTCCCCGAGGAAACCTTCTGGCCAGCCCACAACCTTATACTCAAGACCCTGGAGGGCGAAGGCATCAGGTTCAATGACATACTGATTGACCGCAGCATGCCGGCCGATAACGCCCCTACCCGCAAGCCCCGCACTGGTATGTTCACCAAGTATATGACCGATGAATATGACATGTCCCAGAGCTATGTGATTGGCGACCGTGCAACAGACATTGAGTTGGCCTATAACCTTGGGTGCAAGGGCATTCTCGTGCAGGACAGTGCAGACAATCTGCCTGAAAACCTGCGCCAGACATGCGTGTTTGCAAGTACTGACTGGTGGAAGATTGCAGAGTTCATCTTTGCCGGAGAGCGCAAGGCCCAGGCCCACCGCGTTACCAAGGAGACCGATATCCTGATTGAACTTAACCTTGACGGCAGTGGTGCATGCGATATCAATACCGGTCTGGGATTCTTTGACCACATGCTCGAGCAGATTGGACGCCACGGAGGCATTGACCTTAAGATTATAGTAAAGGGCGACCTAAACGTAGATGAGCACCACACCATAGAGGATACAGGAATTGTCCTGGGCGAATGCATCAGGAAAGCACTGGGCGATAAGCGTGGCATAGAGCGCTATGGCTACTGCCTGCCCATGGATGACTGTCTGTGCCAGGTAGCCCTGGATTTTGGCGGCCGCAGCTGGCTTGTGTGGGATGCCCAGTTCCACCGCGAGAAGGTGGGCGACATGCCAACCGAGATGTTCCTGCACTTCTTTAAGTCACTGAGCGATGCCGCAGCCATGAACCTGAACATCAAGGCCGAGGGCGACAACGAACACCACAAGATAGAAGGCATATTCAAGGCTTTTGCCCGTGCAGTCAAAATGGCTGTCCGGCGCGATGTCTGGAACTACACCCTCCCCTCCAGCAAAGGCGTCCTCTAAGGGCGCCCACAGCCCTTCCTGCATGCAAGGTTGGCGGAATAAAAGCACAGGAGGAAGTTAGCGCAGGAGGCCGGTACGGTATGCCTGGAGGAGGGCCTTAAGGTCCTCTACGCGAGCCTTGAGGCGCTTGCCCCTGTCTGTGTCGCGGATCAGGAACTGGCGCTCGGAGTGCTCCACCACCTGAGTATCAGATATTACGTCCATACCCTGCGCTATGGATTCGCTGACAGACTCAAACGGACGGTGGTGCACCAGACGCATTCCGTAAGAGTTGTATATGAGTGTGTAGCCGGCAATACCTGTCTGTTTGTGATATACCTTTGAAAAACCTCCGTCAATAACCAGCAGGCGACCATCGGCCTTTATGGGGCTTTCACCTGTGGCAGCCTTTACAGGAATGTGTCCGTTTATTATGTGTGCATGCTCCAGGTCCTCTATGCCAAACTCGCGCAGGATCATCTCGCAGATATCCTTGCGGTTCTTGAGGTAGTAGTAGTTACCTTTCTTTTCATCATGCGTTTCCTTCTGGGCCAGGAAATAACGCTCAAACGTAGCCATGCATTTCTTGTCGAATGGAGGCGATACAGGACCGCACCACAAATACCATATAAGGTCCTGGCCATACAGCTTGAGTTCGTCATCATCGGTACCGTAAAATGCCGTACGGACGTATTTCTCAATGTTGTCAAACAGTTCCTTGCCCTTGTACCTTACACCTCTCAGCTCAAACTCGGCAAGAGTACCGTCCTCATTGAGCGGCACGCTGCCGTGATACAGAAGGTTATTGTTATGCACCAGATACAGGGAGCCGTGGGTAAACAGGCAGTCCATGTGACGAGCCAGCGACGTACTGCTCACAAAACTGTGCACCAGTCTGTCTATCACATTCTGTTCCCCCGGAGTAAGCCGGAACGGATCACTTGGATCTACCGTTGGGAAGTTGGTATCGAGCAGGTCGTACTCACCCAGTCGGCCATTCTCAAAATCTATCTTATCCAGCAGGTTCCTGCTCTCCATTCCAAACTCAGGATGACGCGCAATTACCTGCGCCTCAAGCTTGAACTGTATGATTGCAATGGCCTTGTGCATCTGTGAGAGCAGCCTTATCTGAGGCACATCGGCTGGTGTGTCATCGGACTTGACTGGCAGGAACACCGTACATGGGTCATTGGCATAGGTCTGCATGGCAAAAGTTGCAAGTGGCAGCAGGTTAATGCCATAGCCATCTTCCAGCGTGCCCATATCGGCATACTTCATGCTGTTGCGCAGCACATTGGCCACACAGGCAGGACTGCCGGCAGCAGCTCCCATCCAGACTATGTCATGGTTACCCCACTGTATGTCAAAATCCCTGTAGGAGCACAGCATGTCCATTATGCGGTGCGCACCCGGACCACGGTCATAAATATCTCCAATAATATGCAGCTGGTCTATTACCAGGTCACGTATTACGTCCGATATTGCCGTAATAAAATGGTCAGCACGGCCCGTAAGTACTATGGTATCTATGATAGAATGTACATAGCTCTGCTTGGACTCAAAATCACCGCGAGTCTCATACATGAGCTCCTCAATGATATAGGCGTAGTCCTTGGGAATGGCCTTGCGCACCTTTGAGCGGGTATAGCGCGATGCCACACGGACCAGCACAGCCACAAGTCTGACCAGGGCATTCTTGTACCAATCATCCAGGCAGTCATTCCCTGACTTTACGGAGTGCAGTTTGGCCTCGGGATAACCTATCAGGGCACAAAGCTCACGCTTCTCCGAATCGGGCATATCATTCCCGAACACAGCATCAATTTTCTGTTTTATTACTCCCGATGCACTGCGCAGCACATAGTCAAAGGCGTCATACTCGCCATGTATGTCTGTAACAAAATGCTCGGTTCCCTTGGGCAGGTTCAGAATGGCCTCAAGGTTAATGATTTCTGTAGATGCGGCGGCTATGGAAGGAAAGTTCCTTGCCAGCAGCTGCAGGTATTCTATGCTGCGTTCCATATAGTCTTGATGTATGCAGATTTACTCAGGGATATTACGTAGAATGGCCAGAAGGTGGTCAAACACCATGGGTACGGTAGCCAGTTCCAGACGTTCCGACGGTGAATGCACACCCCTCAGTGTGGGACCTACCGATATCATGTCCAGTTCAGGATAAGATGTAAGGAACAGACCGCATTCCAGTCCGGCATGGATAGCCTTAACCTTGGGATCCTTGCCAAACAGTTCCTTATATGTACGTACCGATATATCCAGCAGGGCCGATTTGGGGTTAGGAGTCCATCCAGGATAGCCCTCGTTGCTCTCCACCTTGGCACCTGCCAGGCGGAAACATGCTGCCAGAGTACTCTGAACGGCATACTTGGCCGATTCCACCGAGCTGCGCTGGCTTGCCACCATGGTAACCTGTCCGTTCTCCGTACGTATTCGTGCCAGGTTGGAGCTGGTCTCCACCAGTCCTGGAACGTCCATGCTCATGGCAAAAACGCCGTTGAATACGGCATAAACGGAACGGATTATGTTACGTGCCACGGCAGTCTCTATACATGTGGCAACAGGATCTGTTGACTGCATTATGAACTGGGCAGTGGTCTCTGTAACGTGATACTCGGCCTCCACCTCACTTGCAAATACATTAAAATCTATGCGGATATTCTCACGGTCTGCAAACGGAACAGCAATCACTGCGGTAGCATCACGTGGAATGGCGTTGTGCAGGTTACCGCCCGATATTGAGCACAGACGCATGTCATACTTGTCCATGGCTGCATTCAGGAAACGGGCCAGCACCTTGTTGGCATTTGCATATCCCTTGTCTATATCATCGCCGGAGTGACCGCCATGCAGCTTGTCCACTCCCACCTGAACAAAGAAATAGCCCTGTGGAACCTGCTCCTCCTTATAATCAAACGTAACGGTGGTGTTAATACCTCCGGCACAGCCTATGAATATCTCGCCCTCATCCTCTGAGTCCAGGTTGATGAGCATCTTGCCGTTCATCATTCCAGCCTTGAGCCCCATGGCTCCGCACAGGCCGGTTTCCTCGGATGTGGTAAACAGACATTCTACCGGGCCATGCTGAATATCACTGGCATCAAGTACGGCCAGAGCCATGGCAATACCCATGCCGTCATCGGCCCCAAGGGTAGTTCCGCGTGCCTTGAGCCATCCGTCCTCAACGTAAGTCTCTATAGGCTGAGTCATAAAATCATGCTCAAGAGTAGCCTCTTTCTCGCATACCATGTCCTGATGAGCCTGCAGGATAACTGTCTGACGGCTCTCATATCCAGGAGTGGCGGACTTGGAAATCAGAACATTACCTGCTTCATCCTGCTTGTAGGCAAGACCGCGGGCCTTGGCAAAATCTATCAGGTACTCACCTATTTTTTCCTCACGGCCCGATGGGCGCGGAATCTGGCATATCTCAAGGAATATGTCCATTACTCTTTTTGTCCAGTCTGTCTGTTCCATATCATTAAAACTTAACAACTCCAAAAATACACAATTCTTGCCGTTTTTTGAATGAAAAAGCATAACTTCGCATTCCGTATGTGGAAAACGTTTCTTATTGTGGTTGCCATGCTGCTTGCCGGGGTAGCTCTGCTATCGGCAAACATCCTTATTAAGAAGAACGGAAAGTTCCCCAACATTCATGTGGGCAGCAATCCGGCCATGCGCAAGAGACATATAGGATGCGTTGAATCACAGGACAGGGAGGCTCAGAAAGAGAACCCCATGGCCGTAAAGGAAAGACAATAAACATCAACAGAATATGAACTTTAAGTCTTACTCAGTTGCCATCTTATCGGCAGCTATGGTTTTTGGATTCAGCCAGTGCTCACAGAGCAATACAGTAGCACCTGCACCTCAGGAGCAGCAGGCACCGGTAGCAGTATCGGGACTCAAGATTGCAGTGATAGACGTGGATTCACTTCTGTCAGGCTACACCTTCTATCAGGATCTGGCCGAGGAAATGCTCCGCAAGGAAGAGAACTACCGCCTTATCCTTGCAGAAGATGCCAATAAGTTCCAGAAAGAGGTGGATGATTTCCAGAAAAAACTCCAGAACGGTGTATTCTCATCACAGGAGCGTGCCCAGCAGGAGCAGAACCGCCTGGCCAAGAAAGAGCAGAGCATACGCGAGAAGAGCGATAAGTACAGCAACGAGCTCCAGCTTGAGAGCATGGCCAACTCACAGAAGGTGAGCGACGCCATTGAGTCATACATTAAGGAGTACAACCAGACCCATGGTTACAACCTGATTGTAAGCAAGTCTGCCACCATGTATTCCGATGACAACATGGATATTACAACCGATATCCTTAATGGCCTGAACGCAGCCTACCAGCACTCAAACAAGTAAAAAAAACACACATAAAGGGCCCTGCACGGATATTTGCCTGCAGGGTCTTCTTTTATCTATACCTTACTACCCGGGGCAACATGAGTAAACCTGGGCAAAAGCAAAGAAATGCTAAGTTTTCAAGATGTTTTTAGAGCATTTTCTATAAATTTACAACCCACACCAACCAATTACAAATATGAGAAAAATCCTTATAGCTTTTGTTGCAGCTGCAACAGTACTTATCCCAACATCGGGACATGCACAGTTCATGATGTTTGGCGGTGGCAACAGCGCCTCACGTGACAGTCTTAACAAGATTGCAGCCCAGGATTATGCCGATATGCTGAGCAAGATTGGCATTACTGCTGACCAACTGCGTGGCGGCCGTCAGCCTAACAGCCAGGACGAGAGTCTGCACCCAAATTACAACGAGTTGACAGCCAACCCATATATTTTCTACCCCGAGGCGCTGGTAACCAATGCCGGCAAGGTTGTAAAAAACGCCAAGATGTGGAACAAGGTACGCCGCCCTGAGATAGTCAAGATGTTTGAGGATGAGGTTTACGGACACATTCCAGAGAATGTTCCTGGCGTTACATGGAAAATAACCAGTCAGGAGGAAAAAGAATATCAGGGAATTCCTGTAATAGTACGCAACCTGGCCGGAGTGGTAGACAATTCAAGCTATCCTGCAATCTCCGTAGAGATTCAGGCACAGATTATGTGGCCTCAGTCTGTAAATGCCGAGTTCCAGAAGTCCGGAGTACCAGTAATCATGGAATTCGGATTCATATCGTCAGGAAACGGCGGCGGCATGGGCATGATGATGGGCGGCCGTGGCGGACAGCCTCAGGCTACATGGCAGCAGATGGCGCTTGAACGTGGCTGGGCTTGCCTTACCATAAACCCCTCCTCTATCCAGGCCGATGCTGGTTCAGGCCTTACCAATGGTATAATAGGCCTGTGCAACAAGGGTGAGCACAGAAGTCCTTCAGACTGGGGTGCCCTGCGCGCATGGGGCTGGGGTGCTTCCAGGGTAATTGATTACCTGGAGACATGCCCTGAGTTCGATGCTACCAAGACTGCAATAGAGGGTGTTTCCCGTTACGGAAAGGCAGCCCTGGTTGCAATGGCGTTTGAGCCAAGGATTGCCGCCGGATTCATTGCCTCATCTGGCAAGGCCGGTGCTGCCGGATGGCGCCGTGACTGTGGAGAGAGCATTGGAAACATAGTATCACACGAGGAATATCACTGGGTATGTGGCAACCTTATTAAATACGGTGCCACCCTTACAGAGAATGACCTTCCAGTGGACCAGCATGAGCTGATTGCACTCTGCGCCCCACGCGCCTGCTTTATCTCAACAGGTACCTTTGAGGGCGACAAGTGGCAGGACGTAGTTGGTTCGTTCATATCGGCCTACAAGGCATCGGCCGTATATGAGCTTCTGGGTTGCAAGGGACTGGGGGCCGATGTATTCCCAGGCGTAGACAATGATGAGCTCATGGATGGTCCTCTGGCCTACCGTCAACATCACGGCGGCCATGAGGCAGGTCCAAACTGGCCAATATTCCTGAGCTATTTCTACAACCAGGTCGTGGACAAAAAATGATTTTTGCATTTTGCCATTAACAAATCCGGTGGGCGTCCGTCATTATTACAGAAACGACTAAAAGATTTTGCTATGAAACAGAGAATGATTATTTGGAGCCTTGCAGTAGCAGGATTACTCATGGCTGGAATGGAGGATGTTCAGGCACAGTCCAGAGAAGTACGTAGAGTTAACACAGAGCGCAGGCCCGATGACCGCAGCATTAATCAGCCCAATCCGGAAAGATCTAATGTTATAGATACACGTCGTCCGGCACAGGATCCACATCGTGGAGGAGAAGTAGTGGTTCGCCCAAGCAAGCCTGTTCCAGCCCCAAGGGAGAGACTTGTAAGCACCGATGCTGTCCGCGCATTTGGCCGTGAGTCTTTTGATTCAAACCGTCTCAAGATGGCCGACATGATATTCAGGACTGGCGGTATGATGACAGTAGAACAGATTGTGGAAATAGCTCAGTATTTTGATTTTGATTCAAACCGTGTAAAGTTCCTCAAGAACGCTTATCTCAACTGCATAGACCGATATAACTATTATCTGGTACTCAGAACACTGGATTACAGCAGCAGCCGTGACAAGGTGATCAGCTATATTGCAGAGGTAAGACAGGAAGAGGATTACTATGATTACTACAAGATCAGCAACGCAGAGATGAGCAACATAATAAGGACCCTCAAGAACGAGGATTTTGACTCATACCGCATTAAGATTGCACGCATGATAGTAAACGGTAACCTGTTCACTGCCCGTCAGATAGCCGATATGGCAAATACCTTCAGTTTTGACAGCAACCGCAAGGAGTTCCTGCTCTATGCTTATGACAATTGCGTAGATACCCAGAACTACACAGTAGCCATAAAGACCCTGGACTACCGTTCAAACCGCAGCCAACTCATGGACGAGCTCTCACGCCGCCGTCACTGATCCTAAATCTTTAACTAGTTATAATGGACAGGTCATAGCTGCACTATGACCTGTCCACTTTTTTTCTATATTTGCGGAGTTTAAAAAAACGCAGTAATATGAAAACAGTCCGCTCATTAGTGTGCTTTATTACCACTTTACTTGCACTCTGTCTTTACTCATGTGATCTTTTACCCATAGCAACAGAAGGAGAAGAAGGCAAGAAAGAGGTTAAGGTAAGTAAAATAACCCTTAACACAAAAGAACTGGTTGTAGCTATAGGTTATACCCAGAATCTAAGTGCCACGGTATCACCTACCAACGCAACAGACAAGAGCGTTAAATGGGAATCCGCCAACACCAGTATAGCAACCGTAAAGGATGGCGTAGTCAAGGGTATATCGGCCGGAACAACAACAGTCACAGCCACAGCTGGCACAGTCACAGCCACCTGCCAGATCACAGTAGTTGAACCCACAGTTATTGTTACCGGAGCAGCAAACCTAAAATCATTCTGCGATGTAGAAATTCCTTTCTACGTATATTTTAAGTACGCAGGAACATATAAAGATTTCAATGCCGGAATATGTGTGAGCAGCACAAACCAGACTCCAGAGCTGGATAAAGACGAGTGCTATGAGATCAATCATGACAAGGACGGCAATCCTGACCTGAGCGGATATTACGTGATAAACCTGAACTACCTGCAGGAGAGCACCACCTATTATTATGCTGCATACGCAATCTTTGACGGAAAGACCTATTGGGGAGAAGTAAGGTCATTTACAACCCAGGAGGTTGGCATAAGCACAGAGCAGATGGTTGACCTTGGACTCAGCGTAAAGTGGGCCGGCTGGAACGTTGGCGCCACCAAGCCTGAGGAGTACGGTAACTACTATGCATGGGGCGAGATTGAGCCACAGACCGGATCCATGACATACGTACCTGCTACCTACAAGTATGGAAACTATGGCAACGTATCCCGCTACTGCACAGACTCCAAGTTTGGTACGGTAGACGGCAGAACCACCCTCATGGCAATGGACGACGCTGCAAACGTAGCTTGGGACGGCAACTGGCGCCTGCCCACATCGGCCGAAAAGCGTGAATTCCTGGCAAACACCAACCACATGAAATATACCTATAAAGGTGTAGACGGATGGATTTTTACCAGTAAGATTAACGGCAACTCTATCTTTATACCGGCTGCCGGATACATGTATAACAGCGAGGTATGCAGGGAGCACGAGCAGACAAATTTCTGGACCTCCAGCCTGCATGAGACAGATAACCTCTCCGCAAGAATAGCCTGTGACCGCATCCAGAACAACATACTGGATGGAGCCGGGTTTGACATGGATTGGATGTCAGACTCCTATAACCTGTCTCAGGTCCGATACCTGGGTTGCTCCGTACGCCCTGTATATGGCAATCCTATCCCGGCCGAGAATTATACCGTAACCACAGAGGCTGGTTCTGTTGGCCCTGTATCGGCCCAGATAAGCATAAGCGTAAGTCCCAATGCCAATGCAACAGAGACCGGCGTGCTCTATCAGATGGGAGACGTAATCACCAAAGTTGCTCAACATGTAAGTGCAAGCAACGGCACATTAGTCCTTAACGGACTGAGCGCCGGTTATGACTACTGCGTTATGGGCTATGCTGTGATAGACGGCATTACATATTACGGAAACACCGTCAAGTTCAAGACTGCCAGCATGTTTACTCTCCAGGCTTTATCGGCCAATGATATAACAGACAGCAGCGCATGCCTTACTGGTCTGGTTTCTGGAGCAGAACAGGCTGTAGCAAACGCCCAGAGCGTGGAATACGGAATTGCATGGAGAGAATCCTACTCCAAGACCGACCATGTACTGAGTGACTACAGTTACCTTAAATACGTAGCTCTTACGCCTAACGGGGATGGCCAGGTAAGCACCACCCTCACTGAGCTCAAGGACTATACCGAGTACTACTTTGGAGTATATCTCAAGCTGGACGGCATAACCTACTACAGCGAGCCCCTTGTATTCATGACTACAGAGGAGCCCCTTGATGAATGGGTGGACCTTGGCGTTAGCGTACTCTGGAGAAGCTGGGATTTAGGCTCCTCTGCACCTCATGAGTTGGGCACACGGTTTGCCTGGGCCGAGACCAGCGGCAAGGAGAGCTACAACGGCAGCACCTACAAGTGGCAGAGCGGCAATGATATGACCAAGTATAATGAGACCGATGGTCTTACAATCCTTGAGCCGGCCGATGACGCCGCTACCCAGAACATCCCCGGCTCCAGGACAGCCACCGCTGCCGAGTGGGATGAACTCATCAATGCAGTAGACTGCAGCTTTACCACATACAACGGAAAGAACGTAATAAAGCTTACCTCTAAGACCAATGGCAACTACATCTACATGAGTTACCATTATGGCTGCGGATACTGGACTGCCACCCTATCCGAATACAAGAGTAATGCTATAGCATGGCTGTTTACAACGGGTGGTCCGGAAAAGGCCAACCTCTTCCGCTCCTTGGGTTCCGTCAACACCAGCAACGGAGCTTACGTGCGCCCCGTCAAGAGCAAGTAATTGCCTGTCCGCGATGGTCAGGGATGTCCGCCAGCGATGATTACCGCGAGTGCAGGGTAATGAGGGTAATCTCTGGGTTGGCGCCTATGCGGAACGGTGCTGTACAACCCAAACCTATATTCACGTATAGTGACTGACCGTCTTTTTCATACAGTCCATAGGTCTGTTTGAACGTAAGGGATGCTGGGGTCCAGCCCAAAATACGCACCTGTGCTGCGTGGGTATGGCCGCTCAGGGTAAGTGGTATATCGGTACGGGGAACAACCTCATCGGTCCAGTGTGACGGATCATGAGAGAGCAGTACGCGGAATCCCTGTGTTCCCTCCATGGCGGCAGTCAGGTCGCCTCGGGAGATTGTGTGGAATCCCTGATTTGAGCAGTTCTGATTATCTACACCTATCACGGAAACAGTATCGGACCCACGGCTAATGAGCATGTGGCTGTTGCGGAGCAGGTTCCAGCCAAGCGAGTCACGCTGCAGGGTTGCAATCCTTTCTACCTGCATGTCACGGGCTTTCTCGTTGGGGAATGGCGCGTATATAAGGAAATCGTGGTTGCCCAGCACGCTCGCCACCCCATTGGTAGCGCGGAGCTCACGGAGCATGCCAACGTATGGTTCAATCTCGGCTGGGTTGCCATTCACAAGGTCTCCGGTAAAACAGATCAGGTCCGGATTCTGCTCATTTATCTTGCTCACAAACTTAGCTAACTGCTCTGGCCGGTCATTAAAGGTGGACAGGTGCATATCACTTATATGCACTATCCTGAATCCGTTGAAAGACTCCGGAACCGTGCTGTGACTGTACTCCACGTTGGTAACACGCACCCTCCATCGGCCCACATAATAGCCATAGACAAAGCACAGGCTGAGCAGTGTAACAATGCCCAGGGTGGTCCAGCCAAAAGGAGCATAGTGCATGTTAAAGTGCCCAATCTTGGAGGCAACCCACAGTATAAACCAAATTAAGGATATAACGGCCGATACCAGAAAATCCAGTATAAGGACCAGCAGTAGAAGCATTGTAGCAGATGACATATTGTGTAAGATTTGCTGCAAAAATAAGCAAATTCCCGCATTGCTGGACGCACTTGCACGCAGAATGGGTCGTAGCGCGGATTTCCTGCAACTGCGTTGGTAGTAAATGCTATAGCAAAAGCATGCCAGCCAATAGCAAGATGTTAAATCTTTGCAGTAAACTACCCAGTGCCAGCAAACATGAGTAATACAGGAATGAACTTTGCCGCGATTGACTTTGAGCTATGCATACCGTCAATAGAAAAGTAAGAAAGCCGGGCATAAGATTGTCCGGCTTTCTTTTGGGTTGGGAGTTATTAATAGTTCTCCTTGTGTACCTCAAAGTATGACTTAGGATGCTGGCATGTAGGACAGATCTCCGGAGCCTTGGTGCCAACCATAATGTGACCGCAGTTGCGGCATTCCCATACCTTAACCTCAGACTTCTCAAATACCTGAGCTGTCTCTATGTTCTTGAGCAGGGCGCGGTAACGCTCCTCATGTCTCTTCTCAATTGCTGCAACCAGACGGAATTTTGCTGCAAGAGCTGTAAAGCCTTCCTTCTCTGCTGTCTTAGCAAAACCCTCGTACATATCGGTCCACTCATAGTTCTCGCCCTCTGCAGCTGCAAGAAGGTTCTGGGTTGTTGTGCCTACGCCATCATGGAGCTCCTTGTACCAAAGCTTAGCATGCTCTTTCTCGTTGTCGGCTGTCTCAAGGAACAGTGATGCTATCTGCTCGTAGCCTTCTTTCTTTGCTACAGATGCAAAATAGGGGTACTTGTTACGTGCCTGTGATTCACCAGCAAATGCTGCTTCCAGATTCTTTTCGGTCTGGGTACCTGCGTATTTGTTTGCCATAATATAAGTAGTTAAAATATTGGCTCAAAAATATATACTTATTTTATGATTGCAAAGGATATCCAAAAATAATGATGGTGTTATTGGTTATTCCTCTTTTCTCTTGGGATTCTTTGGGAACCAGCCCTTGCGCACGCGCTTGCGCTGCTCAAAGAGTTCCAGCACGCTCCAGAAACAGGAAAAGCTGAACACGCCCAGCATAACGTTTGCGTATATATTCTCAATGAACAGGGAGAGTACGCATCCGCCTATTCCCAGTATGAGGAAAGCGGGCCAGCACTTTACGCCAAAGTGGTACTCGCTTTTTATTACGATTGGATGAAATATTCCAATGCACAGGAACACACCCAGACCAAGTATTATACCTTCAAAATTCATTTCAAAACAGTTCTTCATGGCTGCAAAAGTACTGCTTTTCTTCCAAAATATAGTATAACATAGCGTAGCTATGAGTGCCTTTCAGGAACATTAAGCAACGGCACTGTGCGTTTTTCAAAGTAATCGTTATATTTGTGGATAATATTACTAATCAGAAGAACAGTCAATTTATATGGAGCAGAAGATTTCCAGAAGAAGTGCGTTAAAGAGAATGGGTGCTGCCGCTGCCGGCATGGCTTTATTCGGAGAGGTTCCCGGACTTGCCAAAGTGCTGCAGGGCAGTCCTGCAAGTGAGGCATCGGCCCTTGAACAGCAGGTAGATGAGTCCAAGATCCTTACTATAAAAATGCCCGATTATCCACTAGTGTATGAAGGCCCGGATGTGGTTATCCACCAGATCAACGACCATCTGTGGATTGGAAACGGCCACCAGATGTACAATGAATCCATCTACATTGTAGAAGGTAGCAACAAGGCTCTGCTCATAGACACCGGAACACGTATTGACAACCTGGATAAGATTGTGGCCGGCATAACAAAAAAACCTGTGTCCTGCCTGCTCACCCATCTGCACGGCGACCATGCAGGTTCCGTCAAGTGGTTTGATGAGATATGGATTACAAAGGCCGATGGCGTTAATCCTCCACGCAACTACCAGGGCAAGATAAACTACATTGAGAACCATCAGATTTTTGACCTTGGCGACCGCAAGATAGAGGCGCTCTATACCCCTGGACATACGCCCGATTCCGTAACATTCCTGGACCCACAGAACCACATAGCCCTGAGCGGCGATGCATTTGGAAGCACCAACCTGCTCATGAACGGCACAATCTCTACATTCATAAATACAGCAAAGGAGATGCTCGACGTCATGAACCGTCAGCAGATCTACTACATGCTTCCGGGTCATTTTGATGGCGAGAACGCCGAAACATCAAAACGTGTGTTTGACCTGCTCACCATAGCCCAGGGCGTGCTCGACGGCAAGATTGTTGGAGAGAAGGTATCGGGCGGATTAAACCGTCGCGTAACCTGGCAGGGTGTTCGTTTTAACTACAACGAATCTCTGGTAAAGTGATAACTGCTTTCCGTTAAGGGAAGCATATCAGATGCGCCAACCAAAAGTATCGGCATCATTCTGAGATACCTGCAACAGTTGTGCTGGATTAAGACCACTTATTGTACGGAACTCATGCGTAAGGTGTGAGTGGTCATAGTAGCCGCAGTCCAGCGCAACCCGAGTTATGGTGGCACCTGGTTGTTTTAATGCATGGAGAGCAGTCCTGTATCGTTGCAGGCGTAAATAGTCTTTGGGAGTAAGGCCTGCCATACTGGAGAAAAGCCTGGTAAAATGACGTTGGCTCAGACAGGCTTCCTGAGCAAGTTGTTCCATGTCTGTACAGACAGCATTATGCATGCCGTACGCAAGCGCACGCTGCAGCCTGCGCAGGTTCAAGGCATCGGTCCTGGATACCTGGAGTCTGTTAAGGAAGAAAGTATCCATAAGGTCAAAACAGTCATCTGCGCCAGGGGTAAGCATTATCCCATCCTCCAGTTCTGCCAGCTCCCTATCCTGTAAATCAGTGAGTTGCACTGTCTTTCCAAAGTATTCCTGCAATGGGGTCTTAAAGAACAGGCACGCCCCGAGCGTGGTAAACTCTGCGCCTACAATCTCTATCTTTCCGTCTGTGGAGATAATGTCCTGATAGTGCAGACTCTGTCCCGAAAGGCAGCTGTCCACGCTCCCCACCCCGTCATAAATAACAGGATTGGAGCGGTAGAAACACAGTCCCATCTCACCATTGGGCACTATGCGCTGCACCTTGGGTGCATTGCAGTCATAGCCCCAGAAATACACCTTAATGTATGGTCTTAGGCTTGCCTCCGGTAATCTGGATAGGAACTGTGTCATAACGCAAATGTAATGCAAATAGCATTACCACAGCTGACCAGGCAGCTTGAGCTTTTCTTTGGGCGGGAACTGGGCATCAAACTCATCGGCCTTGGATTCATCCACAAAATAGCCCTGTGGAGTAGCATACTCAGCCCAGTATTTTCCGTGCTCCAACAACTCCGCTGCATCTGCAGCCTTGGTACAGGCCTCTTTTCCAGCCATCTCCAGATAGCCTGGAATGAGTTCTCTGCAGAGAAAGAATGATTGGTCTTCTGTATCGGGAAGTCCATGATAACCAATACCATAGCGACTTGCAAAATCAAAACCACTCTTTCCATAGAAATCTATATTCCCCTCAAAACAGACTGCACCAAATCCCATCTGTGTTGCCTTTTCCAGCGTATAATCCAAAAGAGCCTTGCCGTATCCTTTCCGCTTGTAATCAGGATGGATGCCAATAGGTCCCAATGTCATGATTGGCACCTTATAACCGCTTTTGGCTATGAGTTCGGCTCTCATGCAGATGCACTGGCCTATAAGACGGCCATTGAGTTCCATTACAAAGTTCAGTTCCGGGACAAATGCCGGATCAGTCCTCAGGCAATGCAGCACATAATGCTCCAGGCAGCCCGGACGATATACGTTCCAGAACGACTCACGTGTAAGCGCCTCAACATCATGCTGCTCGCTTACCTTTTCCAATCTTATTGTATACTTTTCCATATCTCATGCAAAGTAAGGTCCTCTTCCCGAGCCTTCTGTGTAATATCCGGACAAACACCGCAATGGTAAACCTTTTTGTCTGTACCTTTGAGGTCTGTATAAAACAGCACGGATATTATGGGAATCAGAATAGGAACCAAGGCCCATGCATACCTGCGCCTCCATCTGGCAATCCTGATTGCCGGTGGCACGGGCATTTTTGGGCGCCTGATATCGGTTGGGGAACTGCCATTGGTATGCATGCGTGTAATCCTGGGCTCTATAATCCTGGCTCTCATACTGGCCGCAGGAAGAAAGCTCAAAAGACACGAGCGCAGTCAGGTTCTCAGGGCAATGGGCTGCGGAGTACTGCTCAGCATACATTGGGTGTTTTACTATGGCAGTATAAAGGCTGCAAACGTATCCATAGGAGCCGTATGTTTTGCACTTGTAGGGTTCCTTACTGCAATCATTGAACCCATAATCCATAGGCACAAACCATCGTGGAGAGAGATGCTTCTGGGCATGCTCACCGCATTAGGAATAGCTCTGATCTTTGGATTTGACACACGCCACAGGTTGGGAATAGGCATTGGTGTACTGTCTTCCATAATGTACGTGTTATTCTCTATCAGCAGCAAGAGTGTACAGACCACAACCACTATTAACAGCAGCCACATGCTTCTGTATGAGTTGCTTGGCGGCAGCATAGTATTGTTGCTGCTCACCCCACTCTATGCCTGGATATTCCCAAATGTACAGATTGTTCCAAGCCCAAGGGATATGGTATTACTGTTGTTGTTTGCATCGGTCTTTACAGTACTGTTCTTCCTGCTTCACCTCCAGGCACTTAAGGAAATCCCCGTATTCACCGTAAACCTGAGTTACAACCTTGAGCCGGTCTATACAATTACGCTGGCTATGATTATATTCCACGAATCCAAGGAACTCAACTTTAGTTTTTGGTGCGGCATTACCCTTATAATACTGTCCGTATTACTGCAAACAATCACACAAATACATAAAAGGACAGCTACGGTTGAACCATGATTGTCTATTTTTGCAGAATAATTACAAGAACAATATGCTAAAGCTCTTAAAAACCATCAGCAGCATGCTGAGCAACCGCGCAAGTGTGTTTGTGATTGCAACCGCAGTCATCACGTTCTTTTTTCCACAGCTTTTTGTTTGGGTTAAGGGTAACACCCAGACCATTATCCTGGGAATAATCATGCTGACCATGGGTCTTACACTCACCCCAAATGATTTCAGGATGCTGGCCAAACGCCCTGTTGACATACTGATTGGAACCGTTGCTCAGTTTACAATAATGCCGCTGGTTGCATTCACTCTGGCCTGGGCATTCACCAGAATACCTGCCCTTGCACCCTATTCCACAGCTATTACCATTGGAATAGTGCTGGTTGGATGCTGCCCCGGTGGTGTATCCAGCAATATAATGTCATTCCTCTGCAAGGGCGATGTAGCCTATTCCGTGGGTATGACCTGCGTTTCTACACTGCTGGCTCCTGTAATGACACCCCTGCTCGTTCTCTGGCTTGCCGGTGCCAAGGTCGATGTAGACGCAATCGGCATGTTCAAGCAGATTCTTATTGTTACCATCATACCTATAGCAATAGGATTCATGCTCAACCTCTGGCTTGGCCACAAGGAGGTATTCAAGGACTTTCAGGCATGCATGCCCGGTGTAAGTGTAACCTGCCTGGCAATCATAGTAGGTGGCGTGGTTACCACCGTCCACGATCCACTGGTAGAAAACGGCCTTACCCTGTTCCTGTTTACATTCGTCATTGTATTCTGCCACAACTGCACCGGTTATCTGCTGGGATTCCTGGCCGGAAGTGTTTTCCATTTCTCTACTGCCAAGAAACGTACTCTAAGTATAGAAGTAGGTATGCAAAATGCCGGACTTGGTACAAACCTGGCCACTACATTCTTTATGGCAACCAACCCTCTGGCTGTTGTCCCATGTGCCATATCATGCGCCTGGCACAGTATCTCGGGCACAATCCTGGCCAACATATTTGCCAGCCACGACCGCAAGGGCAAATAAAAAAGCCGCAGACTGAACTGCGGCTTTATACATAGTGGTAAAGTTGGTTTACTTACCTGAGAAATAATCCTCTAGAGCATCCTCAAGCTCGTTCTCGCGGAGGTTGCGGCCAATGATTGTGCCATCGGCATCTATCAGGAAGGTGCTTGGGATTGCGGTAATGGAATACTTTACAGCAGCTGAGTTCTCCAGCTCATCCTCATCGGCATTCCACAACTGGATCCAGTTCATGTTATTCTTCTGGAGAGCTTCTTTCCAGTCTGCTGGATCATCGTCCAGAGATACGCTTACAATCTCAAAACCTTTTGAGTGATATTTCTTGTAGGCAGCCTGCAGGTTTGGAACCTCGTTCATGCATGGACCGCACCAGCTTGCCCAGAAATCCAGGAATACAACCTTGTTCTTGCTTACATAGTCAGAGAGCTTTACCTTCTTGTCATAGTTTCCGGACTTGTCCAGCAGACCAGCCTCAAAATCTATATAAGGACGTCCCAGGCTTGTAGCAAGCTGAGCGTAAGTCATCTCACTGAGCTGCATGAATATCTCGTCCTTACCAAACGCAGGCACAAGAGCATCCAGCATTACGGCAATCTCATCGGGCTCATACATAGAGTAATTCTCAATGAGCTGACGGTAAGCATAATACTTGTCGGCATGTGAACAGATACTGTTGGCAAGAAGTGCCTTAAAGCGATCCTGGAGATCACCCATCTGAGCATACAGTGTTGTACAGTCACCGTCCGATGCCACAGTCATGCGGATCTTGTCCTCAAGTTCCTCGGCCTCCTGGTTAAGGACATCCGTAAAGTCATAAAACTCCTGATAAGCATCGTTGTTTGGTGTACCGGAGAGTTTCTGACCACCTTCTGCATCAAATTCTGCAACTATGGTACCCTCCTCCAGGAAGAACTGGCAGGCAGCCATAACGCTGTCATTCTGGATAGCCAGGATGGCAACCTCGCAGGTATCGGTCTTACCCTTGATGGTAAAATTACCGTTACGTACAACTGCAGAGTCCAATGGGAGCAGGCTGTTGTACATGATTACGTTAAGTGTTACGGTCGAACCGTTTGGTACTCCCTCAACATGACCCTTGATGATGTAGCTTCCGGAGCCAGAGCAAGCGGTCAGGAGCACGCATGCCAGAACAAAGTATAACAGTTTCTTCATGCAGTATTACTTGATAATGTACTGTGAGCTAATGGATTCGTTCTCTATGATTCTGCGGATTGTCTCTGCAAACATCTGTGCAATAGATACCTGCTTGAGCTTCTTGCAGGGGATTGGGTTACGGTAAGGAATACTGTTGGTAAACACAATCTCCTCAAGCTGTGAGTTATCTACGCGTACAGGAGCGTCGCCCGACATAACACAGTGTGATGCAATGGCGCGTACAGACTTGGCACCAGCATCCATCATAACGTCGCCAGCCTTGCAAATTGTTCCGGCTGTATCTACAATGTCATCTACAATAATCACGTTCTTGCCCTGAACATCGCCAATAATGCGGATTTCATCTACCACGTTGGCTCTTGAGCGGGTTTTCTGGCAAAGTACCAGAGGTACGTTCAGGAACTTGGCGTATGCACTGGCACGCTTACTGCCGCCAACATCAGGGGCAGCCATAACCAGTTCGTCGAGCTTAAGGCTCTGAATATATTTCATGAATACGACCGATGCATACATGTGATCAACAGGTACATCAAAGAAGCCCTGGATCTGGTCTGCATGGAGGTCCATGGTTACCACGCGGTCAATACCGGCTGTGCTCAGCATATCGGCCACAAGCTTGGCGCCAATAGAAACACGTGGCTTGTCCTTGCGGTCCTGTCTGGCCCATCCAAAATACGGGATTACCGCATTTACAGATTTGGCCGATGCCCTTTTGGCTGCATCAATCATAAGCAGAAGCTCCATGAGATTGTCCGATGAGGGGAATGTAGACTGAACCAGGAATACGTCCTTACCACGTATTGATTCCTCGTAAGAAACTGCAAATTCGCCGTCGGCAAAATGAGCTATGTTCATCTGACCGAGCGGGCATTTAAGATAATCGCATATCTCTTTGGCCAGGTACATGGTGTTTGTACCGCAAAAGACCAGGAAAGAACTGCTGGAATCCATAAGGGAATTGTCTGATTTGTTGTTTATTTTGTTAACTGGCGGCAAAGGTACAAAATATTGGAAAGCCACCCCGCCAGTATCATGGATTTTTATCAACAGGTTCGGCTCCACCTGTCTTACGAGTAGAAACCTTTCCAGGATTACTCCGCACAAAATCTTTCCAGCTTTTGGGCCCTTTTACACCGGTATCCGGACGGCTCATCTGCAGATAATGGCAGTATGCGGCGCCAAGGGCATCGGTCGCATCAAGGAATTTGGGCATCTCGTCTGGATTGATTTTAAGTATGTGCTGCAGCATTCCAGCCACCTGCTCCTTGCTGGCACTACCATTTCCTGTAATAGCCATCTTGATCTTAAGAGGTGCATACTCGGTAATAGGCACGCTGTGATTTATTGCCGCCGCAATTGCTACTCCCTGTGCGCGGCCAAGTTTGAGCATGGACTGTACATTCTTGCCAAAGAACGGAGCCTCAATGGCCATTTCATCGGGCAGGAACGAGTCTATTATACCGTTTACCCGCTGGAAAATATGTCCCAGCTTGAGGTACATATCGCCCTCCTTGCGCAAGTCTATCACTCCCATGGCAACTATTGAAGGCTTACCTCCTTCAACTTTAAGAACGCCATAACCCATGAGGTTTGTGCCCGGGTCTATGCCCAAAATTATCTTTTCTGCAAGTTGCTTGGCCATGAGTACTGAAAAAACTTCTGCGAATATAGTGAAAATCCAATCCTATTGTCTAACTTTGTGCCCGTAATCACTGGGGCATTAGCTCATCTGGCTAGAGCGTTTGACTGGCAGTCAAGAGGTGACGAGTTCGAGTCTCGTATGCTCCACATGCAAAAAAGAGTCGCTTATGCGGCTCTTTTTTGCATATGGAGCATGTGGACCTTGTTTTAGTTCGCTCACGCGAACAAGGCGGCCCTACGGGACCGCAGTTAAAAAGAGTCGCCATAGGCGGTCTTTTTTTGCATATGGAGCATGTGGACCTTGTTTTAGTTCGCTCACGCGAACAAGGCGGCCCTCCGGGACCGCAGTGGAGCGGAGCCCCCGAAAGGGGTATACTCCACGATCAAACACATTAGCAGGTGCGGTGGTATTTAGAAACACTACTCCAGCACGAGCTCTACGGGACAGTGGTCGGAGCCCTCAATCTGATTGTGGATATCTGTGGAGAGTATGCGGTCACGCATGGATTCCGATACCAGGAAATAGTCAATTCTCCAGCCCACGTTGCGGGAACGGGCCTGCATGCGGTATGACCACCACGAGTACTTTACCTCGTCAGGATGCTGCATGCGCCATGAATCTATGAATCCGGCAGCCTGAAGCTCCGTCATCTTGGCGCGTTCCTCATCGGAAAAGCCTGCACTGAAATGGTTTGTGGATGGATTAGCCAAATCTATCTCATTGTGAGCCACGTTCATATCGCCGCAAATAACCACGCCCTTCTTCTCTGCCAGCGAGCTTACATACTTGCGGAACTCATCCTCCCACTGCATGCGCCAGTCAAGCCTTTTAAGCTCATTCTGGGAATTGGGAACATACACGTTCACTAGATAGAAATCCTGCATTTCCAGGGTAACCACCCTGCCCTCATGGTCAAACTCATCCACGCCTATTCCATAAGTAACATTAACTGGTTCCTGGCGGGTGTAGATAACCGTTCCGGAGTACCCCTTTTTATCGGCATAGTTCCAGTAGGAATGGTAGCCCAAGAACTCCAGGTCTATCTGTCCGGCTTGAAGTTTGGTTTCCTGAAGGCACACAAAGTCAGCGTCAAAATCGCTGAATATATTGGCAAAACCCTTGCCACACACGGCGCGCAGGCCGTTAACGTTCCAGCTAATCAGTTTCATACTCACAAAAATAGCAAAATTCCGCAAGAGTGTCCAAGGCTTGCAGTACCTTTGCGGTATGAAAATATGCATAGGACTCTCCGGCGGTGTTGATTCCAGCGTGGCTGCTCTCCTGTTAAAGGAGCAGGGCTATGACGTATTTGCCATGTTCATGCAGAACTGGCACGACACCGAGGGCACCCTCCACGGCGACTGCGAGTGGGAGGAGGACCGCATTGTTGCCGAAATGGTAGCCAAGAAAATAGGCATACCGTTCCATTTTGTTGATCTTAGTGAGGAGTACCGCAAGCGCGTAGTTGACTACATGTTCAGCGAATACGCAGCGGGCCGCACACCAAACCCCGACGTACTCTGTAACCGCGAGATAAAGTTCGACGCTTTCATGGAACAGGCCCTTAAACTAGGGGCCGATATGGTTGCAACCGGTCATTACTGCCGCAAGGAGCAGATAACCGGGCCCGATGGTAACACCATCTACCGCATCCTGGAGGGCACAGATCCGGGCAAGGACCAGAGCTACTTTCTGTGTCAGCTCAACCAGGAGCAGCTCTCACGTGCCATGTTCCCTATTGGTCATCTGCTCAAACCAGAGGTACGCAGGATTGCTGCCCAAGCTGGCCTGGCATCGGCCACAAAAAAAGACTCTCAGGGAATATGTTTTGTGGGAAAGGTTGACATGCCGGAATTCCTCAAGCAGCAGCTCAAGAGCCGTGAGGGTCAGATTGTAGAGGTTTATCCTGCATATTACGAAAACAATGCGCACTATCAGTTCATGTGCAGCACGCTGAGTTCAATCACTGCCGATGGTACTCAGGCTCAGATGCTAACCGGTTACATAAGCGAGGACAAATGTACAGGTGCACTCTGTTCAAACAGTTACGACCCAGAAAAGATGGCCCTTTTGTCCGATGAAACGCTCATGGAACTTTCCCGTCCGGTTACATACCAGGGCATAAAATTCATAACAGAGACATACCGTTCAGGACACAAGCACATAAAGAAAACCAGGTGGAAAGCAAACCCATGGGGCAAGATCATAGGCACGCACCAGGGTGCGCAGTTCTTTACCATTGGTCAGCGCCATGGACTCAATGTGGGAGGTCACGACGGTTCCCTGTTTGTAATAGGCACAGACCTGGAGACCAATACCGTCTATGCAGGACACACCCACACCCACCCCGGCCTGTCACGCAGCTGTCTGAGGATTGCTCCTGGACAGGAACACTGGATACGCACGGACCTTAAAATGAAGGATGGAGAGATCAGGCCATACCGTGTACGCATACGTTACCGCCAGCCACTTCAGGATGCATGGCTCATTCAGCGTCCTAGTGGTATCTACATGATTTTTAGAGAGCCGCAGCGCGGAATTACCCCCGGCCAGTTTGCCGTATGGTATACTCCCGATGACGAGATGATTGGCTCCGGCGTAATTGAATAAGGTTTTTACATAGCACAACAATAAAAAACAGGGTCCCTCCAAGAGAGACCCTGCTTTTATTTATTGCCTTAAGGATTACATAAACCACTTTACATAACAGAAATCCTGTCTGTGAGGCAGCTCTGCATTCTTTGGAAACATTCTGTAGCAGATCTTGTATGAACCGGCAAAATCATTGGTTACAATGCCCTGGAATGTGTAAAGGTTACCCTCACGCTTAACCAGCTCGAGTGGCCTTACAGCCTCAACCTTGTCCACGCCGTCCACGTTCTTTATTACAACCATCTCTACGCCAACTGCATCGTCCAGACCCTTCTCGTCTATAACGTATTCAACCTGGTAACGCTCACCGCTTACAATAGTACCAGCCTTGAGAGCATCGCTCTTTGATGAGCTCACAACCTCAATTGAATCCCAACGCTCAGCAACAGTCTCCTTCCAGGTAGCAATCTCCTTAGCCTTGGCACAGTTATTAGCCTTGAGCTCAGCAGCACGCTCAGCCATCTTGCAGTAGAACTTGCTGTAATAGTCATCGAGCTGACGCTTCATTGTATAGTGAGGAGCAATCTGAGCAATAGAGTTCTTCATTGTAGCAACCCACTTATCGGCCACACCCTCCTCGTTTCTCTGATAGTACAGAGGAATAATCTCATTCTCGAGCAGGCTGTAGATAGTAGCAGCATCCAGCTGGTCCTGATAGCCCTGGTTCTGGTAGGTACGTTTGTCTGTCAGAGCCCAGCCGGCACCCTTACGGTAACCCTCATACCACCAACCGTCAAGAACTGAGAAGTTAACTACACCGTTCATCAGAGCCTTCTCGCCCGATGTACCCGATGCCTCCAGAGGACGTGTAGGAGTGTTCAGCCAGATATCTACACCAGAGATAAGTCTCTTGGCCAAATGCATGTCATAGTTCTCAAGGAAGATAACCTTACCCAGGAACTCAGGACGGCGTGAGATCTCTATGATCTGCTTGATAAGACCCTGACCGGCACCATCATGTGGGTGAGCCTTACCTGTAAACAGGAACTGTACAGGATACTCAGGGTTGTTTACAATCTTGGCCAGACGGTCCAGATCTGTAAACAGCAGGTGAGCACGCTTGTAAGTAGCAAAACGGCGGCCAAAACCAATGATCAGAGCATTTGGATTGATCTTCTGCATGAGTGAAACAATGCGTGAAGGATCACCCTGGTTCTTGAGCCATGTATCGCGGAACTGTGTACGGATGTAATCCACCAGCTTGTTCTTAAGACCAAGGTGGAGATCCCATACATCCTTATCGGCAACCTTATAGATAGCCTCCCATTTCTTCTCATTTGACTGATCAGACAGGAAATCGGCATCAAAACTCTTGTCGTAGAGTTTCATCCATTCCGATGCTGCCCATGTTGGCATGTGTACACCGTTGGTAACATAACCTACGTGGCTCTCCTCTGGATAGTAGCCCTTCCATATTCCGGAGAACATCTTCTTTGAAACCTCACCGTGGAGCCAGCTTACACCGTTAACCTCCTGGCAGGTATTGCATGCAAATGTGGACATGCAGAAACGCTCGCCTGCATCGCCTGGGTTGGTGCGTCCCATATCCATGAGCTCAGCCCATGAAATACCAAGCTGCTGTGCATAACCGCTCATATACTTTCCAAACAGGCCCTCATCAAAGTAGTCATGACCTGCAGGTACAGGAGTATGTACTGTGTACAGACCTGTAGCGCGAACAATCTCCATTGCCTGGTTGAATGTCATGCCCTTCTTTACATAAGAAGCAAGCCTGTACAGGTTGCACAGTGCAGCATGACCCTCGTTGCAGTGATAGATATTCTTCTCAATGCCAAGAGCCTCCAGGGTGAGCATACCGCCAATACCCAGCAGGATCTCCTGCTTAAGACGGTTCTCCCAGTCACCACCGTAGAGCTGTGATGTGATTGGACGGTCAAACTCGCTGTTCAGGTCATTATCGGTATCGAGCAGATACAATGGAACCCTACCTACGTTTACGCGCCAGATAGATGCGTAAACGGTATAGTTGATATAAGGAACAGGAACAATGAGTGGCTTGCCATCCTTGTCATAAACTCGCTCAATTGGGAGTGAGTTAAAGTCCTGGGCCTCGTAATTGGCAATCTGCTGGCCATCCATGGACAGAGACTGTGTAAAGTAGCCATGACGATACAGGAAACCTACGGCAACCATATCTACATTGCTGTCACTGGCCTCTTTCAGATAGTCACCGGCAAGTACTCCAAGACCGCCTGAATATATCTTGAGGACATGGGTCAGGCCATATTCCATGCAGAAATATGCGACCGATGGACGTGAGCGGTCAGGTTCGCAGTCAACATACGCGCGGAACTTGTCATAAACAGCATTCATCTTCTCGATGAACTGCTTATCCTTTGCCAGTTCTTCCAATCTGTCATACCCCAGAGCTGAAAGCATAC